>DFJW01000080.1:0-54141 GCA_002373775.1 Ruminococcus flavefaciens | reverse complement strand
GCTCGATCTCGGTCGGGTGGTTATGAGTCTCGTTCTTGAACATGAGGATCCAGTCCTCAAGCTTGCCGTCGATGTCTACCTTGATCTTAACGGAACAAGCGTTGATCTCCTCAGACTCGTCAAGGTCGGGGAGAAGTCCGTCAGCCTTGAGCTTCTTTGCAGCAAGAGTACCGATATCCATAAGAGTTACAGGGCGGTCGCTCCTGCCGAGCTCCTCGCGGACATTGAGGTACATATCGTAAGTGTCCTTGATGTAGGGAGTCTTGATATCGACCTTTTCAACGTTTGTGAGGAATGTGGTGTGACGGCAGTGGTCAGACCAGTAGGTGTCTATCATTCTGATCTCAGTTATGGTAGGATCGCGGTGCTCCTCGTTGCGGAAGTAGTCCTGACAGAACTTGATATCGTCGTAGTCCATAGCGAGACCGAACTTGTCCACAAATGCGTGGAGACCGATAGCGTTGAGCTTTGTGAAGCCCTCGAGCACCTCAACAGTTGTGGGGATCTCGTAATTAGCATCGAGAGACTTTACAGTGTCGAGTGAAGCCTCGCGGCTCTCGACGGGGTTTATGATATAGGACTTGAGCTTGTCGAACTCCTCGTCCGTGATGTGTCCTGAAACTATGTATACTCTTGCGTTTCTTACGCGGCAGCGCTCACCCTGACGGAGTATCTGGATACACTGCTCACAGCTGTCTGCTCTCTGATCGAACTGTCCGGGCAGGTACTCGACAGCGAAAACACGGTCTGTTTCACCTACTCTGGGCATATCGTCGTAAACGAGGTCAACGGCAGGCTCTGAGAAAACGGTGCTGATAGCAGCCTTGAAGTCCTCCTCGCTGAGCTTGTCTGCGTCATAGCGGTTGAGTATCCTGAGACCGGTGAGATTGAGTCTCAGAGCGGTTCTGACATCTCCGAGGACAGACTGTGCCTCGACAGCAAACTCAGGCTTCTTTTCAACATAAATTCTGAATACGGACATAAAAATCTCCTTCCGAATTAAATAAGATCATAGTCAAGGTCAGCGGCTGGTCTGCCGAAGCAGCAGTCGGGACCGTTCTCTTCTATTATAACACTAATTATCCGATTACGCAAACTTTTTTCAGGATTTTTTCGAGAAATTTTTATAAGAGTGTGATCCGGAGCTCTTCCCTGATGAAATTCCGGGGAATTTTCCCTCTCAAACAGCACCGGGACAGTTTTTCCGACGAGGGAACGGAGGTAGCGCTCACGGGTCTCGTCAGCGGCAGCGGTCATAGCCTTCCAGCGCTCGGTCTTGACGGCTTCGGGTATCTGTCCGGGCATACGGTCAGCCGGAGTGCCGTGTCTGCGCGAATACCTGAAAACGTGTACCTTCGAGAAGCCGACCTTCTTTATAAAAGCGACCGACTCGGCAAAGTTCTCGTCGGTCTCCTGCGGAAATCCCACCATAACGTCCGTGGTAAAGGCACATTCCGGGAAATACTGCCTTATACGCTCGGTCAGCTCGAAGTATTCATCGGCAGTGTAGCGGCGGTTCATAGCACGGAGAGTCTCGGTGCAGCCGCTCTGGAGCGAAAGGTGGAACTGTGGACAAAAGCCCGGTACCGCGGCAAGCCTTTCGAGCTGGCTGTCGGTCATCATCTCGGGCTCGAGTGAGCTGAGCCTGATGCGCTCGATGCCCTCAGCTGCACATATCTCGGCAGCGTCCGCGAGCGAGAGCCCGAACTCCGCTCCGTAAAACGCAAGGTTTATGCCCGAGAGAACTATCTCCTTTACGCCGTTTGCAGCTATCTCGGCAGCCTCCTCACGGAGGAGCTCCGGCGGCTTTGAACGGCAGCGTCCGCGCGCATAGGGTATTATGCAGTAGGAACAGAACCTGTCGCAGCCGTCCTGTATCTTGACGAAAGCGCGGGTATTGTCCTCATAGTGAGTACACTTCATCGGCTCGAAAAGCTCCCCTTTTTCGTGTGCAGAAAGAAGTACCGTTCTCCGGCGGTCAGCGATGAGCTCCTCGACCAGCTCGCAGGTCCTGCCGCGCTCCTTTGTGCCGCATACGAGGTCAGCGTCCATAAGCTGCGAAGCTCCCTCCGGATCAGCTTGCGGATAGCAGCCGGTCAGCGCTATAACAGCCTCCGGATAACGTGCCCGAGCCTTTCGCAGAGCGGTCAGCACCCTGCTGTCACCCGAAGCCGTCACGGTACACGAATTTATAACGACGGCGTCAGTTTCGCAGCCCTCACCGACGACCTCCCATTTTCTGCTGCGGAAGGTCTCCTTCATACACTCGGTCTCGTAGTGATTTACCTTGCAGCCAAAAGTTATAAATAATACCTTATACATATTTCACCTTATCATCACATTATTTTCTCAGTTTCAACATATGCAATCTGCACAAATTTGAGAAATAAATTTTATGCACTCTAAATAACTATCCTCTATGAATAAAAATAGAGCCGTTACGGTCGCTTCAATTATACTAAATTGACGAATTTGCCATAAATCGCTTGACAACGTCATTTTTTAATGCTATTATATAGTTGCGGTAAGGGCAAACCGCAGGAAAAAGATGTAAACAAGAAAAAACAAACACACAACTCGAACAACAGGAGGTAAGAATATGACTAAGACAACTGTATTTTTACAGGCTATCAACGATGTAAAGGATTTCGTTACTATCGTTATGCACTACGACTTCGATATTGACCTCGTTTCCGGAAGATATGCAGTAGATGCAAAGTCTATTATGGGTATTTTCAGCCTCGATCTTTCAAAGCCGATCCAGCTCAACGCTCATACAGACGATGCTGACAAGTTCCTCAAGGAAATCGACAGATTTATCGTTAAGTGATCCATATCAAAATTAAAAGGACTGCTGCACAATGCGGCAGTCCTTTTTTGTTTCAGATAGAGTCCATATAGCCGCCGTTTTCAGCCATAGAAGGCTTTTCCGCGATACCGGCAGCCGGTTCACCGAAATCATTGCTGTCATTCAGTGCCATTGCCTTGAAACGCTCAAAGTATTCCTCTTTCTCGCGCGAAGCTTTTTCCGAACGCTTCTTTGACTCCTCAAACAGCTCGTCAAACTGCGGAAACCCCGGCTGCTTGCTGAGATAGTCGTACAGCTTGTTCGCCCTTACAGTAAGTACCGCAAGTATCAGCGACAGCGGAAGCAGAAGAAAATACATAAAATTCAAAGAGCCAGCCATAACTAACCCGAACATCGCTGCAACAGGTGCGGCTGCGGCAAAATACGAGCTCCGGCGGTAAGCTCCGCCGTACCCGAAACCGAATATCGCACCGATAACGACCAGATCCGCCATTGCTTCAAGATTTGCGGTTATGAGCATACAGCCAAAAGTTATGAAGAGCAGCGAGCCGCACACGCACATATAGATTTTTCCGATGCGGTCAGAGCTCGTCTTATACTTTGTCATTTTAGCGTGATTTTGTACTATGTCCTTAAATTCGTTGTTGTTTTCCATATGATTTCCTCGTTCAAATTGCCTGAACAGTCACGGCTGTTAATCCCAATCCTTCTTGCTGAACTTGTGGAGGAACTTCCTGAACGGATTTGTTATCCTGATCTCCTCAAAATAGTGAAGGAGAACGTCCTGATTGCAGTTTGACGGAGGAAGATTTTCGTAATAGTCCTTGAACTGGTCGAGCTTCATTCCGACATTGGACTCGAGCTTGATGTTCTTATCAGTGAACACTACTGCTCCGTATACCGGAGTATTCTCAAAACCGCCTTTTTTCAGGTGGTGGATTACATTGTCCATATGAGTCTGGTTCTGGAGCGCCGGGTTGTAGAGCTTGTGCTCGACCTCACCGAGAGTGTGCTTGAGCTTCTTGCCCTTGCCGGAAACAGTTCCGGAAATACCCTTGGTCTCGACTACGAGAACGCCAAATCTTCCGAGAACAAGGTGGTCGATCTCACAGGTCTTTTTATAAAGCGGAAGGTAGATGTTGTTAAGGATACGGCTGTTGTCGTTCTTGGCAAACTTCTTGAGCACGCCTGCGACCTTGCGTTCTGCCGCTCTGCCTTTTCGGTTCCCCTTGCTGAAATACTTTGCTACGCAAACGATAAACAGCAGCACGAGGAGTATACCAATAATTATCAATGTAATTTTAGTTTTAGTTGACATAATTTTCTCCTGTTAATCTGAATAATTCAGTTTTTTTCAGCAATAATACTCTCAGACGCACATCGCGTCTCAAAAATCCCGATCAAAGAGGTGTTCTCATATGTGGGACAAATTAGCTCTTATTCTTCTGATAATCGGAGGAATAAACTGGGGTCTGGTCGGCATTTTTGAGCTTGATATCATCGCATGGCTCTTTGGCGGTTCAGCGAGCATCATCAGCAGAACGCTCTATATTCTTGTAGCGTTGTCAGCGGTATGGTGCATCTCTCTTCTCTTCAGAAGAGACGAAGAGCTTGCATATGATACAAGTTCAAGTCGGTAAGACCTGATGACCGCTCCGAATGATGCCGTCGGAGCGCTTACATACGCTCATTGATAGCTGATATATCAGCTTTGCGCATATAACAACAAAGGGAGGCATAATGCCTCCCTGACTATTTTCTGTCAATCGCTAACGTAAGGGAGAAGAGCGATGTGTCTTGCTCTCTTGATAGCTACTGTAAGCTCACGCTGGTGATAAGCACAGGTACCTGTAACTCTTCTGGGCAGGATCTTAGCTCTCTCAGTCATACACTTTCTGAGCTTTGCGAGATCCTTGTAATCGATCTTCTCGATTCTGTCTGCACAGAACATACAAACCTTCTTGCGGGGCTTCTTTGAAGGACGGGAATTTCTTTCCTTTTCCATAATATCTACCGCACATCTGTGAAAGATGCGTTTACTCCTTTCATAATAATCGTTTCAGTTTTTACGGCGTTTCCTCAGAAGGGAACATCGCCGTCGCTGAGGATCTCTTCAAAGTCACTCAGCGAGCCGTATGACATACTGTCATTATTCGGTGCAGCAGCTGCGGGAGCGTTCTGCTGCGGAGCAGCCTGATAGTTATTGTTGCTGTTCTGATAGCCGCCCTGACTTCCGCCGCTTTCGTTCTTTCCGCCTACGAACTCAACGTTGTCAACAAAAACCTCTGTTGTATAATGTGTAACATCAGAGTGGTTCCTGTCGGTATAGCTTCCTGTTCTGAGGCTTCCCTCAACACAGATGAGCTTACCCTTGCTGAAATAGCGTGAAACGAACTCAGCAGTCTGTCTCCAAGCGACGCAGGTGATGAAATCAGCCTGTCTTTCGCCGGTATTCTTATCGGCAAATCTTCTGTCAACAGCTACGGTAAATCTACACGATGATACGCCGCTCTGAGTCTGTCTCAGCTCGGGATCAGCGGTAAGTCTGCCAACTAAAATAACCTTATTCATCTGACTTTCTCCTTAAAATAATGAAGTGATCATTCCTCGACAACAGTTACGAGTGAACGAAGGATGCCATCGGAAATGTTGAGACGTCTTGAAAGCTCTGCCGGATAGTCGGGAGCTGATGTGAATGTGTAGATCACATAGTAACCCTCTGTCTCGTCCTCGATAGGATAAGCGAGCTTACGCTTGCCCCAATCCTCGTTGACTTCAACAGCTTCGGCGTGACGCTCGATTCTCTCCTTGAACTTCTGGATAAGAGCCTGCATAGACTCCTCGCCGTTCTTAAGGCTGAATACGACCATTACTTCATACTTAGCGGATACCTTTGCCATTAATGTACACCTCCTTCTGGATTATGCCCACAACCCTCTGCGGGCAAGGATAATTATGTCTTTTCACAAGACACTTTAGTATTATACCACATTATTCCGGGCTTGTCAAGAAGTTTTTCAATATTTTCCGTCAAAAAAAGGGACGCCAGCTGACGTCCCGATGATGTTACTTATTGAGGTTAGCCTTGACTGTCTTGACGATATTCTCAGCAGAAAGTCCGAACTCCTTAAGAAGGTCAGCAGCAGGTCCTGAGTGACCGAATTCGTCGTTCACGCCTATCTTTACGACCTTGACAGGACAACTCTCCGTTACAGCTTCTGCAACTGCCGAGCCGAGTCCGCCGATTATGCTGTGCTCCTCAGCCGTTACGATAAGACCAGTCTCCTTTGCGCACTTTGCGATGAGCTCCTTATCGAGCGGCTTGATAGTGTGGATATTGACAACTCTTGCGGAAACACCGTCAGCTTCGAGTGCCTTTGCAGCTTCAAGAGCCTCATTGACGAGAAGTCCGGTAGCAACGATGGTAACGTCCTTACCGTCCTTCATAACAACGCCCTTTCCGAGCTCGAATTTGTATGATGCAGCGTCATTCACGACCGGCACTGCAAGACGTCCGAAACGCATATAGACCGGTCCGTTGAAGTCGAGGGCAGCCTTCACAGCAGCCTTTGCCTCAACATCATCGCAGGGGTTGATGATAGTCATACCGGGGATAGTTCTCATAAGAGCGATGTCCTCGTTGCACTGGTGTGTAGCACCGTCCTCACCTACGGAGATACCTGCGTGAGTTGCACCTATCTTAACGTTGAGTTGAGGATAGCCGATAGAGTTTCTTACTATCTCGAATGCTCTTCCGGCAGCGAACATAGCAAATGTAGAAGCGAACGGGATCTTTCCGCAGGCAGCAAGTCCGGCTGCAACGCCCATCATATTTGCCTCTGCGATACCGCAGTCAAAGAAACGGTCAGGATAAGCCTTCTTGAAGATGCTGGTCTTTGTTGCAGCAGCAAGGTCTGCATCAAGAACCACGAGATCCTTGTATTCCTCAGCAAGATCTCTCAGAGCCTCGCCGTAGCTCTCTCTGGTAGCTTTTTTAATCACGTCTGCCATAGTCTTAGTCCTCCAATCCCTTTAACTGTGCGCTGAGCTCAGCCATAGCCTGTTCGTACTGTTCCTTGTTGGGAGCTGTTCCGTGCCAGCCCACCTGATTTTCCATAAAGGACACGCCCTTGCCCTTTACGGACTTCTGAATGATAGCCACAGGCTGTCCCTTGACCTTGTCAGCCTCAGCGAAAGCAGCTTCGATGCTGTCAAAATCGTGAGCGTCCATAGTGATGACGTGCCAGCCGAATGCAGCGAACTTGTCTGTGATAGGCTCAGGAGAACATACCTCGGTAACAGGTCCGTCGATCTGGAGACCGTTGTTGTCAACGATAGCTACGAGGTTATCGAGCTTGTAATGAGCTGCGAACATGGCAGCCTCCCATACCTGTCCTTCCTCGATCTCGCCGTCACCGAGGATAGTGTATACCTTGTAGGACTTTTTGTCGAGCTTGCCTGCAAGCGCCATTCCGCAAGCAGCAGAGATGCCCTGTCCAAGTGAACCGCTGGACATATCAACTCCGGGAGTATGGATACAAGGATGTCCCTGAAGCATAGCTCCGATGTGGCGGAGAGACTTTATCTCCTCCTCCGGGAAGTAGCCCTTCTGTGCCAGAACTGCATAAAGTGCCGGCGCAGTGTGTCCCTTTGAGAGCACAAAACGGTCTCTGTCAGCGTCGTCAGGAGCCTTTGCGTCAACATTCATTTTACTGTAATAAAGATATGTCAGGGTATCGCTTATGGAAAGCGAGCCGCCGGGGTGTCCCGACTTGGCGTTGTAGGTTCCCTCGATAACGCCCATTCTCACCTTGCAGGCTGTTTTCTGCAATTCCTTTTTGATCTTTGCGTCCATAATAACCTCCGTAATATTTTTATCCAACGGCTCACGCCGTCATTTGCAGTTTCAGCAGCCGCACTTATCTATTATGTATCCGATAAGCTCAGCCACAGCTCCATCCTCATTTGTATGCGAAAGCACGAGTCCGGCAGCCTTTTTGACCTTGTCCTCGGCATTCGCAGGACACGCTCCGAGGTCTGCCGCACACAGCATCTCTATATCGTTGTCAAAGTCCCCGATAGAAACGAACGTGAAGTCCTGCCAGCCGTCGAGCCTGCGGTACTCAGTCAGCGCCGAGCCCTTGCTCACGCCCTTCGGCAGCATTTCCCAGAACATCTCCGAGGAACGCACGAAATCAACGGTGTCCCACCCCTGACTTCTCACATAAGCCCCGAAGAAGTCCATATCGTCCGGTGCCATTGAGAACAGAACCTTCAGCCAGCCACCCTCCTCGACCTCGGAGAGCTCGGCGTAATCCGGGACGATATTGCAGAGCTTCGTGTGGAGCTTCTGGTAATCGTTGTTGCGGAATACATATGTACCGTCCAGTCTGAGGACCTCTCCGCCGGCGTCCGGCATAGCTTCATAGAGCTGCAAGGCTATGTCCCGGCACTCCTCCGGCAGCGGTCGGGTGAACAGCGTTTTTCCCGATGAATAGTCGTGTATCGCCGCTCCGTTATACATTATAACGGGGTACGGCATATCTATCAGCGCACGGAACTGGTCGAAGGATTGTATCGTCCGTCCGGTAGCCACCGTGAACCTTCCGCCGAGCTCCGTAAAGCGCTTTATCGCAGCACGGTCGATGTCCGTGATCTGCTTCTTGCCGTTGAGGAGCGTTCCGTCCATATCGCTCAGCAGGATAACTTTACTTATATCTTCAAACAATGGCTGCCTCCTACATCTTTTCGAGCTTGTTCAGCACAGCCCTGAAATAATCGGGCAGCTCGCTCTCAAATTCCATATACTCCCCTGTTGTCGGGTGGATAAAGCCTATTTTTCGCGCGTGGAGGCACTGCCCCTCAAGCCCCTTGTAAGGCTTTCCGTAAACGTCGTCCCCCAGTACCGGGTGACCAATATACGCCATATGGACTCTTATCTGATGAGTCCTTCCGGTCTCGAGTCTCAGCCGCAGGTGAGCAAAGCCGCCATACTGCCTGAGCACCTCGTAATGAGTCACCGCATTGCGCGAATTTTCAGCAGTTACACACATTTTCTTGCGATCGGTCTTATGCCGTCCGATCGGTGCATCGACCGTTCCGCTCTGCTGCTTCATTGCGCCGGTCACAACAGCTTCGTACTCTCGCGTGAAGCTGTGGACCTTGATCTGTTCAGCGAGCTTCAGGTGGGAAGCATCGTTCTTGGCAACGATGAGCAGTCCACTCGTATTCTTGTCGATACGGTGAACAATTCCCGGACGTATCACTCCGTTTATCCCGGAAAGGCTCTCTCCACAGTGGTGAAGCAGAGCATTGACGAGCGTTCCGGTGTAGTTGCCGTGAGCCGGGTGAACTACCATACCCTTGGGCTTGTTCACGACCAGCAGGTCATCGTCCTCGTAGACTATATCGAGCGGAATATCCTCCGGAACAGCGTCCATAGGCTCGGGCTCGGGTATTTCAACAGCGATGACCTCGCCGCCGCGCAGCTTGTAATTCTTGGCGATACTGCTGCCGTCCGCGGTGACCATTCCCTTTTCTATGAGTCCCTGAACCGCCGAGCGAGTCAGAGCAACATTGTCCGAAATATACTTGTCAATACGGGTTCCACGGTCAGTATCCGAAGCCGTGAGCGTTACTGTCTCACTCATTGGCAGCTTCCTTGTCCGCAGCAGACTTTGCAGCATCTGCTTCCGCCTTAGCCTTTGCCTGTATCTTGGGATCAATGAAGAGCACATACACAAGAAGCAGTACAAAAGCGCAGGTGACATATATATCAGCCACGTTGAATATCGCAAACTTGAACAGCTTCACCTCGAACATATCCACGACATACCCCTGCCTCATACGGTCGATGATGTTGCCGATGCCGCCCGACACAAACAGCAGGATCGCCGATGTCAGGAGCTTTGAACGTTTCATATACCTGAACATCAGATATATTCCCACAACCAGCACGATCGAAGTGAAGCCGATGAGGAACCACCTCTGTCCGGACATACTTCCGAATATCGCGCCGTCATTTTCGAGGTAAGTGAGGTCGAGCACCTTGAAATCACCGAAGTGTATGAACCTGATACTGCCGCGCTCCTTAAGATAATGAACAGCCCAGTATTTCACAGCCTGATCGGCAAATATCAGAACGATGACAGCCGCTACAAGCAATACAGCCATATATCTATCCTTTCAAATAATACGCCTGCCGCCTCGACCGGCAGCAGGCAATATAGTACAAATTATGCTTCAACAGCGATCGCACATCTCTCGCAGAGAGTGGGGTGATCATGGTTTGTGCCGACGTACTTGGAGTAGCACCAGCAGCGCTCGCACTTCTCGCCGTCAGCCTTAGCAACTTCAAATACAGTCTCAGCACCGGACTTCTCGACCTCAACGCCGGATACGATGAGGATATCCTTGAGGTGGTCAGCGAGTGCCATATATCTGTCGTAATCAGCATCGCTGCTTCTGATGATTATCTTAGCCTCAAGCGACTTGCCGATAGTCTTGGCATTTCTTGCCTCTTCGAGCACCTTGTTTACAGCCTCTCTTGTGCCGTATATGAAGTCCCACTTGTCAACGTACTCAGCGCTGAACTCGATACCCGACTTCTCAGGCATCTGATTGAGGAAAACGCTCTCTGTATCGTCGTTTGCGGAGTGCGGCATAAACTGCCAGATCTCCTCAGCAGTGAACGAGATGATAGGTGCAGCAAGTCTTGCAACAGCGCTCAGGATACGGTACATAGCGGTCTGAGCAGCACGTCTGATGACTGAGTCCTCCTTCTCGCAGTAGAGTCTGTCCTTGATGATGTCGAGGTAGAAGTTGGACATATCAATTACGCAGAAGTTATGGATAGCGTGAAATGCGATATGGAAATCAAATGCCTCGTAGCCCTCCTTGACCTTGTCAATAAGAGTGTCGAGACGCATAAGCGCCCATTTATCGAGCTCGGTGAGCTGATCGTCGGATACGCAGTCCTTATCAGGATCAAAGCCCTTGCCGTTGCCGAGGTTTCCGAGAATGAAACGAGCTGTGTTTCTGATCTTCTTGTAGGCGTCGGAAAGCTGGCTGAGGATAGGCTTGGAGATACGAATATCGCTGTGGTAATCGGAAGAAGCTACCCACAGACGGAGAATATCTGCGCCGTACTGGTCTGTGATCTCACTCGGATCAATACCGTTTCCGAGGGACTTGTGCATAGCCTTGCCCTCGCCGTCAACTACCCAGCCGTGTGTGCAGACTGCCTTATAGGGGGCAGTACCCTTGTATACTACTGATGTAAGGAGCGATGACTGGAACCAGCCTCTGTACTGGTCTGCACCCTCAAGATAGAGGTCAGCCGGCCATGAAAGGCTCGGGAAGTCCTTGCCGTCCATTACTGATGTATGCGAAACGCCGCTGTCGAACCAAACGTCCATTATGTCGTATTCCTTGGTGAACTCACCGCAGCCGCACTCGCACTTTACACTTGACGGAATGAACTCGGAGGGATCCTTTGTCCACCATGCGTCGCTGCCCTCCTTGCGGAAGAGATCAGCGATAGCCTTGATAGTCTCGTCAGTGCAGATCGGCTTGCCGCAGTCCTTGCAGTAAACGACAGGTATCGGAACGCCCCATGTTCTCTGACGGGAGATACACCAGTCGCTTCTGTCGCGAACCATACCCTTGATACGGTCCTCGCCCCAGTCGGGGATCCACTTTACGGACTCGATAGCCTTGATAGCCTCGTCCTTGAAGCCGTTTACCGAGCAGAACCACTGCTCTGTTGCTCTGTATATGATAGGGCTGTTGCATCTCCAGCAGTGGGGATACTGGTGAACGATCTTCTGTGTAGCGAGCATAGCTCCTACCTCAGTGAGCTTTGCAGCGATAGCCTTGTTCGCCTGATCTGTGTCCATGCCCTCGAATTCGCCTGCTTCAGCGGTCTGCTTGCCCTTGGAGTCAACGCATACGATGATACCGATATCGTCGTACTTCTTGCAGACCTCAAAGTCCTCCACACCGTAGCCGGGAGCTGTATGAACGCAGCCTGTACCGCTTTCGAGAGTAACGTGGTCGCCTACGATGATAGGTGACGGACGGTCGTAGAGGGGGTGCTTTGTCTTCATACCCTCGAGCTCTGCACCTGTGAAGATGCCCTCAGTGGTATACTCAGTGATACCGGCAGTCTCCATAGTGGTCTTAACGAGCTCTTCAGCCATTACATAGTACTCGTCGCCAACGTGAACGAGTGTATAGTTGTACTCCGGTCCGAGGCAGATAGCCAGGTTGCCGGGGATAGTCCAGGTGGTAGTAGTCCAGATAACGAAGTATATCTTGGAGAGGTCGAGTCCCATACCGCTGAAAATTCCCTTGTCATCGGTAACATTGAACTTGACGTAGATAGAGTAGCAGGGATCGTTTGAATACTCGATCTCAGCCTCTGCGAGAGCTGTATTACAGTCGGGGCACCAATAAACCGGCTTGAGTCCCTTGTACATATAGCCCTTCTTAGCCATTGTCGCCGAATACCTCGACCTGTCTTTGCCTCATACTCAGGACGGAGCGTGAGGTAGGGGTAGTCGTAGTCGCCCAGTGAACCGAGTCTCTTGAAGCCCTTCATCTGGTTAGCGACCTGTGTCATAGCGTATTCGCGGCAGTGCTTTCTCAGCTCTGTGGGCGGGATAGCACCGTCCTTTACGCCGATAGCCTTCATAGCCTTGAGCTCGATAGGAAGTCCGTGAGTGTCCCAGCCGGGAACGTAAGGAGCACAGAAGCCGCTCATATTCTTATACTTTACAATGAATGTCCTTGAGAGTCTTATTGAGTGCATGACCAAGGTGGATCTCGCCGTTTGCATAGGGAGGTCCGTCGTGGAGAACATAGGGAGTTTTGCCCTTATTCTTTTCGATCATCTTATAATAAAGTCTTTCGCTCTCCCACTTTGCAAGAGTTTCCGGTTCTCTCTTAGGGAGATTTCCCCTCATCGGGAAGTCAGTTTTCGGTAAATTTAAGGTATTGTTATAATCCTGTGCCATTTTTCCATGATCCCTCTTCAAAGCCTGAGGGATCCTCCTTTCAAGCGATTTATGAAACTGAGAAACGGCTTTCCTTCTGATGGGATGCCGCTCCTGAAACTATCCTGTTATCCGGACAAAGGGTGCCGGATGATTATTCTTCTTCCTCTGCAGCAACAGCAGCAGCGATCTCCTCAGCAGTCTGGGGTTCATCTCCTGAAGCTTCCTCAAATGTCTCAGGCATAGAAGAGATGAGTTCGAGGTGGCTCTTATACATATCGAAGAGGCTCTTCTTGAAGTCAGCGACCTGCTGCTGAGCCTCGATGAGAGCTTCCTTCTCCTTAGCGATCTCCTCGCGGTTCTTCTCCATAGCCTCAGCGTGCTGACGTACAGCCTCGTCCTCGAGGGCGTCAGCCTTTGCCTGAGCCTCAGCGATGATAGCCTCAGCCTTTTCGTTAGCCTCGGAGATGACCTGATGTCCCTGCTTCTGAGCGCCGAGAAGAGCGTCCTTGAGAGCGTCCTCGTCCTTCATATATTCTCTTACCTTGTCGGCAAGTATCTGTATCTTGTTGTTAGCCTCAGCGCGCTCGCGCTCCATCTCGTCGAGCTCAGCCTCGAGCTGTGAAAGGAATTCGTCGATTTCTTCCTGCTTATAGCCGAAAGCTGCCTTTTCAAATCTCTTATTTCTTACGTCCTTTGCTGTTATCATTTTCATTCACCTCTAAATATATTTACGAAGATTTATGTGTATGCGGCCTTTTTTAGTCAGACCGTCTATACCGGAAAGGATATATCTGCCGCTGCCTCTTATTGATAATACGTCTCCCTCATTCAATTCCTGCGAGACAGAAGCCGCCGGAAAGTGGTTTATCTCCACCTTATCGGAACGGATAAGTGCAGCAGCCTTTTCGCGGCTGAGACCTGCGGCGAGACTCACCACACAGTCGAGTCTGAGAGAAGCGACTGTTCCGCCTATCTCCCTGAAGCTCTGTTCCGTATCGAGCTCAAACTCTCTGCTGTCAGTCAGTTTTACGCCGACTCTTCCGATCTTTGTCAGGGACGTCATCAGCAGCTTGGCTGCGATGTCCGTAACAAAGGTCTGAGCTTCACCGTCACCGACTATAATATCCCCGATGACCTCACGTTTTAAACGCTGTCCCATAAAAGTTCCGAGAATATCCCTGTGTGTGAGCTTGTCCTCCTTCCGGAAGGTCAGCGTCAGGCACTTCATAGGATACTCGTCATCAACATATTCCGCACAGAACACCGGAAAGACCGCAAGCATTTTTCTTCTTGCTCCCTCATATCCGCCGCTGAAGCTGTACCCGAGCCCGCCTGCATTGCGCTCCAGCCACTGCTGTGCGACAACACACTGTCTCTCGTCAAGGAACGAGGAATACACCGGTGAGGAATATCTCTCACAGCGGTCGGTCATATCTCCGAGTTTTGCCTCAAACAGCTTGTCCTCAGGGGTGTTCATCAGATAAATACGCCGTTATTCTCCAGCTCGCCCACGAGGTCTTCGCCGATAAAGCCGACGTTATAGGGAGTGATGATATATGTCAGGTTCGCAACGGGCTTGAGGCTTCCGCCGTTAGCATATGCAACACCAACGAGGAAATCAATGATCCTTCTCTTGTTCTCGGGAGAAGCTGTCTCAAGGTTGAGAACTACTGTCTTCTTAGCGATAAGATGATCTGCGATCTGCTTAGCATCTGTGAAAGCAGAAGGCTTTACGAGAACTACCTGAAGCTGTGCAGTTGTCTGTATATTTACGACCTTGTTTCTTCTGCCGGTAACGCCCTCGCTTGCAGCCATAGCAACTGCTGTGGGATCGTCGCCTTCTGAACGTGAATAATTAGGTCTCTCACCGCCTGCGCGTACCGGTACATCTGCCTCGTCGAAATCCTCGTCCTCAGCAGCAAAGAAAAATTCCTTAATGTTCTCAAACAATTTCATCCTAAATACTCCTTCTCCGCATTTGATATATTTATTTTTTGACACCGCGGGAGCAATGCGGATCTCCGTGGTCTTTCAGCATTCCGCTGTAATTGCTTTTTCGATCATTCTCAGCGTTTCTGAGAGTAATCCCTTGCGCCGAACATTCCCGTTCCGACTCTTACGAGCGTTGAACCCATACGGACTGCCGCCGCATAATCGTGAGTCATACCCATTGACAGCACATCGAGGTGGAATTCCTCTGCAAAGCTGTCGTAGAGCTCCTTCATTCTTCCGAGGAAGATGTCGCTGTCGGACGGGGGCGGTATAGTCATAAGCCCTCTCAGACGGACACCCTCGGTATGCGCTGCCTTTTCAAGCAGTCCGCGGACCTCGCCGGGAGCGATACCGCTCTTCGAGTCCTCGCCGCCGATATTCACTTCACAGAGAATATCCATAGTCCTGCCGTTCTTCACGGCAAGGCGGCTGATCTCACCGAGCAGCTTTTCGCTGTCCACTGACTGGATCATACTCACATCGTTTATGATATATTTTACCTTATTGGTCTGGAGCGTGCCTATCATATGCACCTCTGCGCTTTTAAGGTAGCTGTCTTTTTTTGAGAGAAACTCCTGAACGCGGTTCTCGCCGAGGAGGTCTATTCCCTGTTCTATCGCACAGTTCACGATCTCCGGAGCGACTGTCTTGGTGACAGCCATGATCCTGACGCTGTCCTCGCTTCTTCCTGCCTTAGCGCAGGCTTCGCGGACATTTTCCCTGATGCGTTCGAGGTTTTCACCTACATAGCTGAAGTCGTTCTCCACTTAGTCATCAACACCTTCGATCATAATATCGTCATAAAGAACAAGATAGCTGTCATCGCCTGTATGGTCGAGAGAGGAGAGAACGTAATTGCTGCCCTCATAGATAACGTCTATCTTCTTGAACTGCACCTGTTCGCCCTTGAGAACATAAACGCCCTTGTAGGTGACTTCGGTAGTAGTAGCGTTTTCGCCTTCGCCGGTCGTTTCTTCAGCCGTAACAAATCTGATAGCCTCACGCGGTACTTTAAGTCCGCGGTAGGTACCTCTTACGAGCTCGATATTCTCAGTTCTGTGCTGAACGAGCTCACTGCTGAATTCGCGGCAGGCAAGTATCAGCACCGACTTCTTCTGATTGCCGTCGTCCCTGATATCGAGAACCTCTGCCGAGAATATATCCTGTGACGACTCCGGACGTATGCGCACATAGTCGCCGACCTTATACTCCTGATGGGAGTTATCAACGACTCCGGCAAGATACCAGTTATAGCCGTCAATGAGCTTTCCCACGACCTTCGGATCGTCCGAACGCTCGTCGGTTATCTCAAGCAGCTGATCTGCGGTAAGGCTGTCGAGAGAGCTCTTGTTGAGCGTTTCCTCGTAGCCGTCGCAATAGCTGACAAAGTAGCAGGATCTCGGGGAAGTAACGACCTCTGATGAAGTCTTTTCCTGAAGCTTGAGCTTGTTGAGCTCATGCTGAAGATCTATGATCTGCTGGCTGAAATCCTTGACCTCACCGGTTATGATCTGATAGGTACTCATATTGACGACGAGCTCGTCCTTGAGGTTTGAGATCTCCTTATAGTCCTGCTTGTCACGGCAGAGCATAAGGTTGCGGTAGATCTCCTCGATACTTTCGGAGAGCTCTGCCGGCTGGGCAGACTCACGGGTACCGGGGTTCTGTATCTTTTTCAGCAGATCGAGCTGTTTCTCCACGGCAGCTTCCTCGCGGCGGACGGTAATCTGAGAGCCGTCCGGATAAGCCTCAGCGATAACGCTTCCCTTACCCAGCTTGCCTCCGTCGGAGACATTGTACACGAGAACGCCGCTGCCGCTGTATTTCATCGGCTGTTCGGCTCTGATAAAAACGCCCTTGAACTCTGCGGAGGCAGTAGCTTCAGCGATAAGTGCGCTCTCGGTATCGCTCTCTCTGTTCTTCATATTATAGATAACGCTTATGAAGACAACAACGAAGAGAATGAGCACCGTATTGCGCAGCATTTTCACCATAAAGCTGCTTTCCGTCTTTAGAAAGCGCATTTACCTCACACCTTATTCGCTTTTTTCAGCAGCGTCGAGGATAGAAACAGATCTTGCAGGGATAATGGTAGAAATAGCGTGCTTGTAAACGAGCTGCTGCTTACCGTCGCAGTCGAAGATAGCAACATAGCTGTCAAAGCCTCTTACCATACCCTTGAACTGAAATCCGTTTGTAAGGATTATCGTAACCATGATCTTGTCTTTTCTGCACTGATTGAGGAATACGTCCTGCAGATTTATCGTCTTGTTCATACACATTGCTCCTGTCTTTAATATTTACGGTAAGTGACCGTATAATACATCTCCGTGATAATTTCTGATTATAAATAGAAATACACACATTACATTATATCATATATTCCAATAATTTGCTATACATTTTTGTGATTTTTCTAAAATTTCAGTCTTTTTATCAAATTCGCCCAAAATAATCCACTTAATACGGTCATTTTTTCTAAACCACGTCAGTTGTCTTTTGGCGTAACGGCGCGTTTCCTGCTGAATTTTGGCGACGCACTCCTCAAGCGGCATCTCTCCGGTGAAGTAAGGAATGAGCTCCTTATAGCCGATAGCGTTCGCGGAGGTTCTCATTCCGCCCCGCTCCCAGAGCTCCCTCGCCTCTTCGATAAGCCCGTTTTTCACCATTTCCTCCACACGGAGGTCTATCCGGCGGTAGAGGACCGCTCTGTCCTCGTAGTTCAGACCGAGTATCAGCGAATTATACGGGCTCTCCTCGGTACGGCTCTCGGCTTTCAGCTCACTGAAACGCCTTCCGGTAACGTGACAGACCTCGAGTGCGCGCACAACTCTGATGATATTGTTCGGGTGGATAGCCGCAGCGGCTTCCGGATCGGTCTCCGCGAGCCTTGCGTGAAGGGCTTCCGCACCCTGTTCACGCGCAAAAGCCATAAGCTCCTCGCGGTAAGCCTCATCGCTGCCGCCCTCGGAAAACTTCACGTTTTCGAGGAGAGAGTCCACATACAGCCCGGTCCCGCCAACGATCACCGGCAGCTTTCCGCGGCTGAGAACTTCCTCTATCTTCTCCTTTGCCAGCTTAACATAATCAGCAGCACTGAAAGGTACGTCCATATTGAGGAAGTCCATAAGATGATGCGGTATCCCCTCTTTCTCCTCCTCAGAGGGCTTCGCGGAGGCTATGTCCATACCCTTGTATATCTGTATAGAATCGGCAGATATGACCTCTCCGCCGTACAGCTTTGCGAGCTGTACACCCAGCCACGTCTTGCCGGAAGCGGTCGGGCCGACGACCGCAAGGACTCTTGGTTTATCCCCTGTCTGAGTCATCTTCGCTCTCCTCCTTATGTGCGCCCGAACTGGTGCTCGATGCTCGACTTATTCATAACGAACATAACCGGTCTGCCGTGCGGACAGTGACGTATGGTCTCGTCCCCGTAAACGCGCTCAGCAAGCGCCTGAAGCTCCTGCTGAGAATTCTTGTCGTTGCCGCGTATCGCGGACTTGCAGGCGACAGTGTGCAGCATATCGTCCAGCGTATGAGACTGCGGATCGTGGCGGTAAAGCCGGAGATTTTCGGCTATCTCAGCGATTATCTCCTCCATATCGAGCTCCATAATGAAGGTTGGGACGGCAGTCGCCACAACGCACGGACGCTCCGAAAAATCTAAGCTGAAGCCCATATCCTCAAGCATCTCCGCATTCGACTCAAGCGCACTGAAATCGTCTCCGGCAAGCAGCACCTTAACTCCGGTCATCAGCATCTGGCTGTACTGGCGGCAGTTCCGGCGCTTGAGATCCTCGAAGATTATGCGCTCGTGCGCCGCGTGCTTGTCTATCATCACCATTTTCTTGTCGGCGGTCTCAGCGATTATGTAAACACCGAAAGCCTCCCCTATCACGCGGATCTCCGGCTTTTTCGTCCACTCGGACTCCTCAGGTTCGGCAGGCTTCTCCGGCTCGGCTGCCCTTTGCAGGCTCGCACTGCTTATGTAGCTGAAGCCCTCGACCTTTTCAGGCGCAGGAGCTTTTTCCGGCTCCGGAACAGCCTCCGGCACAGGCTCCATAACTCTTTCCTCAGCGGCAGGCGCAGCAGTTTCCGGAACAGGTTCCGCCGCCGGAGCTTCAACAGCAGGTCTGCTGTAAGCCTCAAACGGCTTTATATCGGCAGTCTCAGGCTCGGGCTCAGGTTTTGCAGCCGGAACGTTAAAGACAGGCTTTACAGAAGAGGCTTCCGGAGCTTTTTCCGCTATTTTCTGCTCTGTTTCGGCTATCTTGTCTATCGGCGTGAAGATGAACTGCTCCTGCTTTGCAGGCGGCTCGTCCATATGCTTTTCCTTCCAGTCAACGCGCTTTCTCAGCTCGAAATCGTATATCAGCCCAGCCTCCATAAAGGCGTTCTTTACCGCGAAATATATAGCGTCCGCGACATTTTTCTCGTTCGTGAAGCGCACCTCCGCCTTTGCAGGGTGGATATTGACGTCCATCTCGACCGGCGGCAGGTCTATCATCATAACACAGCACGGGAATTTCCCGGTCATTATCATATTGGTGTAGGCATTTTCAAGCGCCGACGAGCACAGTCTCGAACGGACATATCTGCCGTTCACGAAGAAGTTCTGAAAGGTGCGGTTGGCGCGGGAATAAAGCGGTTTTACGGCATATCCGCTGACATGGACGCCGTTGTAGGTGTAGTCGAGCTCGATGAGGTCGCGGACGAAGTCCCTGCCGTACACCGCATATACCGCAGAATACAGCTCGCCGTCGCCGCTCGAATTGAACTCGACCTTGTTGTCGCGTATGAACTTGAATGCAATGTCCGGGTGGGACATCGTTATCTTCTGAAGTATCTGACTGACCGCATTCGCCTCTGTTACGTCCTTTTTCATAAACTTCCGGCGCGCAGGAACATTGTAGAAGAGGTCACGGATAACGATAGTCGTACCGTCAGGACAGCCGCTCTGCTCGTGTGAGACCTCTTCGCTGCCCTCTATCTTGTAGAGCGTACCGTAGGTGTCGCCGCGCTGCTTGGTCATCACCTCTACGCTGGACACAGCCGCTACGGACGCAAGAGCTTCACCTCTGAAACCGAGCGTCTGTATATTATCGAGGTCGCATCTCTCGGTTATCTTGCTGGTGGCGTGGCGCAGGAAGGCTTTCGGAACATCATCAAAAGCCATACCGCAGCCGTCATCGGTCACGCGCATATAGGTAGTTCCGCCGTTTTTCACCTCGACGGTTATGTGTCTTGCTCCGGAGTCGATAGAGTTTTCCACAAGCTCCTTTATTACGGAAGCCGGTCTCTCAATGACCTCTCCGGCAGCTATGAGCTCGGATATTTCTTTGCTAAGGACTTTTATCGCTGGCATAATGCTTCCTTTCTGAAATGAACGGCGCTCAGCCGTTGGTTTGAACTATCTTTCCGACAACAGCCCAGTTCATAGCGTCTGTTATCTCAACATCGACGAACTGTCCGATGAGGGACTCGTCGCCCTCGAACTCAACTATAATGAATTCGCTGCTTTTTCCCGTAAGAAAGCCCCTGCGCTTCTTTGAAACATCGTCCGCAAGGACTCTCATACGTCTGCCTATGAACCTCTTGTAATGCTCTGAGGAGATCTCCCTCTGAGCCTCGAGCAGCTCCCTCATACGGCGGCTCTTGGTCTCGTCGGAAACCGCGTCCGGCATCTCAGCAGCCTTCGTGCCCGAACGCTTTGAGTAGATGAACGAGTAGATGTTGTCGAACTTCACACGTCTTATTATATCAAGTGTTGCCTGAAAATCCTCATCTGTTTCATCAGGGAAACCAACTATCAGGTCCGTTGTGAGAGAAAAATCCGGATCCCTGCTGTATATGTAGTCAACTGTTTCGAGGTACTTTTCCGCAGTATAGCGGCGGTTCATACGCCTGAGAACGTCGCTGCTGCCGCTCTGTACGGGCAGGTGGAGGTGCTTGGCGACTTTTTCGCACTCAAATATCGTATCTATCAGCTCACGGGAGGCGTCCTTCGGGTGTGACGACATAAAGCGTATGATGAAATCGCCCTCTATCGCGTTCAGTTCGCGGAGGAGCTGCGGGAAGCTCATCTCGCCGCCGAGGTCGTTTCCGTAGGAATTGACGTTCTGACCGAGCAGCATTATCTCCTTGTAGCCCGAAGCAGCAAGCTCCCTGACCTCTGCGATGATGTCCTCCGGACGCCTGCTGCGCTCCCTGCCGCGGACATACGGCACTATGCAGTAGGTGCAGAAGTTGTTGCAGCCGAACATTATCGGCACGGAAGCCTTGAAGCTGCTCTCGCGTATCTGCGGAACGGCTGCCGAAAAATCGTCGTATTCGGCTATATCAGCCCCGAATTTCTTGCCGCGCAGGCAGTCGAGCAGAAGTGCCGGCAGACCGTTTATGGCGGAGGTGCCGAGAACGATGTCCACCTGAGGATATGAGCGCTTTATCTTTTCGGCAATGTGCTCCTGAGCGGTCATACAGCCGGCTATGCCGATAATGAGCGAGGGATTTTCCTCCTTGAGCTTCTTCATACTGCCGACTATGCCGAAAACCCTGTCCTCCGCGGACTCCCTGACAGCGCAGGTGTTGAGGATGATAAGGTCAGCCTCCCTCTCGTCATCTGTGAACGTGAACCCCATACCGCTGAGAACGCCCTTTATCTTTTCGCCGTCCGACACATTGAGCTGACAGCCGAAGCTGCGGACATAAGCCTTGTGCTCAGTCTGACCGTATATTGCCTTTATCTCTTCTATCAGAGCCTTGTTGCCGTTCAAAATACGCACCTCTCATTCATTGACTGTGTTTTTAAACATACATAATCATTATATCACATTTCGATACGGCTTTCAAGCACTGGAAGCCATAATTATTCCAAATAAAAAGGACGGACACGAGGTCCGTCCTTTCAGTATCATTCTGTTATTACTTCCGGTTCATCAGAGGAGTATTCGAGAATATCCCCCGGCTGGCAGTTCAGTTCACGGCATATAGCATCGAGCGTCGAAAAGCGTATCGCGCTGACCTTGCCGGTCTTGAGCTTGGAGAGGTTCACGTTGCTTATGCCAACCCGCTCGCTGAGCTCGTTGAGACTTATCTTCCTGTCCGCCATAACGCGGTCAAGTCTTAGGATTATAGCCATATACTCACCTCACACTGTCTCGTCGGCTTCCTTCTGAAGCTCTGCGCCGTACTTGAAGAGGTTTACGAATAGGAAGAGTATAAGTACCGCAAATGCGATAGCTATACCGGTAGTTCCGCTTAGAAGCGATAATACTCCGAGCGGTATGAGCGCTTTTCCGAAGTTCACCAGCTTTTTGATAACGTCATCAGCGAAAGGTGTATCGCACTTTTCAAGAGCCTTAGCGAGCTTGCTGCCGAAGATGAGTGCCACGAACATTGCTGCGCAGAAGAGTGTGGCTATCAGGCACTTCTTGAATAAGAAGCCCTTTATCTGGCTGCCTGTTATCTCCTCAACTTCTCCGTCGATCGATAATGCTTCCTTGCCGCTCTCAGCCTTTTTCTCTTTCAGGTACCATTTTACGGAAAATTCGTCGATATCCCACTTTGCGTCCTTTGAGCCCTCTACCAGCTTCTCTCCGTCCTTGGGCTCGTCATATTCAACGTCCATATGTATTGAAGGTCTGATCCTTACGCTCTCCACCGGCATCCACAGCGACAATATGCAGCCGAGGAGCGTGAGCACAAAGGCTATTCCCACAAATATTCTTGCAATGATAAGTGCGATGCGCATTATCAGTCCGATAGTATTGATGTTTTTGACATTGGCATTTTTCTGTGTCATAATGATTTCCTCCATTCCCGGGAACTCTGTGTTTCCCTTTGATGACTATATCTTACCACACGGATTAGCGTTTGTCAATAGTTATTTATCGTTAAACGATAAATTTGTAACGTTATACAATAACCAGCCATTTCCATCAAGCTTCGAATATACAATTTGCACGATAATTTTTTATCGTTTATCATTAAATTCAAGAAGCAATAAGGACGGACACGAGGTCCGTCCATTAATACTTTTACATAAGCTCGCAGATGAGGTTCGAAAATTCAACCGGATCCTCGATGCTCATTCCCTCGATGAGAAGAGCCTGATCGTAGAGCAGCTTTGCGTACTTGCCGAGCTTGTCCTTATCACCGGACTCGTTTACAGCTTTCAGCTTGCCGAATATATCGTGCTCGGGGTTGAGCTCGAGAACTCGCTGTGCCTGTATCTTCTCGCCGTTCGGCATTGCGTTGAGCACCTTCTCCATTTCGAGCGAGATCTCGCCCTCGCTTGTAAGGCAAACCGGGTGCGAACGGAGTCTCTGCGAGAGAACCACCTTTGCGACCTTACCGCTGAGAGCGTCAGAAAGCTCCTTGAGAAGATCGGAGTTCTCCTCCTCCTTCGCCTTGAGCTCCTCCTTTTTCTCCTCTGTGTCGATACCGAGATCGTCAGCAGATACCGAGCGGAACTCCTTGTCCTTGTACTGGCGTAGCGCCTTTACTGCAAATTCGTCCACGCTGTCTGTGAGGTAGAGTATCTCGTAGCCCTTGTCGCGTACAAGCTCGGTCTGCGGAAGCTGCTCGATACGGGCAATGCTCTCGCCTGTTGCGTAGTAGATGTACTTCTGCTCCTCGCCCATTCCGGTAACGTACTCGTCGAGAGTTACCAGCTTCTTTTCCTTTGACGATGTGAACATTATGAGCTCCTGCAGCTTGTCCTTGTGCATACCGAAGTCGCTGTAAATGCCGTACTTGAGCTGTAATCCGAATGCTCCCCAGAACTTCTCATAGTTCTCGCGGTCGTTCTTGAGCATCTTCTTGAGCTCGCTGCTGACAGTCTTTTCGATGCTCTTTGCGATAGCCTTGAGCTGGCGGTCGTGCTGGAGCATCTCACGGGAGATATTCAGCGAGAGATCCTCGGAGTCAACGAGTCCCTTTACGAAGCTGAAATAGTCCGGCAGAAGATCTGCGCACTTGTCCATAATGAGGACACCGTTCGAATAGAGCTGGAGTCCCTTTTCGTACTCTCTTGAATAGTAGTCGAAGGGAGCCTTTGACGGTATATAGAGCAATGCATTATACGCAGGCATTTCGTTGCTGATGTGCGAATACTTCAGCGGCTCATTATAGTCGTAGAACTTCTCTGTGTAGAAGTGCTTGTAGTCCTCTTCCTTGAGCTCGCTGCGGTTCTTCTTCCAAAGCGGGACCATACTGTTGAGAGTCTCGACCTCGATGAAGTCCTCGTACTCAAGCGGCTTCTTAGCTTCCTTGTCCTCCTCGGACTGCTCCTTCGGACGGCTGTGCGATACCTCCATCTTGATGGGGAAGCGGATATAGTCTGAATACTTCTTGACGAGCGACTTTATCCTGTACTGGTCGAGGAACTCGGAATAGTTCTCGTCGTCAGTATCGTCGAGCATTTCGAGGATTATCTCAGTACCGGCACTGGTCTTGTCAGCCTCTGAAATAGTGTAGCCGTCAACGCCCTCGGACTCCCACTTGTAAGCCTTGTCGCTGCCGTAAGCCTTTGAGATGACTGTAACCTTTTTTGCAACCATGAAAGCGGAGTAGAATCCTACACCGAACTGACCGATGATCTGGCTGTCATCCTCAAGCTTGTTCTCATTCTTGAATTTGAATGAGCCGCTGTTGGCGATAGTACCGAGGTTGTTTTCGAGTTCCTCTTCGGTCATGCCTATGCCGTTATCGACAATTTTCAGAGTACGGGCGTCCTTGTCGGCATAGAGCCATATAGCGAAATCGTCCTTAGAGAGCCCGACCTTGTCATCTGTAAGCGATCTGAAATAGAGTTTGTCTATCGCGTCGCTGGCGTTTGATATAAGTTCACGAAGGAATATCTCCTTATGAGTGTAGATCGAGTGGATCATCATGTCGAGCAGTCTTTTGGATTCTGCCTTGAATTGTTTAGTTTCCATTATCGACATCTCCTTATGGAAGAAAAAATTGGATTAGCACTCTCACTCTCTGAGTGCTAATCCAATTATATACCCTTTATCAGTTAAAATCAAGAGTGTTGAGAAATGTTTACAATTTGTTAATAATATGTCGTGGTATAAGCGGATAACCGTTAGCACGCAGACGTTTATTTGTAAACATTATACAGTATTATCAGCACGGCGACAGGCAGCAGGAACAGCAATGTCCATATAAGTGCCTGTTTCTTTTTACGTTCGCCGATCTTAGTTATCAGCATATACAGGCTTATCAGCATGAACAGGACGATAAGCTTGCTGATTATCTGGGAGACCATCAGCCTCTGAGCTCAGCACCGATAGCACTGAGGGCTTTGAGTACGCGCTTCATAGCGCTGTCAGCCTGTTCATCGGTGAGTGTTCCCTCATGTGAACGCATGGATATGGAATAAGCAACGCTCTTTTTGCCGGACTCTATCATTTCCTTGCTGCGGTACACGTCGAACAGTGTTACCTTTTCGAGTGTCTTGCCAACAGCGTTCTTTATTGCCTTTTCGAGTTCAGCAACAGGAGTGTCGTTGTCAACAAGGAGACTGAGATCACGGGTAGTAGCCGGGAACTTGGGAAGCGGACTGTAAGTGATCTTGTCAGCAGCGAGCTGCATCATCTCAGGTATACAGAGCTTGGCAACGTAAGTCTTTACGCCGAGTTTGTAGTTCTCCTGAACTTCCGGATGAATTTCACCCATGATACCGAGGACAACTCCGTCCTTTACTATAACTGCACTTCTGCCGGGGTGGAGGGCATACTTCTCATCGAAAGCGTCGGAATCAGCAGCGCGGATGTACTCCACGTCGCCTATCTTCATATCAGAGAGAAGCTGTTCAACGATACCCTTGATAGTGTAGAAATCAGCATCTCCGCCGTACATTCCTATAGTGAGTCTCTGGGGCTCATCGGGAAGTGAATACTGATATCTGTGCTTTTCGTTTCCGCTGTTTGCGAGGATATTTCCGTTTATGAAGGACTTCTCCTCACTTGCGGGGATGTATTCCTTGGATATCTCAAAGAGGCATGCCTTTTCGTTGCGGTTATTGTAGTTGAACGAAAGGATGTCGAGCATCGAGGGGATAGTGGATGTACGCATAACGCTGGTATCCTCACCGAGAGGATTAACGATGCGGACAACATTTCGGAGAGAACTGTTCTCTGGGAGACGTATCCTGTCGAAATACTTGGGTGATACGAATGAGTAAGTAGCGATTTCGTAGCCTCCGAGAGAAACTGCTGTGTTTCTGAGGCTGCGGACGAACTTCTGCTCCTCTGTGAACTCAGCTCTTGCAACGCCTCTGAAGTCTGTGGAAGGAATGTTGTTATAACCGTAGATACGGGCAACTTCCTCAGCGATATCAGCCTTGCAGCCGATGTCTATACGGAAAGCAGGAGCAACGACCTTGTCATCTCTGAAAGTGAATTCAAGACGTCCGAGGTACTCCTTCATCTTATCTTCTGATATGTCTGTTCCGAGGAAATTATTTATCCATGCGGAGTCGAATACTACCTCAGAAGGCTTGAAATCTGACTTGTTGCAGTCGATGACAGTGTTTACGACCTCACCTGCACCGAGAAGTTCAACGAGTTCGAAAGCTCTCTTCAGACAGGTCATGGAAATAGTAGGATCTACGCCCTTTTCATAGCGTGAAGAAGCGTCAGATTTCAGCTTCAGCTTCTTTGATGTCTGACGCACCTGTGAAGGCTCGAAGTAAGCAGATTCGAAAACAACAGTGGTAGTATCATCCATTATACCGCTGTATTCGCCGCCCATTATACCGGCAACAGCTACCGGTTTCTTTTCATCGGCGATAACGAGCATATCACTTGTGAGCTCGCGCTCTACGCCGTCGAGAGTCATGATCTTCTCTCCGTCAACAGCATTGCGGACATTGATATGTGCGCCCTCAACATAGCGAAGGTCGAAAGCGTGCATAGGCTGACCGTATTCGAGCATTACATAGTTTGTAATATCAACGAAATTATTGATAGGACGGACACCGCTTGCACGGAGCCTCTCTCTCATCCAGCGGGGTGAAGGACCTATCTTTACGTTCTTTACGATACCTGCACAGTATCTCGGGCATTTTTCAGCATTGTGGATATCTACCTTGAGATAGCTGTTCACGTCGCCTTCCACGCCCTTGAATCCGGGTGCCTTGACAGTGAGAGGAAGATCATATGTAGCAGCAGTCTCTCTTGCAAGACCGATAACGCTGAGACAGTCCGGACGGTTGGATGTGATCTCAAATTCAACAGATGTGTCATCAAGACCGATAGCTGAGTGAATGTCCTGACCGGGAGTGCATTCCTCTTCGATAACAAAAACTCCCTCGGGATCAGCATAGGGGAAGTCATGGGCAGTGAGACCGAGAGTTTCAAGTCCGCAGAACATGCCGAAGCTTTCAACGCCGCGCATCTTGCACTTCTTGATCTTTCCCTCAGGAAGAACTGCACCGTCCAGAGCGACCGGTACAAGGTCGCCTTCCTTGACGTTCTTTGCGTTTGTAACGATCTGGATTGGGGATTCAGCACCGATGTCGACCTGACAAACGAAGAGAGCATCAGCATTTTCGTGAGGTCCCTTTGAGAGTATCCTGCCCACTACGACTTTGGAGATGTTATTTCCCTCTTCCTCGTAGCATTCAACCTTTGAGCCGCTCATTGTAAGAGCGTGACAGAAGTCCTTTATCGGCACGTCGGCTTTTACATAGTCGGCGAGCCATTTCATAGATAGATTCATATCTTTATTCCTTTCCGTATATTAGTGATCGTCCTGCACGAACACAGTGCCGTTCCTGCGGCAGGACAGATATCTTTCGATCATTATGTATAAACGTTCTCTTTCGGCAGCACTTCTGACAAGGAATTTGTCAGTGCCTCCGCGGTATCTTATCTCAATACTGCTTTTATAAATACCGCTGCTGCCGGACGCACTGGCACCTGATAAACGCATGACTTCCACGATATCATCCGTGGGATATACTCTGAAGGAGTACTCGTTTATAACCCATTCATCCGATATGCAGAATTTATTGTTAAAGTTCAGCGTGCAGTATTTCTTGTAGTCATTGTATTCTTCTTCGGAAGAAAGACCGAGAGCGGATATCATACCGTTCTTTTTTACTCTGGAGTAAAAATAAACGATCACCGCGCATATCGCAGCTATTATCAGGATCGCCAGCAAGCCGCCGGGTGTTAGCTGGGCGACACCTCTGCGGTGGTGATAGTGCCTGAGAGCAAGTTCGTTGAAAAACATACCTGTATCCTTTCGTAGATATGACTATACAGTGCTGCCGCAGACTTGCGGACAGCGGATGGCAGATGCAGGTCAGCCTTCTCAGAACTGCTCTAAGAATCTAACGTCGTTCTCGTAGAGCAGACGGAGATCGTTTATATCATAACGTCCCATTACCATACGCTCAAGACCGAGTCCGAATGCGAAACCTGAATACTTTTCAGGATCTATGCCGCAGTTCTCCAGAACTTTCGGGTGGACCATGCCTGCACCGAGAAGTTCGATGTAGCCTTCGTCCTTGCACATAGAGCAGCCCTTGCCGCCGCAGTTGAAGCAGCTTATATCGACTTCACAGCTGGGTTCGGTGAAGGGGAAGTGGTGAGGACGGAAACGAAGCTTGCAGTCCTTGCCGTAGAGTTTTTTCATGAGCATCTCAAGAGTGCCCTTCAGGTCAGACATCGTTATGCCTTCGTCGATAACGAGTCCCTCGATCTGGTGGAAAAGTGGAGAATGAGTAGCATCAACGGCATCGGAACGGAAAACACGTCCGGGTGAGATTATCCTTATCGGAGGCTTCTGGTTCTCCATAACGTGTACCTGTACGGAAGAAGTCTGTGTACGGAGAAGGATAGTCTCGTTTGTGTTTTCAATGTAGAATGTATCCTGAGTATCTCTGGCAGGATGATCCGGCGGGAGATTGAGAGCCTCAAATACATGATAGTCGTCGTCTATCTCAGGGCCGTCAGCGATCTCAAAGCCCATGCCCATGAAGATCTCGCGGATCTCGTTCTCAACTTTTGTGAGCGGGTGGAGTTTGCCGAGGGGAGCTTTCTTGCCGGGGAGAGTGATGTCGATAGTCTCCTCTTTGAGCTTGGCTTCCTGAGCCTTGGATTTGAGTTCAGTGAGTCTGCTGCTTATAGCTTCCTCAATGTCTGAACGCACTTTGTTGGCGAGCTGACCGATCACCGGTCTTTCTTCAGCGGAGAGTTTTCCCATCTGCTTGAGAATAGCAGTGAGTTCTCCTTTTTTACCGAGGAATCTTATCCTCAGGTCGTCCAGGGCTTTGATCTCATTACATGAATCAAGCTCCTGTTTTGCGAGGGCTTCGATCTTTTCAAGCTGTTCTTTCATTTTTTCACCTCATAAGAATTATATGATCTGTGTCTGCACAAATAAAAAAGTCCTGTCCGAAAGGACAAGACTGCGCTTGCTTTTATACCACCTTTGGTCAGGAGAGCCGACACTCTCTTGTCTGTAACGCAGACATACGTCAGGACCTACCACGCATGCACGGACAAAAATGTCCGGGCGCTTCTGTCCCGCCCCTCGTGAGTGAACTTCAGATAGTTTTCTGCCGGAACGCTTGCACCTGACCGTTCCTCTCTGAGGACATACCGCTAACCTACTCTCTCAGTCTCTGGGTTTAAATATATTATAATCAACTTCTGAAAAAAAATCAAGTGTTTTTATTGAAATTTTTTGAAAACTGTGATATTATATAAGGTGTACGAAATATAATGCGTTAGGAGTAAGTAATAATGGATAATTTTGCCGAACAGCTTGTAAAGAAAAACGAGAGTTCTTCTGACAGGACAAAGCGTGTTGTGCTGCTCATCTGCGGCATTCTGATGACGCTGGCACTGGCAGTGACAGCTTTTCTTCAGCTCGGACAGCCCCTCATGGCGATACTCGGATTCCTCCTTGCGGTTTCCGGAGGTGTCGGCACATATGTTATGTTCACCAATTCTTTCGTGGAGTATGAGTATACTTTCACTAACGGAGAACTTGATATCGACAAGATAATTGCACAGCGCAGACGTCAGGAGATGCTGAGCACTGACGTGAAGAAATTCACTGCATTCGGACAGTACAATGAAGATATGGAAGAAACAGATGACATGACAGTGGTCATCGCTTCTGACAACATAGCTTCCCATGAATACTATGCGGATTTCCAGCATGAGGAATACGGCAGCACACGCCTGATCTTTGCGCCGGACGAGCGTATGCTGGAGAATATCGTAAGGTCGCTGCCTGCAAAAATACGCAGCAGCATGCAGTAAGGACCAGATCCAACAACATAAATACAATAATTGATAAGGAGGTTTATTATGCAGATCGTTACACCAAAGCAAATGTCACGCATTGAAGCACAGTCAGAGAGGCTTGGAGTATCAAAGAAGCAGCTGATGGAGAATGCAGGAAAGGCTCTTGCAGGACTTATCGACGATTACTGCCGACGCGATACCTCAATGCCGCCGGAGGAAAAATCCATAGTCTTTTTTGCAGGAAAGGGCAATAACGGAGGCGATTGTTTCGCTGCCGCAAATATCCTTGTATACCGCGGCTACAAGATAACGATCATCAGCCTTGCCGGAGCACCGGAGACTGATCTCGCTAAGGAAATGATGCTGAGGCTGCCTAAAGAGCGGATAGTCTTCATAGACGGATACAGGAATGAGAGCGTTGAAGCGGCTATCGAAGCAGCTGAGCTGGATTATATGACAGTATCCCAGTCGAAGGAACTTGAAGCGCTTGCAAAGAAGAAGGACAGGAATCCTCTCGAAAATATCCTGCTTCAGGAAAAACAGCGCATGCAGAAGGTCAAGGCTGCTGTAGTCGGAGCCTACGTCATAGTTGACGGCGTTTACGGAACCGGTTTCCGCGGACAGCTGGACAAGAACACAGCCGGCATCTTTTCAATAGGCACCAGTGCATACAGGATTTCTGTGGATGTACCAAGCGGCGGAGACAGCAGCACGGGCAATGTGTCTCACGGTATATTTAAGGCTGATGAGACTATTACCTTCGGATATCTCAAGTCCGGAATGTCCCAGTATCCTCTCAAAAAATACTGCGGAAAGATCACCATTGCAGATATCGGGATACCGGTCAATGCTATAAACGTTATACAGAATGAGCGCAGGTATTACCGAATAGAGCGCAATCAGCTCGCCGGATTCCCGCCTAAGCGCGACCGCGACGCATATAAGGGGATGTTCGGAAATGTACTTGTGATCGCCGGAAGTTCATCCATGCGCGGTGCAGCAGCCTTTGCGGCGCTTGGCGCATTCCGTACAGGAGCAGGCACAGTGAAGCTCGCATCCGTTGAAAAGTGTATAGACACTGCCTCTGTACTCGTGCCTGAGGCGACATTCATTGAGCTTGACTGCGATGATTACGGATTTATGCTGTTTGACAGCAGCCGCCAGCCCATACTCGATGCAATGGAAAAAGCGAGCGTTATCGTTATAGGATGCGGCATGGGAGTTACCCCTGACACCATCGCTCTGACAAAATTCGTCACCGAGAATGCAAAAGTTCCTGTAGTTATCGACGCAGATGGAATAAACTGCATAGCCTCGGACATAGATATTCTAATGAAGAAGAACAGCGATATCATCATTACTCCGCATGTCGGTGAAATGGCTCGGCTGCTCAATTGCGAGAATCACATGATAACCGAGAACAGGCTCATGGCTGCCGAGAAGTATGCTGAAAAGTACGGTATAACCGTCGTTCTCAAGGGTGCAGGAACTATCGTGGCAGACAGCAGATCGACAGCAGCAAACCACACCGGAAATCCGGGAATGAGCTGCGGAGGAAGCGGAGATATCCTTGCAGGCATCATAGGCTCCTGTATAGCACAGGGACTCAGCATATATGACGGTGCTTGCGCAGGTGTATATCTGCACGGACTTGCAGGAGATACCGCTGCTGAAAAATTCGGCATGGAGGCAATGATAACGAGGGATATCCTCGATTGCCTGTCGGATTCATTCAGGATACTCAAAGAAAAACACGGGATAGGCAGCGTCTGAACGGCGCAAAGATACGGATGTTGAAAGTCTTTACTAAAAACGATTGGAGAGATCATCATGAAAAGACTTATCGCATCCGTATTTTTATGTATCACCGTGCTCTGTCTGGGTGCTTGTTCGGTGCCTCTGAAGACAGTGAGTGCCCGGAAAAACGGGCTTGGGAGCGCATTTGAGGCAGAAGTGGCAATAAGCCTTGACAGGCTTCGTGCAGACGGCCACATCAAGCGTCTCGGGGACGGCTTCTGGGAAATAGAATTCGCGTCTCCGAATACGCTCAGCGGAGTGATGCTCAGGTTCAGCGAAGGCAATGTGGAGGCATCCTATAAGGGACTGAGCTTTTCTGTGCCTCAGTCGGCAGTGCCGGTCAAAGCAATGCTGCTGAATCTCATACGCGCAGTAGATGACAATGCAAGGCTTGAAGAGCTGAAAGGTGAGGAAAAAGACGGGAAAATGGAGATCACCGGCGACCTTGAAGGCGGGGAGTACACCCTTATCGTTGACGGCGACGGCATGCTCAGCGGTTTCAGGATGCCCGGAAACAAGCTGGATATGACATTCACCGAGCTTCAGACTGCGGATGTTCCGCAGACCGGAGAAACTGCGTCCGAAGCTTCAAGCGAAGAGGCTTCTGCTGCCGAAGTTTCATCAGAAGGATAATACATGATAGCCGGATGCAGAAAGCTGTGTCCGGCTGATTTGTTTTCTTGTTTAGTATTCGGCTCCGGAGAAAGGGAATTTTTGTCAAAGTTTTCGCAAAAAAATTTTTAAAATTACTTGTAACTCTCGGCAGAAAATGGTATAATATAAATTGATTACATATATTTGCGATTATTCGGAGGTCGAAATGAAGAGTTTTTTTGCTAACGTCTGGGTAAAGAGAGTTGTATCAGCTGCAAGTGTTCTTTACGCAGCCGGAGCTTGCGGTCTTTGTTATTATTCATTATTCTATGATATACACATCCACAACAAGGTGTCACTTTGTCTTATGCTGATAGGTATATCTATCGTGGCACTTGTACTTATGCTTTATTCGCGCAAGCAGATACTCACCAGGATATCAAGCTTTATCATACTTCCGGCTATGCTTCCGGTGGTGCTTCTGTACTTCGGAAACTGGGGAATGATAATACCGATAATAATTACTGGACTGATAATACTGCTGATGTCCGGCGCAGGAGAAGGTGCCAAAACGGCGATCGGCACGACGATACTGCTGCTATATATATTCGGTGCTCTCGGTTACTTCCTGTTCACATCCTTCTTCGTGACATCAGCCAAGGAGACTGAGATAGAGAGCGGAGTATCACCTTCAGGAAGATACAGATACAGAGTCGTGAATACGGAAGACAGCTCCAACGGAAGCACTGCTGTATATGTTGAACCCAACGACGCAGATGTGGAGTATCCTTTTGTTACTTTCACTCTCAAGAATATGGAAAAGGTAGTCCACCTTGACAGACCGGTATGTGAAGAGATAGACGTTCAGTGGGTAACACAGACACGTCAGGAGATAACTGAGCAGCTGAATCAGCTGTCTGATGCGATCGTGGTCCACCTCAGTGAAGATGAACTGGAAGATCTGGGATACACATACGATTCAAAGCTCCAGCTGGCTGACCTGACTTATTCAAGGAAGACCATGCTCGGTCTTACAGCATCTGATGTTGATCCCATATACCTTGATACTCTTACCGAGGAGCAGCTGGCGATGTTCGGCATAGGCAAGGAATCTTCCGGAAAGTATTATATCATCTCTCCCTCACAGGAAGTAGTGAATGCTATGAAAAAGAAGAATCCTTCCAGATACTATTTCAGTGAACTCACAGCAAAGGCTCTGAGAGCGTATAACAACACTAATACTGACGATTACGGCAATATCCTTTTCAAGGTACAGAAGAACAATACCGTATATCTCAACACACTTACTGATGCACAGCTCGACATGATAGGAGTGCCTGAGAGCGGCGATGTGATGATATTCAACGGCGAGACATGCTTCCGTTACTACATCTCTGATATAGAAGATTATTTCGATGTCGATTCAAGACATCTTTCACTTGATCTTCTCACATGACAGTAAATAAACCTTTTTGATGCCGCAGTGCGGATGATATGCTGTAGGAGTTTTAAGGCAGCACTCCGGACCGGTACAGCGGCTGAGGTTTAAATAAATTAATAACTATAGGAGGTTATTATGAGCGAATTTTTTAAAGGCATAGGCAAGATCAGATATGAAGGAAAGAACTCCGTAAACCCTCTGGCGTTCAAGTACTACGATCCTGATGAAGTTATCGGCGGAAAGACGATGCGTGAACAGCTCCGCTTTGCACTTTCATGGTGGCATACGATGGGCGGCGACGGAACAGATATGTTCGGCGTCGGCACGGCTGACAAGAGCTGGGGCGAATCTGAACCTGCTGCAAGAGCAAAGGCGAAAGTCGATGCAGCTTTCGAAATAATGGACAAGCTCTCTATCGACTTCTTCTGCTTCCATGACCGCGACCTCTCTCCGGAATACGGCTCACTTGCAGAGACAAACGCAAAGCTTGACGAGATCACTGATTATATAAAGGAAAAGCAGGCTGAGACTGGTGCAAAGTGCCTCTGGGGCACAGCAAAGTGCTTCGATCATCCGAGATATATGCACGGAGCCGGCACATCACCTTCTGCTGACGTATTCGCTTACGCAGCTGCTCAGATCAAGAAGGCTATCGAAGCTACAGTAAAGCTCGGCGGAAACGGATACGTTTTCTGGGGCGGACGTGAGGGCTATGAGACTCTCCTCAACACAAACATGGGACTTGAACTCGATAATATGGCACGTCTCATGAAGATGGCAGTTGAGTACGGCCGTTCTATCGGCTTCACAGGTGATTTCTATATCGAACCCAAGCCGAAGGAGCCTACAAAGCACCAGTACGATTTCGATACCGCAACAGTACTCGGATTCCTCCGCAAGTACGGTCTTGACAAGGATTTCAAGATGAACATAGAGGCAAACCACGCTACCCTCGCTCAGCACACATTCCAGCATGAGCTGAGAGTTGCAAGAGATAACGGCTTCTTTGGTTCTATCGACGCAAATCAGGGCGATCCGCTGCTTGGCTGGGATACAGACCAGTTCCCGACAAATGTCTATGACGCAGCATTCTGCATGTACGAAGTCCTCAAGGCAGGCGGTTTCACAAACGGCGGTCTGAACTTCGATTCAAAGGCAAGAAGAGGCAGCTTCACTCCCGAGGACATCTTCCACAGCTATATAGCAGGTATGGATACATTTGCTCTCGGTCTGCGTATCGCACAGAAGCTCATCGACGACGGACGCATCGACAAGTTTGTAGCCGACAGATACTCTTCTTGGAATACCGGCATAGGCAAGGACATAATCGACGGCAAGGTAGGCTTCGCAGAACTTGAAAAGTATGCTCTTGAGAAAGGTGAAGTAACAGATTCACTGGGAAGCGGCAGACAGGAAATGCTTGAAGCTATCGTAAACAATATCATGTTCTCACTCTGAGATCATTCATGAACAAGTTAATCTGCTGACAGGTGTCAGCTCATATATCAACCAATCTGTTTGCATAAATGCGGACAGTCTCAGGGACGTATTCTCCGCATATGAGCGGAGTGCGTCCCGTTCTTTTTAAGGAGGGAGTTTTTATGAACCACAACGATTCAGGCGCCGACAAGCTCTACGAAGACATCAGACAGGCGATCGAGGATATCCTCGTCGAACGCCGCCCACCAGAACGGGAGGACATTGAAAATTCCTTCCGGGAGCATGATTTTGAACAGGAGGCGCTGCGATACCTCACTGATTGAATCAGCTCCGTCCAATAACTATGAATGGAGAATGTAAAATGTCATATATCATAGGCGTGGACTGCGGAACAAGCGGCACAAAGACAGTCCTGTTCGATGAAAAAGGGAATGTTATAGCTTCAGAAACTATAGAATACCCGATGTATCAGCCTCAGAACGGATATGCTGAGCAGATGCCTTCCGACTGGAAGAACGCTATGACCGGCACTATCAGGGCGGTAATGGCTAAGAGCGGAGTGAAAAAAGAGGATGTAAAAGGCATAGGCATCTCAGGTCAGATGCACGGACTTGTATTGCTTGACAAGGACAATAATGTGCTGCGCCCTTCAATAATCTGGTGCGATCAGCGAACCGCTGCTGAAGTTCAGGAAATGGACCGCATAGTCGGCAGGGAAAAGCTCGTTGAGATAACAGCGAATCCCGCACTTACCGGCTGGACAGCAGCAAAGATACTCTGGGTAAAGAACAATGAGCCCGAGATATACAGCAGAGTTGCCCATATCCTTCTTCCTAAGGACTATCTCAGATTCATACTCACCGGCGAATACGCTACTGAAGTCAGCGATGCTTCCGGCATGCAGCTGCTTGATGTTCCGGGACGCAAGTGGTCTGATGAGCTGCTTTCAGCTTTTGAGATCGACAGGAACTGGCTCGGCAGAGTATATGAATCCTGTGAAGTCACAGGTACACTGACAAAAGCAGCAGCCGATGAACTCGGACTCTGTCAGTCTACGATCGTAGTGGGCGGTGCAGGCGACAATGCGGCAGCGGCAGTCGGAACAGGTGTAGTTGAAGACGGAAAGGCGTTTACAACTATCGGCACATCCGGCGTAGTATTCGCGCATACATCAGGGATATCCATAGATAAGCAGGGCAGGGTACATACCTGCTGTGCAGCAGTTCCTGGTGCATGGCACGTTATGGGCGTTACTCAGGGCGCAGGACTTTCGCTGAAATGGTTCAGGGACAATTTCTGCATGTCTGAGAAAGAGACTGCAAAGTACATGGGCGTAGATGAATACTACCTCATGGATAAGCAGGCGGAGAAGGTGCCGGTCGGAGCCAACAGACTGCTTTATCTCCCGTATCTCATGGGCGAAAGGACTCCACACCTCGATCCGGATGCAAGAGGCGTTTTCTTCGGGCTCTCAGCTATCCACACACGCCGTGACATGCTCCGTGCAGTCATGGAAGGCGTTACCTATTCGCTCAGGGACTGTGTGGAAGTGTTCCGTGAGATGAATGTCAGCGTCAGCGACATGATGGCATGCGGAGGCGGAGGATCTTCACAGCTCTGGAGGAGCATGCTCGCGGACCTTTATAATTGCAGTGTCAAGACTGCTGCATCCAAAGAAGGACCGGCACTTGGAGTTGCTATACTGGCCAGCGTCGGAGCTGGTATCTACAGTTCCGTTCAGGAGGCATGCGGTCAGATCGTCAAGACCGACAAAGTTCAGCAGCCTGATGCAGCGAATGTTCCGGAATACGAGAAATATTATCAGCTTTACCGCGAGATCTATCCTGCATTAAAGGACAAGTTCGCAAAGCTTGCTGCTATGTGACACTGAGCGGCAGATGCCGGCAGCGGACACATGCTTTCACAAAAATGATGATTTGGGGCAAACCTTTAAGGCTTGCCCCAAATCTGTTTCCAGATGAAATGTTGACAGATAAACTGAATGTCTGGATATAGCAAAAGGGAGTCCCATTTTTAGGACTCCCTAAGTTATCATTATTCAGGTTCCTGTACCTGTCCGGGTTCCTGCGGAACATCAGGTTCGGGTGCAGGAGGCGGTGGAGCAGTAGTTTCGGTAGGCGGTTCAGTGGGAACTGTCGGCGGTTCAGTCTGAACGGGCTCAGTTCTTACAGTTGCCGGCTGAGTTGCTTCAGTGTTGACTGGCTGCTGAGGCACCTGTACGGGCTGGGTGGATGTTGATGCCGGAAGTGTAGTCGTAGTAGTTGTAGTAGTGCTTGTAGTGGTAGTAGTTTCGGTAGTTGTACCTGTCGCATTCGGGAGAGGCTTGCGCTCTTCCTTCGGAAGAGACTGCTTCTTCGGAGCAACACCGTTGAGACCGTAGCATTCCTGATAAGCGAGTATGATATCGCGGATCATATACTTTGAGAATTCACCGTTTTCGATGACACCTGCGAAAGCGATCTCGGGATCGTCAGCAGGAGCAAATCCGATGAAGAAGGAGTTCTGCTCATCGAGAGTAGCACCTGTCTGCGGTGTACCGGTCTTGATAGCAACATCAAATCCGAGGTTAGAGAGTGAATATTTTTCGGGAACGTTATGCGAAGCATCGACCATTCCTGCTATGATATAATCATAGATGCCTTCATAGTTCAGAGGTATCTCTTCGGCGATTGTGGGCTGAGTCTTGGAAACAAGATCACCAGTTCCGTAATCATAGAGGCTGTCTACGAGGTACGGTTTGTATCTTACACCGCGATTACCTATGGTACTTGCCACAACAGCCATTTGCAGAGGTGTCATACCGGCATCCTGGTTTCCGATACCTGCCTGGATAACGTATCCGATGTACCAAGGGATATTGTTGGCGGCGAAAGTCTCGGGATTACAGAGGTAACCGGCAGAATCACCGGTTTCCAGACCTGTGCTCTGTCCGAGACCGTAAAGTGTGGCGTATTTTGAGATCATGTCGATGCCGAGACGGTCAGAAAGTTCATAGAAGAAAACGTTGCACGAAACTTCGATAGCTTTGCGGACTGATATATTGCCGTGCCAGCCTGTGCATGAGAAATCACCGCCGTGATACTTGAAATCGTGCTGGCAATTGAAAGTGGTGTTGCCGGTGATTATGCCTTCGTTGAGTCCGGCAGTAGCAGTTATAGTTTTGAAAGTAGAACCGGGACGGTACAGACCGTTCTTGCAGCGGTTGAGAAGAGGAACATCCTCGGCATTCAGGAAATAGTCATAGTTTTCCGAATAGTCCTTCAGATTATAAGTCGGTGCAGTTGCCATGCCCTTGACTGCGCCTGTCTTGCAGTCGATAACGGCTATAGCTCCGCATTTTACCTTGCTGCTGTCGATAGTGGAGACGGTGTTTATCGAAGAGAAATTCTCAAGAAAGTTATCAAGGATACTCTGGAGTTTCAGCTGATAATTGCCGTCTACGGTGAGCTTTACTGTATGGCCGGATTCGGTTTCGACGATAGTTCTTGAATCCACAACAGAACCGTCAACCACAGTTATCTCTTCCTGACCGTTCTGACCGCGGAGTTCAGTCTCCATTGCCTCTTCGATACCGCTTTTGCCGACAACGTCATTCATAGCATAGCCGCGTGTCTTCAGTTCATCGTACTGCTCTGCATAGATAGGACCGATAGTGCCTATCTCATGGGGGAGAATGTCACCGCGCTGTATCTGACGGTCGCAGACCTCTATGACGTCTATACCGCCGTAGAAATTGCTCAGTTCCTTCATTTCTGCCACAGTTTCCGGATCGACATCTTCAGCCAGCAGAAGGTCTATCTCATTGGAGAAATCCTTTGCTGTCATTTCGTAACGTATACCGGCGATGATACGTTTTTCCTCGTCTGTATAGTTATCGGAGATCTTGTAATCGGCTATAAGCTTGTCTATGCAGTTTTCAGCAGTAGCGTACACATTGAGGTTGAGTTCAGAGACAAGCTCGGCAGTATCCTTCTCAGTGAAAACATAGGGCTTGGTGAAACTGATAGGGAGAGAGGTCTCCTTGTATTCATAGCCGTACTCCTTCAGGGCGTTGTATATACCGAGTATAGCGGCATTTCCCTTCTGAAGGTCTTCTGGGAAGAAAGCTTTTCTCAGCACGAGATCACAGCGCGGATCGTTATCAACGATGACGTTTCCTGAGTAGTCTATTATCCTTCCTCTTGTGGCTTTGACCTGCTTTACAAAAGTTACAGCGTCGGGACCGTACTGCTTTTCAGGGGCTTTTATATCTTCATCTCCGACGACCTGTATCTCCATGAGACGCATTGCACTTATGAGTGTCAGCATGACAACGAGCATGACGATAAGCACGCCTTTGATATTATCTGTAAGCTTTTTCAAATGAAAATCCTCCTTTCAGTGACCGCGGAGATATCCGCAGTATATCGAATAAGGAGACCGCACAGTTAGTGCGGTCAGTTCTGCTGTGATTTTGTAGTGATGACTTCTTCGAGAGTGAAGTGAGTCTTCGGTATCAGCAGCTTGTTGATAAGCTTGAAAATGAAGTAAATGACCACAGCAGATATAACAGTGTATATCCATATGCGCAGTGTATATTCGCGGAATATGACTTCAACATCCTCATAGTTCCACATCTTGTAGTAGAATCTGTAATCGAGGAGACACTGTATGTAAGAAGCAATGGTGGTCAGTATCATATAGTTGATGAATTTGTGTTTCAGGTAGAGTTCGAACAGCAGTGATATCACTATGCAGAAGAAAGCGATTATCACAGCATTATAACCGAATAGTTTCCCGCAGCTTATATCTATCAGGAAACCGCATATCGCACCTGTGAATACTGAGGCATACTGATTATTGTTCGTAGCTATGCAGAGTGCGATAGGCAGCGGGAGTATGGGCTTCAGCCATGTTCCCGATGTCATGATGATGAAACTGAAGAATATGAGCAGATAATAGATCACCCAGCGTATGGCAGTTTTGATGTACAGTATCCGCTGTTCACGCGTAGATCTAATCCTCATCGCTGTCCACCCGCTTTCCGCTGAAATCGGTGATTACTGTAACGGATGTGAGACGTGTGATACTTACGCAGGGTTCTATCTCAGCGTTCATGGATATGCCGTTGGAATCAAAGCTGATATCGCGGACATATCCAATCGGATAGTCTTTAGGGAAAAGACCGCTTGAACCGCCGGTTATCATAAGATCTCCGTCCTTGAGCTTGTTGTCGGCACTGACATGATTAAGGCGTGTGTAGCCTTTTTTAGCCATTAAAACGCTGCCTTCGATTATACCTGTATCAGCGTTTGAAGATGAGCAGACAGCAGCGATCGAAAGATCGGGAGAAAGGATAGTCCTGACAGTTGAAACATGTTCGGATACTTCAACTGTAATGCCGACGAGACCTTCCGCAGTTACCACAGGACAGTTCGGCTTGATATCATCAGCTGAACCGATGCCGATAGTGAATGAATGGAAGGGATCGTTTGCCACATATCCGAGCACTTCAGCCGGAACAGAGATGACATAGTCCGGGTGTTCTTCTTTGATAGTCACGAATTTACGCAGTTCCTCACATTCAGCTTTGAGAGCGTCATAATCGGTGAGTTTCCTGTTGAGTTCACCTATCTGAGCCTTCAGTCGCTGATTCTCTTCATAGTATTCATCAGCATTGTTGGCTTTGTCCAGATTGCGTTCTATCTTCATGCTTATGCTGTTGGACACAGCACGGAACGGCTTTGTGACAGTATTGATAAAGGAAACTCCTGAAACGGAATAACCGCCTTTTGTGACAGCGTATATCATTATACCTACAAGGAAGGCAAGAAAAGCAAGCAGTACCTTGAACCTGGTGCTTTTGAAGAATTCTCGCATGAAGCTCCTCCTTAATAGTACTTGACGTTTTCGGTGAGAGCGTCCTGATAGAGACTGATATTCTCCAGTATCTTTCCTGTACCCTCAGCCACGCAGTCGAGAGGGTATTCAGCGATATATACGGGCATGCCTGTTTCGCGGTTTATGAGTTTGTCGAGACCTCTGAGCAGCGCACCGCCGCCTGAGAGTGTTATACCGTGATCTATTATATCCGCAGAAAGCTCTGGCGGAGTTTCTTCAAGTGTGGATTTTATAGCATCTATGACTCTTGACAGCGGCTCAACGAGAGCGTCGCGTATCTCGGCGGAACTTACGGTGACGTTCTCCGGAAGACCGTTGAGGAGATTTCTGCCCTTGATCTCCATTTTGTCCTCTTTTTCACTTGGGAAAGCATTGCCTATCTCAAGTTTGACGTTTTCGGCAGTTCTTTCGCCAATGAGGAGGTTGTATTTCTTTTTGATGTAGTTTATAATGGCTGTATCGAACTGGTCGCCGGCACATCTGACTGAACGTGCGGCAACGATACCGCCGAGGGATATGACAGCAACTTCGCTTGTACCGCCTCCGATATCCACGATCATGCTTCCGGCAGGAGCGTTTGTCGGAAGACCGGCACCTATAGCAGCAGCCATCGGTTCTTCAATGATAAGGACATTATTAGCTCCGGCTTTCTTGCAGGCTTCGCGGACTGCACGTCTTTCGACAGCAGTAACTCCCGAAGGGATGCAGATTATAACATTTGCCTTTGTGAAGATAGTGCCGCGCAGTGCCTTCCTGATGAATTCCTGAAGCATGGTAGTGGCAATGTCAAAATCAGCGATAACTCCGTCTTTCAGCGGCCTTACGGCAACTATGGAACCAGGAGTCCTTCCGATTATATCCTTGGCTTCTTTGCCGACATAGCGGCATTTATCGGTCCTTGTGTTCACGGCTACGACGGAAGGCTCACGAATGATAATGCCTTTTCCGCGCATATACACAAGTGTATTTGCAGTACCGAGATCAATACCAATATCTTTAGTAAACATTCTGCTCTCCTTTAATGCTATGTAATGATTCTATACTATTATAACACCAACAGCTGACATAAACAAGAATTTTGCAGCAGAAAAAACTGCCTTAGCAAATTTTGTATATTACAGAAACATAATTGCATTATTATCAGCTGAAAACTGTAGATTATTTTCCGGAAATAAGCTTAGGTGCAGTTTTATAGAATACCAGAAGAGCTATGAGTACAAAAATCACCTGACAAACGTTGAAATTGATGAAAATTCCGAATTTAAGGCGCAGCACATCAGTATTGATGAATGTGTCCGGATCAAAGTCGATAGACTTTGATTTTCCCAGCCATGTAAGACCGGGGATGTTGTTCTTGCCGCAGAGATCGCCGAAGAATATGGCAGCGATCAGAAGTACGATCATGTAAAGCGTTTTTTTCATTTTTTTCTCCTTCTCCGCATATCGCGGTTTTTATTGTTCTACACGAACTTATCGGCGTTTAATGGCAGCATATCAGATGCCGGAAGAACCGAATCCTCCGCTGCCGCGGTCTGTCTCTGTAAGAGTGTCACTGATCTCTATCTCAGGGATGAGTATCCTTGTTGGGACGAGCTGCGCTATGCGCATCCCGTGTTCAACGGTGAAAGGCTGGCTTCCGTGATTTATGAGCGGTACCTGCCATGCGCCGCGGTAGTCGCTGTCAACGACACCGACGCAGTTCACCAGTGTAACTCCGTATCTGGAAGAAAGTCCGGAACGAGGATAAATGAGCAGAGCCACATCGTCTTCATCCGTCATAGCCGTGAGACCGATGGGGATCATTATTATCTCTCCGGGAGCGATGATAACGGGAGCGTCAAGACAAGCACATAAGTCAAGTCCGGCACTTCCCGGGGTTGCTCTTGACGGGATCACCGCACGTTCATCCAGCTTTTTGAAAGTGAGTTTCATATAATACCTCTGTGATATAGTCCTTTGGTAATGCTGCCTTCAGGTCTCATGCCTGAGAGCATAGCATGTGTCTGTTCCTTGTCTTCGTCATTCAGCAGTACAACGCCGAAATCCGCATGTCTGCCGTCTATCTCAGGGATGTACAGGGTATCCGAATTGAGTATCTCAACATATTCTCCGGAACAGGCGACGGGAAATACTCGTTTTGTCCTGTCAGTCAGGATATGTCTGCATTTTTGGCATCCCACCTGATTCTTTATGGGACAGTTCCTTGTGAGCATGAGGGGAAGTCTTCCGGCAGTTACAACTCCGAAAGGTATCGGAGAATGCAGCTGTGATATCTGTGAAAGCTTTGCCTCAAATGAGACCACAAAATCCTCCAGACCGAGTTTCATCATGGCTTCAGCACTGAACGAATTGAATATGTTCAGCGAGAAGCTTCCGTGCATCCGGAATCCAAGCTTCCTGCCTATGGCGATAGTATCCGGAGTGTGGCAGAAAAGCCGTTCGAATCCGCGGGAACGGAGTTCGCTCAGCCGGGATACTGTCTTTTTCTCATCGGAAATAAAACGGGGAGGCGAGATGATGACTCGCTTCATGTCAGCTTCCGGTACTTTTTCTGCAAGTTCCGTGGAAATGATGACATCTCCGGGACTCCTGAGTGCTTCGGTAAGCTGCGACGCTGTCCTGCACAATGTGCGCAGGGGGAGTTTGTCCGGCAATGAGTCTCTTGTACGTCCTTCCGGAAGAGACGGGATATATCCGGTGATCGTATACGACGGCGTATTGCGCTGTGTCACTGCATTTTTAAGCGATTCCGCCAGCTGACGCCTGAGCTCGTTGAGACATCCGGCGTGGACGATAAGTCCGTCCTCGATATCGGCAGTAACGCTGTTGCATATGAACACAGTATCTCCGAGTTTGGAGAGATGCTTTTCGATGACAGCAAGATCTGTCGGATGCTTCATCGCCTTCTCCGGAGGAGCAGCCTCAGCATTCACGCTTATATCTCCGAGGGACGCAGTAACTCTGACAGGAGAGCCTTTGTGAACAAAGGCGTGGAAATCAACTGGATAGAGCTTGCGTTCGAAACGGTACAGTTCATGGAGTTTCGGCAGAATAACTCTTGCGGCAGTAACATCATCTTTTTCCCTCACTCCGAACATATCACTGCGGTTTCCGGTGAAGTAACCGTCGGTGAATCCACCGCGTGAGAAGACTCCGCGCAGCATATCCATAGCCGGCGCATCTCCGCTGAGGGAACGTTGGAGTTCGTTCACTGCGGAAGCAACATACTCCGGACGCTTCATCCTTCCTTCGATCTTGAAGGAATCCACACCAGTGTCTGCAAGTTCAGACGCACAGGGGAGGAGCGAGAGGTCTTTGAGAGAAAGTGCAGCAGCATATCTGTTATTGTCAGCTGTAAACGGCAGGCGGCATGCCTGACCGCAGCAGCCGCGGTTCGCGGAACGTGAACCGATGAGTGCCGACATATAGCACTGCCCGGATACGGACATACACAGCGCTCCATGCACGAATACTTCCGTTTCAATGTCCTTGCTGCAAATGTCTGAGAGAACGTTCCTGTCAAGTTCACGGGCAGGAACGACTCTTGAATATCCCAGTTCCTTCAGCATTTCAGCACCGGCAGCGGTATGCACCGACATCTGTGTTGAAGCGTGGAGCACTGCATCCGGGACGCATCTGCGTATTAGTTCCGCACAGCCCCAGTCCTGAACAATATAAGCATCGACTCCGAGAGAGGCTGTCAGATTGATGAAGTCGCAGAAATCAGCAGCTTCATCGTCGGAAATAATAGTGTTGACTGTTATGTAAAGCTTAGCACCGTACAGATGACACAGTGCCGAAGCCTCTGCGAGTTCCTCGCTGCTGAAATTTGCAGCGCTGCTTCTGGCAGAAAAGCTTTTTCCGCCTATATATACAGCGTCAGCGCCTGATCGTAGAGCTGCTTTCAGAGCATCCATGCTCCCGGCAGGAGCGAGTATCTCAGGAGCTTTCATCAGATGCTGTCCTTGAGCTGACGCAGCTTGACCATATTTTCAAGCTGAACTATCTTGGACTTGAGCACCTCTATCTCCTTCTGTGCAGCATCGCGTTCAATCCTTGTTTTACCGGCTTCATCAACATATTCCTTTGTCTGTGTGCGTATGTTGTCGAGACGCTGATTAGCTTTATTGAGATCATCAAGCAGGCTGAGCGCTACCATTATTGAAGCTGCATAAGGCGATGAACCGCCGCCGGAAGTAGTGATCTCGTTGATCTTTGACTCCAGCGCTCTTGCCAGTGAATAAACATAATTCGGGGACTCCGCGGTCTTGATCTTATACTCTTTTCCGCAGATAACAACTTTGACATCGTTAAGCATTTTGTATATTCCTTTCTGTACAAAATATTCTCCACATTACATTATACAACATTTTTATGAAATATGGAAGAGCTTTTTTCAGTTAATAGTTTGAAATATTTCTGGACACATCAGTAGTATCTTTTCAGACCTATAACTCTGCCGAGTATCTCGACCTCATCGAATATCATCGGATCCATTGTGTCATTTTCCGGCTGAAGACGATAGTGACCTCTTTCCTTGTAGAAAGTCTTCACAGTAGCTTCTTCGTGATCGACCATAGCGACTACGATATCGCCATTTTCTGCGTAATCGGTCTTGTATACGATGACTATATCGCCGTCAAGTATCCCTGCGTTTATCATGCTTTCACCGCGTATGCGGAGAGCGAAGAGTTCTGCCGGATCATAGCCGTCTGTCTCGAATCCGATGTATCCGGTAATGTCTTCGTAGGCAGTGATAGGCTTGCCGGCAGTTACCGTGCCGATCACAGGTACCGGAGCTGTAGCACTGTTCGGGAGACGCAGAGTGCGGTTGAGGTTGTTTGTCTTTTCGAGCAGACCTTCGTTCACCAGCATTTCGATATATCTGTGTGCAGTGGATGTTGATCTGAAATCCATAGCATCCATTATCTCTCTGACAGAAGGGGAGTAGCCTTCGGTAAGGCGGCTCCTGATATATTCAAAAACTTTCAGTTTTTTATCTTCGCGCGGCATATTAATCCTCCTCACTGAGCTTTTTCAGTACCATTTTGGCGATCTTGTAAGCATCACCGCATCCAAGGGTGATGACAAGGTCACCTTCTTCAGCGTTCTCACAGATGTAGTCGCATATCTGCGAGAAGTTCTCATATTTGCGTTCGTCAGTCCACTCAGCTGTCTCGTCCTGCGGGAACCAGATGCAGCCCGGTATCTTTTCTGCAAGGTGACGTGTAAAGATTCCGTAGGTATTCTTCTCGCGGCTTCCCATTATATCAGTAAGCACTGCATAGTCCGGGATAGTGAGCACTCTTGCGAAATCGTCCAGCAGGAGCTTGGTGCGGGAGAAGGTGAAGGGCTGGAATACCGCCCATACCTTTCTGAAATCCATTTCCATAGCTGCACGGAGAGTGGCTTCGAGTTCAGTCGGGTGATGGGCGTAGTCGTCAACAACAGTGATGCCCTTTTCGAACCCGAGCTTCTCAAAACGCCTCTTTGCACCGCGGAATTCTTCAAGTCCCTTCTGCATAGCATCAAAGCTGATGCCGAGGTAGTCGCATGCAGCTATGGCAGCGAGGGAATTGAGAACGTTGTGGATGCCGGCAACATGGAGAGTTACAGTGCCGAGCTTAGTGCCGTTTTTCATAGCATCGAAAGTGGTGAGCATGCCGTTTTCGTGCTTTACATTCTCCGGATAGAAGTTGCATGAGCTGTCTTTGCCGAATGTTATCATCGGCTTTCCGAGACCGTCAACAGCCTTCATTGTGTTGGCATCAGAACCGTTCACGATAAGGAGTTTTGATGCGTTGCCTGCGAACTTTCTGAATGATGCGATTATATTGTCAAGTGTTCCGAAATAGTCAAGATGATCTGCGTCGATGTTGAGTATCACAGCGATATCCGGGAAGAGTTTGAGGTAATGATCTTCAAACTCGCAGGATTCGCATACAAGGGTGTCACTCTTTCCTGCGATGCCGCTTCCGCCGATGCATGGGAGTTTTCCACCAATATAAGCAGAAAGGTCGACGCCGGCTGTAAAGAGAATCTGGGTTATCATTGATGTGGCAGTTGTTTTGCCGTGAGTACCGGAAACGCATACTGCATTGTCGTACCATCCGGTAACTATACCGAGAAGGTCGGCTCTTTCAAGCACAGGCACTCCGCTTGCACGGGCAGCCATGAGTTCCGGATTGTCCTCCATAATAGCAGCTGTGTGGACGATAAGATCAGCACCTTCTATATTTTCTGCACGCTGACCGATGAAAACGGGGATGCCCATTTTTCTGACAGCTTCAAGAGTTTCTGTCTCGTTGTTGTCGGAGCCTGTGAGATAGTATCCCTGAGAGTGAAGTATCTGAGCAAGGGGGTACATGCCGGAACCGCCTATGCCGATGAAGTGTATGTGCTTTTTGCCTTTGAGAATGTTGATATCCAATTTAGATCACCTTTCGTTGTTACTGTTGCTCACAATACAAGCAGCAATGTAGTTTGCATTTGTGAACAAAAAGTAAATTTTTTTTGAATGCCGCCAACGGAACGACGGCTAAAACTGCAATTTTGCAGATTCGTATTACCGCTTTAACGCGAAATAATTATAACAATTACAAATTACAGCTCAAAAAAAGCTTGCAATTTAACAAATTATGCGCTATAATTATTTTGGAAATTGACTACTTGGCAGTGGATTTGTTATATAAACTGCTTTGTAGCGTTTGCGTATTCTCAATTGTACAGAAATAAGGAGGTTTTGAGAATGGAAATCACAGATGTGAAAATCAGAAAGATCATGACGGAGGGCAGATTAAGAGCTGTAGTATCAGTCACGATCGACGAAATGTTTGCTGTTCACGACATCAAGGTAGTCCAGGGCGATGAAAGACTCTTTGTTGCTATGCCGAGCAGAAAGGACGAGAACGGGGTATTCCGCGATATCGTTCATCCTATTTCAGCCGCAGCAAGAAAGCTTTTCGAGGATAGTATCCTTGAGGCTTATTCTGAGCAGCTTGCTTCTGCTGAGCTTGAAGAAAGCGCTCTCTCAGACGAAGGAACAGATTCAGAAAATGTGTCTGAATAAAATCATGTGATGCCTGCCGCTGATCGGCAGGTATTTTTTTATACCCCGAGGATCCTTGCAGCTTTGAGAACAGCTACCTGAGTTTTTCCGTCAGTGATCTCACCGTTCATGACCATTTCAACAGCTTTGGCGAGCGGCATAGTCACAACATCAAGGAATTCGTCTTCATCAGGTGACTGCTTGCTGAATTCAAGACCTCTTGCAAGGTATATGTGGGTTATCTCTGAGTTGTATGCCGGAGTAGGGAGCATCTCACCGAGATAGGTGTACTCTCTGCATGTGAAACCGGTCTCTTCCAGAAGTTCACGTTTTCCGCATTCTGCGTGGGATTCGCCTTTTTCGAGTTTGCCGGCAGGCACCTCAACGGTAACTCTCCTGAACGGATAGCGGAATTGCTTTACAAGGTATATTTCTCCGTTGTCGTTTACAGGTATCACGCATACTCCTCCGTGGTGGAGCAGCACATCCCTGACGGCAGTCCTTCCGTTTTCAAGTTCTGCTGTATCATGCGTGATAGTAAATATAGGACCTTCGTATATAACGTCACTCTTGATCGTCTTTTCTTCGAGATGCATCGTTGAATCCCTCCGTATGATGAGTATTTGAGACAGTTCTGATCTGCCGGCAGTATTCTTCGCCGGCATTTATCTTCAGACCTGACTTATAGCAGTAATAGTGCCTCGGTCCCTTATCACCGGGGCTGTTTTTATTTATGAGGCAAATGATAAGATATATCGCAAGTATCATAATGCCTGCTAAGCTGATGACAGTTCCCTCTTTCAGACCGGGGGTGTGATAGCGGAAAACGATAGTATTTTTGCCGGCTTCAGCGCGTACAGCCATGAAGCCGTAGCTGACTTTTTCTACATCGACGCTTTCCCCGTTCACTTCAGCGCTCCAGCCTTCGCTGTAAGGGACGCTGAAGAATACGAGCTGAGGAGAGTCGAGTTCGATGTCTGAGCTGAATCCCTTCGAGTCGTATGTGAATGATGAAGAGCAGTTCTGCTGGAGTTCCAGACAGCGCTGACGGTAGGCTTCCTTGTCAAGAGGCGACTTGTCTGGGATCACGACCGGTGTCAGGATATCGCTGTATTTTTCAGCCTGCTCATCGCTGAGGATGAGAGAATCCAGAAGATGAGCCTCCAGATCGGAGTTCTTCATATTCTCAGCTTTGCTCTCTGAGATATAGCTGCTGTATCCGAATCCCATTGGTACCCAGAGTTTGTTCTCGTAGATCTCGTAGTAACCGTTGTCGCCGATGTACTCAAATCCGGGCAGCAGTTCCGGTATATTGGAAGCATCCGGACCTTTGTCATCTTTTTTTGATGATGAAGATGATGAAGGCGGAAGGCTTTTTATCTCTTCATAAGTCAGATTGTCGCCTATCTCACGGTAGTAGTATTTTACAGAGAAAAGACCGCGCAGTGTGTAGTGTGAAGTATCCGCACGGGACGCAACATCACGCTGTATGCCGATTGTGTTATAGAAATCCATGATAGAAGTGCTGACAACGCTGTGGAAAGTACGCATTGTAGGCAGTCCCCATACCATAGGATCGTTGTCGCAGTCCTCGGAGGTGTCGATGCGGAAGAAATTATCGCTGCTTACCGGTTCTTCTATCCTGTCTTTTCCGTGGAGCACGCCGTCGATATAATTATGTGCGCTGGGAATGCTGCATGCAGCGTAGAGCAGCATTGTCATAGTACATCCGACTGATGCGGCAGCGGTAAGGATGACTGCCGGAGTGCGGAAGCTTTTTCCTTCTTTGCGGCGTGCTAAAAGTATGCCGCAAAGTATCAGACCGCAGACTGCGGCGATCATGGTAGCCCAGAAATATCCGAAATCAGCCGGGAAACTGAAGAATTTCAGCTTACCGCTGCTGTTCTTTGTGGGCAGCAGGGATATCAAACCGAATACAGCGAGTGCAGCTGCACATATCTTCCAGCCGCTGAAAAGTTCCGAATCCTCTTCGTCTATGGAAACTGAAGTCATCATCGCGAATATCAGTATCGGCATGTAGTACCAGCGTGCATAGTATGAGGCATTGAAAGTATAGAACGCACTGTTGAGTATCGGTATGAATGCACAGATGATACATACAAGAGACAGCCTTGAAGCCCAGTGCTTTCTGTGGCTTTTGAAGAAGGCGAAAACTCCTGCCATTGAGAACAGCGGGAAATAACCGCCGATAGATGCCCATTTTTCGTAGTCCGACTTGAAAAGGTTCGGATTTGCCGGAGGATCGGCAGGCATGAAGAATGTCTGTATGATCCTTGGGATAAGTGTACGGTCATTATATGTCACCATGTTCAGACCGTAGAGCCTTTCGCTGACGCGGTAGTTGCCGGTAATGGCGAGTGCGGACGGGAGCAGTATCACTGCGGCTATCATGGTGCCTGCCACAGCTTCAAATGCGAGACCGGCGAACTTCTTCCATGATGTCCTGAAATCCGGACAATTCATGCGGCAGAGATAATAGATCACAAGGAATACTGCCTGACCGGTGAAGAAGTAGTAGTTCAGCATTGCCATGAACGCGACTGTTACGGCGAAAACGCCTTTTCTGCCGCGGTTTATATTCTCTTCCATTGCTATGAGCATCAGCGGGAAGAAAGCTGTAACGTCCTGGAAGTGGTTGAAGAATATATTGAATATCTGGAATCCCGAGAAGGAGTAAAGCAGACCGCCTATGAGCGCTGAACGCTTGCATCTTACGAATCTTCTGATATAAGCGTAAGCAGTCATTGAAGCAAGACCGTGTTTTGCTGCCAGCAGGAACGGCATTGAGAGCGTGATGAGTCCCTTCGGGAGGATCGTTGTTATCCAGAAGAACGGACTGGCAAACAGATAAAAAGAATAGGAGGTCATTAGATCCGAACCGAGGTCTGTATACCAGCTCCAGCCAAACTGACCGCCGCGTACAGCGTCGTTCACAAGACGGTAGAATGTTATCTGCTGTGCATTGTAGTCGCCGGAGTAGATGAAATATCCTTTGTCAGCTATCATTATCGGCAGAAGGGATGCTATAAGGCAGCCGAATCCGAGCAGAAAAGCTTCAAGGTATTTTTCTCTTCCGTTCTGGACGGAGAAGTTTCGGAACATCAAGAATTGCCTCCTGTTGAGAATATACATTTATATTATAACACATTTGTTTCGGAAAAGAAAGTACTTTTTTACAAAATCACATTTCTCCGGAGTAGAATTTTCATCATTGCAGAGTACATAATTTGTACATTCGTTCGGGATGAGAATATGATAATTATGAAAATTTGAAGAAATCCCAAAATAATAGTGGCATTTTTGCAATGAGTATGTTATAATAGATAAGATATAATAAAATTGAAAGGTATGAGATAATGTCGGTATATCTCGATAATGCTGCGACGACCAGACCGTGTGAGGAAGCGGTAGCAGCGGCTGTAAACGCTATGACCGTTGCGTACGGCAATCCTTCCTCTCTTCACAGAGCCGGTCTTGAAGCACAGCTGATAGCGGACAGCGCAAGAAAGACCATTGCCGCATCCATAGGTGCAGACAGCAGCAATATAGTTTTTACATCAGGAGCAACAGAGAGCAATAATCTTGCTCTGCGCGGAGCATCTGCTGTATATGGCAGAAAAAAACACAGGATAGTTATATCATCGGTGGAGCATGCGTCGGTTGAGGAAACTGCGGCAGATCTTGAGACGAAAGGGTTTGAAGTGGTGAGAGTCTCTCCCCGTGCGGACGGAAGATTCTATGCGGCTGACTTTCTGGAGGCATGCAGTGATGATACATGTCTCCTTAGCATGATGCTGGTGAATAATGAAACGGGATATATCCTGCCGGCAAAGGAAGTGTTCTCTTCTGTAAAAAGGCGGTATCCCGGTATAATAACTCACTGTGACTGTGTACAGGCATACATGAAGATACCGTTCAAAGCAGGTACGCTGAATGCTGATCTGATATCTCTCAGTGCTCACAAGATACACGGAGTAAAAGGCGTGGGAGCACTATACATAAAAAAAGGAGTCAGATTGCAGCCGATCATTACCGGAGGCAAGCAGGAGAAGGGCATAAGATCCGGAACGGAAAGCGTTCCGCTGATAGCAGCTTTCGGAGCTGCTGCCGGAAAGCTTCAGCATTCAATAGGTGAAAGATACGAAAGAGTTTCCGGACTCAGAGCCGGATTGCTTGAACTTCTGAAAGATACAGAAGGCGTGGAGGTGAATTCGCCGGAAGACGGTTCGCCCTACGTTATAAACATCTCACAGCCGAAACGTTCGGAGATAATGCTGCATTTCCTTGAAAGCAGGGGCGTATATGTGTCCAGCGGCTCGGCATGTTCTAAGGGACAGCAGAGCGGAGTGCTCGGACAGTTCGGCATAACCGGAAAACGAGCTGACGGAGCGGTACGCATCAGCATAACGGCTGAAACTACTGAAGAAGAACTGAAAATATTTGCGGATGCGCTTAAAGAAGGCATAGTCAGCGTCAGGGGCTGACAGGAAGGATAGGTTATGAAAGAAATAATACTCGTAAAATACGGAGAAATGGCTTTGAAAGGGCTGAATAAAAAGACATTCGAAGACATGCTTACAAAGAACATAAAGCGCCGCATCAAGCCGCTTGGAAGATTTGTCTGCACAAGTGCACAGTCTACGCTTTACATAGAGCCGCAGGATGAAGACACTGATCTCAATGAAGTTGTGGACCGTGTGAGCAAGATATTCGGCATTGCTGCTCTTTGCCGGGCATGTGTATGTGAGAAGGACTTCGGTGACATATGTGAAAAGAGCTACGAATACCTCAGCGATGTTCTGGGATGCGCAAGGACATTCAAGGTCAATGCCAAGCGTGCGGACAAGGCATTTCCGATGAAATCGCCTGAGATATGTATGGAACTCGGCGCAAAGCTCCTTGAAAAGTTCCCCGGACTCACAGTTGACGTGAAAGAGCCTGAGGTCACTGTGACTGTTGAGATACGCGATACGAACGCGTATATCCACGCAGAGAATCTGAAGGGAGCAGGCGGACTTCCTGTGGGAAGCAGCGGAAAAGCACTGCTTCTGCTGTCAGGCGGTATCGACAGCCCTGTTGCCGGCTGGATGATGGCAAAAAGAGGTGTTCACATAGCTGCTATTCACTATGTTAGCCCGCCGTATACATCTGACCGCGCACAGCTGAAAGTTGAGCAGCTGTGTGAAAAGCTGACTGATTGGTGCGGAGGCATCGCATTCTACTGCGTCCCCTTTACTGAGATACAGGAAGCGATAAAGGACAACTGCCCTGAAGAGTTCTTTACTATTATAATGAGAAGACTCATGATGGAGATAGCACAGCGCATTGCTGAGAAGGACAACTGCCTTGCTCTCATTACGGGCGAGAGCGTTGGACAGGTCGCGAGCCAGACAATGGCAGCCATCGCATGTACTGATGCGGTGTGCCGTATACCTGTATTTCGTCCCTGCATCGGAATGGACAAGACTGAGATAATAGATATAGCGCGTAAAATAGATACATTTGACATTTCTACGCTGCCCTATGAGGACTGCTGCACAGTATTCACTCCACGTCATCCCAAGGTGAGACCTCAGCTCGGCGACATTGAGAAAGCGCAGAACAGCTTCGATTTCGGACCGCTTATCGCCAAGGCTGTTGAGAATACAGAGATGAAGACATTCAATTTTGAAGGCTGATCCTTGAAATGCACAAAACTGTTAAAAGTTGTTTGTGAGATATGCACATAAATGAAAGAGGGGATAACGTGATCTGCTGTGAATATTCTGAATGTATGGCCTCAAATCTTGACAAAACGGTTACAAATGTTGTAGAATTATTAAAGC
>DFJW01000071.1:18093-26519 GCA_002373775.1 Ruminococcus flavefaciens | reverse complement strand
ATTGTTCAATTTTCAAGCTGCTGTTCAAATCACCTCATTGGTGAGGAATTTCATTATATCATACTTTTTCCAGTTTGTCAACCCCTTTTCAGGATTTTTTTGGAATTTTTTGATTTTTTTCGTTCCCCTCAGGCGACTTATTTATTATAGCACTATGTATCCCGTTTGTCAACCAGAAGGTTTTCAACATTTGCTTCCACATATTGTTGGATTATGACGAAACCGCACATTTCTGTGCGGTTTCTTGGCTTATTCTGTTATAAGTTCGCTTGTGCTCACCTTTTTTATCTTTCTCGACACTATATATGAGAACGCAAAGATACATGCGCATATAACTGCCGCAGGTATCAGTACTACAGAAGCATTGTATTCAACGTGCAAGTTCGTTATTCCCACTCCCCTGAGAAGAGTTGTCAGCATTTTATTCGTCAGTACAAGGCTTAAAAGCGTTCCAAATACAGAACCTACTGCCGATACTATCATAAATCTGAGTGCAAATTGTACCCGCAGCTGCCGCGATGTGAAACCGATTGCTTTATATATTCCTATATCCCGTCTTTCGCGTGCGAACGTCCTTGAACATATCATGATAACGACTACAAGTGAAAAGATTATCGAAAAACCGAATATTACTGCTTTTATCGCGCCAACGGCAGTAGTATACATTGATGTCATTTCCGCCAATTCTTCTTCTGTATAGCCTTTCGCTTCCAGTACACTTGAAAAGCGTTCGTTTAGTTCGTCTGCTATCTGAACGCTGTATTCCGGATCCTCAAGTTTGTAGTACGCCCCCCTTATGTGCTCAACTCCGAGCTTTCGGGCACCTTCTGAGGTCATTGCCGCATTATTACCTGTATCTACCGAATTGGCGTAATAGCCTGTAATTATATACTTCCGTTTATTGTCCTTGTGCCCCAGCGTCACTTCGTCACCTATGCCCACTCCGTATGTATCTTTTATTATCTCCGTTACACATATCTCGTTATCGTATTTCGGCGGTCTGCCCTTGATAGTGTTAATGACTTCCGGATTCTTGTATATCATACACATTATCTGCTCATTTTCAAATGATAAGTAGCGCGTTTCTATATAGTATTTTTTCTCGATCCCGGTGTATTTTTCTATCGTCGCTTCTATTTCATCAATATATTCTTCCTCATCTGCTCCTTCATCGAATTGCAGATCAAGTTCGCTGTATATCGCGCCTATGCTTTCAATAGCGCTTGTAGATGTGAATGACGCACCAAGCGCCGATACCGTCACCATAAAGAATACAAGTCCCGCAACGATCGCCAGTAATATTGCATATCTGCGCTTGGCAGAGGTGAACTGCCTGAGCGCCAGAGTCGTTCCGAGAGCTTTGCCGAATACAGGTACATTGAGCCTGCTGTCGAAATAGACATCCCCATCGCTGTCATTTATCGCATTTATTGGCGATATCTTTCCGATCTTTGCTGTCGCAAACAGTATGAATACTCCTGACACCGCTATTATCGCAAGCATTACCAGGATGCTCTTCATCAGCGATACATTAGTATCTGTCAGTATCGAAGTTATGGGCTGGAATACATTTCCCACCAATTTTATCATTGGCAGCGCCAGAAGTACGCCGACTATCATTCCTATTATCTCTGCCAGCAGATACTGTACGCCGAACAGGAACCTTATCCGGTTCTTCGTGAATCCCTGTGCCTTCATTACTCCGAGGTTCTTGTAGTTCATCTCTATACTGGTAGATATGCTGTGACCTATGGCAACTATCACTATAAACGTCAGTATCAGCATGAACGCCATAAGAGACGAGATCACCACCTGCGGCAGTAATTTTGTGTAGTGAATGAGAGCTTCCTTTGTTATGGAAAGAGACGCATAGTCCACTATGCCTGTATCAGAATTCACCGTCCGCAGGAATGCCCCGTCAGACATGCCGCAGTCATCAGTTTTGAACAGGTTCATCAGGTTTACCGTGTATCGGCGTTCTTCAGTCGAGGCTGCCTCCGCCTTTTCATACAGATCAGTGTAATCCTCGCTGCTGATGTACACATTTTTCATTCCAATGACCATAGTGCCGAACATAGGCTCCTGAATCAAAGCCTTTACTGTAAAATCATAGTATTCACCGGCGACCTTCAGTTTTATAGTGCTGCCGACTCCGCATCCTCCGCCGATATCCACACTTGTTCCCTGAGATATGTATATCTCTCCGTGCTTGAGCGGCTCAGGCTCTTCCACAAAACCGTCCAGATCATCATTAAAAACTTCGAATAATCCTTTCTTTTCATCGTGCATCAGCCACGATGAACTGTACATTGAACTTTCAAATTCCTGCTCATTAGATATCACTGCCTCGTCTATCCGGATCGACTTGACCAGAGGATGTTCTTTTGCCTTCTCGACTATGTCTTCATCCGGCTGTTCATCCCTGAAAATAAGAACTCCGTTGCCTGCGTTCACGCTTTCATATGCGTTCTCTATGCTGTTGTCGCTGTTGTCTTTTATGCTGAGTATCAGAGTTATCGAAGCTGCGATTATCACGGTAAGTATTATAACACTTATGAACGAACCTCGCTTGTATCGGATATTCGCCTTCAGCAGCGTCAGTATGTCCTTCATATCAGCTCACCTCACCATTCCATTGATGTGAGCCATGAATTCACCTGTACTTCCCTGCTCTTCTCATCTTCAGAAGTGTAAGCCGGGAGCGTCAGTTCACCGATGATCTTTCCGTCCTCAAGATAGAGCAGTCTTGTCGCTCTGAGCGCAGCGTGAAGGTCATGAGTTACCATAAGAATGCTCTGTCCTTTTGTATTCAGTTCTGTCAGCAGGTCAAGAACATCTTTGGTATTGCGTCTGTTGAGCGCACCTGTAGGCTCATCGGCGAATATCAGCGCAGGTTCGTTCACGACCGCTCTCGCTATCGCACACCGCTGCTGTTCACCGCCGGAGACCTGTGAAGGAAGATGGGAAGCGATATGAGATATATTCATCTGCTCCATCAGCTTATTGACACGCGCCTTTACCTCACTGTTGCTGCCCTTGCCGGAAAGGTATCCGGGAACAGCTATATTCTCAAACAGTGAAAGGTTGCTTACAAGGTGCATCTGCTGAAAGATAAAGCCGAACTCTCTTTTTCTGAGTTCAGAGATCTTCTTTTCCTTCAGCCCGACGATATCTTCTCCTTTATAAAAGACTTTTCCGGAAGTTGCCTTATCCATACCGCTGAGTGCATACAGAAGTGTGGATTTTCCGGAACCGGATGAACCCATTATAACAGTGAAGTCCCCTTCATAGATTTCAATATCCACATGAGATAATATATGTACCTGATTTCCGTTATGTGCAAAACTCTTGCAGAGTTTCTCGGATGACAGAATAACGTTTTTCATAGCTCTCCTCCGATCGTTTTTCTAAATGTATTATAGCCTGATTCTTATTAAGAAGTCCTTAAGGAAAGCATGTTTCAAACCACTCAATCCGCACACGGCAATTCCAGCGTTACTTCGAGTCCGTCCTTCAAATTTCTGAGAGACACTTTTCCGTTCATCTTATCCGCAATGTACTTGACTATATACAGGCCGAGTCCCGAACCCTGCTCATCGCCGGAATTGTGTCCGCGGTAGAATTTTTCAAAAATGAACGGCATATCTTCATCAGGTATGCCATTTCCATGATCGCGCAGGCAAAGTCTGACACAACCGTCCTCCATTTCAAGACGGGCGTTGATCTCTGTTTTCGCATACTTGCGGGCATTATTTATGATGTTTTCGATAAGCTGAAGCAGACGTTTTTTATCCGCCATTACATCAGCCGAAAAACAAGGCTTCTCAAATACTATATCATTGTGCTCTGCACTCAGTTCGGCAAGTGCCTCCATGACAAACCCGCATATCTCGAATCTCTCAGGGACCATCTTCAGCTTTTCAAGGTCAGATATGGAGTGAAGAAAAAGGTCATTAGTAAGTTTTGATACCTCATCGCACTTTCTCATGATTACCGAAAGATACTTACGGCGCTTTTCAGGGGAATTATCCATATTCGCTTCAAGTCCCTCCGCGTATGCTCTTATGGAAGAGATCGGCGTTTTTATATCATGGGAAAGCGTGGCTATGACCGTTTTGTTATTCACTATGGCTTCGCGTTCACATGCCCGGGATTTGGTTATCTCACGGCGCATGCTGTCAAAAGCCCATGTAAAACTTCCGAAATAATTGGTCCGCTCATAATTCAGAGGAACATCAAAATCTCCTCTTGCAATCTGGTTCGCAAATACCTGCATCTTGTTGAACGGACGTATTATCGCAAGGTATATATACAACGAGACCAGAAGCCCAAATCCCAGTGAGACTCCGCACATAATGAACAAGCGGCCGGTATCGTCCTTACCAACGCTGAGTTCACGGATCTCAGTCTTCAGCTGTTCTGCCTGTTCAGCCGCTTCTTCTGTATGTCCGGAACGAATAAGCTGCTCTATCTCATTGGCGGATACGACCTGCACCGACTTTTCATATTCCGGATCTTCGTTTTTATCTGAAATGTAAAATATCGCAGTGATACCGACGATCAGCATCGCAAACAGTATCGTAACACGCATCAGCATCCGTCTCATTACTGCACCTCCAGCATGTAGCCGACTTTAAAAACAGTCTTGATGAATTCAGGCTTTGCAGGATCGTCTTCCAGCTTTTCCCTGAGCCAGCGGATATGCACGGTCAGCGTTGATGCCTCGACCATAGAAAATGCCCCCCATACTTCTGAAAGCAGCTGATCCTTCGGGACAGCATTGTTTATATGCTCGCAAAGGCAGGCAAGCAGATCGAACTCACGCAGTGACAGGGATACCACGTTTCCGTTCTTAGCTACAGTTCGCGCATTCAGGTCAACGTTCACGTTTCCGAAACTGACGACGCGCTCTTCCTTGCCGAAACCGTATGTACGTCTGATAAGCGCATTTACACGGGAGAGCAACTCGTTCATTGAATAGGGCTTGGGAAGGAAATCATCGCCGCCGATATCGAATCCGGTTATGCGGTCGGTCTCACTTGTTCGCGCACTTGCAAAGATCACAGGTACTGTAGATACGCGCCTGAGTTCCTGACATATCTCAAATCCCGTGGAGTCAGGAAGATTTATATCAAGCAGCAGCAAATGGTAGGTGTTGTTCTCCAGCAGTGAGAAAGCCTCCTCAGCAGTTTCCGCGCATGTCACACTGTAGCCGTAGTTTTCAAGCATGTCTGAGATAATGAATGAAAGGTCGCTGTCATCGTCGATTATAAGTATATTTCTTTTCATATTCCGCTCCTGTATTTATTTTCTGCAAAAAAAGGACTGCGAAGCCGCAGTCCTTCAATGATCTGTTATTAAATTACCATGCTGCTTAATCAAGAACAATAGTTGACATGTCGTAGCCCACGATGTCATCATTGTCAGTCTTCTTGTCCTGTGTAGTAGGATAAGAACCTACACAATATGCACGAGCCCCAAGACAACAAACCGATTTTACAGTATAATCACTGATGTAGATCTTGTATTCAACTTTATCCGAGTAATCAAAAACACGATTTATAGCCTTAGCAAAATTCGCATCAAGAGCTGCATTCGCATCATCGAGCTTATTTCCGGCAGCATCGCAGGCATATCCCTCTTCACCGTCCCAGTAGAAATAGAAATCTCCGCTTGCATGACCGCCGAAGTATATATTCTTCAGAGCATTTGCCTTTTCAGTTGGATTAGTGGAAGTCTGGTAAGTAGTGACCTCCTTGCGCTCCCTGAACTTAGCCTTTGTAGCCTCCGTCTGGGCTGCATTGAATACGATGCGTGAATAATCGTTGTTTTTATTTATCTCGTTCTTGCTGATAAGGTAGTTCCAAGAAGGAACAAGAACAGCAGCGAGTATACCCATGACTGCCAGTACGATAATCAGCTCAGTCAGTGTAAAACCTTTTTTAGTCTTCATATATAAACACCTCCGAAAAATAGGGAAACATTCATCCAATTACATTATACCAAACAATTCATAAATTGTCAATATTAAGCGATAATTTCCCCTCACAATTTTTCAGGGATATTATTGTGCAAAGAGCCAAAATATCACGCAGCAGGTATAGAACTGTCGTACTTATTTACGCATATCTTTGCATTTGCAAGACCAGGTGAATCCATTGTTGCACCGCTCTTGTAGTCTTTAGAAGTGATAGCTCCGGCAGGATATGCCCCCCAGTACTGAGTATCGACCGTAAGAACAACTGCAACGCAAATTCCTTCAGTTATGTATGCTGAACCTTCAGTATCGGGAAAATCCGCAAAGTATTCAATAACAAAATCATGAAAAGCATCTTCTAACGTAGCATACTTTCCACTACCCTGAGTAAACGTTAATCCAGATGCAGCAGTCCATCCAGAGCCTTTACTTGCATCCTTATAAGCTGAGCCATCAAAGTCTTCCCAACCTGATCCGCTAAGCTGAGAATATACAAGAACATCAGATAATGCAGCATTAACACCATTTTTAATGGAAGTTGCCGCTTCATCCGCAGTTCTTATCTTTGCTTGTCTGATATATCCGATCATAGCAGGCACAAGAATAGCGGCAAGAACGCCTATGATAGCTATAACCACGATCAATTCAATAAGTGTGAATCCCTTCGTTTTTTTCATGCAAACACCCCCAATATTATTTCTGAATAATAGCTGTCCGTAGTAAATAGACAAGCTACTGCAATAATTCCAAAGCCTTTTTCAATTGTATATCGTCATCTGTCCCGATAAGTGAGCTGTTCATACTTACTTCAATATCAGGAGTAATGCCAATACCATTATAACTTTCCCATTCACCGACTGTATAATAGCCATCGGTGTATCTAAACCTACCACCATTACTAAGGCTAAAATTTAATTGATAAACGCCTTTACCATATGTTTGCTCGCCTACAATAGTTGCATTTTTGTATTGTTTAAGAAGAGATGTTAGTATTTCACCAGAACTCTTGGTGTTTTCATTAACTAAAACCACTATTTTCCCAGATTGGAACCGTTCCTCACACGTTGGCATGATAACATCATCATTGCCGAAATAACTGTGGAAGTAAACATTGCCTGGAGCGCCAAGAAAAGCTGCAATATCTACAGCCGCACCTGTATCTCCGCCTGGATTATTCCTCAAATCTATAATAGCATCAGCATGATCTGTGTCTATATTATCTAAACTGTTAATCAGCGTCTCAAACATGTTACGACTAAATTTCCCTAATCTAATATAATTGATATCTTCAAGTTTTGAAACATCAGCATACAATGTCTTAGCCAGATCATCATTATGTCTATTAAATGAAATTAATAACTCTGTATTTAAGCGTTTAACCTTTACAGTGCACTTAGTCCTTTCACCACCATAAAAATGATTCAAAAATTTAGAATCCGAAGGATCAGATTCATAATTATCAACTGAAATAATCACATCTCCACTCTTCAAACCTGCTGCATCAGCAATTCCGCCTGCTATTACATTATTTATATAAGGGACTCCAACCATATCATAAGCAACAGAAAAGCCGCATCCAACAGCTATAGGAGATTCATTAAATATTTCTGAATAACCCCAAACTGAGGACGTATCATAATTACTATAAAGCGCATACCTATCGCCCAACGAAGCAAGATATCCGTTGATAACACTATTTCTTGTATAGTCATTATCTGGAACATCAACGTTATTACTTGAAAGCAAATCATGTATCTCATTAATCACACTTATCTCGGCATTGTTTTTATTGTCAATCTTAAAAACGTGATTAACAAGTGCAGCACCAACAACGGCACCCGAAACGAATGTTAATATAGGTAAAATAAAAGAATTCTTACTTGCCATAGTTCATTAAAGAAAAATCTCTCCCTCGCGGGAGAGATTTTTTAATCAAAAGATAAAATTAGTCAGTGAAATCTCCAACAAGACCTTCTGCAGCTGTCTTCTTAGCAGCTGCGTCTTTATTAGAATTGAGTTCAGCTCCGCTCTTATAATTCTTAGATGTGATTTTACCTGTAGGATATGAACCCCAGTAAGTACCATCAACAGAGCATACAACGCCGACACAAGATGTTTCCTTGATGAAGTAAGCACCGTCTACCTTATCGATCTCGTCAAAGTATTCCTTAACATAAGGCTTAAGATCGTCCTCGGTAGCTTGTGAAAGAGTACCGGGTGCTGCTGCTGCTGTCTGCAGTCCGCTAAGGTCCTTCCAAGAACCAGAGAGATTACTTACGTCCTTACCTGCTCCCATGAGGTCAGTAAGACCAGCGTTGATACCATTCTTGATGGATGTAGCAGCCTCATCAGCTGTTCTGATCTTCGCCTGACGAACGTAGCCGATCATAGCGGGAACGAGGATTGCTGCGAGAACACCGATGATTGCGATAACAACGATGAGCTCAAT
>DFJW01000071.1:0-18049 GCA_002373775.1 Ruminococcus flavefaciens | reverse complement strand
CAACGATGAGCTCAATAAGTGTAAAACCTTTCTTTGTAGTTTTCATAAGAAAACCCTCCTTATTAAAATAGATTCGTGACTGTGTCACTTTTTTCTTTGAGAGATCGGGCACCCTTTGGATTCGCTTTCCTCTGGGCTGTCTCCCTTTCCCTTCCCTGTGATTATAGTATAGCACTTTATTCATAGAATGTCAACACTTTTTGAAAAAATAACTGTGCAAAAAAGCATTTTTTACATCTGGGGTTCAAAACGGGCTTTTTTTGATGCAGTTTTCGTCAAAGTGCACAATAATCCGTGAACTAATTAACTATTTTACTTAATTGAGCGTAATATTCATAATTACATATACAATTTGTAATATTCAACTGCTATGGTTCCGATTTAATTTCGTCTGATAACAAAGTGTATACATCAATTAAAAAATTATGAACAGGATATTTGAAGCATTATGCTATTTCTCACCCGGCAAAGGATGTAAAATACGACTTTTTCTGATGTGCTCCGGCAATTTTTACAGGTTTTATATTGTCGTATTGTACAAATGCAACAATCGGGTGATTTTGCTGTTATTTGTTTTAACTTCATTCATAATTAGGCTGCTCATTTCCCCTGATTTCATATAAAAAATCAGGCGGACATCACGTCCGCCTGAGAGCATTTTTTCTTTATCAGAGCTGTGCAAGGAAGCGATAGAATTCCTGTTTGTCCAGAACCTTGTCGATAGCGTCTACTTCGCTTATGACATTGTTCTTTACGAGACGTGCAAGCTCCTGATCCAGAGACATCATGCCCAGCTGCTTACCGGTCTGGATAGCGGACTGGATGAGGTGGATCTTGTTATCACGGATCATTGCTGCGATAGCGTCTGTAACGTTGAGGATCTCCATTACAGCAACTCGTCCTGTGCCGTCCTTCTTAGGAATAAGTGTCTGAGAGATTACGGCTACGAGGTTGTTAGCGAGCTGTGTACGGATCTGCTGCTGCTGATGCTCGGGATAAACGTCGATGATACGGTTGATAGTATCAGCGGCGGATGTTGTATGAAGTGTGGACATTACGAGGTGTCCGGTCTCGGCAGCGGTTACGGCAGCCTGGATAGTCTCGAAGTCACGCATTTCTCCTACGAGGATAACATCGGGGTCCTCACGAAGAGCAGCACGGAGAGCAAGTGCGAAGTCAGGAACGTCGTCGCCGATCTCACGCTGGTTTACCATACATCTCTTATGCTCGTGAACGTACTCGATAGGATCCTCTACTGTGATGATATGCGCACTTCTGTTGAGGTTTACGAAGTCGATCATACCCGCGAGAGTTGTTGACTTACCGGAACCGGTAGGACCTGTTACAAGAACCAGTCCACGGGGACGCATTGAGAAGTCAGCAAGTATCGGAGGAAGTCCGAGATCCTCAAGAGTCGGGATATCATTTCTCAGCAGTCGGATAGCGATCGCCGGCTTGCCCTTCTGGAAGTACACGTTTACACGGTGACGGTATCCGCTTCTTGTCTGGAACGAGAAGTCAGTATCATGATGATTATTTACGCTTGTCTGCTGAGCATCATTTGTCATCTGATGAATGATGTCCAGTATCTCCTCTTCGTCCATTTCCGGGTACTGTGAACGCATGGTTCTGAGAGTACCGTTGAGACGAACTACAGGAGCTATAGCATTTGTGAAGTGAAGGTCAGAACAGCCAAGGAGTCTGACTTCGTCAAGAATTCGGTGAATATTGATAATACCCATGATAGAGTTCCTCCCGTTATTATACTGTATATGTAGTTCTGATAAGCTCAGTGATAGATGTCATACCAGCCTGTACGAGCTCAGATACGTTATCACGAAGGAGCTTTGTTCCGTTAGCCTTAGCTGCGCTCTCGATCTCTTCCTTGCTTCCGTTGGCAGCAATGATACTACGAACGTTAGCTGAACAGTGGATGATCTCATGGATAGCTGTTCTGCCCTTGTATCCTGTGTTGTTGCATGCCGGGCATCCGCAGGGCTCATAGATCTGGATGGACTGGTTTACGCCCATGAGTTCATTCTCTTCGGGAGTTGACATTCTGGGAGTCTTGCATTCAGCGCAGAGTACCTTAACAAGTCGCTGAGCGATAACACCGATAAGTGAAGTTGCGACCATGTAAGGAGCAACGCCCATATCAACAAGACGGACAACTGTAGAAGCAGCGTCATTAGTATGGAGAGTTGAAAGAACCAAGTGTCCGGTGATAGCGGCACGGATACCGATATCTGCGGTCTCCGAGTCACGCATTTCTCCGACCATTACTACGTCAGGGTCCTGACGGAGGATAGAACGGAGGGCAGCTGCGAATGTCATACCTGCCTTCTGATTAACCTGACACTGATTGATACCGTCGATATTCTTTTCGACAGGGTCCTCAACTGTTACGACGTTTACGTTTGGCTTAGCGATCTCACCGAGAGCCGCATAAAGAGTTGTAGTTTTACCTGAACCGGTAGGTCCTGTAACCAGGATAACGCCCTGAGGTACGCGGAGCATTGATTCAAAGAGCTGGTAGTTGTAGTCTGACATACCAAGGTCAGTGATCTTACGAAGAGCGATCTGACCAGTCGAAAGGATTCGGATAACTATCTTTTCACCGCTTACCATAGGAAGTGAGGATACACGGACATCCAGTGTAGTTCCGTCAACGACCTGTGTGAAACGACCGTCCTGCGGGATACGCTTTTCAGCGATGTTCATACCGCTTATGAGTTTAAGTCTTGTAGTAAGCGCACTGTGTACGGCACTTGAAATGTTCATCAGTTCAACAAGGTCGCCGTTTACACGGATACGGATACGGGTATAAGTCTTGAAAGGCTCGATATGGATATCGGTAGCGTCCGCACGGTAAGAGTTCTCGATGATAGTTGTTGCCAGCTTAACGATAGGAGCACTTTCAACTCTGTCCTTGGACTCCTCATCCTCCATTGTACCGAGATCGTTGTTCATTGCAGCGAGCTCACCAACAACGCTGTCAACGTTCTGCATGGAGTAGTTCTTTCCGATAGCCTTGTTTATCGCGGAGGTAGTAGCCAGAACGGGCATAGTATCCATACCTGTAGATACCTTGATATCCTCAAGTGCGATAAAGTTTACAGGATCGTTGGTAGCGACTGTAAGACGCTTTCCCTGTACGTTGATAGCGATAAGAGTATGCTTTCTCGCCAGAGCTTCCGGAACCTTCTGTACAGCTTCGGTATTGATCTCGATATTATCAAGGTCAACATACTGTACTCTCAGATTTCCTGCCAGAGCCTTCGCAAAGTTTACTTCTGACATAAAGCCCAGTTCGACAACAACGTCGCCGAACTTCTTCGTACCGTTGGACTCCTTCTGAGCTGCAAGGACCTGCTTCAGCTGCTCATCCGTGATAAGTCCCTGGTTGACTAAGTAGTCACCAATTCTCTCGTTTCTCATAACAAACCTCCGCTTATTAAAATTTTGCTTTTTAATTTTTAATTTGGAATAACACTTGAAATTTCCGCTTTTTATGTTATAATAGGTATGTACTATTATAATGTAAAGGAGGGTAAAACAATGAATGTATTCTTCAACTCGCTGCACGATGAATATGCGATGCTGTCGTTCAAGATCATGTTTTACACTATAGTATTTCTGTTCGGCATTTGCATAGGCAGTTTTCTGAACGTTGTGATAATCAGACTTCCGCGCCACGAATCACTTATAAAACGTTCATCTCACTGTATGACCTGTGGCACTAAGATACGTCCCATTGATCTCATACCTGTATTCAGCTGGCTTTTCCTTCGCGGAAAATGTCATAACTGCGGTGAGAAGATCTCTGTGAGGTATCCCATCGTTGAAAGTCTCAACGGTATCATGTACATACTGACCATGTATGTGCTGGACTTCAATCCTGACTCCATAATAACCTGCGTTCTTATGTCGCTGCTCATCGTAGTCGGCTTCATGGACTGGGACACGATGGAGATCGACATGATAATCGTTGCGATCATCTTTCTTCTTGCAGTTCCTTCTCAGCTTCTCACTGACAGATGTACGATCAGCGAACGGATAATCGGTGCACTTGTGATAAGCGTACCATTCTTCGTGATCGGTGAAGTCAGCAGAGGCATCATAAAGAAGAAGATGGGCGAGGATTTCCGCGCAATTGAACTCGGCGATACGATACTGATGTTCGCAGCCGGCGCTTACCTCGGAACAAAGGCTATTATCGTTTCAGCATTGATAGGTGTTATCACAGCTGCTGTTGTAGGTGTGATAAACAAGCGTGTGACAGGAAATTCTAAATTTGCTTTCGGACCTTTCCTGTCGATAGGCATTGCATTCGCAGCGCTCTGGGGACCGAAGCTTGCTGATTGGTATCTTGGCTTCCTTAAAGTAAAAAACTGATATGGCAAAAATAAATTACAGGCAGCAGCATTTGAACTGCTGCCTGTTTTTTATTTATTTACTTCTGCTCTGTTATAGAGTATACAAAGTAGATGCAGTCGCCTTCAGCGTCTGAATGTCTGATGAAAGGAGCAGCATTGGTTATCTTCTCAAACCTTACATTGCCCTCATCATCCTTTATCATATCACCGTAGACGTGTTCTTTGCCGTCCGGGCACATGTTACCGTCCCATCTTAAAGGACCGTAGCTTGCCGTTCTGAACTTGGCATAACCTGTGTTGATGTTTACCAGTGAAAGGTTGATATTCGAGAGTGCCATAGGCGATCTGAATACTGAAACCGTTTCGTCCGGTACAACACTGTCTGTTACGCTCATAACAGCGTTTTCCTTCTCATGAGTCACAACGCTCAGTGAAAACATTGAAGGTGTGAAATCAGGATAAACGATCTCATCCACTGTTCCGTCAGACTTAGCGACCTGAACGGGTGAAGGGATAACATACGAGTAATTTGTCTCAGCGTTGTCATAAGATGTATCGAAGCCGTAGCTTTCAGCGTTTGCCTTATCGAGACGCTCTATCTGATTGTAGCCGGGAATAAATGTGAAATCGTAGTTATCGTAGTAAGCCTCATTTATTACCTGATGCTCAGCAACTGCGTCGAAGATACCGGATTTAACGGTCTTCTTCTCAACGAATGTGCCGTCTTTATAAACGTCGTATGTGCAGCCGGCTTTGAAGTTATACTCAGTCTCATAGACCTTTCCGCCGTCGGCATTGTCAATCTTCAGCACACGGACTCTTCCTTCGAGGGGTTCACCTTTATCAGAACCTTCCTTTGGAACGTTCTGGAAGTGATTGTCAACGAATATCTGAGCTGCCTGCTTTGAATTGATCTCATTGCCGTCCTTATCAGTCAGGCTTCCCACATACACTTCGATACAATCCGCATATCTGAGTGAACCTTCGAGATAATTCTTCATATTGTCGACCGCAGCAGCGTTTGCCTCCTCAATGGAGGCACGCTTTCTCATCCTGTTTACAGGATCAAAGAACTGCATCGCGCCCAGCATGATAACGCTGAATATAGCCATTACCACGATGAGCTCTACAAGGGTAAAGCCCTTTAAAACCTTACGATCCTTCATAGCTCTCCCCTCCTTAGTCGCTCTTCTTTGTTGTGGGTTCGGGAATCTCAACATCAACAAACTGGAAGTCATATTTGTTTGTGCTTGCGCTGTCATTTACTACAGGGTTTCCCTCTTCGTCCTTCGGCAATACCGGAACGTCGGGGTTTACCTTGTAAACGTCGCCTTTGATCTTAATAGCATTGCCATCTGCCACGAACTCGCCACTTTCACTGTCTTTTTTAGTTTTTGAAACGCTTATTTCAAGACTTTTCTTGACAAGATGCGAAGCGTCTTTGTTTTGAGCCTCGGCTATAGGGCCTTCGGTCACGACTTTATTGCTTGTCTCGCGGGAATGTCTGATATTTGCTTCAACTGCTGTACCGAACATTGCAAGGAGCAGAGTCATCGCGGCGAAAACTGCGATAGCGATGATACACTCGACCAGCGTCATTCCGCGCAGTTTCTTCTTGCGTGTTTTCATCGTGTCACCCCTCCTTAATATGCGTCGTAGTCAACAGCTGCGTAGCTGAACTTGCCGTTAGCTGCCGTCTTGGTCCCTTCACCGGAGTCATTCTCGTTGATGTAGAGAACTGTCAGGTTATTACCGCTTCCACCTGGTGTAGTGGTAAGTTGATGTATATCCATACATCCTACTACTGAAATTCTTGACAATCCGCTTGCCGTTTTGTTAACTTTACTAAGCAGAGCACCGTCGTAATAGCAATGCGATAGAATCTCAGTATCGTATGTAGTAGGCACAGTATCAGCTATAAGTGTAAGGTATGGAGAAACAATAAAGCCTGTAAAGAAGAATCCGTTGTTAATATTTAACGTTGTATCCCTATCATTTACATTGGGCTCATTCAGGTGTTCATCACCTGCTGAATACATTTTCACGCAAGGAATCGGCATAACATTGGTTGTTTGTGATAAATATCCATGCTCTTTACGATCGCTTAGAATCTCAAAATTATCACCACTGTCAAGCAGTGACTTAAAGCTTGTAGTGTAAATTTTAACACCATTACACAGTCCACAATGACCTTCAACATAGAAATTCACTGTTCCCTGACAATTAGCATCAGAATCATCAATTTCAAAAGTAGTAGACTCTATTGTTGAATTCTTAAGATAAACCCATAGTTCACCCTCACCAGCCGGACGTTTGATAGTAATCTTCTTTCCGTTTCCTTGGAAATGTGTTGATTCAATCAGCACACTTTCAGTGATTTCATCTGTAGTTGATATGTTTATCTTTTTTCCTTTAACTGGTTCGACCTTATCTGCATTATCTTTAAGGCTCCACTTTGAGGTATATTCAGGAACCGTCGTCAACAACTTAGTCTGATCAATATCTATGAGATGACCTTCCCCGTCAGTTGCCTGCTCTAAGCCTAATAATACGCCTCTCTCAGCAAGCTGTGGATAAATATCTGTTCCGTAAGATGCCACTGAATTAACTGGATTCCCCTTAAATTTTATGCCGCTCATTGAATACGCTTTTCCGGGATTGTCAACTGGCTTATTAGTGTTAGTATCTATAACGACTGCATAAGTGGGGATGCTTCCACCATCTTTAGCATCTTTAACATAGTCAAATATATTTCCGCTATTAACACCACTCATACTCTGTACAAAGTTAGCATTCCATATTGCATCGCCAACCTGCCAGTCGAATTCATAATAAGTAAACTCAAATTCATCGTTCCCTATAGGTATAGCGTTATACTTGCCAGCGCCCTGTTCCAGTATTGCCGGTTTTGCCCAGCCAAAGTTTCCATACCTTACAACAGGTATACACTCTTCATCTATTTCTTTATATCCTGTTTTAAGCGATTTACTGCCGGCTGTTATATTATTACCGGATGCAGAATCAACATATACATTTCCAGTTACAATTAAGTTGCCATTATTCTGTAAATGCCCACCAACAACGAGGTCGCCATTCACGGTCACATTACCATTGAACGTCACATCGCCAGCTACTCTTACATCACCTTTAAATTCACAGCCGTTTCCATTAACTTCAAGATTGCCCTTCGAGTTGAACGCTCCACCTACTGCGGAATAGCTTAATCCGCCTTTCCACACTGAATTAGACCAGTTATACAACTTACCTCCAGTGGTATTAATAACAGATTTAGCATCTTCATCCATACAGTACACATCAGCTTTAAACTCAAAATTGTTGCTACCGTTATAGATACTTCCACAGAATATATTCAGTGGTATATTACCACTTCCAATGCCCTCAACGCCATCTATGAAATCCAGTTTACCGTCAACATAAAGATATGGTGTTTCTATAAAACTCAAAGCACGAGGTCCAGCATTATCTTTGTCAACCCAAACATTTATAGTGCCTTCTTTATCACCAGCAGCACCACCGAAAGAAGTAATGTTCAAGCAGTCTTTTGCATGTGTTTCCATATCTCCCCAGACAACCATGCCCGTGCCATACTTTTGAATTATGCAACTCAGCTTTGTATTTACATTACAAGAGCCGTTGATAACAAATGGAGCTTCATATGCATCGTAATCTCGACCAACGTCAAACGTATCACCTGACCAATACTGCCACTCACCATTCACCTTTTTCAAAGCAGTAGGCTCTCCAGTAAGATCATCAATAGTACCATCTTTGATTTTTTTGAAATACTCACCGGCAGACATATCATTGATACCCATTCCAAGGAATGTACCGCCAAAACCATTAACATGGTTTTTGGCTTCTGCCTGGCCCATTGTAACGAAGGGAGCGCCGCCGCCGCCGCCGCCGCCTCCAACGGGATCGATTATTACATGTGATGAAATAGTTGTTGTTTCGCCGTTGAGTGTTACATCAGCAGTTACCTTGAGCAGTGTCTTCTTTACCCATTTCTTCTGCTCGGGATCGTACATCTGCTTTACACCGGCGTACTCGACTCTTGCTTTGTCGATAGTACCCAGCGAAGGATCCTGCATGTCAACGATAACGTCGAAGTTGCCAGCTGCGCTCTTTATGCCGCCGACCGCGTTAGCGAAGTCCTTGTCGGCACTCATTGCCGCGAGGATACTGTCGATAGCAGCACGCGCAGTATAGGATGTCTGTGATGAGGCGTATGATTTGTGAGCTCTTCTGTTTGCCGCTGTAGCCATAGCCAGCGTACTTGTCAGAACGATGATCATTAGTGCCATGACCGATACGACTGTAAACAGAACCGTGCCCTTTAGTGTTCTTTTTCTCTCAGTTTTCATCTTTCTTACCGCCTTTCAAGTTATATTTTCTCAATAACTTATGTGCAGAGGTGGTTTATTCAGCTTCTTCTGTGCTGAGTTCAAGGGCAGGAGCCTGTGCGTCGTAAACTGAATAGAGTGAAATGACAACTTGTATATCTAATTCTGTATCGTCTTCAAAGTTTGTAATGTAGAGCTGCTTTTCTTCCTCTTCCTCATCAGAAGCTACTGTAGCCTCCTCAGTGTCCTCCTCTTCTTCCTCTTCTTCTCTGAGGGCGAAGTGGAGCTCGTTGATGATTATTGCTTCCTTGCAGTTCTCAATATCTGACATAAAGTTCCAGAGATGTTCCTTTGTGCCATGAGCCGTGAAAGCATACTGTGTCTGGATAAGTGTTTCTTTTTCCCTGTTTTCAAGCTGATTCTTCTCAGCATTTTCTTCATCGTAGTTTGCCTGAAGTTTTCCGCTGAGATCAGATACTGTTCTGAGGTCTTCGCCTACCTCAAGCGGCTCGATGTAATAGTACGCAAGTTCAGTGTCTGTCATACCTGTCAGTTCAAGGCTATCAAGTCTTATGCCGTTCTTGTCGGCATAGTGCTGCATGTACTGGTCGAGAGTAGGAGTGTTCTGAACGTTAGCCATCTTGACAAAGTTCTTTGTAATGTCATTGGCTTCCTTTGCGGAAGTAGTGATATCCTCCTTAAGACCAGGAATTCGTGCAATCTGCGCTTTTACCTTAGACTCTTCCGACTGTTTTGTGGAAAGTGTGGACTTATGTGTTTTTATATCTGCGGTCTTGCCCTTGATAAGAGCAAGATAACCTGCAACAACTATAACTATAGCAAGGAATACACCAAGTATTACCTTGTCTCTGTAATTCAATTTCATTTTGAATCAGCCTCCCTTCAATTATTCAGCTTCCGTTGTCTCTTCAGCATCGTCAGCTACATATGCGCTCTGTCTGCCGTTGAGCTGGAAGGACACATCAAATGAGAATCTGTCAGGCTTTTCCTCATCATCGGAATCTCTTCTTTCCTGTCTTCTGGGCTCTGCATTCTCATCAGGATTCTCGCTGTCTTCAGGTGCCTGTGTCTCTTCCTCTTCTTCATCAGGCTCAACTATGTATCCCTCATAACCGCAAGCTCCGAAATAAGGCTTATTATCCTTGCCCTTAAGCTTCATGGATTCCAGAACATAATCAGCAGGGAACTTCTGTGCCATGTCCTCAGAAGCATCCGATTTTATAGTCATGCTAATAATTCCATCTTCATAGCCGTTGAACGCAAAATCTGTTTTTGCTGACTTATACTTATCCTGCATTTTAGTGATAGTATCGATCAACGCGTCGATCTTCTCACCGTTGATGACAGGCTGTGACTTGAAAGCGTCATCAGCATTCTTCATCGCATCGTGATAAACAGCTACCTGATCCCTGAGCGCAGTAAGTCTCACTTCTTCAGCCTGATCTCTGAGTGTGCTGGCACTTGTGAGATACTTGTCGATATCGTCGATATCGTTCTTTACAGCCTTATCTCTCATTGCCTGTACAGCATACCAAGCACCTGTTGCGATAAGTGCAATGCCGATGCATGCAGCAAGCACAAGATTTCCTGAGCTGTCGCTCTTGATCTTGTTCTTTACAGCTGTACCGAGGTCAGTTTCAAGAAGGTTGATCTTTTCAACTTCCTTGTTTCTCTTGAACATAGCGCCGATAGCGTTAGCGTAAAGAGAAAACTCAAGGTTCTCATGACCGTGGATCTGCGGAGGAACATTAATGAGGCTGGTCTTCAGATCGAGCTTCTCAAGTTCATCTGTAAGTCTTACATACTCATGAGTATCACCGTAGAAGATAACGTTCTCAATAGTCTCTCCTGTGCTGCGGCTCCTGTGGAACTGTAACATACGGAAGATGTTCTCGTTTACTGCTTCGAATACATAGTCATCTGAGTAGCCGTAGTCAGCTGCGTCGATGGAAGCGAAACGTGAGAATGAAAGCTGTCCCTGCTCATAGAGGTTGAGTGATATGAAGTTGTTATCGATCTGTACAGCAAGCAGAGGCATCTTGGACTTGATCTTTGTATCAGCAAGAAGTACCTTTGTGATACAATTGCATCCGATCATTACTGATCTGAGTGAGATACCGAGGAGCTTGAATACTTCACGATAGCTGTTTACGATCTCATTGGGGCAGGCAGTAGCAAGGATCCTGTAAGCAGGCTCACTTGTTTCATCTGTCCTCTCAGCATCACCTACTATAATATAGGATACGCTGTATGTATCATCAAGGTTCAGCTCAGCCTGCATCTGCTGCTTAACAACTTTCTGCAAATCCTGATTCTTTACCTTGGCAACGTTCATTTCCTTGAAGATCGTGAGGTTGGAGGAGATCGAAACGATCGCTTCCTTGTCAGGCATCTTGTTCTTCTTGAGGACTCCGTTGATCTGTGTTGCAACGTTTGGAACGTCCTTAACATGACCGTTTACTATAAGTCCCTCTTCAATGTTGAGAGTAGCAGCGGAACTGATCCTTATCTTTCCGTTGCTTTCTGTACCCTTAACGACACGTATATTTCTGTCGGTAATATCAAATGAAAGCATTTATCTTTCCACCTTTCCGTATTATTCGTTTTCGATGCTCTCGAATGAGCCGTAGAGTGCGGGATAGATTCCGACAACTACAAGACCGATGATGACACCCATGAATATGAGCAGGATAGGCTCTACCATGGATACCAGTCGCTGTACAGCAGAATCGGATTCGTCTTCGTAATACTCAGCTGTCTTTTCAAGGATAGAGTCAAGTGCACCGGACTCTTCACCAACGTAAAGAACTGAGGTGAACATGGGTTCGAATATCTCTGTTCTTGTGATAGCAGCAGAGAGGGTCTCGCCCTGTTTTACCTCGTCAACAACATCGACGAACTTTTCGTCTATGTAAGCATTGCCGAGTACGGCTGATGACTTTTCGAGGCACTCTACCATCGGGATACCGCTTGAGTAGAGAGATGAGAGTGTACGAGCGAAACGTCCGGTGTAGATCTTTGTAACGAGAGGACCAAAGCCCTTGCCCTTTATCATCAATCTATGGACTTTCAATCGGAAACTCGGTACTTTCATCGCATACCTGAAGCCGAAGAAGGCACCTACTACAATGATTATCAGCAAGTACCACTTGGTCTTGAGGAAGTCACTGATCGCTGCCATTATCTTGGTCAGTGCAGGCATCTTCGACGGATCTTCGTACATGTCAATGAACGTCGGCATGATGAACGTAAAGAGGAAGATTACGATAACTACGCAGAGTACTGCGAGGATTATCGGGTAGATCATAGCACCCTTTACGGTATTTTTAAGTTTGTTTTCCTTCATGTAATGATCGGACATACGCTGCATGATGATATCAAGTGAACCTGATGACTCACCGGCGCCGACCATTGAGATAAGGAAATCCGGGAATGAACCGGAGTGCATTTCGAGGGTCGCGGAGAAAGATTCACCTTTCTGAACATTTTCGTAAATGTCCTGCCAGATCGCTTTCGCCTTTTCGTTTTCCTGCTCGGTTCTGAGAATGTCGATCGATTTTACAAGTGTAAGTCCAGAGTTGAGCATGGCGCTGAGCTGTCTGCAACAGAATGCCAGCTCCTTGGTGTTGAACTTGTACAATGATTTCGACTCGTCTGAATCGCTTTCCCTATAATCTTTTACGTACAGACCTTTTTCCTTTACTTTCTTGAGGAACTCCTGTTCTGTTTCCGCATTGATAACGCCCTTGACCTGCTTATTTCTGGCATCCTGGGCGACATAAGAAAAACTCTTCATGAAACCACCTCCATAAAAAATACTTTTGAACGTTGCACACTGTCTTAATAATAACAATTATATCATTTTAATAGTTACTTTTCAATCGCCTTTTTGACATAAATAATCCTGCCATTTTTATCAATATTTACTAATAAATATACAATTAGTATAATAAATCAAACTCCAGCGGAAATTATTCTACAAAAAATCAAATTTCAAGACAGCACAAATCGCGGCACCGACCTCCAATGCCACAGATTGTTGAACTTACACAAATATTATATCACACTCCAAATAAAATTGCAACACTTACGTAGTGATTTTTCAATTATTTTGATAGAATTGTGAAGTCATGCAAAACGCTTAACTTAATTTTAGTAAATTTGCCGTTATCATCGCCGCGATCAGGCGACATCACAGTTCAAAGCAGCTCCTGACAGTGTGCAGTCGGGTATACTATTATAATGTATATGCCACACGCACACGATCTATCACAGCTGTTCAGACAATAAAAAAGGACTGCACCGGCAGTCCTGATCTATTATTCTACAGGGAATCTGCCGCCTGCACCGCCCTGAGGCTGACCGGATACAGAATTAGTGATCTTTCCCTTTACAGCCTTTATGCTCTGGAGATTGCGTGCGTAATAATTCTCCGTGTCATTGAGCATCTTGGCAACAGATACTGCTGCGTTCTGCTGAAGATTCTTGGCAGCTGTCTGTGCTTTTGTCAGCATGTCGATAGCCTTCTTCTTTGCTTCTGTAACGATCGCCTCGCGTGAAACTATCTGCTGTGCGCGTTCCTCAGCCTTTCTGATGATGCTGTCAGCATTGAGCTTCGCTTCGTTGAGTATGCGCTGGCAGTCAAACTCTATCTTCTTCGCCTCTTTCAGCTCATGAGGCATGTTGAGACGGACATCATTGATGAGTTCTCTCATCCGCTCACCGTCTATCACTTTTTTGTGCGATGCAAAAGGTACAGACGATGCCTTATCCAGCAGTTCGTCCATTTCTTCAAGGATTTCATCAATGCTCATAATTATTACCTCTCTTTGACAAGTCTTTGTTTGATATCTTCAAGAATTGCTTCGGGAACAAAATGGCTGATATCGCCTCCGAAATAGGCGATCTGCTTGACTACGCTGGAACTGAGATACATATTCTCGGCAGCGGTAGTCAGAAATACGGTCTCTGCGCCGGCATACAGCTTCTTATTTGCAAGAGCCATCTGGAATTCGTATTCGAAATCGCTGACGGCACGGAGTCCCTTGACTATAGCAATAGCGCCGACATTCTCAACATAATCCGCAAGAAGTCCGTCGAGTATGTCTATCACGACATTATCGAGATCATGAGTCACCTGCTCTATCATCAGCATCCTCTCGGTCGCAGTGAAGCTCGGCTGTCCCTTGCCGGCATTGCGCGATATAAGGACGATGACTTTATCAAAAAGCTTTGAAGCTCTGGTGATTATATCAAGGTGTCCGAGTGTAACAGGATCAAAGCTTCCGGGACAAACAGCTATCCTCCTCATTCCTCCTCATCCTCTCTGTCATTCTTCACAAATATCGTAACGCATATTTTACCGTAATGATAAGTCTTCCTCAGTGTCATGCCCTCCGGTGCTGCCGGTTCGTCGGTCTCCGCCTCATACTCACATATGATGCAACCGCCGTCCTTCACCTTCTTTGCAGCCATAGGCAGCACATGAGCGATATGTCCGAGTCTGTAAGGCGGATCAAGTATTATCACATCAAACTTCTGTGCTGTCAGCCTTATAAAATCATAACTGTCCCGGCTTATGACTTCGGCATGTCTTGCAAGTCCGGTATTCCTCAGGTTTTCGTTGACACATCTTATGGATCTCTGGGAATTGTCCACGAACACCGCGCGTTTAGCGCCTCTGCTCAGTGCCTCTATGCCCATCTGTCCGCTTCCTGCGAACAGATCAAGAACATAGGCATTTTCCAGTTCAAACTGGATGGCAGAAAAAATGCCTTCCTTGACTTTATCGGCAGTAGGTCTAACTTCCATACCCTCGGGAGCGACCAGTTTTCTGCCTCTTGCGATACCAGTAATAACTCTCATTATGCTAAACTCCGTATAACGCTTGCGCGAACTTCCGCATTTAAGGCATACGGATACCATATTTCGAATATACATGTTTATTATAACCGATTTTTCACAGCTTGTCTATATTTTTCTAAAAAGATAGGCTATTATGTACAATTTCACTACTTAAATATCGTGCAATTCGACATATTTTACAGCATTTCTCCGGATCAGGCACAATAAAAACGGCTGCAAAACATCTCACAGCCGTTTTTATCTGAACACACTCTATTTCGTATGAAATGGAACGATGAAAGGAGCGCCGGCTCCGTGACCTTGCAAGGTCACGGAGCTGACTGATGAAGAAGCAATACTTGCGTAAGTGATCGGAATATTGAGCTGATTTTATCAGCTCAGCAGCATATCTATAGTCATCGGAAGTGTTCTGTATACTCCGAGAATATACTTCCTGAGGATGACCGCATCCGATATATTTATATCTCCGTCTTTGAGCAGGTCAGCATATTTCAGCTGCTGATCGTTGAAATCCACATAACCGCAGATGTACTTTATCAGCGTAATAAGATCAAATGTGCTGACCTCACCGTCACCGTCGAGATCGCCGTAGGATACGGGGACGATCACATGGCTGACCGGTATATACTCGCCGGGAAGGACGAGTGAATCTTCTCTCTGCATGGATACGAAGAGTTCCTCCCAGTACCACTTGCATTCGCTGTTCTCGTCATATGTAAACGCAACACCTGTATGAGTCACATCGGGATCCATAACATGTCCCCAGTGGAATTCCGAACTCTTCCACTCTTCAAATACTTCCTGTGCTGTCTCATATCCGAATCCGATATTTTCAGAGCAGTAAGAATAAGGCAGAACATCCTGATTGAACACGCTGCTGAATTTCGTGCCGTCAGGACGGGTGTGGCTGAGATGCACCAGCAGTTCCCGGCATCTTACATGCGCAAGATCATTTATATACGGCACCATTTTCACAGGCTTCAGACCTGCTTCTGCACGCGCCTGATTGACAAGTATAACTATCTCTTCTGCCAGAGCATTAGGATCATATGAGTTTTCGCCATATGACTGTGACGGTGCTGCAAGCATTATCACAGATGCCAAAAAAGCAGCCATAGAGACCGCTATCATTTTTTTAATTTTCAGAAAAGATGAGTCTTCACCTGACTTCATAGCTGCCGCCTCCTCCGCTGAGATATGACAATTAGCCGGACGATCGCCGACTTCACACTGATATAAGTTTCTTGGTACATTATATCATATTTTTCACAATTTTTAAAGGCATAATCAGCAAATTTGGCAGTTTTTACAATAAAATTCTACACTTTGTACAAATAGCTTTATACCGATAGTAAAAACCGGCGGTGATTATCCGCCGGAGATACTATATTGATATTACTTATTCTGACTGTTGTCAACAAGTTCCTTTATCCTCGGATAGTAGTTGTCTACCGACCTTACCATAAGACTGATATACTCGTTTATCTGACCGAGCGGATCATCGCCCTCGATAAAAGAATTGCACGCTACAGTCAGTTCACCGCGGTCAGTAATGAACATCTTGCAGTTGAAAGTAGACGGATCAAAATTGAAATCATTCATCACCTGGAACATATCAATGCCCACACCTGAGAACTTGAAAAGCTCGGACATGAGCATAACAAAGCTTCCGTTTTCCTCATGATAGCTGAAGAAAATGAGCGGATAAGCTTCATTGTTCGGAAGACCTGTCCTGAATCTTATAACGTTGTCGCTGTCGGTATGGAGCTCATATTTTGCTTTCTTTGCGTCGAGCATTGCTGCGAAATCTGCCACTACTTTATTCATAAAAATTACCTCCGTTTGAGCAATTTGTTTGGTAACTTTATTATAACATACACCTCCGCTTTTGTCAAGTTAAACGCTCATGCACATTTGCCCAGCCGTCAGCATATGATGTACAAAACACGGCGTGCCGCATGCCGGAAAGCGGCGGAGGATGATTATGTGCGGAATTGCAGGTGCTATAAGCTTTTCTGAAGACATGCGCAGTGATATGAGAGTTTACGAAAAGATGCAGCATGCGCTCATAAGGCGAGGTCCGGACCAGCGAGGTATCGTCATTTATCCGGAAGCTGCGCTGATACATACCCGACTCGCAGTCATCGACATCTCCGGCGGCAGGCAGCCCATGACAGCTGTCTGCGGCGAAAGAAGATACACTATCGTGTATAACGGTGAACTCTACAATGCCGACGAAGTGCGCAGTTCCCTGAGCAAGGGCACTGTATTCGGCACACGTTCCGATACCGAAGTGGTGCTGAGAAGCTATATCGAATGGGGCGAGGACTGCCCTGCACACTTCAACGGCATATTCGCATTCGCTGTATATGACGAGGCAGAGCACAAAGTCTTCCTCTGCCGTGACAGAATGGGCGTAAAGCCTCTGTTCTACTATGACACAGGAGATAAACTGATATTTGCCTCAGAGATACCGGCTCTGCTCGAACACCCGGATGTTCCACATGAGATAGATGCAGAAGGAGCTGCTGAACTCATCCTGACTGCTCCCGGAAGAACTCCGGGCTGCGGCGTGATACGCGGAGTCAGGGAAGTCCTGCCCGGGTACTGCGGAACTTATTCCGCCGGCGGTCTCAGGCTCCGTGAATACTGGCGTCTGCACGCCTATGAGCTGAACGAGACCTTCGAACAGACCGCAGAACACACCCGTGAACTGGTCCTCGATTCCATAAAGCGGCAGCTCGTCTCGGATGTGCCTGTGTGTACCTTCCTATCAGGCGGACTTGATTCCAGCCTCATATCCTCAGTCGCATCGCATGAACTCAGGGAAAACGGCAGACTGCTCAACACCTTTTCAGTCGATTACCGCGACAACGACAAGTATTTCAGAAGCAGCCATTTCCAGCCGGACAGCGATCCGTACTACATCCGGAAAATGGCGGAATATCTCGGTACGGAACACCACTGGACAGTCATCGACACTCCCGAGCTCGTCGATGCTCTTGATGAGGCGGCAGAAGCCCGCGGTCTGCCGGGAATGGCTGATGTTGACGCTTCACTGCTGCTGTTCTGCCGGGAGATCAAAAAATACGGGACCGTTGCGCTTTCCGGTGAATGCGCAGACGAACTATTCGGAGGCTATCCATGGTTCAGAGATGAGGATATCCGCATGACAGACGGTTTTCCGTGGGCTCAGAGCACGGCATACAGGAGCACTTTTCTCTGCGATGAATATTCATCTGCCATAGATGCGCAGGACTATGTTTATTCAGCCTACCGGAAAACTGCTGATTCTGCCGAAAAGCTGCCGTCCGATCTGCCCATAGATCAGCGCATGCGTGAAATGACAAGACTGAACTGTGACTGGTTCATGCAGACTCTGCTTGACCGCAAGGACAGAATGTCCATGTACAGCGGACTGGA
>DFJW01000086.1 GCA_002373775.1 Ruminococcus flavefaciens | reverse complement strand
TTCACCACTTGGGTAAATCCGCAAACCGGCTGGAAATTGACCATGCCAGAAAAAAATTGGCGGAGAGGGTGGGATTCGAACCCACGTGACCGTTAAGTCAAACGGTTTTCAAGACCGCCTCGTTATGACCGCTTCGATACCTCTCCATTTGTTATTGCTGATCTGTTGCTCAGTCAGCTTAATTATTATAACACGCCATTGTACATAAGTCAAGGGAAAATCATAATTTTGCGTGACAATAATTTTTCAACAGATTTGTGCATGTTGCCAAATGTGCAAGCGCGAAGGGCATGTTCCGGCTGAACTCACCGCCGGTAATATAAAGTTAATGTTAAGTAAATGAAAAAATTTGCTTTTTTTCAGAATATCCCTTTACAGATTTGTATTTTTAGTGTAAAATAGATGTAGATATTTTTTAGTGAGGTGCAATATGGAACCAAAATATAAACGTATACTGCTCAAAGTCAGCGGCGAGGCTCTTGCCGGCGATAAGAAGACCGGACTCAACTATGACGTCATAACGGACATCTGCAAAAGCATCAAGAAGTGCGTGGATGAAGGCGTTCAGGTCGCCATAGTAGTCGGCGGCGGAAACTACTGGAGAGGCCGTTCAAGCGGTGCTATGGACCGTACCCGTGCGGATCACATCGGTATGCTCGCTACTGCCATGAACGCTCTCGCTCTTGCAGATGTGCTGGAGTCCCTCGGATGTATCGTGCGAGTTCAGACCGCTATACTCATGCAGCAGGTGGCTGAGCCTTATATCCGCAACAGAGCTGTCCGTCATCTTGAAAAGGGAAGAGTGGTCATCTTCGGCTGCGGCACAGGAAATCCCTTCTTCTCCACTGATACGGCTGCTTCACTCCGTGCAGTCGAGATACAGGCGGATATCTTCCTGAAGGCGACTCTTGTTGACGGTGTTTACGATAAGGATCCTCACAAGTTTGACGATGCAAAGAAGTACGACAAGCTCACATTCACTCAGGTCATCAGCGAAGAACTGGGCGTTATGGATTCAACTGCGGCAGCTATGTGCCGTGACAACGGAATGAAGATGCTCGTCTTCGATCTCAGCCGTCCTGACAATATCTACGACGCAGTAATGGGAGAAAATATCGGTACAGTAGTAGCAGAGAACTGACCTGCGTACCGGTCGTGAATAATATATCATAATACGAAAGGAAGTAATACCAATGAAAGAAACTATCAATGCAGCTAAGGAAAAAATGAACAAGAGTCTCAATGCGCTCGGCAACGAGTTCGCATCTATCCGTGCAGGAAGAGCAAATCCCGGCATCCTCGACAAGGTGCTCGTTGACTACTACGGTGCTCCCACTCCTGTGAACCAGATGGCAGCAGTATCCGTTTCAGAGGCAAGGATTCTGGTCATCCAGCCGTGGGACAAGTCCACTCTGAAACTCATCGAAAAGGCTATACAGGCTTCTGATATCGGCATCAATCCCACCAACGACGGCAGCGTCATCAGACTTGCTTTCCCTCAGCTCACCGAGGACAGACGTAAGGAACTCTGCAAGACTGTAAAGAAGTACGGCGAAGAGTGCAAGGTGACAGTCCGCTCTATCCGCCGCGACACTATGGACAAGCTCAAGAAGATGCAGAAGGCTTCCGAGATAACTGAGGACGACCTCAAGGACTGCGAGAAGAAGGTGCAGGACCTCACCGACAAGTTCTGCGCAGACGTTGACAAGACTGTTGCTGACAAAGAAAAAGAGATAATGACAGTTTAATGGTGATATAATGGCATTGTTCGGAAAAAAGGAAAAAGAAGGGCTTACACTGCCGGAGGTGCTTCCGGCACATGTGGGCTTTATCATGGACGGCAACGGCAGATGGGCGAAAAAACGCGGTCTGCCGAGATCGTTCGGTCACAGGGAAGGCGCTAAGAACTTCAAGAAGATAGTCCGCTACTGCAAGGATATCGGGCTGAAAAACATCTCTTTCTATGCCTTCTCAACCGAGAACTGGCAGCGTCCGAAAGACGAGGTCAATACTATTATGGAACTCTTCCGCGACTACATCGTGGACGTGCGCAACTTCCTCAGCGAGAACACACGCATGATCTTTCTCGGGGACAAGTCGGCTTTTGACGAGGACCTTCAGGAGAAGATGATAAAGCTGGAAGAGGACACGGCAAAGTATGATGAAATGACGCTCATGATGGCTGTCAATTACGGCGGCCGTGATGAGCTTGCTCATGCTGCAAGGATACTGGCACAGAAGGCTGTGGACGGCGAGATACGCCCCGAGGACATCACCGAGGACTCCATATCCGGCGAGCTTTACACCAAGGGCATCCCGGATGTTGACCTTGTGATACGTCCCAGCGGGGAGATGCGTCTTTCCAACTACCTGATATGGCAGTGCGCCTATGCGGAGTACTACTTCACAGACATCCTCTGGCCGGATTTCACGCCCGCTGAACTGGACAAGGCGCTCATCGAATTCAGCCGCCGTCAGCGTCGTTTCGGAGGTGTCTGATGCTTACAAGGATAATTTCGGGAGCTGTGGGTGCAGCTCTCATGGTCGTGGTCTTCATATTCCACGACACCCTTTTGCTGCCCATTGCTGTTGCAGCTATGATCGGCGTGATGCTCTTTGAGCTTCTCCGTGCGGTAAAGCTGGAAAAGGTGTTCCCCGTGTTCATGGCAGTTGAACTCTGCGGCGTGTCGATGCCTTTCGTGTACCAGTTTTTCTGCGAGAGCAGCACTGTGGCATCCTGTGACGGCGAGGATGTGAAACAGGTCATCTACAACGGAGAATACTCTGTTATCGCCTTTGTCATAAGCCTTGCGGCTGCCTTCGTGGTGTTCGTAACATGGCTCAGAAAGCACAAGGAACTGCGCTATGAGCAGATATTCTTCGCTCTGGCAAGCATGGTGTTGGTGCCGCAGGCTATGTCAACTATGGTACGCATCGACCGCATGGACAGCGAGAACGGTCTCTTCCTCCTCATCATGGGACTCTGCGGCGCATGGATCGCCGACACGGGTGCTTACTTTACCGGTGTGGCTATTGGAAAGCACAAGCTCTGCCCGGAGATAAGCCCCAAGAAGACTATCGAGGGCTTCATCGGCGGCATCGTCACCACAGGCATCGTGTTTGCAGCTGCATTCCTCATCTACGGAAAGAATTCCTCATCTGCCGTACAGCTGGGAAACAGCTGGACCACTACGGCGGTCCTTGCCTTTGTGATAGGCGCAGTCTGTGCAGTCATAGGCACAGTGGGAGACCTCTCCGCTTCAATGGTAAAGCGGCAGATAGGCTTCAAGGATTACGGAAAGATAATGCCGGGACACGGCGGTCTTATGGACCGCTTCGACAGCGTTCTCTTCGTGCTGCCCACATTCTATGGCATGATATCCCTGCTGGATATCGCGGTCAATTAAAGCTTCAGAAAGGAGACTAACGTATTGCTGCGTATAGTCCCTTTCGCATTTTATCGGGAAAGATAACATATAATATCCGGGAAGTATTTCCCTGAAAAAAGGTGAACATCAATGAATAAAACAGTAGCTATCCTCGGATCCACCGGCTCTATCGGTACTCAGGCGCTTGAAGTCTGCGAGAAGCATGATCTGAAGGTAACGGCTCTTGCAGCACATCACAACATCGGTCTGCTCGAAGAACAGGCGAGAAAGTTCCGACCGGAGATAGTTTCGGTCTATGACGAAGAAAAAGCCTCCGAACTGGCATCCCGGCTCTCGGATACGGACATCCGGGTGCTTTCCGGCGAAGAGGGACTCTGTGCCATCGCGAAAATGGACAACGCAGACATCCTCCTGAATTCAGTAGTCGGCATGATAGGTCTTCATCCCACGCTGTGGGCGATAGAAGCCGGCAAGGACATCGCTCTCGCCAACAAGGAGACTCTTGTTGCCGGCGGCGAACTGGTGATGAAGGCGGCAGCTGAGAAAGGCGTGAAGATCTACCCCGTGGACAGCGAACACTCCGCGGTGTTCCAGTGCCTGCAAGGAAACAAGCGCTCACAGATGAGCAAGATGATACTGACTGCCTCCGGCGGACCGTTCTTCGGCAAGACCTATGAAGAACTGCGCCGCGTCACCAAGGAACAGGCTCTTAAACATCCCAACTGGGACATGGGCAGCAAGATAACCATTGATTCCGCCACACTCATGAACAAGGGGCTGGAATTCATCGAAGCAAAGTGGCTCTTTGACCTGAGACCTGACCAGATAGAGATAGTCGTCCACCGCCAGAGCGTGGTGCATTCCGCGGTGGAGTACGATGATTACTCCGTCATCGCACAGCTTGGCGTCCCTGATATGAAGATACCGATACAGTACGCACTTCTCTATCCGGAAAGGGTGAGCTGTCCCACAGGCAGGCTCTCCCTCACAGACTACGGCAAGCTCACATTCGAAAAGCCGGACTATGAGACGTTCAGGTGCCTGTCAGCCGCTATCGAAGCTATAAAGCGCGGAGGAGCATATCCCTGCCTTGTGAATTCAGCCAACGAAGAAGCTGTGAAGGCGTTCCTGCACGACGGGATAAAGTTCATCGACATCGGCGAGATAGTCTCATCTGTCCTTGAAAAGTTCGGATATTCCGAGATAAACTGCTACGAGGACGTTGCTGAGGCAGACAGGAAAGCGCGTCAGTATGTGAGAGAGTACATAGCCGCACTCTGAGCCGGCAAACAGAAAGGATAATACACCAATGGGCATAGTTATAGCGATAATCATTTTCGGTCTGATAGTCACAGTCCACGAATTCGGCCATTTCATCTGCGCAAAACTCAGCGGCATCCGTGTGCTGGAGTTCGCCATAGGCATGGGACCTAAGATAGTCCAGAAGAAAAAAGGGGAGACCATGTATTCCCTGCGCCTGCTGCCTATCGGCGGTTACTGCGCAATGGAGGGCGAGGACGAGACCACTGCGGATTCCAGAGGCTTCAGGAATGCCGCCCTCTGGAAGCGCATGATAGTTCTCTTTGCAGGTCCGTTCATGAACTTCATCATGGGATTCATCCTGCTGGTGGTAATGGCAGGCATGATGGACAGCGTCATGACCACCAAGGTCTCGGGATTCAGATATTACGTCGATCCGGACAGCGGACAGCCGGTCTACTGTGCCAGAAGTGTGGAGACGGGACTGAAAAAGGGCGACCAGTTCATAAAGATCGACGGCACGAGGATATTCAGCTTCGTTGACCTCAACTTCATTTTCGGTTCCGCCAAGACCGATACCCACGACGTGGTGGTAAAGCGTGACGGCGAAAAAGTTGAACTGGAAGGCGTGGTCTTCCGTGACACCCAGCTTGGGGACATGGTGGATTTCGGACTCGAACAGGAGAAGAGGAACGTGCTGACCGTCACCAAGAGCGCCGGGAACATGTTCCTCTCCATGACACATGTGGTCGGCATATCGCTGAAACAGCTCGCCACCGGAAAAGTGGAGAAGGAAGAGATGTCCGGACCGGTGGGTGTAGTGTCCACCATAAACGAAGTGGCGACCGAAAGCGAAGACAAGGAGGATACGCTGTTCAACCTGCTGTATCTCACTTCGCTCATTACCATAAATGTGGGAATATTCAATCTTCTCCCCATACCCGGACTTGACGGCGGCAGACTGCTGTTCTGCCTCATCGAACTCGTTCGCCGCAAGCCCGTAAAGCCGGAACACGAGGGCTACGTTCACCTTGCGGGAATGGTCCTGCTGTTCGGCATAATGATATTCGTGACATACAACGACATAGTGCGTCTGATTACAGGAGGCTGATGACCATGAGAAATATCAAACCGGTAAAAGTCGGAAACTGTGTGCTCGACGGAGAGCACATCTACATACAGTCCATGCTGAACGTGCGTTCGGATGATATCGAAGGCAGCGTGAGGCAGGCAGTTGAACTGGAAAAGGCAGGCTGCGAGATAGTCCGCGCTGCCATACCGGATATGAATGCTGTAAAGCTCATCCCTGCCATAAAGGAAGCTGTGAGCATCCCCCTTGTGGCGGATATTCACTTTGACTACAGGCTCGCACTGGAATCAGCAGCCGCAGGAGTGGACAAGATACGCATAAATCCCGGAAATATCGGCGGCATGGACAGGGTGAAACAGGTGGTACAGGCTTGCAGGACGCGGAACATCCCTATCAGGATAGGCGTGAACTCCGGCTCTCTCGAAAAGGATATCCTTGCAAAGTACGGTTCGCCCACTCCGGAGGCACTGGTTGAAAGTGCCCTCACGCATGCCGCTATGCTGGAGCATTTTGATTTCGACGACATCGTCATCTCCATAAAGTCCTCGGACGTGAACCGGATGATAGCATCCTACAGGCTTGCTGCCGGGAAGTGCCGCTATCCGCTGCATCTCGGAGTCACTGAGGCAGGCACAGAGAGAATGGGACTTATAAAATCCGCAGTCGGCATCGGTTCTCTGCTCTGCGACGGCATCGGCGAGACTATCCGCGTATCCCTCACCGACGATCCGGTGAAGGAGGTAGAAGCCGCAAAGGACATCCTCCGCTGCATCGGAAAGCGCGGAGGTGTGAAGCTGGTATCCTGTCCCACATGCGGACGCACAAGGATCGACCTTATCGGCACGGCGAAAAAAGTCGAGGAAGCTGTAAAAGATCTCGACAAGGACATCACCGTAGCCGTAATGGGATGCGTGGTGAACGGTCCCGGAGAAGCAAGGGAAGCAGACGTGGGAATAGCCGGCGGCGACGGCTGTGCGGTCATTTTCAGAAAGGACGGAACACAGCGCAGAATCAGGGAGGAGGACATTGTCTCCGAGCTGCTGGCAGAGGTAGACAAGCTTTGATATGAATGTGAATTTAGCTGAATTTCTCACGGAATACTGCCCTGAGATCCCCGAGAGCGTCAGGTCGGGAGAGGTGTACAAGATCACTTATTCTGCCGATCTGGAAAATATATCCTTCCTTGCCAGATTTGAGAATTTTGTGCCGGCAGAGGACGTTTTCGCCTTTGAGAAGACTGCTGCACAGGCACTTAAAGTGGACAAACTGAGGCTGCACTGCCGGTACGAGGAAAAAGTGTTCGGACTTCCGGTGATGACGGAGCTCATATCCCTTCTCAAAAGGGACGTGCCGACGGTCAACGGCTTTCTTGAAGATGCGGAATACCGTCTCAGCGGAGGCGGCCTGCATATAAAGCTCGCCCACGGAGGCTTCGACATCCTTGAAAAGAGCCGGTTCACGCCCAGTCTTTCACAGCTTATATACAACATGTTCGGCGTTAAGGTGAAAGTCCTGCTCGAAGGAGTTGACGGTGCCGCACGGCATAATTTCGAAGAAATGGTGCATAAGATAGAAGCCGACATGCCGGATTACAGCAGCCAGTTCGTGAAGGAAAAGACGCAGGAAGAGCGCCTCGAAGAGGAAAAACAGGCGGCTATCCCAAATGCCACTGTGGACATTACCTGCCTTGATACGGAATTCGATGCCGAATCCGCTGTGATAGTGAAGGGCAAAGCCATAAGAGAAAAGCCCACCGCCATTTCCGAGGCTGTCCAGAAACTCGGCGTAAAGACCGTTATCGTGGGCGACGTCTTCGCATCCGAGACCAAGGAGCTGAAGAACGAGAAGTCCGTTGTGACATTCGACATCACCGACTACAGCGGCTCTGTCCGGGTGAAGATATTCGGGACAAACAAGGAACTGGAAGAAATGAACCTCTCTTCCATAAAGAACGGCACCACCCTCCTTGTCCACGGAAAGATAGACTACGACACCTACGCCCACGACATCGTCGTAAGTCCCTTCTCCGTCATCAAGGTAAAACGCATCCCCAAAACGGACAATTATCCGGAAAAGCGCGTTGAGCTCCACTGCCATACCAATATGTCGGCAATGGACGCGGTCACCGATCCGGTCACTCTCATAAACCGTGCAGCCTCATGGGGACATCAGGCAATGGCGATAACCGATCACGGCTGCGTTCAGGCGTTCCCGGACTGCATGTACAACATGCCCAAGAATTTCAAGGTCATCTACGGCATGGAAGCCTATGTGGTGAACGACGTAGAGCGCGAAATGATCGTATACGGCGACGACAGCCGCTCATTTGACAGCGAGATAATCGTTTTCGACGTGGAGACCACAGGTCTCAGTTACCCCAATGACCGTCTTACGGAGATAGGCGCAGTGAAGCTGAGGAACTTACAGGTGGTTGACAGCTTCAACACCAAGGTAAACCCCGGTTTCCACATCCCGGAACACATCACCGAACTCACCGGCATCACCGACAGCGACGTCAGCAATGCGCCTGATGAAAAGAAGGCAGTTGAAATGTTCATGGAGTTCTGCGGTGAGAAGCCTGTGCTCGTGGCGCACAATGCAAGGTTCGATACGACCATGATAAATCTGGTCTGCAAGCGTCAGGGCATCACATTCGACTACACATGGCTGGACACCCTCATACTCTGTCAGGCAATGCTGCCGGAAATGGGAAAGTACAAGCTGAACCTTGTGGCAAAGCAGCTTAAACTGGGTAAATTCGATCATCACCGTGCCTCTGACGATGCCGGAATGCTCGCCCGCATATTCATCGAACTCTGCGGCAGGCTCAAGAGCGATCAGCACATAGATACCATAGACAAGCTGAATCCGCTCATAGAGAACATCGAGATCAAAAAGCTGAAGAATTATCACCACATCATCCTCGTGCGCAATCAGGCTGGACTGAAGAACCTGTACAGACTGGTCTCCTACAGCAACCTTGACTACTTCTACAAGAAGCCGGTCATCCCGAAGTCCGTGCTGGAAAAGTACCGCGAAGGACTTATTTTCGGAAGTGCCTGCGAAGCCGGCGAACTGTTTCAGGCGATGGTAAACATGCGCTCTGAGGAACATATCGAGAAGCTGGCGAAGTTCTACGACTACCTTGAGATACAGCCCATATGCAACAACGCGTTCATGCTGCGTGACAAAAAGGTCTGGGAAGAAGAGGAACTGCGCGATTACAACCGCAGGATAGTTGCACTGGGCGAGAAACTGGGCATCCCGGTATGCGCCACATGCGACGTGCATTTCATTGATCCCAAGGACGCTGTCTACAGGAAGATCATCCTCACCAGCATGGGATTCAAGGACGCCGAAGAACAGGCACCTCTCTATTTCAGGACCACGGACGAGATGATGGCGGAGTTCGAATACCTCGGACACGACAAGGCGTATGAGGTGGTAATAAAGAACACCAACGACATAGCGGACATGGTAGAAGTGGTGCGTCCCATACCAAAGGGCACCTTCACGCCCACCATTGACGGCGCAGAAGAAGAACTGGTCCGCATAACCCACGACAAAGCCCACGAGATATACGGCGATCCTCTGCCGGAACTGGTGGACAAGCGGCTCGACCGTGAGCTTTCGTCTATCATAAAGCACGGATTCTCGGTGCTTTACATAATAGCGCAGAAGCTTGTATGGAATTCCGTGGAGAACGGATATCTGGTAGGTTCACGAGGCTCGGTAGGTTCGTCATTCGTAGCATCCATGGCTGGCATCTCCGAGGTAAATCCTCTGCCGCCCCATTACGTCTGCCCGAAATGCAAGCACAGCGAATTCCTGCTGGACGGCGTATACGGTTCCGGATTCGACCTGCCGCCCAAGGCTTGCCCGGACTGCGGCACTGACATGCACCGTGACGGACACGACATCCCCTTCGAGACCTTCCTCGGTTTCGACGGCGACAAAGCGCCTGATATCGACCTGAACTTCTCCGATGAGTACCAGTTCTGGGCGCACAGATACACCGAAAAGCTCTTCGGCAAATCCAACGTGTTCAAGGCGGGAACTATCTCCGTAGTTGCCGAAAAGACGGCATACGGCTACGTCAAGAAGTACTGCGAAGAGAACGGCATAAACCTGAACAACGCCGAGATGAACCGTCTTGCCATAGGCTGCACCGGTATCAAGAAGACCACCGGACAGCATCCCGGAGGAATGGTCGTTGTGCCTTCCGATTACGATGTCTACGACTTCACCCCTGTCCAGCATCCGGCTGATACGGCGGATTCGGAGATAATCACCACGCACTTCACCTTCAACTCCCTCCATGATACCATACTCAAACTGGACGAGCTCGGTCACGTCGTCCCCACGCTCTACAAGCATCTCGAAGACCTGACCGGCATCAAGATAAAGGATGTGCCCACATCCGATCCCGACGTTATCCGCATGTGTACGAACTGCGATGTTCTCGGAGTGACGCCGGAGGAGATATACTGCAAGACCGGAAGCCTCGGCATCCCCGAAATGGGAACCGGATTCACCATACAGATGCTCCTTGACGCTAAACCCACCAAATTCAGCGACTTCCTCCAGATATCCGGACTTTCACACGGTACAGACGTATGGCTGGGAAACGCGAAGGACCTTATCGACAACGGCACCTGCACCATATCGGAAGTTATCGGTACCCGAGACAGCATCATGACATACCTGCTGTACAAAGGCGTTGAACCGAAAATGGCGTTCCAGATAATGGAGTGGACGCGAAAAGGAAAGGCACCCAAGCAGTTCACTCAGGAGATCATCGACATGCTGCTCTCCCACAACGTTCCGGAATGGTACATCGAGAGCTGCCTGAAGATAAAGTACATGTTCCCGAAGGCACATGCCGCAGCGTATGTAATCGCAGCGATAAAGCTGGGCTGGTTCAAACTTCACATGCCGCTGGAGTACTACGCGACCTATTTCTCGGTAAGAGGCGAGGATTTCGACGCAGAGCTGGCAGTAAAAGGCATCGGCGCAGTCAGGGCGCGTATCGAAGAACTGCGCGAACTGGGAAACGACCGCAGCAAAAAGGAAAGCGACCTTTACGATATCCTTCTCATCACCAACGAGATGATGTCAAGGGGATACGAATTCCTGCCCATAGACCTTTTCAAGTCCCACGCCAAGGATTACCTTGTTGAAGACGGCAAGCTGAGGATACCTTTCTCCGCCATGAGCGGCGTAGGTGAAAGTGCGGCAAAGGGCATATACGAGGCAGCACAGCAGGGCGGCTTCATATCTGTGGAAGAGTTCCAGCAGATGAGCGGTGCGTCAAAAACTACAATAGATATGCTAAAAAGCATAGGTGCTTTTGGTGATTTACCCGATTCTGCACAGCTTTCATTGTTTTAACTTGACTTTGATTTGGTAATATGTTATCATATTACCATAGTAACACATTAGCATACTAAAGTGAACGCGACCGGGCGTACAGCTCAGCCGCGTGTCACTGCGATTTTATATTCAGTCCGCAATAATAAGAAAATGCAACACAGCAGGAGGTCAATTATGCGCAACTATGATCTTATAACCCCGGAAGGAACGAAAGATCTGCTCTTCGGTGAGTGTATTGTAAGACGCAATATCGAGAATAACCTTATGGGACTCTTCAGGAGCCGCGGGTATAACGAAATGATAACACCGGGACTTGAATTCTTCGACGTTTTCAACCTGAATTCAAGGTACTTCCCGCAGGAGAATCTCTACAAATTAACCGACAGCAAGGGACGCCTTCTGGTAATGCGTCCTGATTCGACGATGCCTATCGCAAGAGTTGTGGCAACACGTCTGAGGGATGCTGTCCTTCCGCTGAGACTCTGCTATGACCAGTCGGTATACCGCACAGAGCCGGCACTGAAAGGCCGCAGCGACGAGATAGTGCAGACCGGCATCGAGCTTATAGGCTCACAGCAGAAAATGGCTGATCTGGAAGTAATATCCACCGCAGTTGAAGCTCTCCGCTCATTCGGCAAGGAGTTTTCGCTGGAGATCGGAAATATCGGCATCTTCAAGGAACTTGTCAGCCGTCTCGAAGCCGACGGTCATACCAAGGAGAAGATACGCAAGCTCATCGAGAACAAGAATTTCCCGGCACTCAACGACCTGCTTGACACGATCGGCAGCACTCCCGTGACGCTTGCGCTCAAAAAGCTGCCTGCACTGTTCGGCGGCGATGAAGTATTTGAGAAAGCCGAGGAACTTATGCCCGATGAGAGCATCGGTGCTCTTCTCGGTGAACTGCGCGAGATATACACCGACGCCTGCGAACTCTGCGGCAATGACGGCAGCATAACCGTTGACCTCGGACTTGTAAACAAGACCGACTACTACACCGGACTCATTATCAAGGGCTACCTTCAGGGACACGGCGAAGAAGTCCTCTCGGGCGGAAGATATGACCGTCTGATATCGGAATTCGGCTATGATGTGCCGGCGGTAGGATTCGCGGTGAATGTGAACGGCGTTGCAAAGGTGCTGGAAAAGAGCGGAGTGTTATCGGCAGTACCGGCAGCGGATGCCATAGTTTACGCGGCTGAGGGCTTTGAAGTGGCAGCTCTCAAGGCGGCGAACGAACTCCGCAGCAAGGGCATGATCGTAGAAATGGCATTATTCGACGACCTTGAGACCGTAAGGGAATATGCGGTGGAGAAGAAGATACCGAAGGTCGTTGTCATAGATGAAGAAAGCAGGAGGGTAAAATAATGGACAAGCCTCTGAGAATAGCTCTTACAAAGGGCAGACTTGAAAAAGACACAGTGGGACTTCTCGAAAAACTGGGATTTGACTGCACAGCAGTACGCGAAAAGGGCAGAAAGCTCATTCTGCCTGTACCGGACGGCAACCTTGAAGTAGTTCTTGCAAAGGCAAATGACGTAATCACATATGTGGAACACGGCGTGTGTGATATGGGCGTAGTCGGCAAGGATACCATAATGGAAATGGAAGGAAAGTTCTACGAACTGGTCGATCTCGGGTTCGGCAGATGCAAATTCGCACTTGCCACCAAAAAGGGCTACGATTTCTACGGCGGCTACGGCATAAAGACCATTGCCACCAAGTACCCGAACGTATCGCGCCGTTTCTTTGAGAAAAAGGGCATGGACACCGAGATAATCAAGATCGAAGGCTCTGTTGAACTTGCTCCGCTGCTGGAACTTGCTGACGGTATCGTAGATATCGTCGAGACCGGCACAACGCTGAAAGAGAACGGACTTGAAGTCATAGAAGACGTTGCACCTATATCAGCAAGACTGATAGCAAATACCGTAAGCCTTAAAATGCGTCAGGCTGAGATAGAAGGACTTATAAAACTTATAGAGGAGAACCTGTGATGAGAAAGATTTTTGCAAACGGAACAGATGAAGTGGCATTTCTCGCTGAACTCAGCAGAAGAAGCGGTGAGACCAATAAGAAGGTCACTGAAGTTGTCACAGAGATAATCGAAAACGTGAGAGTGAACGGCGATGAGGCTGTCAAGGGATACACACTGAAATTCGACGGAAATCTTCCGCAGTACTATGAAGTGCCCCGTGATGTCATCAATGACGCACTGACAGAGGCTGATCCGGATTTCGTGAATGCACTTCTCAGCGCACAGGCTAATATCGCGGATTTCCACCAGCGTCAGGTAGAGCAGAGCTTCATCTCTGCCAAGGATAACGGCGTTATCATGGGACAGCGTGTCCGCGGACTTGCCCGTGTGGGACTGTACGTTCCCGGCGGCACAGCTGCATATCCTTCCAGCGTGCTCATGAACGCTGTCCCTGCAAAGATCGCAGGCGTCAAGGAGATAATTATGGTGACACCTCCGCTGAAGGACGGCACACCGAACAAGGACATCCTTGTAGCGGCAGCTATCTGCGGAGTTGACAGAGTTTTCCTGTCCGGCGGTGCTCAGGCTATAGCAGCTCTTGCATACGGTACGGAAGAGATACCCAAGTGCGACAAGATAGTAGGTCCCGGAAACATATATGTAGCCACAGCAAAGAAGCTGCTCTACGGAGTAGTTGACATCGACATGATAGCCGGTCCCAGCGAGATACTCGTTATCGCCGATGATACCGCAGAGCCTAAGTTTGCAGCCGCAGATCTCATGTCACAGGCAGAGCACGACGTTCTGGCATCTGCGATAATGGTGACGACCAGCGAGAAGCTGGCAGATGAGACCATAAAGGAGATCGACCGTCAGAAGGAGTATCTGGAGAGAAAAGCCATAATCGAGAAGTCCCTTGAAGACTACGGCGCAATAATCATCGCAGACAGCAGAGAGCGCTGTGTTGAACTTGCCAACGAGATCGCTCCCGAGCACCTTGAAGTGCTCATGGAGAACCCCTTCGAGCTTCTCGGAAGCCTTGACAATGCAGGTTCTATCTTCCTCGGAAACTACGCATCCGAGCCTCTCGGCGACTACTACGCAGGTCCCAACCACGTTCTTCCCACAAGCGGAACAGCAAGATTCTTCTCACCTCTCGGCGTAGCAAGCTTCACAAAGCGCACAGCATATACCTATTATACAGAAGATGCACTCCGTCAGGCTAAGGATGACATCGTTCTCATAGCCGAGCGCGAAGGACTTACTGCTCACGCAAATGCTATAAAGGTAAGATTTGAGGACTGAACCGGAGGTTTGAAATGGGATACCGACTTAATAAAAAGCTATCGGACCTTGTACCCTACGATCCGATAATGGGCAGCTACAGGATCAGACTTGACGCCAACGAGAGCTGCTTTGATCTCAGCGATGAGATGAAGGAAAGGATAACCGAGAGGATCAGAAAAGTGGACTTCAACCGCTATCCTGACTGCCTCGCATCCGAACCGGTCAGAGCCTTTGCAGACCTCTACAGCCTTTCACCGGACATCGTCACAGCCGGAAACGGTTCGGACGAACTTATAAGCATCATCACAAGCTGTTTCTTTGAATCCGGAGACACGCTGGTGACTGTATCCAACGATTTTTCCATGTATGGTTTCTATGCACAGCTTTATGAGCTGGAAGTGAAGACCTATCAGAAAGAGGAAGACCTGACTATCTCGCCGGAAAAGCTCATTGAATTCTGCCGCGCGAACAATGCGAAGGGACTTGTGTTCTCGAATCCCTGCAACCCCACATCCCTCGGACTCTGCCGTGAGGACGTGAGGAAGATAATAGAGTCGCTTGACAGCTGTCTGGTGATACTGGATGAAGCGTACATGGATTTCTGGGATCAGTCGCTTCTCGATGAAGTTACGAATTATGACAATCTCATCATACTGAAAACCTGCTCAAAGGCAATAGGACTTGCGGCAGTGAGATTCGGATTTGCAGTTGCGAACAAGACCATAACCACCGCACTGAGAGCGGCAAAATCCCCGTACAACAGCGATTCTGTGGCACAGGTCATTGTATCCGAAGTGCTTTCGCAGAAGGAATATCTTGCAGAAAAGCGCGATATCATCGTTTCGGAGACCGGAAAGCTCTACAGCAGCATAGTCTCCCTGAACGAAAAGTACAACTGCTTTGAAAAGGTGTACGAGCCGTGTACGAATTTTGTATTCATAAAGACCGGCGAGTATCAGGCGATATACGAGTATCTGCTTGAAAATTCCATAGCTATCCGCAAATTCAACGGTTTCCTGCGTATCACAGCCGGTACACCGGATGAAAATGCAGAGGTCACAGAAACATTAGAGAGGTATTTTAAAAAATGAGCCTTGATAGAATGATACGTTCCGGAACTGTGGAACGTGAGACCAGAGAAACTAAGATAAGCATCGCAGTCGTGCTTGACGGCGATGGCAAAGCTGACATCAGCACAGGCATCGGATTTTTCGACCACATGCTGACTGCACTTTCCGTACACAGCGGCATAAGCATGACGGTCCGTGTAAAGGGCGACCTGCATGTTGACTGCCACCACACCATAGAAGACACCGGTATCGCACTGGGACAGGCTCTCGGAAAGGCTCTCGGCACGAAATCCGGCATCGTCCGCTACGGAACAGCCTATATCCCCATGGATGAATCACTTGCAATGGCGAGCCTTGACCTGAGCAACAGACCGTTTCTGGTGTTCAACTGCCCGTTTACGAATCAGTCCTGCGGACAGTATGATCTGTGCATGACCGAAGAGTTCTTCCGTGCATTTGCTTTCAATTCAGGAATGACACTGCACATAAACCTGCTCTACGGCAGCAACGATCACCACAAAGCGGAGGCAGTATACAAGGCAGTGGCACATGCGCTGAAAACAGCGGTTTCATACAATTCAGACGGTTCGACACTGTCCACGAAAGGAGTACTCTGATGATCGCAATAATCGACTACGGCGCAGGAAATATATTCAGCGTAAAGAACGCCCTTGACTATCTCGGACTTGAGAGCAGACTGGTCTCCGACGAGAAAAGCGTCAGGGATGCGGACGCAGTGATACTTCCCGGCGTTGGAGCATTTCCGGCAGCAATGCGGAAGCTTGAAGCGACAGGACTTGTGGACACCATAAAGGAAGAGGCTGCAAAAAAGCCGTTTCTCGGCATCTGTCTCGGAATGCAGCTCATTTTCGAGAAGGGCTACGAATTCGAGGAGTGCGGCGGTCTGGGACTTATCGGCGGCTCTGTCAGAAAAATGGAAGAGCCGGAGCTCATAATCCCGCACATGGGCTGGAACAAGCTGGAAAAGCTGAACGACTGCCCGCTGCTCAGCGGAGTAGGGGACGATGAGTACGTCTACTTCGTACACTCATACAAGGCGCACTGCGAGGACAGGGACATTGCCGCATATGTGGAATACGGCGGAAGAGTTCCTGCTCTCGTTTATGACGGAAAATATGTATACGGAGCACAGTTCCACCCCGAGAAATCCGGAGACACCGGACTGAGGATACTGAAAAACTTCGGAGACCTTATATGACGTACAAGAGCCTGCTTTCCTGTTCGTACAACACCCGTGAACTGGGCGGCATGAAGACGACTGACGGAAGGATAACGAAAAATAACATGTTCTGGCGCAGTGATGCTGCCGGAAATCCCGGTCAGGAGGACATTGAAAAGCTCCTTGCAAACCGCATCACGACCATAGTTGATATGCGTACAGTATCCGAAACCGGGAGAACACCATGCGGACTTGCGGATGTTCCGGGATTCGTTTACCATAATTTCCCCATAACGGAGGGAAGCGGAGTGCCGGAAAGTCTTGAAGCTGTGCCGTATTCCTACATGGATATAGCGCTGGCGGATAATATGCCGGAAGTGATGAAAGTGATAGCCGAATCCGAAACAGGCGTGATGTTCAACTGCACAGCCGGAAAGGACCGGACGGGCGTAGTGAGTGCGATAATACTCATGACCTGCGGAGTACAGCGGGACGCCATAGTCAGCAATTATGTGATAAGCCGTGAATACAATAAAAAGCGGCTTGAAGCATTTCTTGCGGCGCATCCGGAAGTTGACAGAAATATCGTCCTTGCCAACGAAAAGAGCATGAACGGCTTTATAGACATGTTCACTGAACGTTTCGGCAGTGTTGAGCGCTATTTCGAGCACATCGGGCTGACGCCGGGACATGCAGATATGATAAGAAATAAACTTCTTTAAGGAGAATGACCATGATAATTTTCCCCGCAATAGATATTAAGGACGGCAACTGCGTCCGCCTTTTCAAGGGCGATTTTTCCACAGTCGAGAAGGTGGCATCCGACTACCTTGAAACTGCAAAAAGCTTTGAGGCGGCAGGTGCAGAGTGGATACACATGGTAGACCTTGACGGCGCAAAAGAGGGCAGACCGGTGAACACAAAGATATACACCGACGTTGCAGAAAAGACCAACCTGAAAGTCGAACTGGGCGGCGGTATCCGCAGTCTACAGACGATTCAGGAGTATCTGGACATGGGCATAACAAGAGTTATCCTCGGTTCAGTCGCACTGAAAAACCCGAAACTCGTATGTGACGCAGTCGAGAGATTCGGCAGCGAGAAGATAGTAGTGGGAGTTGATGCCATGAACGAAATGGTAGCAACTGAGGGCTGGCTGGAAAGCTCTGACGTCCACTACATCGACCTTGCAAACAAGATGATAGACGCAGGCGTGAAGTACTTCATTTTCACCGACATCTCCAAGGACGGCACTCTGTCCGGAGTAAACCGCGAGCAGCTCAAAAAGCTGGCTGATGCAACAGAGGGCAGGGCAAATATCGTAGCAAGCGGCGGTGTCCACACGATGGATGACATCATCGCCTGCAAGGAAATGGGACTATACGGCACTATCTGCGGAAAGTCTATCTACAAGGGAACTCTTGACCTGAGAGAGGCAATAGAGTACGCAGTGAGGTAAGCTATGGATAGTGTAATGCTTGCAGCAATGGGCATAATGGTCCTTATAGGTCTGCTTATGATAGTATTTCCGGACCAGTGTCTCAGAGAGGACAAGCGCGGAGACGAAGAGCTTGCTGCCAAGGTCAGAAAATGCGGTTATGGTATCATCGGACTTATGGCGGCAGTTGCTCTGCTTTCGCTGAAATACACATTGTTCTGAGTCAATGTATTCCAAGGATGTGAAAACGTTATGAGAATAAGACCTTATATCCCGGAGCGTGATTTTGACATAATAAAGACATGGATAACTCAGCCGCGTGAACACGCAATGTGGTGCGCAAATATAATGCAGTTTCCTTTAAACAGGGATGACTTTGAAAAGGTCATGAACGATATAGCGCAGCGCTGCGGAGACAGCCCCTATGTTGCCACAACGGATGAAGGCAGACCGGTGGGATTCTTTTGTTATTCAGTAAATTGTGAGACTAATGCGGGGAAGTTCAAATTTGTAATGGTCGATCCGGAAATGCGCGGCAGAGGCATCGGAAAAGAAATGCTGAGACTTGCTGCAAAATACGCATTTGAGATCACCAAAGCCGATATGGTGGATCTGATAGTTTTCTCGCCGAATATCGGTGCAAAAAAGTGCTATGAGAGCGTCGGCTTCACCGAGACAGAATCTGATTCAGCACCTTTCAGCTATAATGGCGAAACATGGAAAAGGTGCTATATGGTCATGAGGAACGGAGGTAAATAATGCTTGCAAAGAGAATAATCCCTTGCCTTGACGTAAGGAACGGCAAAGTGGTCAAGGGAGTTAATTTTGAAGGAGTAAAGGACGTCGGAGATCCTGTGGAATGTGCGGAAGAGTACAACAGGCAGAGAGCCGACGAGATCGTCTTTTATGATATAACAGCATCTTTCGAGGGACGCGGAGTGTTTCTGGACGTTGTCCGCGAAACAGCTAAAAAAGTATTCGTACCGCTGACAGTGGGCGGCGGCATAAAGACGGTGGACGACATCCGCGAGACGCTGAGAGCAGGAGCAGACAAGGTGTCGGTGAACTCTCAGGCTGTACAGAATCCCCAGCTTATCAAGGACGGCGCCGACATCTTCGGCAGCCAGTGCATCTGCGTGGGCATAGACGCCAAGAAGATAGCCGACCGGAAGTGGACTGTCTACATAAACGGCGGACGAGTTGACATGGGTATCGACCTTATCGACTGGGTACACCAGATAGAAAAGCTGGGTGCCGGTGAGATCTGCCTTAACTCCATAGACGCTGACGGCACCAAGGAAGGCTTTGACATTGATATGCTGAAGGCTGTCTGCGACAACTGCTCCATACCGGTCATCGCCAGCGGCGGTGCTGGAAAGATAAACGACTTCTACGAGGTCTTCGAAAAGACCGGCGCTACTGCGGCTCTTGCGGCATCACTTTTCCACTTCAGGGAACTGACAGTCGGTCAGGTCAAGGATTACTGCCGGAGCAAGGGAGTTATAGTGAGGTAAATCATGGACAAGATATGGAAAGAAATGTATGAGGCGGCGAAGGCAGTCCTTTCACCGAGACGTATCTCAGATTACGTCACAGCCGGTGAAGTTGCAGCAGCTGTACTCAGCAAGTCAGGGAAGATATACACAGGCGTCTGTATCGACACCTGCTCAACGCTTGGTATCTGTGCCGAGCGAAATGCGATATTCAATATGGTGACAAACGGCGAGCAGGAAATAGACAGAGTGCTCTGTATAGCGCCAAATGAAAAAAAGTGCGGTCCCTGCGGAGCCTGCCGTGAACTTATGGTCCAGCTCATGCCGGATACATACAAAGATATTGAAATAATGCTGAATTATGTCACCGGCGAGACAGCTACACTCGGAGAACTGACTCCGTACTGGTGGATCGGATAAGGAGTAATTATGGTAAAGATAGATATCAATGATCTCGATAAGTTCTTCGTAAAGGGAGAACTCATCCCTGCGATATGCTATGAGGTCAACACAAAAACTGTCCTCATGCTCGCTTATATGAACAAGGAGAGCCTGAAAAAGACCTTGGAGACCGGCTATACATGGTTCTGGAGCCGTTCAAGGCAGGAATACTGGAACAAGGGCGCTACTTCCGGTCATTTGCAGAAGGTAGTCTCCATATACGGCGACTGCGACAACGACACCCTGCTGGTCAATGTTGAGCAGACCGGCGTTGCCTGTCATACCGGAAGCTACAGCTGTTTCTTCAATGAAATATATAATAACGAGGAGAATGAATGATGAACGTATACCACGAGATATTTGAAGTATTAAAGGAAAGAAAAAAGCAGTTCGACAGCGGAAATGCACCCGAGAAGTCCTACACCTGCTACCTCTACGAAAAAGGCGTGGACAAGATCTGCAAGAAGATAGGTGAAGAGGCTACAGAAACAGTAATCGCTGCCAAGAACGGCGATAACGATGAACTCATGAACGAGATAAACGACCTGCTCTATCACGTTATGGTGCTCTGCGTAAATCAGGGACTGGAGTGGACTGACGTGGAGAAGGTGCTTGACGAGCGCAACGAGAAGATAGGCAACCTCAAGAAGTTCCACGAGGTGGACAAGAACTCCTGACAGGCGCAGGTGTTCAGCGGAAAAACAGCCGGTGATGAAAGGGGGATGTATCCATGAGCGAAATATTCTCGCGCACGGAAATGCTGCTGGGCAGTGAGGCAATGGAAAAGCTTGCCGCATCAAGAGTTGCAGTTTTCGGTGTTGGCGGAGTCGGCGGATTTGCAGTTGAGGCTCTTGCACGTTCCGGAGTGGGGACGCTTGATCTTATCGACAATGATACAGTGTGCCTGTCCAATCTGAACCGCCAGATAATCGCACTGCAAAGCACTGTCGGCATGTACAAGGTGGATGCCGCAAAAGCCCGGATACAGGATATCTCCCCGGACTGCAAAGTGAATGTGCACAGGACTTTTTTCATGCCGGATACAGCCGGTCAGTTTGATTTTTCAGAATATGACTATGTGATAGACGCCATAGATACTGTCACAGGAAAGATCGAGATAATCATGCAGGCAAATGCAGCAGGCGTTCCCGTGATAAGCTCTATGGGAGCAGGAAACAAGCTGGATCCTGCGGCGTTTGAAGTGGAGGATATCTACCGCACTTCGGTCTGTCCGCTTGCCAAGGTCATGAGACACGAACTGAAAAAGCGCGGCATAAAAAAGCTGAAAGTGGTGTATTCAAAGGAAGTCCCGAGAGTTCCTGCTCAGGCTGGAACATCCACCGGAAGCGGCACTCCGCACAGACGCTCAGTTCCCGGCTCGAACGCCTTTGTCCCGTCGGTGGCAGGACTTATTATCGCCGGCGAAGTGATAAAGGATCTGATATCTCAGGATAAATAAAAAAAATCCCGGAAGTTTTGCGCTTCCGGGAATTTTCATATTCAGATCAGAGAGTTATGCGGCGTGCTTCCATGTAGAATCTCTTATCTTCGGCGTGTCCCATGGAGAAGGTCTTTCTCGGGAGAGCACCGTCCTTGATAACAGTGGGGAAGAGCTGGGATTTATCCATATCGGGAAGAATGAATCCGAGTCCGCTGTGCTTCTGTGCAAGTGACTTTACAGTATCGCTGCCGTGGATATAGTCTATCTTTCCGCCGTTTGCCCTGATGTAGCCGTCGAGGAAGTTCTGGAGAGAACCGACGGACAGATTTGAGGTCTTGTTGTGGATGTAGAACTTCTTTTCGCTGCCGTTCTGGCAGAGGATGATGTACTGGTCGGACTCGTCAGTCTCAGACAGTGCAAGTGCATCTGTAAGTTCGCCGATAAGCTTTGCACAGTCCACATCGTAAACGAGACGGTGGATAGCTTCGAATTTAAGAGCGTCGCTGTGGAGGTTCACTATCTCTGCGAGAGCATAGCGTGCAGGATGAGCAGAAAGATCAGCGCCGGGCTGGGACTTTTTCAGCTGCTCGTAGAATTCCTTGGCAGTAGCCAGAGAGTGGTTTCCGTCGCCCATAG
>DFJW01000003.1 GCA_002373775.1 Ruminococcus flavefaciens | reverse complement strand
AGGGTGCAGCGTCACGCTGCTTATAACACATAGTGAAGAAAATAGCAAGAGACTTGCGAAAAAACTTGACGCTCAGGAGAGTTTACATAAAAACAACAGGCAGCCGAAGCTGCCTGTTGGACGTTGAAGTATCTTATGATTCCGGAAGTGACGGGATAAGACCAAGCTTGTAGGACTGTATGCTCACTGCGTCGGAATTGGTTATGCCGCTGCCGTGTTCATAAACATCACCGTTTATGAGTCCGTCGGCTGTGATGCCGTCAGGCTTGCCTGCGCCGTATACGTCAGGGTTTGAAAGGTACTGCATGATAAGTACGGCATCTGCCATATTTACCTCATTATCGCAGTTCGCATCGCCCCAGACTATGTTTTCCGGAATCTGAGTTGTGGTGGTCGTTGTAGTCGTAGTTGTGGTTGTTGTAGTGGTAGTTGTGGTTGTGGTGGTGGTCGTTGTGCTCAGGTCTTCCTTTACAAATACTGTATATTGCATTACGCCGCTGCTCTGACCATTTGTGCCGAGTGTCACCTTTGTGCCTTCACTGAACGCTTTGTAGTATACTGTAAAGTTCTTCTGATCTGTGGAATCTGTTATGCCGACTGTTTCTGAAAGTGCTGACCAGCCGGAAAGCCATGAAGGTGCTGAAGTCACGCGCGAATCTACCGCAACGTATACTATTACGTCGCTGCCTGCTGTGAATGAGGCAAGGTCAGAATCGGTATTCTTGGAATCACATGCGGTCATTATACGCTCTGCGCCGTTTATAGTTCCGGGAAGTGCTGTGATAGTGAAGTCGCGGTCTCCGAATGCCTTGTCTCCGACACTTGCTGCGTCTGCGATACTCCATGCAGATGCGTGTTCTGCATCGAGCACTGTGAGATCCTTTACAAGTCTGCCGCTTACCGGAAGTGTTACCGGCTCAAGGATCCAGTCCTGACAGTTGTAGCCGTTTACTGTCCACTCCTGTACATTTGCGCCGTATTCCATGCTGCCGTTCTCGATCTCTACTGCTGACTTGTCAGATGATACCTTTGTCCTGATCTTATATGAACCGTCGCTGTTCTTTGTGAACTTGAACTGCTGATTATCTCCGCCGTTGTACTGGTAAAGGTCGGCATTCGTTCCGTCGTCGGCTTTTCTTCCTGCTATATCAAGGACATATGTGCTGCCGCCTGCAAGCATTGAATAGAGATAGTAGTAGCCGTTTCCTGCGGATACCAGCTTCCATACGTTCCACTCGCCTGCTCCGGATGTGCCGCTGCCTGTTGCGCCCCACTGCTGGATATTCTCGCCGTTGGCTGCGTTGCCGTCCTTTACTTCCATGTAAAGCCCGCTGTTGACGTTCTTTATCATGTATGTAGAGCCTTCTGTGAATGTTGCTGCTGTGGTTTCGTCGCCGCCGGATGCTGTACCTGCATTATAGCCCTTCTGGAGCATGCGGCCTGCATATTCCTTGACCTCTGCCTTGGCTGCATCTGCTGTCTGTGGTGTATAGCTGTACATTGAAAGGTCGAAGTTATCGTATGCGTCGCCGCCGGATTTCAGGTTGCTGATCGTCGCTTTTTCTGTTCTGCCGGATACTATCTTGTACGCAAGTCCGCTGCCCATTGTACAGCTGTCGAACTTGTCATTGTATGACTTGATCGTTCCAGAATAAGCATCGCTGCCCATATTCACCGCGTCAAGCGGAAGGTATGTGCCCTCAAAGTAGTTAGCCTCAGAGAAGATCTTGGAATTGTATGATGCTCCGAGTCCATACTGCTTATTGGTAGTGAAATAGTTGTTGTAGCTGTGGATGTGTGCGTTTCTCGCACGGGGATTACGGGATTCTGTGTTGTTGAACCAGTTGTGATGATATGTTATCCAGTCCTGGAACTGTGTTGTGCCGCCGCCGACAAGCGAGGTCTTATGGCAGTTCTTGAACTCATTATAGGAGATGGTTACATACTCTGACCACTTGATGTCTGCTGAGCCGTCGCCGTCTGCCTTGTCATCATCTACTATTCCGTTTCCTGCGTAGGCGTTATAGCCCTTTTCAATTGTGTTGTTGTGTATCCACATGTGTGTGGACTTGTTGGAACTGTCGCCGGTCATGGAAATGCCGTCGTCAGGATACTGTCCAAGCCAGAGATTTCGCACTTCGCAGCTCGTGCAGCGCTTCATTTCAAATCCCCACTTGTTGAGATTTGCATTGTAGCCTATTCCTTCTACTGTGACATTCTCTCCGTACTGGAGATAAAGCATACTGGAACCGTCGTTCTGCTGTCCATCATTTGCCTTTGCGCCGGAAGGAACGTCGATAGTTCCTATGAATCTGAATACTACATTGCTCGGCTTTGCACTGTAAAAGATATTGTAAAGTCCGGTCTTGCCGCCGTATGTTATCGTGTCCTTGTTGGAATTTGTGACGTAGATAACTGTCACGTCTGATTTGAGAGTACCGTCGTTATTGTACGCACCTACGCCTGAACTGTAGTTGTAATGTGCATATCCGCTTCTGTCAAATGCCATGGTCTTTACGGTGCATGATGCTGATGCTGATGATCCTTCGATCTTCAGATCATAGGATGTATTTCCCTTCAGTCCGGGGATATCGACTCTGTTGCCTCTGATGAGCTGTGAGTCTACAGCTGTGTATGATGATGAACCGCTGAGTGCATAGCTTACCTTAACACTGCTGCCTATCACTGAGCTGTCCCACTCTGCAAATGCTTCTTCATACCAGCCGCCGCAAAGTGTTATTGCTCCGCTTGCGGTGCTGCCTGTTCCGGATGAGGAAGAAGATGATGAGGATGATACATTGTAGTATGTGGGTGTCCAGTTCTTCATGTACTTTGTCAGCACTATACCGCTGGCGTCGCTTTCTGAAAGAGTATGTCCCTTTCTGCCGGAAAGATCTACTGCTGTGCCATTGGAGAGTTTTGTGCCGTACTCCTTGAATCCGGCTACATTCTCAGGCTGGACTCCGCTCATAGATGTCCAGCCTGCTGAATTGATACAGTCAGCACTCTGAAGTGTGGTATTGATATACATTACCTTCGCTGTGTCTCTCCAGGGACGGCCTAAATACCCTGTCTTGACTGTGAGCGAACTGTTCTTTGTAATATTGCAGTTGTTGAAGAGGTAGCCGGTATCGTCTCCGCCGTCATCTCTTGCCGCGGTGATGTAACCGCCTGCTGCTCCGGAACTGTATCCCTTCCAGCGAAGCTCACATTTATCGAATACTGCTGAGCTGTCGCCGAATATGTAGTCGGTCTGACCTTCTATGAGGCAGTCCTTGTAGTACTGAGGAGATGCTCCGGTGTACAGTGTGTCCTGACTGCTGAGAAACTGACAGCCGAGGAATTCACAATAGCCAGCATCTGCTGCAAATGCTGCTGCTCTTTCTGTTGCTGCCTTTGACTTGGCATCAGTTGATGAAGTTCTCACCTGTGATATGCTCGATACTGATGTGTCGCCTACAAGCTCTACGCCGTCAGCAAGTTCTTCGGATGTTATGTATCGGTTGAATGAATTTTCAAATGTGATGTTCTGTGCCTTGAAGTACTGTGCCTTGCTCTGGAGCCATACTGTTGCTCCCCAACGATAGGGTGTGTTCTTCTGTGACTTCGATGAAGCATATGAAGCATCATATGTGCCGTTGTTCTTGCTCGGATTCACGCTGTAGTACTTATAGCCAATGCCGTAATAGAATGTTATCAGTACCTCCTTTGAGGGTTCGTCGTTGACGAAGGAGATATACGGTGTGTTGATAAGTACCTGCTCCCTGTATGTGCCGGGTGCGATGTGGATCGTTACTCGCTGGGATTCACTGCTTGGGTTGATGCTCGCTGCCTTATTCACTGCTTCCTGTACAGTTGAATAATTGTTGCTCTTGCCGGAATAACCGACATACAGATCTGTTCCTGCCGCATACGCCTTCTGCGGTACGCCCAACAGCTGTGTAACTATGACAGCCATCAGGACCATAAAGGATACAGCTGCTGATGTCAGTCTTTTTTTCTTTACTGCCATGACCAAAACTCCTTTGTAAATATTTATGACCTGTCGATCATATTTATATTATTATATCATATCTCTTTAAAAAAAATCAATGAACTATTATATTATCACACCTTCTTTTTGTGCTTTTTTGTCCAAGCTGCTTATGCACAAATTATCATAGCCGGTCATTTATCCTGGATAAACAAAGATCCCGGATGCTGTTATACTCTGCTGCTTCCGGGATCTTTATTCTTGTAGTATGCTGATACTACCGGTAACTGTGGCTCTGCTTCAGCACCATGTCCTTAACCTTCATCAGCGACGTGGTGGTGCTTCGTTCATTCTCTGAAAGTTTCATGGTTATGAACTTTATCGTCTCTTCATAGTCAGGTATCATGATGTGCTCAAGTGCATTTACACGGCGGCGTGTCTTTTCTATTTCGTCTGCCATGAGCTGGCATGCTTTTTCTACTTCTGCAAGCCGTATCATCTTCGGGAACACCTCGCTGAGCGCTTTTACTGCACCGTCGAGGTCAATGGACGTAAAAGCCGTGCCATAAGAAAAAATGTCATTGCTGTCCGCTGTCTTGTACTTAGGCTTGAATACCGGGATATTCACGCTCATGACGTTCTTTTCTTCAACATCAAGCTCCACTTCCTGCTTAGGCAGCATCAGGGCTGTCTCAAGCACCTCGCGCTGCATGACCGAACCGGCAACTGCCATGTATTTGTTGGCGTCAGATACGGCGGCTTCAACTTCCGTCCTCAGCTGTCGGTTCTCTTTTATCAGTATCATGAACTGACGCATCAGCTCATCACGCTTATCCTTCAGCAGCTTGTGTCCGCGTCGTGCGGATACCAACTTCTTCTTCAGCTTGGAAAGCTCCATTCGCGTAGGGTTTACGTTAAGCCTCGCCAATCAGTCCACCTCATTCCTGTGTGTCATAGTACTTTACAAGATACTCTTCTCTTATTCGGCGCAGTTCGCTTCTCGGGAGAAGTCTGAGCAGCTCCCAGCCTATGGACAGAGTATCTTCTATACTGCGGTTGTTATCGAAGCCCTGCGATACATACCTGCGCTCAAATTCATCCGCGAATTTTGCGTACATCAGGTCAATGGGCGTAAGTGCCGCTTCACCAAGCACCACCATGAGTTCCTTGGCATCCTTTCCGCGTGCATATGCGGAAAACAGCTGGTTCATGGTATCGGAATGATCCTTCCTCGTCTTGCCTTCGCCTATGCCCTTATCCTTCAGTCTTGAAAGTGACGGGAGAACATCTACCGGCGGATTTATACCCTTGCGGTACAGTTCACGGGAAAGGATTATCTGTCCCTCTGTAATGTATCCGGTAAGGTCTGGGATAGGATGTGTCTTGTCATCCTCGGGCATGGTGAGGATAGGTATCATTGTGATGCTTCCCTCTTTGCCGTCCTGTCTGCCCGCTCTTTCGTATATCGTCGCAAGATCAGTATACATGTATCCGGGATATCCGCGGCGTCCGGGAACTTCCTTGCGGGCTGCTGATACTTCTCGCAGTGCATCGGCATAGTTGGTGATGTCCGTCAGTATTACAAGGACGTGCATGCCCTTTTCAAACGCAAGATACTCTGCGGCTGTCAGTGCCATTTTAGGTGTTGCAAGACGCTCTATCGCGGAGTCGTTAGCAAGATTTATGAAAAGCACTGTCCTGTCAAGTGCTCCGGTCGAACGGAAACTTTTCACAAAGTATTCGGATTCTTCGAATGTTATGCCCATCGCCGCAAATACAACGGCAAACTGCTCGTCCTTGCCGCGTACACGAGCCTGACGTGCTATCTGTGCCGCAAACTGTGCGTGCGGAAGTCCGCTGGCTGAAAATATGGGCAGTTTCTGTCCTCTTACAAGTGTGTTCAGTCCGTCTATGGCTGATACTCCGGTCTGGATGAATTCCTGCGGATACTTTCTCGCTACGGGATTCATCGGAAGACCGTTTACGTCCATTCGCATTTCAGGTATTATCTCCGGACCGTCGTCGATAGGTCTGCCCATACCGTCAAATACTCTTCCGAGCATATCCTCGGATACGCCCAGTTCCATCTGGTGTCCTGAGAAAACTACGCTGCTGTCTTTAAGATTGATTCCGGCTGCATTGTCAAACAGCTGGACAAGGGCATTGGTGCCGTCTATCTCAAGCACCCGGCATCTGCGGCGTTCGCCGTTTGTGAGTCTTATCTCCGCAAGCTCACCGTAGCTTACGTTCTCAACATCCTTTACAAGCAGCAGAGGTCCTGCTGCTTCCTCTATGGTCCTGTATTCCCTTGGCATCAGTCCTGCTCCTTTCTGAGCAAAGCATCAAGCTCAGCTGATATCTCTACCAATATCCTGCTGAATTCATCGTCTGTCTTTGCCTCTTCTACATATTTGAAACGTCCGATCTTCTCGCGTACGGGAAGTTCGGCTACTTCTTCCACGTCGGCTCCTTTTTTCAGAACTTCCGCTGCCTCATCATTGAAGTTGAGGATGAGTTTCATCATGTACAGCTGCTTTTTCAGGCTCGTGTAGGTATCGACTTCATGGAAGGCAAGCTGGTGCAGGAAGTCCTCTCTGATAGAACGTGCAGTCTCCATTTTCAGGCGATCTGACGCTGAAAGCGCATCCATTCCTATCAGCTTGACTATCTCTTTCAGTTCGGCTTCGTCATGAAGTATAGCCATGAACCTCGCACGGTCTTTCATCCAGTCCTTGGATACGTTGTTGTCGTACCACTCCGCCAGCGAATCTGCATACAGCGAATAGCTCGTCAGCCAGTTGATCGCCGGAAAGTGACGCTGATAGGCAAGTGAGGAGTCAAGTCCCCAGAACACCTTTACTATGCGCAGTGTCGCCTGTGATACAGGTTCGGATATGTCTCCGCCGGGAGGTGATACGGCGCCTATTACAGAGAGTGCCCCCTCTCTGCCTTCTGTGCCGTTTGAGATAACTCGTCCTGCACGCTCATAGAACTGCGCGAGACGGCTTCCGAGATATGCGGGGTAGCCTTCGTCACCGGGCATTTCTTCAAGTCTGCCGGACATCTCACGAAGTGCCTCTGCCCAGCGTGATGTGGAGTCCGCCATAAGCGCTACTGAATAGCCCATATCACGGTAATACTCGGCTATGGTTATTCCTGTGTACACAGACGCTTCACGCGCTGCAACAGGCATATCAGATGTATTCGCGATGAGAACTGTTCGCTCCATAAGGGATTTGCCGGTATTCGGATCTATGAGTTCCGGGAATTCGTTCAGTACGTCTGTCATCTCGTTTCCGCGCTCTCCGCATCCGATGTATACGATTATATCAGCATCAGCCCACTTGGCAAGCTGATGCTGCGTCACTGTCTTGCCGCTTCCGAATGGTCCGGGTATAGCTGCCACTCCGCCTTTGGCTATGGGGAACAGACAGTCTACGACACGCTGGCCGGTTACAAGCGGCATATCAGGTGACAGTTTTTTCTTGTATGGTCTTCCGCGGCGTACCGGCCACTTCTGTATGAGTGTCAGTTCACGCTCGCCTTTGCCTGTGTCTATTATGCAGACTGTTTCGTCTGCACGGAAAGTGCCGGACTTTATTTCCTTTACGACACCTTCTACATCGTTTGGCACCATTATCTTGTGAAGAACGATATCTGTCTCGGGAACTGTTCCTATAATGTCTCCGCCTGTGACCTTGTCGCCTTTCTGTACGGAAGGTGTGAATTCCCACTGTATGTCTCTTTTAAGTGAAGGCACTTCGACTCCGCGCTGAAGATTGTTTCCGGCTACACGGCGGATGTCGTCAAGCGGGCGCTGGATGCCGTCAAATATGCTGCCGATAAGTCCTGGACCGAGCTCTACGCTCATGGGTTCTCCTGTGGACTCGACCGACTCTCCTGTGCCGAGTCCGGCTGTCTCTTCATATACCTGTATGGATGCGCGGTCACCGTGCATCTCGATTATCTCTCCGATAAGACGCTGCTTGCTCACGCGGACAACGTCAAACATATTAGAATCCCTCATGCCCTCTGCTACTACAAGAGGACCTGAGACTTTGGTTATTGTACCGATGCTGCTCATTGTGTACGATCTGCTCCTTTCAATTGAGTATATCTGAACCAACTGCCTTTTCTACTGCTTCATGCAGTGACCTCATGCCGTCGCCGGTGTTTCCTTCTACAGCCGGTATGAGCACTATCGCGGGCAGCTTGCTGCTCCTGTACTTGCTTATTGTATCACTTACAAGTGCAGCCGCAGGTTCTGTTATATATATCACTGCAAAATCACTGGCAGCCAGTCTGGATATCAGTTTTCTGATACGGTCTGCTTCAGTCTCACGGAATACTGACAGTCCGAGAGCTGCAAATCCGGAAACACTTGCCGTATCACCGATAACGGCAGCTTTATACATTTCAGACATAGAGCTTTCTCATCCTTTCCGTGATCGTTTCCCTTGCTGTGCCGCATTCACGGCAGACATTGATTATGCGCAGGTTCTTCAGTTCGGCTTCCTTGGCGATATAATACGCCGCCAGAGGCTCGATGCCGAAGGCTTTCATCCTCGCGGATGCGGTGAGTTCCATTATGGCGTCATCACACCATTTTTCGAATTCAGCCGGATTCTCACGCAGGAGTTCCGCCGCTTCGCCATACCCGGAATTATCAAGGCAGGTAAACAGTGCTTCTGTCCCTGAAAGTGCTGCGCGTATGAGTGCTTCCTTGCTTATCTCACTGCTTCCGGATATCGCCGTTTCCATGAACTGTCTGCTCTTTCCCATACGGCTGCATCTGTAGGCTGTCTTTATATCTGCACATACCGTCGTGACTGCTGCAAACTGTTTCATGAACCCATTGCCGGATCTTTCTGCACTTTTCTGCATCTCCTGAAGGGCTGAACAGTCGATGTATGAATCGGATAACTGTCCGTCCATGGTCCTTACAAGCAGATCATAGGCTTCACGGGCTGTCTCTCGCATATGCTGAGGGAGCATATCTGCGTCCTTCTCGCGGAATGCCGCTGTCAGCGTCTCAAGCTCTACGTTGGACGGAGTTATATAGTAAACAGACGGATCACGGTTGGATATGAGTGCTTTCAGTGCTGCTTTAAGATTGTGGAAATCGTTGCGGTAGAGAAGTATCTTCAGTTCTTCGCTGTCCGACGCATAGGTCATCAGCATTTCCCATACGTCTGACATATCCGCAGTCTCTCCGGCTTTTGCGCGTACCAGTACCTCACGCTCGGCTCTGGTAGGTGCATTTATCACCTGCTCCATGTCGCTCTGCGAAAGCAGGTTCATCTCCATTGCCTTTACCGCGGCCACTGCGCTTGCATATTCTGTTCCCATGAGATCACCTGCCAAACAATTCTCGTGCCGCTGTATCGCGTATGCCGTCTTTTTCAGATTCCATCACCGCTTCAAAACTGCAATTCTCTGATATGAGACCGTATGTCAGGATGAATCCGTCGGGTATATCTGCTGCTTCGGTATTCAGCCTGATCCTGCCGCCGATCTTTTCCGCTTCATTATTGAGACTGAGTTCAAAATCCGCAGGGACACGGTCAAGGTCTTTCTGACTGAGTTCAAGCACTCCTTCGCCGCTTCTCATCCGGTTTGTTACAAGCCTTCCCAGCATTTTAAAATACTCGTCATCAGGCATGTTCCTGAGCTTTTCAAGAACTGCTTCGCATACCTTTTCTATGAGTCCGACTTTGCATTCGAGTATCCGCCTTTTGCATGCCGAGTCAACTGCGGCAAGATCTGCTGAATGCGCGTGTTCATGCTTGTATCTGGCTTTTTCTATGTGTTCGGCATATGCCTTGTCAGCTTTCTCTCCGGCTTCCCTGAGAATAGCTTCAGCTTTGCCGGAAGCAGAACTGAGGAGCTTTTCCTCTGTCCCCTTCTGCTGATCGCTTATGATATTCAGTATCTCGTCAAGTCCGGACATATTTTGTACCTCCGTTCACGATCAGACTGCTATATTGTTGATTATAAGAATAGATACGAGAAGCGCAAGGATAGCATATGTCTCTACCATCGCTGCCATTATGATTCCCTTTCCGTTATGCTCAGGCTTCTTGGCTGTGATGCCTACTCCGGCTGCGGCTGCTCTGCCCTGCGCGATGCCTGAAAAGAGTCCGACTATAGCTATAGGCATTGCAGCTCCCAGGAACATAAGTCCCTGTGCTGTTGAGAGGTCTGCGACGCTGCCGCCGAGTATTCCTATCTTTCTGAGCATGAGTATCGCTGTGAGAAGTCCGTAGAGTCCCTGTGTACCCGGAAGGAGCTGGAGTATCAGCACTTTGCTGAACTTGTTCGGATCAACTGATACTACGCCTGCGGCTGCCTCGCCTACAAGTCCTACTCCCTTTGCAGAGCCTATGCCTGCGAAAAGTGATGCGCATGCTGCGCCGATTATTGCCAATGCAAGTCCGATGCTATTCATTATATTTTTCCTCCTTGAATTTGATGTATTGTGTATTTACGGTCAGCGGTGCGAACTCGCGTCCTCCGCCTGTGTAGAATTTCGAGAAAAGCTCGACGAACTGAAGTCTGTCCGTGTGGACGTATGCGCCAAGCAGATTTATTGCCATATTTACTGTGTGTCCAACTATGAACACGACTATGAGCAGGACCGCCTTCATTACGCGGTTCTCTGGCATCGTGCCTATGAGGTTTATTACTCCGGCTATGGAACCGGTCGCAAGTCCAAGTGCAAGAAGCCTTGAATAGGAAAGTATATCGCTCAGCCAGCCGGTAGCTGTATTGTAAAGTGCATAGAGTCCGCCGAAGAACTTTCCGAATACGGACTTCGAACTCCTTCCGGATGTCAGCACAAGCAACACCACTCCGGCTAAAAGCAGAGGTGTTCCGAGGCTTTTCAGCACTCCGGGAACTTCCGTGAGTATTGATGCGCCCAGCGGTGCTACGCCGAGTATTATCATATAAATCGGCAGCGTATCAAGTACTGCATCCAGTTTTCTTCCTTCGTTCCACGACATCCTGAAGGATACCGCTACGCCTAAGAACAGGTGAAGTATGCCGAGTCCAAATGAATACAGCAGCAGCTTTATGGGATCGTCCATAGGCTCGAACCACAGCGCTATGCTGCCGATCTCCTTGCCTAAGAATTCCCTGCCCACTACCTGTACTATGTCTCCGAACCAGCTGCCGAACAATGCGCCCCATATCAGTGTTGATATGCCACAGTTGCGGAACATGGTCATCGTCTTGCGCATTGATGTTTCTAAACGGCACTTTTTCAGGACTATGGTTGTGCCGATCAGCATTATCAATCCGTATCCCGCGTCCGACAGCATCATTCCGAAAAACAGATAGTAGAAGAATGACATTACCGGCGTGGGATCTATATCTTTCTTCGAAGGCATCGCATACATCTTCGTTATGCCTTCCACCGGTGATGAGAAACTGCTGTTTTCAAGCAGCACAGGCACATCCTCATCCTCTCCGGGATCGGTAAATGTCACTGATGCTGTGAATTTTGTTGTAAGTTCCTTTTCAAGCTGTGCAGCATATTTCTCCGGAACGTAGCCGTTCAGCACGAATGTATTTTCTGTAAAGCCGAGATCAGTCAGGGCTTCATATTTGTCTTTGCGCATCTGGAGATAATCCACGGCAAACCGGAGTTCCCGGCGCTTTTCAGCAAGACCGGAGATCTGTTCCTTAGCCGCTGCTATTTCTTCCTCGTATTTCTGCTGCTCGGCTGAACAGCGTTCCATGAGCTGCTGTGGTGTACAGCTTTCGGATTCACTGACAGCCACAAATCCTGATGCACGAAGGACTTGCTCAGCCTCCTCTGCGTTAGCTTTGCCGCAGAGTATGAACAGGTTGGACTGCTCCTTGGATGCTGATATAACTTCTACACTGCATGCTTCCGGAAGCTCAGCTTCGAATTCGTCAGCCTTTACTAAAAAAGGTACACTTCCGATAAATGCGGATGTTGTATCAGTACCCCTGAAATTCATCGGTACATCAAGCGGCAGCCACTGGCGAAGTGTATCTGTCCTGATCTCGGACTGAGTGATCGCTGCTTCTGCGTCGTTTATCAGCTTGCTGCTCTTCAGGATATCATTGGCGGCTGCCATTATCTTTTCAAGCTGCATCGCTTCTTTGCCGAATGCGTGCTTCTCAACTTCTGTCCTTCCGCTGAGCATGCCCGATAATCCTGCTTTCTCCGGTGCGTATCTGTCCAGCACATCAAGTGCCTGTGAGACTGTACTGCGGAACTTCTCAAATTCCGCTACTATCGCACTGACATTCGTGCCGGGCAGATCCTCGCTGTTTTTGCATAGCTCCACAACTCCGCGCCGCTGAAGAAGTTCAACTATCTTTTTGCTGTCCGTCAGCAGTGCTATGAGTTCTATTTTTTTCATTCTGAGCTTCGCCATATTTCACATCACACTCCTTATACAGCCTTCAGGCTCAGAAATATTCGTTTATTACTGCGTCTACCGCTTTCTGCATATTTTTCTCTGCCTTTTCTCTTATGTCAGCAAGTTCACTGTCACAATCTGCTCCGGCTTTTTCTCGGTATGCAACAAGCTTTTTGTCATATTCCGCCTTGATCTTCCTTGATTCAGCCGCCGCCTCTCCGAGTCTTTTCTGTATCAGCTGTGATGCTTTTCCTTCTGCTTCGCTTATGATCTCGTCACGCCGTTTTCTTGCAAGGGCGTTTTTTCTCTCAGATTCAGACTCAGCATCAAGGATCTTCTTAACTGCTTCTGATGCCATTCTATCCCTCCTTATTAAAAATGACTGTTGGTCACTATCTCATTATATCACATACATCTTCCTTTGTCAATAGACTGTCTCACTAAAAATGACCAGCATTCACTTTTTCTCCAATATGCGCAATGGGAGCTATCCCTACAGACAGCTCCCATTTACTTATTATATTCACTTACAGGTAAAATTATACCACAAATCACTATCTTTGTCAACAACGTGCGGCAGTTGTATCATTCCTATTTGGAATATGACTATACTCCGAATATCTCGTATTCACCTGCATTCAGCGATATTGAACTATAATCGCCCTTGTCAAGGACCGCGTCCCTATTGTTGATATAGGCTTTCAGTATCGCCCGGCTCATGTTAGTGATATCTGTGCGCCGGATCGCTTCCTCGGGTGAAAGCAGCAATACTTCGCTGTTTTCGTAGCCGTCCGACAGCGGCTCTCCGGATATGTACTTCATCCTGAATACTACACACCACTGCTCATAACGGAACTGTATCGCAAATACCGATGCTGCTTCCGCCTTCACCTGCGTCTCTTCAGAGAACTCCCTTGATACTGCATCCGAAGGCAGTTCGCCCTCTTTTACATATCCTCCGGGAATGAGTATGCGGTCTTTTGCCTGTCCGTATGTATGCCTTACGAACAGTATCTTACCGTCTATTTCCAGTATGCCGCATACCGCGTAATACCGGTTACTCATCTTCTTTTTTGTTTACGCTGATGCCGAGCACTGCGAGACTTTCGTCATCAACTTCTGACGGACACTCGGACATGAGTTCGCTGGCATTCTGTACCTTCGGGAATGCTGTTACGTCACGGAGACTGTCTGCCTTGCACATTATCATGGCAAGTCTGTCAAGTCCGATCCCCATTCCTCCGTGCGGCGGTGCTGCATAACGGTATGCATCTACAAGGAAGCCGAACTTTGCCTGTATCTCTTCATCTGTCATGCCAAGAGCTTCAAACATCTTCTGCTGGAGCTCAAAGTCTGTGATACGCATTGATCCGCTGGAAAGCTCTGTTCCGTTGAGGACAAGATCCCACGCCTTCGCGCGTACATTTGCCGGATCTGTGTCGAGATAATCAAGACACTCTTCCATAGGCATTGTGAATGGATGATGTGCTGCTACCCATGTTCCTGCTTCTTCGTCATACTCAAAGAACGGCATCTCTGTTATCCAGAGGAAATTGTACTGGTCCTCAGGGATTATGTCAAGCTTCTTCGCACATATGAGTCTTATTGCTCCAAGTGTGGAAAGTACGGTCTTGGTCTTGTCTGCGCATATGAGCACAAGGTCGCCTTCGTTTGCATCCACTGCTGCACATATCTTTTCAAGATCGCCTTCAGCAAGGAATTTCTTGAATGAACAGTTCGGCTCGTCTGCCCAGCGTATGTATGCAAGCCCCTTTGCACCTATGCCCTTGGCGTGATCTACCAGCTTGTCTATCTCCTTGCGGGTATATGTCGCTGCTCCGTTCTTTACGTTTATTGCACGAACAGATCCGCCTTCTGCTACTGCGTTCTTGAATACTACGAAGTCTATATCTTTTACTGTATCTGTGATGTCCTGTATCTCAAAGCCGAATCTTGTATCCGGTTTGTCCGAGCCGTAGCGGGACATTGCATCTGCAAATGTGAGCCTCGGAAGCGGTACGGGGATATCTACGCCCATTACTTCCTTGAATACACGCTGTACAAATCCTTCAACACAGCTCTGGATGTCCTCTGCATCCACAAATGACATTTCAAGGTCTATCTGTGTGAACTCGGGCTGACGGTCAGCTCTCAGGTCTTCGTCACGGAAGCAGCGTGCAAGCTGTATGTAGCGGTCGTAACCGGCTATCATAAGCAGCTGCTTGTATATCTGCGGTGACTGGGGAAGAGCATAGAACTTGCCCTGATGCACTCTCGAAGGGATGAGATAGTCTCTTGCACCTTCCGGTGTTGACTTCATCATCATAGGTGTTTCGATCTCAAGGAAGCCATTCTCATAGAAGTACTCCCTTGTTACCTTGGCTATCTGGTGACGCTTGATGATGTTCTCCTGGAGAGGAGCACGTCTCAGGTCGAGATAGCGGTACTTCAGTCTGAGCTCTTCGTTTACATTGGTGTCGCTTACTATCTCAAAAGGCGTTGTCTGTGCCTTGGCAAGGATACGGAGATCTGTTACGAATATCTCCACATTTCCTGTCTTGAGCTTATCATTCTTGCTCTCACGCTCGCGCACTTCGCCCTTAGCCATTATTACATATTCACTTCTGCATGATGATGCCTTTTCGAATATTTCCTTGTCTGTGGTCTCGTTGAAAAGAAGCTGGACTACGCCTGTTCTGTCGCGCAGAACGATAAATATAACTCCGCCCTTGTCTCTGATCCTGTCAACAAATCCGCCGACTACTACTTCCTGTCCGGCTTCTGTCACTTCTCCGCAGTAATGTGTTCTTTTAAGACCTTTCATCGTATCAGCCATGTCAATTATTCTCCTTACCATTCATAAACGCTGCCATTGCTTCATCATCTTCGATAACGTTCATGATCTTATCAAAATATACTCCGTCAAAATTGCCGACGAATTTATCATTGAGAAGTATCTCTGTTTCCTCGCCGCTCTCCATTTCCTTGATCTTTGCTTTGCCTTCGCTAAGCTCATTGTCGCCAAGAACAAGTGTGAATGAGGCGCCTATCTTGTTGGCATACTTCATCTGGGCTTTCAGTCCGCGTCCCATGAGATCAAACTCGGCATAATATCCGTATTCACGGAGCTGGTGTGAAAGTTCCATTGCTTTTTCAAGGGCTGCATCGCCCATGGTCGCAAAGTATATATCACACTTCTTCGGGATGACGAAAGGACAGCCCTGCTTTTCCATTACAAGAAGAAGTCTCTCTATGCCCATTCCGAAACCGAGCGCCGGCACTTTCTGTCCGCCAAGCTGCTCGATAAGTCCGTCATAGCGTCCGCCGCCGCATACTGTTCCCTGCGCACCGATCTCTGTTGTAACGAATTCGAACACGGTCTTGGTATAGTAATCAAGTCCGCGGACTATCTTCGGATTTACCGAGAATTCAATACCCAAGGCTGTGAGATACTTTTTCAGACTCTCAAAGTGACTGCTGCATTCCTCGCAGAGGTAGTCAAGTATTATGGGCGCGTCTTTTCCGATCTCCTGACATATCGGGCTCTTGCAGTCAAGGATCCGCATGGGGTTCTTGACAAGTCTGTCCTGACATGTCTCACAGAGCTCGTCCTTGCGTGCTTCAAAATATGTTCTGAGTGCCTTGTGATATTCGGCACGGCATTTTGGACAGCCTATGGAATTGATGAAAAGCTTGATATTTTTCAGTTCAAGGCGGTCAAGCAGTGTCTTTGCCAGTGAGATAACTTCAGCATCTGCCGCAGGAGATGCACTGCCTGCCATTTCAAGTCCGAACTGGTGGAATTCACGAAGGCGGCCTGCCTGCGGTCTTTCATGTCTGAAACATGAAAGAAGATAGTATACTCTCTGCGGAAGTGCTTCATTCAGCAGACCATTCTGGAGCATCGCTCTGATTGTGCCTGCTGTTCCTTCGGGACGAAGTGTGAACTCAGTCTCCTTCGCCTTTACTGTATACATCTCCTTCTGCACTACATCGGTAGTCTCGCCTACCGAACGCAGAAAAAGATCGGTATTTTCAAATGTGGGGACGCGTATCTCGGAAAACCCGAAAGTCTCTGCGGTATCCCTTGCGATCTTTTCAACTGTGTGCCATTTGTGTACATCAGAAGGAAGTACGTCTTCAGTACCGTTTGGTCTCTTGATATTTATAGCCATAGACAAATTCTCCTTTATAAATGCTGAAACATGAAAATTGTCCCTGAGAAGGGACAATTAAGATCAGATACTCGGTGTACCGACTTCGCGCCAGTCAAGATCTCCTCTTTCAAGCGCAAGTATAAGTGCTTCGGCAGTTGCTATATTTGTAGCTACCGGAACATTGTGCACATCACAGAGTCTCAGAAGATTCATTCCGTGGACATCAGATGCCTTCGGATTGATAGGATCTCTGAAGAACAGGAGCACATCAACTTCGTTGCAGGAAAGCAGGGCGAGTATCTGCTCTGCTCCGCCCTGACCGCTCAGATACCTTTTTATCGGCAATCCGGTCGCTTCACTTACTTGTTTTCCCGTAGTATTAGTTGCGATAAGTGTATGCTTGGAGAGTATCCCGCAGTATGCACTGCAGAACTGCACCATAAGCTCTTTTTTTGCGTCATGAGCAATAATAGCGATTGTCATTTGTTCGTCCTTTCCCCGCTTGGCGGTTATATTGATCTATATACTGATCTATATACTATATTGGTCATCATGCTGTTTTTACTGTAAGAGGAACGAATTCTCCGCCCAGTCTCTTTGAGATAGCATCGAATGCCTTGAGTGCTTCGGATTCCGTAGGGATAGGATTACCTGTTCCTGTTGCTACAGTCATCTTGAAGTCATCCGGGATAACTCCTATGAGCTGTACTCCTACCTTATCTATGATCTCGTCCAGGTTTGCTACGAGCTGCATTCCTATTACCTTCTTGCTTACCTTGTTGATGATAAGTCTCTGGCTCTTGTTGCCTCTGTTGTAGAACTCATCTGACATCAGGCTCGCATCACGGATACATACCTGATCCGGTGTTGAGATAACAAGGATGAGGTTTGCCTGCTCTACTATATCGAATACATGTGAGTTGATACCTGCGCCGGTATCTATGATTATGTACTCAAAGTACTTCTTTACTGATGAACATATATCAACTATCTGTTCCGCTGATACAGGAGTAAGTGTCTTAGGCGCACAAAGCAGACTGAGGTTATTAGCCATCGGTACCTGAGCGACTGCATCAAGTGCTTTCTTCTTGCCGCTGAGTACGTCACCAAGATCATATGAGATGGTGTTCTCCATGCCGAACATGATGTCGAGACATCTGAGTCCGAAATCAAGCTCTATTATCAGTGTTCTGTGCCCCTGCTTTGCGAGGGTATATCCCAGACCTGCACATACAGTTGACTTACCTGTGCCTCCTTTACCTGATGTTACTGCTATAATCTTAGAATTCTCTGCCATAGCTGATCCTTTCCGACATCCGTATTCCGAAACAGTAAACTGCTGCACGGCATCGGACTCTTATTTTTTCATAATATTAACCTAAAATATATTATATCACAAAATATCAATAATGTCAAAGGAGTTTTTTATGCAAAACTTAATATTGTGCAATTCATCACTTTTCACTGCTGATTATTGTGAATATCTTACAAATCATCGGTTAAGTTTATCTATAATTTTACTTACTGTCTCTTCAACTCCGCAGCCCGTCTCGTCGATCGTTATGTCTGCGTACTTTTCATACAGCGGTATTCTTTCAGCATATATATCGCGAAGTTCCTGCCCTGCTCTGAGAACTACTCCGCGCTGCTGTATATTATCAAGACGGCGGCTGAGTTCGTCATAGCCAAGTTCCAGATAAACGATCTTTCCAAGCAATGAAAGCTTTTCCATCGCCTCTGTGCCGTAGACCACGCTGCCTCCGGTAGCGATAACAGTGCTTTCAGCTTCTATCTCGCTGACGATCCTGTTTTCGGCTGCTATGAATCCTTCAACACCTTCTTCGGCTATTATCTGCCTCAGCAGTCTGCCTTCCGTATTCTGGATCACAAGATCGGTGTCCATAAAGCTGTATCCAAGCAGTTTTGCAAGGATAACGCCTGCTGTGCTCTTGCCTGCGCCTGGCATGCCGATAAGTATCACATTGTTTTTCATATCAGTATCCCCTGCTTACTTATTAATATTATTATTTTACACTTTTTTCGGTGATTTGTCAATAGCAGGCAGACCATATATTGCGGTATTTGACAGTTGCTGCATTATATGGTAACATATCAACAGAGGTGAGAGCATGAGCGGAACATTCAAATATTCTTCCGACAACAAGAGATACCATACACTTAACTATCATAATTACGCTGTTTTCGGGCAGAAAGTCTTCAAAGCTGTCATTGACTGCGGATTTACATGCCCTAACGCTGATGGTACTAAAGGTTATGGCGGCTGTATATTCTGTGACGGCGGAAGCGGTTATTTTACGCATCCGGGCATTTCTGTGACCGGACAGCTGCACTCCGAAATGGAACGGATCATGTCAAAAACAGGCAAAAAAGTCCCGGTGATCGCATACTTTCAGGCAAACACCAACACCTATGCTCCGGTAAATGTTCTCAGAAAGCTTTTCTATGAGGCGCTGTCCTATCCGGGGATATGCGGTATTTCCATAGGCACAAGGGCAGACTGCCTTCCGCCGGATGTTCTTGATCTTCTCTCAGAGCTCAACTGCAAAACCGCACTGACTGTGGAACTGGGGATGCAGTCTGTACACGAAAATACGATATCTGCCATTAACCGTGGATATACCCACAAGGAGTTTCTCAAAGGCTACTTCGCTCTCAAAGAACGCGGCATCCGGACTTGTCTCCATATCATCAACGGATTGCCCGGCGAAACTGAGGATATGATGCTCGAAACTGCACGTCAGACCGCTTTGCTCGCTCCTGATGCGGTGAAACTCCAGATGCTCCATGTAATACGCGGCACTGCGCTGGAAAAACTATTCCTGCAAGGTGAATTCCAGCTGCTTTCAAGAGATGAGTATATCAGTATCATCGTTAAACAGCTCGAACTCCTGCCGCCCGAAACTGTCATAGAGCGCATCACCGGTGACGGTGACAGAAACAAGCTTGTTGCTCCGATGTGGAGTGCGGACAAAATAGCCGTCCTCGGCGGTATTGATAAAAAACTCGCGGAACTTGATTCTTATCAGGGGAAGAATTTCACACGATGATCCATCTCCGGCGTGGAAAGATCCTGTGTTCTCCGGGTTTTCTGCGTTTTATTCGTTTTTCCATAATACGTTCTAAGCAGCGTGACGCTGCACCATTGATCGCGGCATTTTTTATGAACGTCAAGTTTTTTTGCGCGTCTCTTGCTATTTTATTCACTATATGTTATAATGGGTATATAATTTCCGATACGGAGGAATATGAATATATGATAACTTACGATAATGCTAAAAATATTCTCAGCAATTATGGTCAGGAACACGTCCTGAAATACTACGAATCACTCTCCGATACCGAAAAAAGCGATCTCCTTTCGCAGATCGAACAGACCGACTTCTCGGTGCTCGATAATCTCAGCAAAGATAAGGATATCCGTGCTTCACGCGGAGAATTCGCTCCGCTCGGTGCAGTAACTATAAATGATATCGCTGCTAATAAAGACAGGTATGAACAGGTCGGTCTCGATGCTATCAAAGCCGGCAAAACTGCTGCTGTCCTTCTCGCCGGCGGTCAGGGCACACGTCTCGGTTTCGATAAGCCCAAGGGCATGTTCAATATCGGTGTAAACAGAGAACTCTTCATTTTTGAATGCCTTATCAACAACCTTATGGATGTTGTCAAAAAAGCAGGTGTGTGGATACCGCTCTATATCATGACAAGTGAAAAAAATCACGATGACACTGTCGGGTTCTTCAAAGAGAAGGATTTCTTCGGATATGACAGCGGTCATGTTTTCTTCTTCATGCAGGATATGGCGCCGTCCGTTGACCACAGCGGCAAGGTGTATATGGAGAGCCCATCCCGCATCTCTCTTTCTCCTAACGGAAACGGCGGCTGGTTCTCTTCACTCGTGCGTGCCGGCCTTCTGGAGGATATCCGCAGAAAAGGCATAGAATGGCTGAATATCTTCGCTGTGGATAACGTTTTGCAGCGTATCGCTGATCCGCTTTTCATAGGCGCTGTCATTGATTCAGGTATGCAGTCCGGCAGTAAGGTCGTTGCTAAAAGTACTCCGGATGAGCGTGTAGGCGTTCTTTGCCTTGAGGACGGTATGCCGTCTATTGTTGAATACTACGAGATGACCGACGAGATGCGCTCTCTGCGCAACGAAAACGGCGAGCTGGCGTATAAGTTCGGCGTTATACTCAATTACCTGTTCAGTGTAGATAAACTGGTCGATATCCTCGACAGAAAGCTGCCGGTCCATATAGTCGAAAAGAAAATACCGCATATGGACGAAAACGGCATTTCAGTCGCACCTGATAAACCGAACGGCTACAAGTTCGAAAACCTCGTTCTCGATATGGTGCATATGCAGGACAGCTGTCTTGCGTTCGAAGTCGATAGAAGCAGAGAGTTCGCGCCTGTCAAAAACGCTTCAGGTGTCGATTCTGTTGACACTGCACGAGAGCTCCTTGCTCAGAACGGCGTTACATTATAAGATGACAAAGGGCGGATTCTATATCCGCCCGATAATTTAGTATAAAGGATTTTGGTAAATGAGACCTCTGCTTAAATATCTGAAGAATTATAAGAAAGAACTGCTGCTCGGTCCGTTCTTTAAGCTGTTGGAAGCTATTTTCGAACTTATGGTGCCTGTTGTTATGGCTAAAATAATAGACAACGGCATCGCCGAAAATGACAGCGCTTATATACTGAAAATGAGCGGACTCATCGTGCTGCTCGGCTTCTGCGGTCTTGGCTTTGCACTCACATGTCAGTTCTTCGCGGCAAGATGCGCTTACGGATTCGGCACGGAACTCCGTTCCGCTCTTTACAGGCATATCAGTACTCTGTCATACAGCAGCGTTGACAAGATCGGTGCTTCTTCACTGGTGAACCGGCTTACTAATGACACGAACACCGTTCAGAACGGTGTGAACATGTTCATCAGGCTGGCTACAAGATCGCCGTTTCTCGTCATAGGTGCAGCTGTGATGTCCGTCACCATTGATCTGAAACTGTCACTGATATTCTTCGTCGTCGCTCCTCTTATATCTGCTGTGATATTCATCATAATGCGCAGGACAGTCCCCATGTACAAAAAGACTCAGCAGAGGCTCGACCGTGCTTCTACACTTACCCGTGAAAGCCTCGAAGGTGCTCGTGTTATAAGGGCTTTCTCGCGTCAGGAGGAAGAGATAAAGGAATTTTCGGAAGCTGTGGATGATATCGCCGATAGTTCCATTTCCGTCGGCAAGATATCGGCTATACTGAACCCGGTCGCTTTTATGGTCATGAACCTCGGCATAGTCGCTATACTCTGGTTCGGAGGTGTCCGCATTGACAGCGGGAGCCTCACTCAGGGAGAACTCACGGCGTTCACAAACTATATGACACAGATCCTGCTCGCTCTGCTCGTTCTCGCTAATCTCATCGTTATATTCACCAAGGCTCTGGCTTCGGCTAATCGTATCAGCGAAGTTTTTGCCATTCCGTCCGAAGTCTCAGGAGATGCAGAAAGTGCTCCTTCTGATGATGCGGTAATCGAATTCCGTGACGTTTCATTCGCTTATGAAACAGCAGGAGATCATTCAGTAAAGAATATAAGCTTCTCCATAAATAAAGGTCAGATGCTCGGTATAATCGGCGGTACAGGCAGCGGTAAATCCACTCTCGCACGTCTTATACCAAGATTCTATCCTGCTACTTCAGGACAAGTTCTCATTAACGGCACTGATGTCAATGAACTGGATCTGGTGTCACTCCGCCGAAGAATCGGTGTTGTGCCTCAGAAAGCTGTGCTGTTCTCAGGTTCGATACGCGAAAATATGCAGTGGAGAAAAGAGAATGCCTCGGATGCTGAGATAATCTCAGCACTGAAAACAGCTCAGGCATGGGAATTCGTTTCAAAAATGCCGGACTGCCTCGACTCCCGTGTATCCCAGGGAGGAAGGAATTTTTCCGGCGGTCAGCGGCAGAGACTCTCTATTGCCCGGGCTATTGTCGGCTCTCCGGATATCCTGATCCTTGATGACTCCACAAGCGCTCTCGACTATGCCACCGATCTTAAACTGCGTCAGGCACTCAGAGATGACCTGTCAGATACTACTGTAGTCATGATATCCCAGCGCACAACGTCACTTAAAGACGCTGACCTCATCATTGTCATGGATGACGGCAAGGCTGCCGGTATCGGTACTAATTCACAGCTTCTCAGCAGCTGTGAGGTCTACCGCGAGATCTATGATTCACAGATGAATGAAAAGGAGGAGAACAGAAATGCGTAAAACTCTCGGAAGATTGTTCTCCTATGCCAAGCCGTACATCGCTTACTTTATACTCACTCTCATATTCGCAGCAGCCGGCATTTCTCTCTCACTTGCAGTTCCAGTCTTCATAGGCGACGCCGTTGACTGCTGTGCAGGCAAAGGCAACGTTGATTTCAGCAGACTGAAACGCATAGCCGCTCTGCTTGCGGCTATGGTCGCCGGAAGTACCCTGTTCCAGTGGCTGATGAGCCTGTGTACCAACAAACTCGCTTTTCTCACAGTCCGTGACCTGAGAGCTGATGTTTTCAATAAGCTGGAACGTGTGCCGCTCAGATATATAGACCAGCATACAAAAGGCGAACTCACCAGCCGCGTCATCAACGATATCGAGATCGTGTCAGACGGTCTGCTCCAGGGATTCACTCAGTTCTTCAGCGGTGTCATCACCATAATAGGCACGCTTATCTTCATGATGACTATCAACGTCAGGATAGCCGTTGTGGTCGTAATAATGACTCCCCTCTCATTCATCGCCGCTTCAAGGATCGCTAAAGCTTCCCATGATTCGTACATGCAGCAGTCAAAACTTCGCGGTGAAATGGTCGGTTTCGCTGAAGAAATGGCAGGAAACCAGAAACTCGTCAAAGCTTTCGGCTACGACGAACGCGCTCAGCGCAGATTTGATGAGATAAATGCCGAAAATGGCAGGATAGGTGCAAAAGCTACGTTTTTCAGCTCCATGAGCAATCCTACCACAAGATTTGTGAACGGGCTAATATATGCGGCTGTCGGTCTGCTCGGTGCTCTCGGCGTTGCAGGACATTCTTCTTTCGTAGGCAGAATGTCTGTGGGCAAGCTCTCAAGTTTCCTCGCTTACTCCAATCAGTATACAAAGCCTTTCAATGAAATATCGGGCGTTTTTGCTGAACTCCAGAACGCTGTGGCGTCTGCTCAGAGAGTGTTCGACGTCCTCGATGAAGAGGAAGTGCCCGACGATTCTGATAAAGAGATACTCGCATCTCCCGACGGCAGTCTCAGGTTCTCCGACGTGTTTTTCTCCTATACCGATAAGGTGAAGCTCATACAGGATTTCAGTCTCGATGTACGTCCAGGTGAACGTGTTGCTATCGTTGGTCCGACCGGATGCGGAAAATCTACTATCATAAATCTGCTGCTGAGATTCTACGACGTCAATTCCGGTTCTATCGAGATATCCGGAAAGAACATCAATGATATCACAAGAGACAGCCTGCGCAGTAATTTCGGTATGGTATTGCAGGAGACATGGATATTCACTGGTACAGTCGCTGAGAATATCGCTTACGGTGTGCCTGATGCTTCACGCGAGCAGATCATAGAAGCAGCTAAGGCTGTCTATGCGCATGGCTTCATCAAGCGTCTGCCTAATGGATACGATACGGTGATAACTGAGGACAGCGGTCTCTCACAGGGACAAAAGCAGCTCATCTGTATCGCGCGTATAATGCTTATGAATCCGCCGATGCTCATCCTTGATGAGGCTACAAGCTCCATTGATCTGCGCACTGAACTGCGTATACAGAAAGCTTTCCGCAGGCTCATGGAGGGCAGAACGAGCTTTATAATCGCTCACCGACTGTCTACCATAAAGAATTCGGATACTATCCTCGTTATGCAGCACGGAAACATCATCGAACAGGGCAGCCATGATGAACTCATTGCCGCAAACGGTTTCTACGCTGAACTGTATAACAGTCAGTTTGCTTCATAAAAAACAGAAATGCTCCCGGAAATCTCAGATTTCAGGGAGTATTTTTATTCTCTGTACCTTATCATCTCTTTACTGCGCCGATCTCTACCCATGCCGGGCTGAAGCCGCAGTTGAGCGCTACATTCATGGAGTTATAATTGGCAAGTGCTGTCCCGTAAAACGGGATGTCGCCGTTCTCGATTATCTTTTCTTTAAGCAGGTTCACAAGATATGAACCTATGCCCTTGGAACGATACTTAGGGAGCACGTCTATGCCGATCTGCATCCAGTGAGGTGCGTCCTCCGAGCAGCCTGCCATGCCGAGAATCTCTCTGCCCTTGCATGCACACACAACTATCCTGTCAGGACGGTCCGGATCATACTGCGGACATATCGCATTCGGAAAACGGCTGTCACCGTAGAAACGATGTATCTCTTCATCTGTATACCAGCGTATATCCGCCTTGTTCCTGAGTTCAACATGCTTCTCGGGAAGATACATATGATGCGTCTCAGTGAGCGTGTATCCGTGTCCGGAAAGCGCCTGTTCAAGCTTTACGAGCTGCGGTATATCAAACAGCTTGTATCCCAGTCCTTCGCGCATAAAGCTGGCCATGAAATTATCAAGGACATCATCGGCAGTTATGACTGCATTGCTGCCCAGTGTCACCATACTGAAAAACGGCTTCTCTTTGCTGTACATGCGTCTGCCTTCGTGCAGCTCTGATGTTGTGAGCACATTCTCTTCTATCCCGAAATCAGTTACGTCACAGCTGTACTCTATAGCGAGCAGTTTTTTCAGCTCTGTCAGATACTTATTGGACATTTCACACCTCCTGATATAATTAAAAGCTGTCGCACTTTCGTGGACAGCTTTTATGGGGTATTGCTGATCGCAACTGGTCTGAGTGACGGGACTTGAACCCACGGCCTCTACCACCCCAAGGTAGCGCGCTACCAACTGCGCCACACCCAGACGTTTTACATTCACCGCAATCAACGTTATATATTATATCACACTATTTTCGGTTTGTCAATACCTTTTTTCAAAAAAATCAAAAAAATCGCACGCTTTTTTTCAGCGTGCGATCTTGTATAAGAATTACTTTTCAGGTTCGATGAATCTGTGCAGGAATGTTGCTGCTACTGCACCGATCGCAGGTCCAAGTATGAATACCCATACCTGCTTGAGAGGATCTCCCATTGCAAAGATAGCAGGGAAAAGGCTTCTTGCAGGGTTTACAGATGTACCTGTGAGCGGGATGCCTACGATATGTACAAGTGTAAGTGTAAGACCTATCACGATACCAGCAAGCTTTCCATCCTCTGACTTCTTTGATGTAACGCTGAGGATAACAAATACAAATATGCATGTGAGAATGATCTCAACGAGAAGTCCTGCAAAGATACTGTCGTCAAGAGCTGTAAGTGCATTTGCACCCATTCCCCACTCGTCATCATCTCCGCTTGCAGTCATATCTTTACGATCTGCCATGCCGAAGATTATACGGAGCATAAGTGTTCCGACAAATGAACCTGCACACTGTGAAACAACATATCCGATAAAATCGCTTGTTGTCATACCTCCGTTAAGGTAAACGCCCAGTGATACCGCAGGGTTCACATGACAGCCTGAGATCCTGCCGATACTGTATGCCATTGCAACTATGGTAAGACCAAAAGCAAAAGCAATAGCAAGTGTACCAACGCCACTCATTGCTGAGCCGCAGCCAATGAAGACCAGTGTAAATGTACCGATCATCTCAGCTACATACTTTTTGATTGATGTCTGATTCATGAATTTTTGCCTCCTTTTGTTAGTTTTACCGGAAACCGGCTAAGTTAATTATAGCACCTTATTCTTCCTGCGTCAATAATTCTGCTTATTTTTATTATTATTTTTATTTTTAAACATAATAAAGCAGCTGCACCGGTCGCCCGGTAATGCAGCTGCTGTTTCAGTCATTATTCGATCGTCTTTATATCATCTGTTTTCTTGTTTATCCCGCTCAGCACTCCGTATGCTGCTATGAGGACTATTCCTATCGCCGCTATGGCTATCTCGGCTGCCATGAATGCCTTGGTCACTCCGTATAGCGCTCCTGTCACCGCTTTGAATATCTGCGGCTGCTTTATCGAAAACGAATCATAATACTTCGATCCGATAAGGTACGCAGAGGGGATCAGTCCCATGAGACCTGATATAAGGAATCCTGTTCCTGACCAGTACATTGCACTGGAACGTTCCTTCCTGTTTACAACCACAAGGAGAAGCAGCATTGCAAAAACTGATACGCATCCAACGACTGTCAGGACTGTCCTGTGCCTGTATATCTTGGAAAGCTTGGAAAGAAGCCTCCTCTTGCCTATGGTCTCAAACTTGTAGACGTCGCTGTAATTTCCTATGGTCTTGTATGCACCGGAGATCGTTGATTCAAGGTGCTTGTCAAAGGTTTCTCTCGATTTTTCCTCCTGCTCCGGAGTAAGATCATCCCAGTAGCCGGACTCATCTGCGTAATTGTTGAAAAATGTGGTTATGCTGTCTTCAAGCATCTTGTTTTCAGGTACCCTGACACTGAACTTCTCGCCGGTCTCCAGAGAATGGAATCCGGCTTTTATATATGCCTGTATCACTTCTTCAAGATAACCAGATGCTTCACCGTCGGTTTTAAGCGCGTCAGTAAAAACGCTCGCCGGGATGCCTGTGGAGTTTGCTTTCTCACGGTAATAACGCTCAAGCCTTGAATATACGTCTTCATCAAGCTTTTTAGTCTCTGACATAGTCAGAAAGCGTTCCTCTGTTACATGAAGATCAGCTACTATCGCGGCTGAACATAACAGGGTTCCGAATACGAGCAGAACTGCTATTATCAGTGAGGGAAGATATGTGCCTGCTTTTTTCACTTTTCATCCTCCCCTGCATTGTAGAACTTCTTTTCGGTAAGGTCGCATATCACGCCTATCCTGTCATCCGGTGAACCGAGCACATCTTTTTTGCATGTGTACAGCGTAAGTCTGTCATCTTCTGATGGTACTACATACTTGCTGCTTGTCTTTTTGAACGATATCCGCTCTCTTACTGTATAGGTGAATACTCCGTAATTCGTTTTCAGCGTTACTGTATCCCCTTCTTCAAGCTCGGAAAGCTTCGCAAAATATGTGTCCTCGTGGGCGCTTATTACGGTGTTTCCTTTATCACCGGCTATCACCGATCCGGTGGACTGGCATGCTCCGCGCTCGAAAAGGTCTATATCACTGCCCCAGTAAACAGGAACGTCAAGTTCCAGCTTTTCTGATGTTATGACAGCGTACATCTCTCCGTACTTGGGACGGATGAATTCTCCGGTATCACTGGTGTTTCCGGTATATTCTTCAACTATCTCGTTTTCGCGTATTATCAGTCCTTTAGACTCGTCATCAGGATCTGTCTTCAGATCGTCCATAAACAACAGGTTGAGATAGACTTTCATCTTGTCTTTTGGCTTGATAGAAGCTGTCAGCATGATGCCGAGACTAAGCGCTGCTACGATCAGAGGCGTCACTGCGTGGAGAATTATAACTTTTGACTTGTTTTTTCCGGTGTTACTCATTATCTGCTCCGTTCTCATTTACTGAAAAGCACTTGCGTATCAGCATATACAGTGCCGCTGATGAACCAAGTATCAGAACAGCGGAAAGAAGATATGTGCCGCGTCTGTCATATCCGGTATCTTCCACTATGACTCCGGCATTCGCTACTGCAAGCAGTTCTCCGGTGTCGCCGTCACGCATCGCCACTGATATCGAATCGTCGCTTATCTCGTCTATGGTGATGTTCATTCCCATTGCGTCAGCTGCGTTTGAAAGCTTATCCACAACTTCCATTTTTGTATCAGTCGGGGCTTGCTTCATCAGACTGCGGTATTCCTCCGGTGTGAGGTTATTTATGAACACCTGCTGCTGTTCAGGAGTGAAGGTCCGCAGATATGCCATTTTATCTTCATAGGAAAGAGATATGAATTCCTTTATCCCCATTCTGGTAAATGTAGTTCCGTCAGGCATGGTGAGTGTGATATCCGGATCAGGATCTTTCTCCTGTGCCGGGGCTTCTCCGTTATTGGCAGAAGATGTGGTCATTGTACCGGAAGATGTACTTGTCGTTCCCGAGGTCTTTCCGGATGATGCGCTTGTTGTCTTCCCGGAAACACCTGTCTGCTTTGATGTGGTGGTCACTGTCGCAGAAGTTGTAGATGCGGTAGTTGTCGTGGTACGGGTATACGCATTGGGATCGTATGCACCGGTCGTTACCAGCTGGTATCCCGCATCGCGGATAGCTTCTATGGCTTCATTAAAATCAGCTTCGGTGTATTTTCCCGGATCCTGATAATACCGGTTGTAGCCCTGCTGTATCATATCCTCAGAATAGCCGTATTCTCTTGCAACAGCTGCTACATCATCTACTGTCGTGGCTGTTGCAGCTGTCCCGCACACCATCATTCCTGCTGCCGCAGCAACTGCTGCAAAGAATGGTATTATATATTTTCTTAACATATATTCCTCCTTTGTGATATGCCGTATGCGCTGCTGATAATTCCGCGCATATATACACATAGTTATTATACCTGTTTTTACCGGTATTGTCAAGTTCACACTGCTTTGCAGGAGATGTTTCATCATTCTGTCACAGCATTTACACTTTTGCGCTGTTTCCGTCATATAAAAGGAGTCCGGAACTGTTTGTCCCGGACTCTCTGCTATTACTTATCCTGCACTTTACCGGCTTCTGCAAGCCTTCTTGCTTCTGTCAGGTCGTATATATCTATTATGCCGTCATCCTCAAGGTCATACTCTTTCCAGTTTTCGGCTGTTATGCCGCTGTCAGGTCTGCCAAGGATATATGAAGAAAGGGACGAGACAAGTTCAGCTCCTGTGTGCTGGTCAGGCACTGTTGTCGTAGTGGTGGTGGTTGTGGAAGCAGTCGTAGTTGTCGTGGTGGTTGTGGCAGTAGTTGTGGTCGTGCTGACCTCGGGCTGCTGAGTTCCGCTCAGATAACTGTCAAGCGTCGCTGCCCAGTAGCTTCCCATTTTCTCGTATCCGTTCTCATTTGGATGAACACCGTCATACAGGTCAGTGGATACATCCACTACGCTGTGGATATCGGCGAACCTTACATTCTTTCCCTCTCCCTGCATCTTGGTCACAAGTGTATTTATTGAACTGTTGTAGCTGTCAATGTAGCCCTGTACTATCTTTGCGAAGTCTTCCTCGGTATTGGACCATTTTACATCTCCGTATGCCCAGAGCCAGCTGTTCACTTCTATGGCGTCTATGTCCGGGATAGTGGTGACGTATACAAGCTCGTCTTCACTTCCTCTGCTCAGTATGTAATCTATGAGGTTTTCAAGGCGGTCGGTTATACCTTCGTTGTAGGCACTGAGTATATCGTTCGTTCCTATCTGGAGCAGTACGATGTCCGGCGAATAGGCTGCTATAAGGTCGCCTTCCTGCAAGGTCTCAAGTATTCCCTGACGTGTCTCTGTACCGGTCATATACTGTATCGCATATCCGCTGTAACCGGCATAATTCCCGTCATACTCAACTTCACTGCCGTTGTATACGAACTTTTCAGTATCGCTGCCTTTCGGGCCTACAAGGTCGATGTTGCTGTATCCCATATTCCGGAGCTGCATGCTGAGATACTTGCGGTATCCGCCCTGTGTCCAGTAGCCGTCAGTTATGGAATCGCCCACACACATTACCTTTAAAGGCTCTGTTTTTTCTGCTGCTGACGGTACAACTCCCTGAGGTATGGAAGCTATAGTCACTGCCGCTGCCGTCAGCACCTTTGTTATTCTCTTTTTCATTCTAACTCCTCCGTTATAAGCAGCTGCCTAATGCTACTTTTTGTGCTATAAACATATTAGCACATTTTTGCTCGTTTTTCAAGGCTCTGCGCAATATTTTTCAATTTCTTCATATTCTCTTGACAATGTCATCAGTTGAAGATATAATCTAATTATGATGAATAATTATGATATCCCGGAAATGAAATGCTGTACCCTTTGCCCGAGAAAATGTATGGCAGACCGGACAGTTTCCCATGGTGTATGCGGTGCCGGGGTGCTGACCGCTGCCGCTAAAGCTTCACTGCATAAATGGGAGGAACCCTGCATCTCTTATAAAAATGGCGCCGGGACCGTTTTTTTCTCAGGATGCAGCCTGCATTGCAGATTCTGTCAGAACAACAGCATCAGCAACGAACTTTACGGAAAAGAACTCACTATACCTCAGCTCGCTGATGTATTCCTTTCACTGCGTGACAAAGGCGCCGATAATATTGAACTCGTGACGCCTACTCACTTTGTACCGCAGATAGTCCGTGCCCTTGATATGGTCAAAGACCGGCTCGGTATACCGGTGGTCTATAATACCGGCGGCTATGAACTGAAAAGCACTATCGACATGCTCAACGGCTATATTGACGTATATATGCCGGATATCAAGTACTTCTCCTCTGAGATCTCCGCACGGTATTCATCTGCTCCGGATTACTTCGAATGTGCTTCTGAAGCTGTGAAAGCTATGATAAAACAGGTGGGCAGACTTTCATACAACAGTGAAGGAGGACTTATGCGCGGTACTATTATCCGTCACCTTGTCCTCCCCTCTCACCGTCATGATTCTATCAGCATCATGGACTGGATAGCTGCTAATACGTCTCCTGATAACGTTCTTGTCAGCATTATGAACCAGTATACCCCTTTCAGCTTCGTGCCGGACGATATGCCGGAACTGAAGCGCAGAGTCACTAAAATGGAGTACCGCACTGTCGCAGAACACGCTGCCGCTCTCGGTATCAACGGCTTTACACAGCAGAGTTCTTCTGCTAAGGCTGATTATGTTCCGGACTTCGACCTTTCGGGACTATGAGTGCTGTACCGTCTCTGTGACGGGAACTATGCACACCTTCTCTCCGTCATAGCCTACACACAGTTTTTCTCCGGAGTTCACTTCTGAATCCACTATCATATGCGCCAGTTCGTTCTCTACAAGCTCGGTAACCCGACGCTTTATGGGGCGCGCTCCGTATCGCTCGGTCTCCTTTGCTGACGCTACAGCTTCTATCAGCGACTGCGAGAATACAAGTTCTATGCCTATCGATGCTGCGCGTTTTTTCAGGTCATCAAGTACTATCCGGCTTATCTGCCTCATGTCTTCGTATCCGAGCCTGCCAAATACCACAAGTTCGTCTATCCTGTTTATCAGTTCCGGCGAGAAATAGTCCCTTATGCGTGAAAGCACCCTGTCTTCACGGTCACCATTCTCTTCTGCTGAAAAACCCAGTGACTGGCGCTCTGTCAGTTCCTCTGCTCCAACGTTGGACGTCATTATTATTATACAGCTCCTGAAACTAACTCTTCGCATGGCTGAATCTGTCAGGAAACCTTCGTCAAGTATCTGGAGCAGAAGATTCAGCACTTCGGGATCTGCTTTCTCTATCTCATCGAACAGTACCAGTGAATAGGGATTCCTGCGTACACGTCCGCAGAGATTGTTTCCGTTGTCTTCATATCCTGCATATCCGGGCGGCGCTCCTATCAGTTTTGATGAGGAGTGCTTTTCCATATATTCAGACATGTCAACTCGTATAAAACTGCTTTCCGTTTTGTATAAAAGCTCTGCAAGAGCCTTGGCAAGTTCGGTCTTGCCAACGCCGGTCGGTCCGGCAAACAGAAATGACGCCATCGGACGGCTGCCGTCCCTCAGACCTGAACGTGCTCTCACTATGGCATCTGTTACTCGTCTTACTGCGTCACTGTGTCCTATGACACGCTCTGACAGGCGCTTGCCGAGTGTGCCTATCTCCTGGGATTCCGTGTCCTTTATCTTGCTGACGGGAATTCCTGTGCGCGTGGAGATGACTGCTGATACGTCATCTTCTGTAAGTTCAGTCTCTTCATCACTTTTCAGATACCTGCCAAGCTCGTCAAGACCTATCCCGCTGTTCGCCATGTCTATAAGTGCAGTGTCCTTTTTTATTACACCGGAACTGCTCCGTATCTTCGCTCTTGCACAGGCTTCATCTATAACATCAAGTGCCTTATCAGGCAGAAAACGGTCAGTTATATACCTGACTGACATATCTACGGAGTATCTGACGATATCTTCACTTATCCGGACACCGTGGAATTTTTCATAGTTGCTGCGGAGTCCGATTATCATATCTGCACATTCATCTGCTGCCGGTTCGTCTATCTTTACCGGCTGGAAACGTCGCTCCAATGCAGGATCTTTCTCTATTGTCCTGCGGTATTCTTCAAATGTGGTCGCGCCTATCAGATGAAGTTCTCCGCGTGCAAGCATGGGCTTCATTATATTTGCAGCATCTATCGCGCCTTCTGCTGCTCCGGCACCTGATATTGTGTGGATCTCATCTATGAACAGGATTATATTCCCGGCACCTGCTGCTTCTTCTATGCAGGCTTTAAGCCGCTCTTCGAAGTCTCCGCGGTATTTGGCTCCGGCTATGAGAGATGTGAGATCAAGGGAAAATATATAATGGTTTTTCAGCGTATCCGGTACAAGATCACGCACGAAAAGTCTGGCTACGCCTTCGACGATCGCTGTTTTCCCGACTCCGGCTTCACCTATCAGACAGGGATTGTTCTTGTTCCGCCTTGCAAGCACCTGTAGTATCCGCTCAGTCTCGCGTTCCCTGCCTATAAGCGGATCACCTTTCTTCAGTATTGCTGTATCTGTGAGATTCCTCCCGTATCTGAAAAGGTTGGGATAATGCGACGGCCGCGGCTTTATGGATTCATACATCTCGGTCTGTATCTCGTCTGAACATATGCCCCCAAGTCCGCTGCATATACCGCGGATATCTCCGTTCAGCTTTTTTATCAATGTACATGCGCTGCACGATTGCTCTTCAAGCATTGCTGCAAGCAGATGCTCCGGTGCTGCCTGCTTTTTACCGCATCTCTGCGCGATACGATACGATGTGTCAAGCACTTTCTTTGCCGCTGTGGTAAGATAGCGCTGATTCAGTTCGGACGGCAGCCCCTGCCCCACCATTTCTATCACTTCCCTGCGCAGTTCATCGTAGGCAACTCCGTTATCTATCAGTATATCTGCTGTACCGGATGCTGATTCGTCTGTCATTGCCAGCAGTATATGCTCGGTACCGATGTAGGTATGCCCAAGCCCGGATGCTTCCGCTGTCGCACGGTCTATAAGTCTGAGCGAACGTTTGTTGAATCTCTCTGTGTTTATCATTTGTTCTCCTCCTGTTGATTTGTTCCTTACATATTATGCCACCTTTGCCGTGCGATAACTGTCGAAACTCATGCGCTTTACGGAATTGTAACACATTTTTCTGAGCAGCATACTATGTACTATGAAGCGGAGAGATAACCGCCTCAAATACATTGACACAAGGAGTGTTTGATTATGTGTAATTCTTGCTTTGGTGGAAATAACTGCTGGTGCATCATCCTTCTGGTGCTTCTCTTCATCATCCTCTTCTCAGGCTGCGGCTGCAACAACGGCTGCGATAACAACAACGGCTGCGGATGCGGATGCTGATAAAATGAAAAAGGGCTGCCTCCGGGCAGCCCTCTGCTTTTTATACTGTTCAGCTCACAGCAGGTGTTACCACCTTGTTGCGTCTGTTTATCACTACCGGCTGTGTGCCGTTCACAACACAATCAGCTGTTACTGTTACCTTAGCGATGCTCGTATCAGACGGTACAGCGTACATAGTCTTCATGAGTATGCCTTCAAGAATGGAACGAAGTCCTCTTGCTCCGGTCTTCTGTGCTATCGCTTTCTTCGCTATCTCAACAAGAGCGTCGTCTTCGATCTCAAGCTCGATATCATCATACTCAAAGAGCTTCTTATACTGCTTTATCAGCGCATTCTTCGGCTCGGTAAGTATGCGGACAAGTGATGCTTCGTCAAGTTCTTCAAGTACTGATATTACCGGAAGTCTTCCGACAAACTCAGGTACCATTCCGAACTTTACAAGATCCTTCGGGATGACCTTCTTGAAGATATTGTCCTTCTCTTCCTGATGTGTCTTGATCTCACCGCCGAAACCTATCGGTGCTTTGCCGATGCGCTTCTGGATCTGCCTTTCAAGTCCGTCAAATGCTCCGCCGCAGATGAAGAGGATATTCTTGGTATTGATCTGTATCACTTCCTGGTTCGGATGCTTTCTTCCGCCCTGGGGTGGTACATTCGATACTGTTCCCTCTATTATTTTCAGAAGTGCCTGTTGTACGCCCTCACCGCTTACGTCACGGGTAAGTGAGGTGTTCTCGGACTTTCTCGCTATCTTGTCGATCTCGTCGATATAGATGATACCGCGCTCTGCTGCCTTTATATCAAAGTCAGCTGCCTGTATCAGCCTGAGCAGCACGTTCTCTACATCGTCGCCTACATATCCGGCTTCTGTTATTGTCGTTGCATCAGCTATGGCAAAGGGGACATTGAGCAGCTTTGCAAGTGTCTGGGCAAGGAATGTCTTGCCGACACCGGTCGGTCCGAGAAGAAGCACGTTGCTCTTCTGGAGCTCTACGCCGTCTTCCTTATCCTTCGTAAACTGCTTTTCCATAGCTTCCTGACTCAGTATGCGCTTATAATGATTATACACAGCTACAGCAAGGGATATCTTTGCATCCTCCTGCCCGATAACATATTCATCAAGGAACTCCTTTATCTCTACAGGCTTCAGGAGCTTCATAGATGAAAGATTCTGATCTGCATTATCATTCTTTGCAGACTTTCTCTGCGTTTTGGCGAGATTAGGACCATAAAGCATATCATAGCAGTAGGTAACACACTCGTCGCAGATATTAGCTGCACCTGCCGAAAACATGCTGTGTACCCTGTTTTCTCCTTTGCCGCAGAAGCTGCACGACTTAAATGTTTCCACCATTCAAAACCTACCTTTTTGTGATCACCTTGTCGATGAGTCCGAAATCCAGTGCTTCCTGTGCTGTCATGTAGTTGTCACGCTCACAGGCAAGATGTATCTCTTCCACTGTCTTTCCCGTATTACCGGCAAGTATTGCTTCCATACGATCTCTTGTACGTTCAAGATTCTTAGCGTGTATCATAATATCTGTCTGCTGACCGCCAAGTCCTCCGCCAATGAGAGGCTGATGTATCATGATCTCACTGTTGGGCAGTGCGAATCTCTTGCCCTTTGCTCCTGCTGAAAGCAGGAATGCTCCCATCGAAGCTGCCATTCCTATACATATTGTCGAAACGTCACACTTGATGTAGTTCATAGTATCAAAAATAGCCATGCCAGCTGTAACAGATCCGCCAGGGCTGTTGATATATAATGATATATCCTTCTCTGTATCCTGACTCTCAAGATAAAGCAGCTGTGCTACTATAACACTTGCTGTAGCATCGTTTACCTGATCCGAAAGCATGATTATCCTGTCATTGAGCAGCCTTGAGTAGATATCATATGACCTTTCTCCTCTGCTTGTCTGTTCAACGACATATGGTACTAATACACTCATGATTCATCGTCCTTTCTGTAAATGGTGTTGTCCCACATGGTCTGTGGGACAACGTTATATTATTTTTTATATATTGCTTATTCAGCTGCTTCTTCTGTCTTGGCTGCTGCTTCGTTATCTACTACAGCATTCTCCTTAACCAGTTCAACTGCCTTGGATACCTTGATATCTGTGATGTAGTCATCAAGTGAAATGAATCTCTTGATAGTCTCTACATCTACCTTGTTTGCAGCTGCGATCTCAGAAAGGCCATTGTTGATCTCTTCCTCTGTAGGCTCGATGCCTTCGAGCTCTGCGATCTTCTCAAGTGCAAGTCTGAGCTTTACTTCGCCCTCTGCTCTGTCTCTGTATGTCTCTCTCAGTGAGTCAGCATCCATGCCTGTGTACTGAGTGTAGAGCTTAAGATCCATGCCCTGCTGCTGGAGCTGCTGCTCAAATGAACGCATGATAGAGTTGATGCGCTGCTCATACATGCAGTTCGGGATAGGTGAATCTACCTTGTCGATGATAGCCTGCATGATAGCATTCTCAAATGCTGCATCAGCCTGTGACTCTGCGCTCTCCTGAAGCTTCTCTCTGATGTCGTTTCTGTACTCTTCAACAGTGTCGAACTCTGTAGCGTCCTTGATGAGGTCATCATTGATCTCGGGGAGCTCTTCGTAGCTGATAGCCTTGAGCTTTGTCTTGAATGTAGCTTCCTTGCCTGCGTAATCAGTCATCTGATAATCCTCAGGGAATGTTACTACTACATCGAACTCGTCGCCGATGTTGTGGCCTGCTACCTGATCCTCAAATCCGGGGATGAACTGTCCACTGCCGAGTGTGAGCGGGTGATCCTCGCCCTTGCCGCCTTCGAATGCCTCGTCACCGAAGAAACCTTCGAAGTCGATGATTACTTCATCGCCGATCTGTGCAGCTCTGTCCTCAACAGAAACTATACGAGCGTTCTTCTTTCTTATCATTTCGATCTGTCTGTCGATATCCTCGTCAGTGATCTCCTTTACCTGCTTGGGAGCCTTGATGCCCTTGTAGTCGGATATCTCGATCTCAGGCTTTGTTACGCATATTGCCTTGAGCTCTACGCCTTCGTTCTTGTCGATAGACTCGATCTCTACGTTAGGTCTGTCAACGAGAACAAGTCCTGTCTCCTTGACAGCTGCGTCGATCTCAGGTCCGAGGAGAGAGTTGATAGCGCCCTCATAGAATGCGCCCTCACCGAATTCTCTTTCAGCAAGCTTTCTGGAAACCTTGCCCTTTCTGAATCCCTTGATCTGAATATTCTTCTTCTGGCGCTGATACTCCTGCTCTACAGCCTTCTCGAAAGTCTCTGCGTCGATCGTGATTACTAACTCGGTAGTATTTACATCTGTCTTTGTTGATGATTTTAAACTCATAATTAATGCGTCCTCCATTATTTATATAACATACTTGGAATATTATACCACATTCCTGAAAATATTTCTACTGATTTTTGACACTTCTGCACTTTGCATAATTTATATCACTTTTTCCGGAATAAATTGCAGATAATCACCAGCGATAAGGTGGAAATTTATGTCATCATAGGTGTTTTTTATGCAGAGTTCGTGTGCAGACCTGCCATGGATATGACCGTAATAGCATTCCTTTATCTTATACCGGTAAAGGATGTCAAGTATGTCATAGTTGAAATTTGTTGCAAATATCGGCGGATAATGCAGGAATACTATCGGCTCAAGCCCCTCGCTGAGCGCCGACTTTATCGACATTTCCAGACGCTGGACTTCCCTTTTCAGTACCTTTTCGTCCTGAACATCTTTCGCGTCTGTGCCGTTTACCCAGCCACGGGTGCCGCATATCCCGTATTCACCGTATCTGTAGTGGTTGTTGTGCAGTATGCTTATGGAACCTATCCCCTCAGCTGCAAGGAAGTCGCCCATTTTTTTCATAGTCGACCACCAGTAATCATGGTTGCCTTTGAGGATGATCTTGCGCCCGGGAAGTCCGTCTATAAAGCGGAAATCCGGCGCTGCCTGCTCAAGCGACATGCCCCATGATATGTCGCCGGCAAGCACGATCGTATCATCTTCGCGGATCATCCCGAGCCAGTTCTTCTCAATGCGCTGCTGATAATCCTGCCACCCCGGAAAGACCTCCATGGTCTTCGAGGGATCTCCTTTGCAGAGATGAAGATCGCCTATCACATACAGACTCATATCATACGCCCAGTTTATTGAGGACGTACTGCTTCTGCTCTGCCTTCTCTATTGCGTCGTTGAAACGCTCAGGCTTGTTCCTGAGGTCAGCAAGTGCTGCCGGTATGTCAAGCTTTGAGAGTTCTGCTATCCTGTCTACCTTTGCGTATTCGTCTATGTCAGATGCCTTGCCTTCAAGTGCTTCAAGAACCGCTGCACTGAATTTGTACGGGCTTGCTGTGGATGCGATGACTGTCTTTGTAGTGTCACCTGTTGCTTCGCGGTAGTCGTTGTATACCTTTACCGCAACTGCTGTATGTGTATCGCATGTATATCCGTACTTCTCATATACTGCGTGGATAGTCGCCTTTGTTTCTGCGTCATCACAGAATCCGCCGCAGAATTCCTCTGTAAGCTTCTTCTTTACATCGTCTGTTACTTCATATCTGCCTTCAGATGCGAGCTTGCCGAACCATTCTCTTATCTGTGCATCGTCCCTGCCGGTCATGAGATACAGAAGTCTCTCAAGATTGCTGGATATGAGGATATCCATTGAAGGAGATACTGTCGCGTAGAATTGGCGGTTCCTGTCGTATACACCTGTATTTATGAAGTCTGTGAGAACATTGTTGATGTTGGATGCGCATATCAGCTTGTTTACCGGTACTCCCATGTGCTTTGCATAATATGCAGCAAGTATATTTCCGAAGTTTCCTGTGGGAACTACGATGTTTATCTTGTCACCAAGACTGATCTCGCCGTCCTTAACAAGTTCGGCATACGCTGATACATAATATACGATCTGCGGTACAAGGCGTCCCCAGTTGATAGAGTTTGCAGAGGAGAAAACTATGCCGTTTTCAGTGAGCTGCTTCTTTACGTCATTGTCTGTGAAGATCTCCTTGACTCCGTTCTGGCAGTCATCAAAGTTGCCCTTGATAGCGCATACTCCAACATTTGAGCCTTCCTGTGTCTTCATCTGACGCTTCTGCATCGGGCTTACACCGTCTTCCGGATAGAATACGAGGATGGATGTGCCCTCAACATCCTTGAAGCCTTCAAGTGCAGCCTTTCCTGTGTCTCCGGATGTCGCAACGAGGATAACTATCTTCTTGTCAAGTCCTATCTTCTTTGCGGATGTTGTCAGGAAGTAGGGCAGTATCTGAAGTGCCATATCCTTGAACGCACATGTCGGTCCGTGCCAGAGTTCCAGCATGTATGTACCGTCGAAGAGATGTGCAAGCTCGGATATGCTCTCTGTCTCGAAATTCTTTGTTGAATATGCGTTATCGGTGCAGTAGTGTATCTCTGCTTCAGTAAAATCTGTAAGATACTTGGAGAATACATAGAATGCTCTGTCGGCATACTTCATCTCACCAATAGCCTTTATCTCATCAAGTGTCAGCTCCGGTATGCTCTCAGGCACGAAGAGTCCGCCCTCTGTGGATATGCCCTGAGTTATAGCCTCAGCGCTGCTGACTTTGACATTGCTGTTTCGTGTGCTGTTGTACAACATATTATCACCCTTAAAATATAAAGTTATAGCCTGTGGTATCATAGGCATTCTGGATATAATCAATGCTGAACACCCTGTCCTCTCCGGCGATGACCTGTGCGACATCGAACCGGGGCTGGAGCATTGTCGGATGTTTGCAGCAATAATCGCTTGCTGCCCTTATTATCAGTCCCTTCTTGCGCTTATCAATGGCATCAAAGCCGCTCGCGAGACTTCCGGGCATTCGTGTTTTCACTTCTGTAAAGACGATATAATCTGCGTTCTCCGCGATTATATCTATCTCCCCGCCTTTTATGCGGTAATTCCTTGCTGTAATGACGTATCCGAGGTCTTCCAGATAACGGCAGACGGCTTCTTCACCCAGCTTTCCCTTTTCGGCCCTGTTCATATCACTCAGACCTCTGCCAGCTTTTTGAGAAAGCTGCGCCTGTGTACCGGGGAGATGCCGTATTTTTCAAGCATCTCATAGTGCAGTTTGGTACCGTAGCCCTTGTGCTGCTCAAAACAGTACTCCGGATATTCCTCCGCCAGCTGCTTCATATACCTGTCACGGCTCACTTTCGCCAGCACTGATGCCGCTGAGATGGATGCTGATGTTGCGTCTCCTTTTATGACGTAACTCGCCTCACAGCTGAGTTCGGGGATACGGTTGCCGTCTATGAGTGCCATATCAGGCACCACGCCAAGTCCTTCAACAGCTCTTTTCATGGCAAGCATCGTCGCCTGAAGGATATTCAGACGGTCTATCTCCTCTACTGATGCCGTAGCGATGCAATAAGCCTGCGCCTTTTCGATTATCTCGTCATAGAGCATCTCACGGCGCTTCTCGGATATCTTCTTGCTGTCATTCAGGTAATTTATCGTCAGTCCTTCGGGAAGTATGACTGCTGCTGCGTAAACATCGCCTGCCAGCGGTCCGCGTCCTGCTTCATCAACTCCGCATATGACCGGATGATCGTTCCTTACGGCACTGTCATATTCAAACAGCTCCGTGTGAAGTGTTATCCTTGCCATTACTCTTCCTTTCCGGGAGGCAGCTCAAGCGTGATCCTGCCGAGTTTTCCGCTGCGGAACTCGTCGATAACCGTTATCGCAGCACGCTCGGTATTGATCTCTCCGCCGGATATCATCATCCCGCGCTTTCTGCCAACTTTTTCAAGCAGTTCAAGTCCGGTATCTCCGGCATCTGGTTCGATCTTGTACCTGTCCTTCAGTGACTGCGGATACTCCTCGGCAAGGAAGCTGAGAAGCTTCATGGCAAGTGTTTCGGTATCAAGTATATCGTCACTTATGGCGCCTGTAAAAGCAAGTCTGATAGCTGCCTGCTGGTCTTCAAACTTTGGCCAGAGCACTCCGGGCATGTCCAGAAGTTCGGTCCTGTCATCCAGTTTTACCCACTGCTTGGTCCTGGTAACTCCCGGTCTGTCTTCCGCCTTGGCACGCTTGGAACCGGCAAGCCTGTTGATGATAGTCGATTTTCCTACGTTAGGTATACCAACGATCATTAGCCGGACTGCCGCTCCGGTCATTCCGCTGCGTTCACGTTTTTCCATAAGTTCACGCAGTACATTTCCGCGGACTGAGGGCAGTATGTTCTTGATGCCCTTGCCTGACTTGCAGTCAACTGCTACAGCTTCTGCACCTTTGCTCCGGAAGTAGTTTATCCACTTCTGCGTCGCCTTCTCGTCTGCAAGGTCGGATTTATTGAGCAGTACTATCCTCGGTTTCCCGGATGTCAGCCTGTCCATTTCCGGATTTCGGCTGCTCAGCGGTGCACGGGCATCCACTATCTCCGCCACTGCATCTACAAGCTTCAGATTTGCAGTGATGAGTCTCCGTGTTTTCGCCATGTGTCCCGGGAACCACTGTATCTGCTTCATTTCTGTATTATCCACTTTCCCTCCTGTTCAGCTTTTCAGAAACCCTATTTTTCCGATAGGATATACACGCATGACTGCTTTGCCGATTATGTCTTCTTCGGATACGAATCCGATCATATCCCAGCGGCTGTCTCTCGAATTCATCCTGTTATCACCCATGACGAACACGCAGCCTTCCGGCACTGTGACCGGATATTTCCCTGTGAATGAGCCGTCATCGATATGCGTAAGTCCGGTGATGTAATCCTCTTTAAGCTGCTCTCCGTCAACATAGACTCTTCCCAGCGGAAAATCTATATCCACGGTCTGACCTTCTGTTGCTATGACTCTCTTGATTATCGTCATGCCGGCACCTTCACCGCGCACAAGCTCTCCGTTATCGTCAAGCAGCAGGGATTCTTCAGCGTTTATCACTACTATGTCTCCGCATTCCGGTTTACCGTAAAGTCTCGTCACTATGAGCCGGTCTCCGGAATCGAGTGTCCGGTTCATAGAATCGCCGTCTACCTCTGTTATCCTGAGCACATATGAGAATATGATGCTCATCACAAACATACATATCAGCAGCGTTTCTATAAATCCGAACAGTTCTTCCTTTTTCTCTTTCATTACTTATATGAGTTCCATAAGAACTTGAACTCGCTGAAAGGCGAATACTTCATTATTGCCTTTCCGTAGATCTGGTCTTTCTTGATGAGTCCGACAAGGCTGTTGCGGCTGTCAGATGAATTCTCGCGGTTGTCGCCCATTACGAAATAGTATCCGTCAGGTACTGTGAAAGGATAGCGGCCGTAGAACTCGCCGGTCGGTGATGTTATAGCATTCTCCATAACATAGGGCTCATCTATCTTCTCTCCGTCTACTGTAACGAACCATTCCTTGGGATCACTCGAAGAATTGTCGATGTTTATCTCCTGTCCGCCTGATGCGATAACTCTCTTGATTATGCACTCGTTGAGCGGATTTGCACCTATCTGCACCTCATAGGGTGAACCGTTTTCGTCGATAGAATATACTGCATCATTATTGATTATTACTATGTCGCCATATTCCAGTTTTCCGTACACTGTGGTCATGAATATCTTGTCGTTATCATTCAGTGTAGGCATCATAGAATGGCCCATAACGTTTACGGGATGCAGTAAATATGTGAATATCATTACTATCACAAATACTGTTATAAGTGTTGATTCAACGATCTCAGCGACGTCTCCGAGGATCTTTTTGCCTATGTTGGCATTATCATCAGCTTCTTCCGGCTGCTCATCTTCTTCATTCGTCTCTGCCGGTGCCTCATCGTCAGCTTCGTCTGTCGCTTTCCCTGCTGCTTCTTCGGCAAGTCCGGCTGCTTCTTCCGCTGTCTCTTCGGCTTTTTCCTCTGCTTCTGCAAGCGCATCGGCTGACTCTTCTATGAGATCCTTTTCGTCTTTCATATCAACGCCTCCTGTCGTATTTATAAGTTATATTACCGGTGTCATAATACTGTATGTAGCAAAAAAGGGACTGTACGTCCCTTGGGATTTGATGAGTCAGGCAGATCGCTCTGCCTGAACCCAACATTGAGCCTCTTAGCGGATCTGCTCCTTGACCTTAGCTGCCTTACCAACTCTGTCTCTGAGATAGTAGAGCTTAGCTCTGCGAACTTTACCGTATCTAACGACCTCTACCTTGTCAACAACAGGAGAGTGGAGAGGGAATACTCTTTCGATACCGCAGCCGTGTGCTACACGTCTAACTGTGAAAGTCTCGCTGATACCGCCGTGCTTCTTAGCGATAAC
>DFJW01000034.1 GCA_002373775.1 Ruminococcus flavefaciens | reverse complement strand
GGCGATGAACATGGTTGGCACGCCGTTGAAGCAGGTGATCTTCTCCTGGTTGATGCAGGCCAGAGATGACTTGGCCGAGAAGTAAGGCATGGGACACATGGTGGCTCCGTGGGTCATGGAACTGGTCATACTCAGTACCATGCCGAAGCAGTGGAACATGGGAACCTGTATCATCATTCTGTCTGCTGTTGAAAGATCCATGCAGTCACCGATAGCCTTGCCGTTGTTCACTACATTATAATGTGTAAGCATAACGCCCTTCGGGAAGCCCGTAGTACCGGATGTGTACTGCATGTTCGCCACATCATGGATATCTATCTTGCTTCTTGCAGCTTCTACATCGCTGTAAGGCACTTTCTTTGAGAGCTCAACAGCTTCCTCCCATGTATAGCAGCCGCTGTTCTTGGAATCAATGGTTATTACGTTCCTGAGATAAGGCAGCTTTGCCGATCTGAGAGCGCCCGGCTCGCAGGTATCAAGTTCGGGGCAGAGTTCCTTGATGATATCGACATACTTGATGTTCTTGATACCGTCGATCATTACGAGTGTCATGGTATCCGACTGTCTCAGCAGATATTCAGCCTCATGGATGCGGTACTCACTGTTCATAGTTACGAGAACTGCACCGATCTTTGTGGTAGCCCAGAAAGTGATATACCACTGGGGCACATTGGTCGCCCAGATAGCTACATGGTCGCCCTTCTTAACGCCCATTGCAAGGAGGGCGCGGGCGAATGTGTCCACATCGTCGCGGAATTCCGGGTATGTACGGGTATAGTCAAGCTCTGTATAGCGGAAAGCATACTGATTCGGGAACTGGTCGCAGATGCGGTCGAGGATGTCAGGGAAAGTGTAGTTGAGTATCTTTTCCTTCGGCCACGGATACTGTCCGTCCCCGCGCATATTTGTCTGGAGAGCATGCTTGTGTGACTTTCTGTATGGCGCCATATACTCAGCGAACTGAGGTATTACTATGCCTGCGTCGCTGAGGTCTGGAGCCCAGCGCTTTACCCATTCAAGGGAGATATAACCGTTATAGTTGATAGTATCCAGAGCCTCGATCATCTGCTTTACGGGAATATCGCCTGTGCCCATGATCCTGTACTCTACAGTACCGTCCTCACGCATCACGCTGTCCTTGACCTGAGTATATTTGATGTACCCGCCGAGATTAGCAACAGTTGTCTCTGGAGATTCATTATTATAGCGGTATGGGTGATGCATATCCCAGAGAGCTGCTACCTTGCGGCTCTTAACACCTTCCAGCACCTTTGCCAGTCTTGCGGTATCTGAATAAACGCCGTTTGTCTCGACGAGGAGAGTAACATTGTACTCCTCAGCGATAGGTACGAGTTTCTTCAGAGCTTCCACTATATAGTCGTCATCAACATCGCCAACAGGTGCAGGATCAAGATCGCCGAGTATTCTTATATAAGAAGCGCCGAGCTTGCTTGCAAGCTGAGCATATGCCTTTATTTCTGCTTCAGCTTCATTATACTTATCTTTGAACTTCAGACAAGCACCTGAAGACAGACACGGGATCTCAAGTCCCAGCGAATGCATTTTGGCAATGGTATTAGGGAGCTGAGTCTCTGTAAACGGTTGTGCCTTGACAGAGAATATCTCATTGCCGAGACCTCTGATCTCGATACCGTCAAATTTAAAATCCTTTGCCATTGAATAAATGTCTGACCATGCCCAATCGGGGCAAGAAAGTGTAGAAAATCCGATCTTCATTTTTATCATTCCTTTACATATTTTTGAGTATTAAAATCCATTAACGCCGCAAATTCTGTTTATAGCATGGATGTCAGGAGATTAGTGATAGCATTTTCACCTTCCTTTGCCTGGAACGATAAAAACAAAAACCGTCCCAAAGCGTATAATTGCTTTGAGACGGGTATTATACAATACTCGCGGTACCACTCAAATTGCGGATACAAAGACCCGCCACCTCTTCGAAGTCTATCAACTTCTATGCATTAACGCAGCCTACACGGGAAACGTCTACTGGGTGTTTAAACCTTTGGGGCTTCCGGCTCAGAAGGGAGAAGTACAGGTTCCGGGCATTACTGATTCGCACCAACCATCAGTTCTCTGAAATGCGTTCACCCTGACTATTCTTCGTCACAGCTTTTACGTTTTGCATTATATCACAAGTTTTATTGCTTGTCAAGTGAAAATGTCTGTTGAAATGTAAACAAATAATTTCCAAAATATAAAAAAATTGTTAATACAAACTGGATAGAGTGATTTATAGATTGATTATATAACAATTTTGCGGTCATGCAGAATAATAAATACTAATGTCTCCCTGCATATATGATATCCTGACAGACAGCTAAGTTTGTTTGAAACAACATACCCGTTCACCGGCGAAAATACCAGCGCCCTTTGATCGGGATCTGACATTTTCAGAAGCAAGCCCTTTCTTCTTATAGAACTTGAAGACCTCAACCCGTATCTTTCTCTGCTTCAGACAGAAAAGGACACACAGGTAAAATTTATAGCTGATTTTGTCTCAGCGCTTGAAACCTGTCTGAAGGAGCAAACGCCGCAGCTTTAAGTCCTCGCCCGACACCTGTTGATACCTCGGCTTCTTTTGCAATATCCTCAATAGATACGTTCTCAAAGCCGTTTTCCGTGATAAGTTTTTTGGCAGCCGAAATAATTCTTTTTCGTGTTTCGGCTGCTCTTAGTGTTACAGATATTTAATAATTGCTCAGTGTCTTTCGCATATTTCACTTGAAAGTACAAGTAAATTCATTAGCAGTGCCAGGCATAAAAAATGCAGAGCCGGTATGGCTCTGCATCAGGTTTACAAATTCGATTTAAAAAGGCAATTTCGATACAGTTTCCTCAACAGGCAAAGCAGCCGATGCGCTGTTGTTTTATGTTATCGACTCCAGCGGTATCTGCTCAGACTCCCACGAGCTGTCAGCGTGTATGGTTATCAGCTCTGCACCGCGTTGTTTTGTTTCCTTTTCAATGCCCGGCATTGCAAGATAATCTATGCTCATGCCGTAGGTCAGGCGAATGCCCTTGTATTCGATAGATGCATTGTTGTAGTGGTCGTGTCCGCAGAAGAATCCCGATGTGCTGCCAAGTTCAAGGGCTGTGTCGAACATTTTGCTGGGATAGTCGGAACAGCACACAAGGTCATTGGTGATCCCGCCGTGGTCACCCGGATTTTCTCCGTAGAAGTATTTGACCTCGTCACTGCCTTCGAGATAGAGTTCAGTGGCGATCTTATATTCCTGCAATGGGATATGGAAGAACA
>DFJW01000070.1:13106-23263 GCA_002373775.1 Ruminococcus flavefaciens | reverse complement strand
TAACACGAACGGCGCATTTCTGATAGACATTTCCGCAGACCTGTGGTATAATGTCGGTGGAGGAAATGCGCCATAGTTTTGAAACGGAGGTTTTTAAATATATGGCGACAATCAGAAAGCGTTCCGAGGGAACGTACCAGATAAGAGTGTCATGCGGCTATGGTGTAGACGGCAAGCAGCGAAATCAGTTCAAGAGCTACAAGCCTGAGCCAGGTATGACACCGAAGCAAATCGAAAAGGAACTCACTCGTCAGGCAGTTCTGTTCGAGGAAGAATGCAAGAGGGGACAGATAACATCGGCTGTCAAGTTCGAGAAATTCGCAGAGCAGTGGTTTGAGGAATATGCCAAAGTCAATCTCAGACCGACCTCATACGCACGAATGAAACAGCTCACCAAGCGTGTCTATCCTGCACTGGGACATAAGCGGATCGACAAGATAACGGCTCGTGATATTCAGAAGTTCGTGACAGATATGCTTGTCAACGGCAAGAATATGAACACAGGTAAGCCACTGTCGAGGAAAACGGCAGTGCATCATCTGAGTTTCATCAGCGACGTATTCAGCTATGCGATACGAATGGGAATGCTGACGGACAATCCTTGCAGACGAGTATATGTGCCGAAACAGGAACAGGACGAGAAACAGATCTACACCATAGATGAGGTGAAGAAGCTGTATGAGAACCTGAGAGGCGAGCCGATGAAGTATCAGGTCTACCTGCTGCTTGCAATATACAGTGGTTACCGCCGCAGTGAAATGCTCGGCTTGGAGTGGAAGGACATCGATTTTGAACACAACATTATACACGTCCGCCGCACATCACAGTATACCGCTGAAAAGGGCATTTATACCGATACCACGAAAACGAGAAAGTCGAAACGAGTGTCCAAAATGCCTGTCTCAATAATGAACTTACTCAAACAGTTCAAGGCGGAACAGGATACGGAAGCCGAGCAGCTCGGTACGAAGTGGGAGGATCACGACAGGCTGTTCACGAAGTGGAATGGCGAGCCTATGAATCCGCAGACGCCATTTGAATGGCTGAAAGGCTACTGTGAGCGTATCGGAGTGCCGTTCAAAAATATCCATTCACTGCGACATCTCCATGCGAGCTTACTCATCTTTGAGGGAGTAGACGTAGTGGCGGTCTCGGCGGACATGGGCCACAGCGTCGTAGGAACTACCTTGAACCTGTATTCCCATATGTTTCAGGAAGCTAAGGCTCGTAACTGTGATGCGATAAGCAACGCCCTGAGCTTCACAAACGATATAGGCACAGAGGAAGAAAGTCCTGCCGAGGACGATACCGAAGCCGAAGCTAAACAGCAGGCACTGGCATTATGAGCAAAAAAGTACCGCAAAGCAAAAGCTCTGCGGATACCCAAATTAATAGTTAAAAAATAATAAGTGCCAAACAAGTGCCAAAGCCTGATTTTTAGAAAAAATAAAGCCCACAAATGGCTATTTTAAGCCATCTGTGGGATTGCTGAATGGTGACCCGTACGGGAATTGAACCCATGATTCCGCCGTGAAAGGGCGATGTCTTAACCTCTTGACCAACGGGCCATATTGGTAGCGGCAGTAGGATTTGAACCAACGACCAATCGGGTATGAACCGAGTACTCTAGCCAACTGAGCTATGCCGCCATGTTACTTCGCAGAAACACCTGCGACTAATTTATTATACAGCAATGCAAGAAAAAAGTCAAGGGGGAAATATGATTTTTTTGATATTTGTATGAATGCACAATAAATCGGAGCTGACGCACTGTGAAACAGACAATATTGCACAATTGCACTTACTTGGATGTATGTGCTTATATGTGACAAGGCAGCGTATCATAACTGTACAGGTATACGAAAGTTGAATTGCCTCCCGATGATTTACAATTAGTTCACACATTCTTGATTTTTTGTGCTATAATGGTATTAGAGAAACCAGAAAACATAAAGCGCCGCAAATGCGGTGCGTGCCAGATTTTAAAGGAGGGCTCAACATGAAAAAATTCATATCTGTACTTGCGGCAGCGGCTCTCGGAATGTGCGCTGTTCCTGTGACTGCATCTGCTGATGCTGAACCTTACATATTCTATCTTAAAGACAGAGACGGAAATGTGACGGAGAGGGAATTCTATGGGGCAGACATAAACGGCGACGGCGTTACAGATGCAAAGGACGCCATGTTAATCCTGAGCTACAATGCTGACCTTGCAAGTATGGGCGGCGAACTGGATAATATCAACTTTTTCCCCTTCCCGGAAACGATCAAAGAATACGGTGATGTTGACGGAGACGGCTTTATTAACGGCTTGGATTCTACTCTGGTACTCAGCTACTACCGTGAAACTTCCGGGCTGTCAAATGAGGAAGTTGTGGCAGAAGGCAATGATTATCTTATGAATGAACTTCCAAAGCTGTATAAGCAGAAGTCGCTGGAACTGGCGGGAGAGCATTATTTCCCCGATGAAGACGGCAGCATGATCCGGCTGTCAGCAGGAGATGTGAATCTTGACGGCATTCTCGATGCAAGGGATGCTTCGCTGATACTCGGTTACTATGCCGACCTTTCATCAGACGCTTACTTTAACGACAGTTACGTTCATCTGCGGGCTATCCGTGTGTATGGCGATGTGAATCAGGACGGCTTGATAAACGGAACAGACGCCTCTCTTATCCTCGCATACTATGGCTATGCTTCAGCTCAGGACGCATAAAACAAAAACACGGGCATGATACGTCTCATTGATGATATCATGCCCGTTTTATTTATTCAGTTCTGTGGAAAATGTTTCACATGAAACACATTAAACAATATCCAGCTCTACCGGACAGTGATCGCTGCCGGTGATGTCGGTGAGGATCTTTGAGTCCTGAACCCTGTCCATAAAGCGGTCGGACACCACGAAATAGTCGATACGCCAGCCTGCGTTGTTCTTCCGGGCGTTGAATCTGTAGGACCACCATGAATAGACACCGGTGACATCGGGATAAAGTCTGCGGAAGGAATCGGTAAAACCGGCGTTCAGCAGTTCGGTGAACTTGCCGCGCTCTTCGTCGGAAAATCCGGCATTTCCGCGGTTGGACTTCGGGTTCTTCAGGTCTATCTCCTCATGTGCAACATTGAGGTCGCCGCAGTAAACCACAGGCTTTTTCTTGTCCAGTTCAGAGAGATAGGCACGCATTGCGTCCTCGAACTCCATGCGGTAGTCGATGCGTTTCAGACCGTCCTGCGCATTGGGAACATAGCAGCAGACGAAGTAGAAGTCCTCATATTCACAGGTGATGACTCTGCCCTCATCGGTATGCTCGCCGTTGAGTCCGTAGCTGACAGAAAGCGGCTCGGTCTTGGTGAACACAGCGGTGCCGGAGTAGCCTTTTTTCTGGGCACTGTGGTAGTAGACATGGTAGCCCTCGGGTTCGAAATCAGCCTGACCGGGCTGCATTTTAGTTTCCTGAAGACAGAATATATCAGCGTCTGCACTGGCGAAAAATTCGGGAAATCCCTTTTGCAGACATGCGCGGAAACCGTTTACGTTCCATGAGATGAATTTCATATATTACCTCCGAAATGACGCGGGAACGGATCCCCGCAATGCTCTTTCCAACATTATAGCATATATTTCCGAAAAGAGCAAGCATAGAGTAGAGAGTAGTGAGTAGAGAGTAGTGAGTAGATATTAGTGAGTAGATAGTAGTGAGTAGAGAGTAGTGTAGGGGCGGCGTTCCGCCGCCCGCGGTAGCGAAAAGACTGGCAGGAGCGGAACTCCGCCGCCCGGGGTTACGAAAATACTTGTACAGCGTCATGCTGCTCAGAACGGGAATATCCCCACGCGGCTCTCGTTTGGTTCTTTGCCGAAGACCGCCATTTTCTGGAAGTACTCGTTGAGCTTGTCATATATCGCGGAGTTCTTCGCGTCAAGCTTATAGTATTTGCCGAGACGTTCGATGAAGACTGTGTCGCCGTCTCTGAAAAGCTTATAGGTCTCTATGCTGCTGCGGCAGCCGGTGATATAGATGACGTATGAACGCATGGGAACTTCGTCCCCGCTGACCTCATCGGACATCTCTATCATCTTTTCCAGAGTAGTGGAGATATAATCATCAGCCTGTTCTTCCGCGATAGTTCCGCTGAATTCGCCGTCGGAGCTGTCGGAATGCTCACACCAGAGCAGTCTGCCTTCGCTTACTTCGGCAGGCGTGAAATTGAAGCAGATGCCCTCAGCCTTAGTGAACTCCGGCTCAGCAGCCTCGCCTTCACCGAAGGTCATATCTGTAACGTCTAAGCTGACTGTGAGCGTTCCGTTCACATATTCCGTGTAGTGCGTCAGGTCGCCTGTTTCGCCCTGTTTCAGCTCTATGCGGACATCTCTGCCCTCAGAGGGGATGCTGATATTGAAGACTTTCATGCCGCCCGTTTCTTCAAAGGTGACCTTGCCGGCATTGCTCATATGATCTGTAAAGCGCTTTGTCATGCCGAAATAGTCAAGGGGAGAATCGTTCTCGTAAAATTTCATCCAGTGCTCGGAGGGCGTTATGCCGCCGCAGGTGTTCCAGCGGTAGGTCTTTCCTTCGATCTCAGCATAGGTCTCGGTGCTGTCAAGCTGTGAGAAGTTCTCATCGGAGCTGTATTCCGCGTACATGCCTTTCGTGCCGCAGCGTATCAGAGATGCGCCCATTTCTATGCCGTGTTCGGTCTCGCTGCCTTCGATGTTTATCCTGTAATTTCCGCTGCTGTCCCTTGCTGCGGTTCCCGTGCCGCTTATGGTGTATGAAGCCGAATGAGTACCGTCGGAATTGCTTTCGAATATGTCCTTTGCGAGGTATTCGATGCTGATATCAGCGGACATCGCCTCCTGATCCCTGTAAGCCATGAGAAGGGAATATGCAGTCGCAGAGCCGCGGTCATCGTCGCTGAGTGATGCGAGGACTGCCGCTTTCAGCGGTTCGAGATCGGCGCCGTCCTCAGCCTTGAAAATAGTGCTGCCTATCTGGAGATAGCCCCGGAAGCTGAGGTGTGTGTCGTCGTCGAGGACGAAGTAGTCGTGGTAAAGTACGCCTGCATCCTTATTCACTCTTGTCCAGTTTATCTTTTTCAGCTCGGTCTTCACGCGGTCGTAGGTGTCAAATCCGAATATCATTCTTATGGTGTCGAACTGTCCTGACTGGCTGACATAAACTGCCGTCTGCGCGTCGTTTTGTGTGAAGTACTGGTCTATCATGGAATTTGCGTCCGCATCGCTGACTGCAAGCTCGCTGAGTCCCAGCAGGTGCATCAGTCTTTCATAGGTAAGCGGATCTGTGGAACACCGGAACGGAGCAGTTGAAGCGGCATCGAAGACCGTATATCCGTCGGGATACATTATCATGTCGGGAGCAGAGTTTCCTTCATAGAATTTCAGTGCGATGCACTCGCCGCTGCCGTCGCCTGCCATTGCGCCCGGCTCGCCGTATTCCGCACGGCTCAGCATGGCGGCAACAGCCTGAGCTGTATCATCGCCCATTGCTCCGGATTCCGTCATGCCGTTCTTGTCGGTATAGGTGAAACGGCATCCCGAAAGGTCATAGGAAGCAACGGGGGATTCGAATACTGTGGCGCTCTTTCCGAATCCGAAAATGCCCCGGATGTGCTCGAATTCGCCGCTGGTGAGCTCGTATGTCCATGTCTTCTCTGTGCCGTCATGGTCAACGCTGTAGAGCGTCATATAGCCGCTGTCGGAGAAGGTGAGAGAGGTGAGTTCGCCGGTATAATATGTCTGGTCAAGCTGTAGGGTGATGAGCTTTTCCCTTCCGGATGAAGGGGCTTTATCCATGGGACGAAGTTCCAGGAATGAATTGAAGTACTGCGCGAACTCCTCCGCCGTGGTCTGGTCGAGATATTTTGTCTCGCCGGATGAAGTCGGTTCGGAAGAATTGACGAATGTCACCGGCTGGCTGGTGATGATGAAATCTCCTGCCTCTGTGTATATCATGTCAGGATGCGTTGCCGGCATGTCATCATCGGTGTAGAGCAGTGAGATGAGCTCATCGTAGAATTCCGGTGTGAAGTGATAGCAGCGGACGCTCCCGACGCTGTATTCATGTGTCTGAGGATCGGGAACGTTCACGAAATACTGTGCGTATCCGCCGGGATAAACGCGGAGCTCGTAGGTGGGCATGGGCTCGTCGCTGGCAAGTCCTATCTCATAGAAATACATCGAAAGTTCCGGATTTGACGTTATGAGCAGTTCATCCTCGGGTATCTCCTTCCAGTCAACGGAGTCTAAAATGTCAAATATTCTGCGGGCGTCCTCGCCTTCGGCATGCTTTATGGTGCCGGATGAGAACATGTTGTGTACATAGCTGATGCCGACATTATCCGTATCGCGCATGTGCTCATAGTACGGGAAAGGTGTGCGTACTTCCGTATCGGAGGAATCCTCGGTGGCTATGGTGTCGTCGGAATCATTGACGCGGGAATATATGCCGTATCCAAGTCCGCCCACAAGCACGAATGCTGCGGCGGCTGCTGCAAATCCGGCGTAGTTTCTGCGGTGACTTATGGTCTCTACCCGGTTGACTGTCTCGGTGTACTCAGCTGCTTCTTCCGGAGAAGCAGAGAGCATGTCTTCCATTTTTGCACGGAAATCGTCGCTGCACTTCACTTTGTCCAGCATCTTTTTATAATCTTTGCCTGTCATAGTGAACCCTCCTCTTCAAGAACGGATCTCAGTTTTTTCCTGCCTCTTTGGAGCAGGGAGCTTACTGTGTTTTCCTTTTTGCCGATGATATCGGCTATTTCTTTTATCGTGTATCCCTCATAGTAATACAAGAACAGTACGGAGCTGTACTTTGCGGGCATGGCAGATATCTTTTCTTTCAGCTCGTTTTCCTCCGCTGTGAACGGCACAGCAGGTTCGGCTGAAAGGTCGTCGAGATGATCCGTCATGCTGCTGCGGAAACTCTTTTTGTAGTTCCGGCAGCGGTTTATGACTGCTCTCAGCAGCCAGGCTTTCATATGTTCGTCGTCATTGAATGACCGGGGCTTGGAATGGAGAGTCAGGAAGACTTCCTGCGTGATATCCTCCGCTTCCTGCATATCGCCTGTGCCCGAGAAAGCGGCACGCAGGACGATGTCTCCGAATGTCCTGAAAGCATACAGTGCAGTGTTTTTATCGTCGTTCATGGTATTACCTCCCTTCTGATATATACACAACTGAGGAAGCTGTTTCCGTGCATTTTTTTCAAAAAATTTTTTCGCATCTTCCGGTATGATATAATTATAGGCTTTTTGAGCGGCAAGGTCAAGAAAAAACTGGGCGCCGGACTATTGAAAAATGTGCCGGCATGTGTTATACTGTACTTACAATAAACGAAAAGGAGGCTCGCATATGAGCAGGATCAAAGAGTTTTTAGACAAGGCAGGCGTATTCTTCCTCGCCACAGCAGACGGCGATCAGCCGAAACTCCGCCCTCTGGGACTGAGCATCGAAATGGACGGAAAGGTGCTTTTCGGAGTGGGCGATTTCAAGAACGTCTACAAGCAGCTTGCGGCTAATCCCAAAACAGAGATAGTTGCTGCACTTCCGGACGGAAAATGGCTCCGCTACACAGGCAAGGCTGTTTTCGAGACCGATCCGAAATACGCTGAGGCTGCACTGGATGCAATGCCTGATCTCAGAGCTATATACAATGAGCAGACTGGCAACAAGATGATGGTATTCCACCTTGAGGACGCATCTGCTGTTGTGATACCCGTAATGGGAGAAGGAGAGAGCATTCTCTGAACATCTGCGGCTGAATAACAAAAAACCGGGCAGGGACTTCACAAGGTCCTGCCCGGTCATTTTCATATTGATGTGCCGAACTCAGAATTCGATCTGGTCGATAACGTTTCTCAGAGCCTTTGCACTGTTCTGGAGCTTTTCAACTTCAGAGTCAGTGAGCTTGGGGGATACTTCGCGGACGATACCGTCGCTACCGATAACGCAGGGCATGCTGAGACATACGTCATTGATGCCGTATCTGTCGTTGATGAGAGTCGATACTGTGATGATGTTGTTGCTGTCGCGGAGAATGGAATCACAGATCTTGTTTACTGTCATAGCGATAGCGTAGAAAGTTGCGCCCTTGCGCTTGATGACTTCTGAACCTGCCTTGCGGACCTCGTCAATGATCTCTTCCTCGTCGATGTCGGCGTGATCCTGATCTGCGCAGTACTCTTCCATGGGGATGCCTGCGATGTTTGTGAGAGACCACGGGATGAATGAGGAATCACCGTGCTCGCCGAATACATAAGCGTGGACGCTGTTGGGGCTGAGTCCCACATGGTCAGCGATGCTTGAACGCAGACGGGATGTATCAAGTGCTGTACCTGAACCTATTACCTGCTGAGGTGTGAGGTCTGTACACTTGAGTATGGTGTAAGTAAGTATGTCCACAGGGTTGCTGACAACAACATATATCGCATCGGGAGCGAAACGGGCAATCTGGGGCATAACTTCCTTGATGATGTTTACATTTGCCTGAGCGAGGTCGAGACGTGTCTGACCGGGCTTTCTTGCAAGACCGAGAGTAACTACGACGATATCGGAATCCTTGGCGTCCTCATAGGAGCCGTCGATGATCTCGACGTTCTGACCGAAGGATACGCCCTGACGGATATCCATAGCCTCGCCCTTTGCCTTTGCCTTGTTTATATCTACGAGCACAACATCAGTACAGGTACCGGCTACAGCGAGTGTATAAGCAACAGTAGCGCCGACATTACCTGCGCCCAGTATGGTTATCTTTGTGCCGTTCTTATTCTTTTCTGACATGATAAAGCCTCCGTTCGAGATTTGGGGTGTCCTGCAAGACTTGTTATTTTTTTATCATTCTTTCTATATATAATTCTCTTATAACGTGCAAGGACACTATAATTATAACATAACCACAAAAAATATCAAGCGGATTGCGGCAATTTGCCGAAAAATCGTAATAACGCACAAAACGGAAATTAATTCAACAAAAGAATTGCACTTTGCCGCTAAGAATGAAACGCACGCCCGGTGCACGGAGGAAACATCTGCGCCCTGTATAATATTCACTAAAACTTGCATATTACCCGAAATAATGAATATTTATTCAAAATCTCTTGACATTCTTGTTTGTGGGTGTATAATAAGGATATGATACATCGCGCTGGTAAAAGCGCTTATTTCAGGAGGTAATAAATATGGCTAACAAGAAGGATATCAAAAAGGTTGTTCTTGCTTATTCAGGCGGACTTGATACATCTATCATAATCCCGTGGCTCAAGGAAAACTACAACAACTGCGAAGTTATCGCAGTTTCCGGTGACGTAGGACAGGGCACAGAGCTCGACGGACTTGAGGAGAAGGCTATAAAGACAGGCGCTTCCAAGCTCATCGTTGCTGACCTGAAGGAAGAATTCATCCAGGATTATGTTTATCCCACTGTTCAGGCTGGCGCAATCTATGAGAACAGATATATGCTCGGTACTTCTTTCGCTCGTCCGATCATCGCAAAGAGAATCGCTGAGATCGCTCTCGCTGAGGGCGCTGACGCTATCTGCCACGGCTGCACCGGCAAGGGCAACGATCAGGTAAGATTCGAGCTGGCTATCAAGGCTTTCGCACCTGATATGCAGATAATCGCTCCCTGGAGAGAATGGGACATCAAGAGCCGTGACGAGGAGATCGACTACGCTGAGGCTCACAACATCCCCCTCAAGATAAACAGAGAGACAAACTACTCAAAGGATAAGAACATCTGGCACCTTTCTCATGAGGGACTCGATCTTGAAGATCCTGCAAACGAGCCTCAGTACGAGAAGAAGGGCTTCCTCGAAATGGGCGTTTCACCTATCGACGCTCCCGACAAGCCTACATACATCACTCTCCACTTCGAGAAGGGCGTTCCCACAATGCTCGACGGCAAGACACTCAACGGCGTTGAGATGGTTTCTGCCCTCAACAAGCTGGGCGGTGAGAACGGTATCGGTCTCGCTGACCTCGTTGAGAACCGTCTCGTTGGTATGAAGTCAAGAGGCGTTTACGAGACTCCCGGCGGTGCTATCCTTTACCACGCTCACGAAGTTCTCGAAACTATCACTCTCGACAAGGAGACTGCGAGAATCAAGCAGTACCTCAGCATCAAGTTCGCTGACATCGTTTA
>DFJW01000070.1:0-13051 GCA_002373775.1 Ruminococcus flavefaciens | reverse complement strand
AGTTCGCTGACATCGTTTACAACGGTCAGTGGTTCACACCTCTCCGTGAGGCTATGAGCGCATTCGTTTCCAAGACTCAGGAAAGAGTTACAGGCGATGTTAAGCTCAAGCTCTACAAGGGCAACATCATCAACGCAGGCGTAACTTCACCTTACACTCTCTACGATGAGGAAGTTGCTACATTCGATGAGGATGAGGTATACAATCAGGCTGACGCAGCAGGCTTCATCAACCTCTTCGGTCTCCCGATAAAGGTTAAGGCTCAGCTCGACAAGAAGAGAGAGAACAAGTAATTTTCCGGCGGAGATATCATCCGTCCGCGACACTTGATAAATGAACTAAGCGCAGGCAGGATTGCTTCCTGCCTGTTGCACTTTATACCGCTCAGCAATATATCATGAAAAGGAGGAAATAACATGGTGAACATCAGAGTCATGACCATCAACGACTATGACGGCATAGCGGAAGTATGGAAAGAACATGAAGGCATAAACCCCGTTGACGACAGCAGGGAAGGATTCATAAGATACATCAGCCGCAATCCCGCCACAAGCTTTGTTGCGGAAGACGGCGGCAGGATAATCGGCACTATACTGGCAGGTCACGACGGACGAAGAGGCATCTTCCACCATGTTGTCATAGCTCCTGAATACCGCGGACAGGGCATCGGAAGAGCACTGGTGGAGAGCGCGGTCACAGCTCTCAGGAAAGAGGGCATACAGAAGGTGCTGCTGGTGGTATTCACACACAATGAGAACGGAAACGCTTTCTGGGAGCACATGGGATTCACAGTGCGTGAGGACCTGAATTACCGGAACAAGTATATAAGCATATGACTGCACGGGATATCCCTTGCAGGAAGGAGAGAGATACAATGGCAGATATGATGTGGGCAGGAAGATTTTCAAAGCAGGTGGACGCAGGCGTCAATGCTTTCAATTCTTCAATAGCCTTTGACGGACGCATGTACCGTCACGATATACAGGGCAGTATCGCCCACGCTACAATGCTGGGAGACTGCGGTATCATCACCAAGGAGGACAGCCTTGAGATAATAGGCGGACTGAAAGAGATCCTCGCTGATATAGACGCAAGAAAGCTGGAACTGGATCCCAACGCTGAGGATATCCACATGTTCGTTGAGGCTGAACTGACAAAGCGTCTCGGCGATGTGGGAAAGAGGCTCCACACCTCACGTTCAAGAAACGATCAGGTGGCTGTTGACCTGAGACTCTATCTCCGCGACGAGATAGCTGAGATACAGTCCCTCGTGGTGGAACTGGTGAAGACCATAATCAACATCGCCAAGGACCACACAGAGACAGTTATGCCGGGATATACCCACCTCCAGAGAGCACAGCCCATTACCTTTGCTCATCACCTTATGGCTTATGTCTGGATGCTCCTGCGCGATATCGAAAGACTTCAGGATACTGCAAAGCGCATGAACTACAGTCCTCTCGGATGCGGCGCTCTTGCCGGTACTACATATAAGACCAACCGTCAGCAGACTGCTGAGCTGCTCGGATTCACTGCTCCCATGCAGAACAGCCTCGACGGCGTTTCCGACAGGGACTACTGCATCGAACTGAACTGTGCGCTCTCACTGCTGATGACACATCTCTCACGTTTTTCCGAGGAAATAATCCTCTGGTGCTCATGGGAGTTCAAGTTCGTTGAACTGGACGACGCTTTCGCTACCGGCTCATCTATCATGCCTCAGAAGAAGAACCCGGATGTCACAGAGCTCATCAGAGGAAAGACAGGAAGAGTGAACGGCGACCTCATGACTCTTCTCACCATGATGAAGGGACTTCCCCTTGCGTACAACAAGGACATGCAGGAGGACAAGGAAGCTATATTCGACGCAGTTGACAACGTAAAGCTCTGCGTAAGGACATTCACTCCCATGCTGGCTACCATGCGAGTGATAAAGGACAACATGCGCAATGCTGCCGCACGGGGATTCATCAACGCCACCGACTGTGCAGACTACCTTGTAAAGAAGGGCATGCCTTTCCGTGACGCATACAAGATAACCGGAACTCTCGTTGCGAAGTGCATCGAAAAGGGCGTCACACTTGAAACTCTTCCCATTGAGGAGTACAAGGCTATGACCGATAATTTCGACAGCGACGTTTACGAAGCTATAAGCCTCGATACCTGTGTCCGCGAGAGAAAGTCCTACGGCGGACCTTCACCGGAAGAGGTGACAAAGCAGATAGCAGAGGCGGAAGAAATGCTGGCTTCTCTGCTGTGAACGTAAAATGAAGAAAAAAGATCTGGTATTTATCATAGGTCTGACCATATTCATGGGCGTGCTCTGGATGGCAGGGTTCCTCATAATGGGAATTTGGATACCGGTGAGACCGGTGACGCATCTGCGCTGGCTCATATTCATCGTTGTGACGACTCTCGTCATCAGCGTATGGCACTCCATGATAGAGGACGAGTCGGACCTTGTGGATAAGAAACAGCAGAAATACATCCGCAAGACGAACAAACGCAGTTCGTCGCGCGGAAAGAGCTCCGCAAAGAAGAGCGGCAGCCCGAAAAAGAAGAGCAGTGCGGCAAAAAACAGCTCTGCCGGCAAGAAAAACAATACTAAAGGAAAGAAATAATTCCTATACGGAGGGAATACATATGTCAGTAAAAATATATATTGACGGTCAGGAAGGCACGACCGGTCTCAAGATCCTTGAGCGCTTTGAGGGAAGAAACGATATCGAACTGCTGCGTATCAGCGAGGACAAGCGAAAAGATCCCGCAGAGAGAGCAAGACTGATAAATATGTCGGACTTCACTTTCCTCTGTCTGCCTGATGATGCTGCAAGAGAGGCTGTATCTTTTGTGGACAATGACCATGTCCGCGTGATCGACGCATCCACAGCTCACAGAACAAATCCGGCATGGGCATACGGTTTCCCGGAACTGTCTCCGGAACACCGCGAGAAGATACGCACATCAAACAGAGTTGCAGTTCCCGGATGCTACGCCAGCGGATTTGCCTCGATAGTTTATCCTCTTGTACACAACGGCATCATCCCGGCTGATTTCCCCGTATTCGCCTACGCTACATCCGGATACAGCGGAGCAGGCAAGAAGGCTATCGCAGTATACGAGGGCGAGGATAAGCCTTTTGAGTTCAACAGCCCCCGTCAGTATGCCCTCTCACAGCAGCACAAGCACCTCCCGGAGATGCAGGCTGTTTCGGGACTCACATACAAGCCTATGTTCAATCCTATCGTCTGCGATTACTACAGCGGAATGGTAGTCAGCGTACCTCTCCAGACACGCATCCTCGGAAAAGAAGTGACTGCTGAGCAGGTACACGCAATGTATGCAAAGCACTTTGAAGGCGCATCCATGATAGAGGTCATGCCTCTCATGTCAGCTGACGAGCAGAAGAGCTTCTTCCTTGCTTCGAATACTCTCAGCGGACAGAACAAGATGCAGATCTTCGTATTCGGCAACGATGAGCAGATGCTCCTCTGTTCGCGCCTTGACAATCTCGGAAAGGGCGCTTCCGGAGCAGCTGTGCAGTGCCTCAACATAATGATGGGTATAGACGAGACTACAGGACTTATCTGAATCTGACGATCATTTACCTCAGATTACTTTTAAGAGGAGAGAGAAATCATGAACAGCAAAACACTCAAAGAAATATACGAATACGATCTTATCCCTGATGACGCAGAGAATTATCCCCAGGAGGAATGGTTCAACGTCCTCATGAAAAAGACACCGGAAGACCTGACGCTCTCGGATATCTGCCGCATGCTCAGACAGAAGATATGCTCGGTAGTTGCGATAGACCGTGCCATAGAGATGCTGGAGAACGACCTTTTCGAAGGCGAGCTCTATGAAGGTCAGCTCATGACGAGCCTTTACAACGCAAAGGAGAAGTATCTCCGTCTGCGCTATGACGATATCGCACCTATTCTTTCAAAGGCAGAGCTTTCGGCTCTTTCCCATGAATGGCAGTCAGCTGATGAAAAGAGCGAGTATCTCCGCACGGTGGAGGCATTCATCAGCAGGATAAAGGAAGCACAGTGAGCTTCGGGAGGTAATCATATGGAATTTAAAAATGTAGCTAATGTGAAATTCGTTGAGGGCGGAGTATGTGCCGCTAAGGGATTCCGTGCAAACGGAATACAGTGCGGACTTGCTCATGCAGGTGCTTCTGTAACAAAGAAAAAGAACGACCTTGCTCTCATCGTAGCTGATACAGAGTGTACAGCAGCAGCAGTGTACACCACAAACAAGGTTAAGGGTGCTCCTATCCTTGTGACTAAGGAGCATCTCAAAAACGGCAAGGCAAGAGCAGTCATCGTGAACTCCGTAAACGCAAACACCTGCAATGCAGACGGCGTGGAGAAGGCAAACATGATGTGCGAACTTGCTGCAAAGGAGCTTGGTATCTCACCTGAGGACGTCATCGTAGCCTCTACAGGCGTTATCGGTCAGGTGCTTCCTATCGAGCCTATCGCAAACGGCATGAAGGAGCTTGCAGAGGGACTTACCTACGACGGAAATGCCCGTGCTCTTGAAGCAATAATGACTACCGACACCCGCAAGAAGGAGATAGCAGTAGAGTTTGAAATGGGCGGCAAGACCTGCACAATGGGCGGAATGCTCAAGGGCAGCGGTATGATACACCCCAATATGGCAACAACTCTCACATTCATCACAACCGATGCTGCAATTTCAGAAGAACTTGTACAGCTGGCACTCAGCGATGTGGTAAAGATAACTCTCAACCGCGCCAGCGTTGACGGAGACACCTCCACCAACGACATGGTATGCGTAATGGCATCCGGAAGCGCAGGAAACAAGCTTGTAGTGAACGAGGACGAGGATTTCGGGAAGTTCAGGAACGCACTCTACGCTATAATGATGAACCTTGCAAGAATGATGGCAAGGGACGGCGAGGGCGCTACAAAGCTCATTGAGTGTTCGGTCAGCGGTGCTGATTCCGACAAGACAGCAGAGACAGTTGCAAAGTCTGTTATCTGTTCAAGCCTGTTCAAGGCTGCAATGTTCGGTGAGGATGCCAACTGGGGACGTATCCTCTGTGCAGTTGGTTATGCCGACGCTGATTTCGACATCAACAAGGTGGATGTAAAGATAGGCTCTGAAAAGGGCGTTATAGATGTCTGCAAGAATGGTGCAGGCGTTGATTTCTCCGAAGAAAAGGCTAAGGAGATACTGAGTGAAGAGGTCATCGAGATAATCATTTCTATCGGAGCAGGTCCGGGAAGTGCCATTGCATGGGGCTGTGACCTCACCTACGATTACGTCAAGATAAACGGCGACTACCGCTCATAAGGGGATAGCACCTATGCAGCGACCGGAAGAAGAGGTGTATGACGACTTCGACCGCATGGAAGAGGAAAAGGAAAGGGAATACGAACGCCGCCGTGTAAGCATGGAAAAGGCTTTTACCGAGCGGCTGGGATACGGCGAGCAGCTTATCTGGATGGGGGAGACTTCAAAGGATTCCAGTGCCAGCGACCGCGTGAGCAGCGGCTGCCTTTTCGCTGTTGCGATACTGCTGTTTTCAGCAGCCCTGCCGGCATGTCCCGCAGCCATGTTCCTCGATCCGGAACGCATCCTGCTGTATCTTGTGCTCATGATAACGGGACTTACACTGCTGCCCGTAATGGTGAAACGCGCTGGCGGCATAAAGGTGAAAGAAGACTTCATCCGCCAGTACGCACTGACCAATTTGCGCGTAATGGAACTGCACGGCGGTAAATTCCGCAGCATGCAGCTCTCCGATATCAGTGAGGTCATAGGCAGGGACACACTCAGCGGCATGGGTTCGGTGAAGTTCATCCCCAAGCCCGGAATACGCAGATCGGGTGAGAACTTTATACCGCGGTTCATCGGCGTGACACGACCTTGTGATGTAGGCGGAAAAGTCAGAAAAGCTATCAGGGAAATGGATAAAAACGATATCCGGTGACAAATCGGACAGGAGGTATTATGTTCGGAAAGTCAAGAGAGGAAGACTACGACAGGTATAACGAAGAAGTCAATTCCAAGTATGATGATGATTATATCAGCGATAACAGGGAATACCGCGAAGAGTGTTCCCATGAACACGGCATCACCTATGACAACTACGATGAAGCTCCGGAAAGGACCTATGAGGACGCTGAAACGAGCATCGGATTCACGCTCCAGAGCGGCGAACGGCTGATATGGAGCGGCTCGGCGGATAAGCGAAGCAAACTGAGAGAACGCGGCGGATGCGGGTGCATATTCATATTTCCCATACTCTGGCTGATGCCGTCACTCTCGATACTGGCGGCTTCTGCCGCGATCAGTCCTGCTATGGCGATAATGCCGGGAATATTCGTGCTGATCGGTCTGGCGATACTTGCGGTCATGATACGTTTCAGCAAAGCCGACGGACAATACGCCGTCACAGACAGGCGCGTCATCTCCAGACGCGGAGGCATCCTCAGAGAGATGTCACTGGGAAAGATAAGCACGGCGAACGGCGTCGATCTGGGACGCGGCATCGGCTGGGTGAAATTCGTGCCCAGAAAATTCAGCGGACAGAGCCAGAGCTATATTGAAGTCTCCGGATTCTATGGGGTAAATGAGCCGAAGGAGATCAGCAATATAGTGAATGAGGCTATAAGGGATTACCACAGGAACAAAAGCAAGATATCAAGGTGAGCCGGGGGAAGATATCCGGCGGGATCAAGCATATATTTAAAGGAGCTGTCTTAAAATGGAAAAGATATCCAATCAGAACAAGGCGCAGGTGCTTATCGACGCTCTGCCCTATATACAGAAGTACAACAACAAGATACTGGTCATCAAGTACGGCGGAAACGCAATGACCAACAAGGAACTGAAGGACGCTGTGATGACAGATATCGTCCTGCTCTCACTGGTAGGCGTAAAGGTCGTGCTGGTACACGGCGGCGGCCCTGAGATAAGCGATATGCTCAAGAAGCTCAGCATTGAGAGCCGTTTCGTGAACGGTCTCAGATATACCGACGATGCCACTGTTGACGTGGTGAAAATGGTGCTCTCAGGCAAGGTCAACAAGGAACTGGTACAGCTTCTTGCTCAGCATAAGGGCAGCGCAGTGGGACTCTGCGGCATAGACGGCGAGATGCTCATGGCTGAGAAGAAGACCACTGACGACGGTCAGGATCTGGGCTGGGTAGGCGAGATAACCAAGGTCAACACAAAGCCCATACTGGATGCGCTGGCTAACGGAAATATTCCCGTTATCGCCACTGTTGCAACTGACGAGCAGGGCAATACCTACAACGTGAACGCTGATACAGCTGCTGCACGCATAGCTGCTGAACTGGGCGCCGAGAACCTTATCCTCATGACGGATATCGCCGGACTTCTCCGCGATAAGGATGATCCTTCCACGCTCATCCCCGAGGTCAACGTCAGCGAAGTTCCCTTCCTCAAGAGACAGGGCATCATCTCCGGCGGCATGATACCCAAGATAGACTGCTGCGTGGAGGCTGTCAGACGCGGCGTTCACAAGACCGTTATCATCGACGGCAGAGTTCCCCATTCCATACTCATCGAGATACTTTCCAACGAAGGTATCGGCACACAGTTCACCTGATAGGTATGAGCAGGACTCAGAGCCCTCAGACGGGAAGGAATTACCAGATAGATCTGATAAAATTCATCCTCACCATATTCGTTTTCCTTAATCACACTCTCGATTTCAAGCAGGATATGCCGCTGGGAAAAATATTCTTCACCGGCAGTCTCGGCTGGATATCGGTGCATTATTTCTTCATTATCAGCGGTTTTCTCATGTGCCTCAGCTTTGACAGGAAATACGGAAGTGCTGCGCCGGAACATCCGGGCGCGGATACTTCAAGGTTCATATTCCGGAAATTCGGCAGCATCGCGCCGCAGTACTACGCGGCTTTCGTGATAGCACTGGGTTCGTATCTGGTGACGGTCCATGAGCGTATCAGTGCCGGATATCTCTGCGACCTGAGCTACAAGCTGATACCGGAACTCCTGCTCATCAACCGCACAGGCGTCGATCCGATATACATGAACCTCCCCACATGGTACATACAGTCCATGCTGATATGTATGATACCCATGTACTATCTGCTCAGCAGGAAGAGGGATATGTTCCTGAACGTCATTGCTCCTCTGGGAGCAATCATAAGCTATTCCTACATCTACAGGAACGGCATGTTCATCGACGCAAAGGCTGCGGATCACATCATCACTTCCGGCATGCTCCGCGCTTTCTGCGGACTCTTCTGCGGATGTGCGGCATATAAGCTGTGCGAAGTGATGAAGAAAACCGGAACTGACAGCAGACAGCGAAGGCTCATGACAGCCGCAGAGGTGCTGATATACCTCTGGATGTTCATAGGCTGCTTCACTCCCCACTGTGACAAAAAGAGCCATTTTCTGGCGATGCTCCTGATACCGCCGGCAACAGCCGTTACTTTCAGCGGTGCGAGCAATGTGGGAAGACTGTTCAGTTCGCCTAAACTGAGAGTGCTCAATTCTCTCAGCCTTGCCATATATTTCAATAACTGGCCGGCCCGCAGACTGGTCCTGAAGTACTTACCCGACATGAGCTGGGGACGCTCAACAGCGTATATGGCGGCACTGACCGTGCTCTTCTGTGCGGTGTATTTCATCATCATCCGCGTATGCAGGATGATATGGGAAAAACAGCTGAAAAATCTGTTTGTTCCGGCGGCAGGAGACAGGGAAGAATAACGGATTTATCAACGAAAGATACCAAGGGGTAAAAATAATTTACTTGTATACGAAAAGTTTACTTAATTCCTATTTCGGGTTATTGATTTTAAGTACCGTTCGGCGTTATAATTAATATGTATAGAAGTCTGTATAGAACGGAAAAATAAGGCGCAGCCCGGCGCAGAAGGAGTACTAACATGAACAGCAACGAAAAGACGATAGAAAAATTCGATGAACATGTCATTCATTCATACGGACGTTATCCGCTCGCTATGAAGAAGGGCAGCGGAAGACGCTGCATTGACGAAAACGGTACGGAATATATCGACTTCGGCAGCGGCATCGGTACGAATTCTCTGGGCTATTGTGACGAAAAATGGGCAGACGCAGTCTGCGCACAGGTAAGGACGCTTCAGCATAATTCAAATTACTATTACACTGAGATACAGGCGGAATTTGCTGAAAAGCTCTGTGAGACCGCCGGATATTCCGCAGTTTTCTTCGGTAACAGCGGCGCTGAGGCAAATGAATGTGCTATCAAGATAGCAAGAAAATACAGCTTTGATAAATACGGCAAGGGCAGACACACTATCATCACCCTCGTGAATTCCTTCCACGGAAGGACCATTGCCACTCTCTCGGCTACAGGTCAGGACGTTTTCCATAACTATTTCTTCCCCTTCGTTGAGGGCTTCGTGAATGTCAAAGCAAATGACATCGAAGACCTGAAGGCAAAGCTGGAAGATGAGACTGTATGTGCGGTCATGCTGGAATACATTCAGGGCGAGGGCGGAGTGAACTGCCTTGATAAGAAATTCGTGGACGCTGTATATGAACTCTGTCAGCCGAAGGATATACTCGTTATCGCTGACGAAGTCCAGACAGGCGTCGGAAGGACAGGTAAATTCCTCGCCGGAGACCACTACGGCAGGAAAGCAGATATCACCACTCTTGCAAAGGGTATAGCAGGCGGTATACCTATGGGCGCATGCCTTGTAAATGAGAAGTGCAGGGACGTTCTCGTTCCCGGTACTCACGGCTCGACATTCGGCGGAAATCCCATTGCCTGTGCCGGCGGTCTTGCAGTTCTTGACCGCGTAACAGGTGAAGGATTCCTCGATGAAGTCAGCAGCAAGGCAGCATACATCAAGGAAAGGCTTGAAAAGTGTCCGGAGGTCGCTTCAGTAAGCGGTCTCGGACTTATGATAGGCATTGAACTGAAAACCAAGAACGCAGGGGACATCGCGAAAAAAGCTCTCGGAAAGGGACTTCTCGTCCTCACTGCTAAGACTAAGGTGAGACTGCTTCCGCCTCTAACGATATCTTATGATGAATTAGATGCAGGACTTGATATACTTACAGAAATATTAGAGGAGGCATGAGCATGGAGTTATTGATCTTAACGAAAGGAAACAAGTATACGGTCGAAGACAAAAAGGGCAGACTGCTGTATACTGTCAAGAAAAAGGGCTTCGGGCAGCGATATAATCTGCTCGATTCAAGCAACTACGTTCTGTATACCCTCTTGCAGACGGGCGATGACAGGAAGCCGGCTTATACGATAATTCTCAATGACGTAACATTCCTTAAACTGGAGTGCAAATCCCTGTTCCTCGATCCTACTATAACTGCTGAAGGCAAGGATATGAAGTTCGCCATTGCAAGCAAGGACAGACGTAATTTCGAGATACAGCTCAGCGGCAATGTCATCGGACATATCTTCACAAAAGTGGGCGTATCCGGTGAATTACAGTACGATCTGGATATAGAAAATACCGCATTCGATGACTATATCCCTCTCTTTGCGGTAGCTGTTGACAAGACCTTCGGCGATATGAACAAGCAGAAATAACACAGACTGAAAGGATAAATACTATGAAGCACTTACTTAAAATGCTCGACCTGAGCACAGAAGAGATAATCGACATCCTCAACCTTGCCGACCAGCTCAAATATGAGCTGAAGCACGGCATCCCGCATCCCCACCTCAAGGGAAAGACCCTCGGAATGATCTTCCAGAAGGCTTCCACACGCACCCGCGTTTCCTTTGAGACCGGTATGTATCAGCTCGGCGGACATCCGCTGTTTCTCTCATCCAGCGACCTCCAGATAGGACGCGGAGAGCCGGTACAGGATACAGCGCGTGTTCTTTCACGCTACCTCAGCGGCATCATGATCCGTACATTCGAGCAGAAGGAAGTCGAGGATCTGGCTGAATACGGCAGCATCCCGGTAATAAACGGCCTCACGGATTTCTGCCACCCCTGTCAGGTGCTTGCTGACCTCATGACTATCCGTGAGTTCAAGGGAAGCTTCGACGGACTGAAAATGTGCTTTATCGGTGACGGAAACAACATGGCAAATTCACTCATCGTCGGCGGTCTCAAAGTCGGCATGAGCGTTTCTATCGCTTGCCCGGATGACTATCAGCCCCCGAAGGAGATACTGGATTTTGCTGCACAGTACGGCGACAAGTTCCAGATGACAAATGTTCCGGCAGAGGCTGCAAAGGATGCTGATGTGCTCCTCACTGATGTTTGGGCTTCAATGGGACAGGAAGGCGAGGCTGAAAAGCGTAAGAAGGCTTTCGCAGGCTACCAGATAAACGACGATATCATGGCTGTTGCTCATGAGGACGCAATGGTGCTCCATTGTCTCCCTGCACACCGCGAGGAAGAGATCACAGAGAAGGTGTTCGAGGCTCATGCAAATGAGATATTCGAAGAGGCTGAGAACCGCCTCCACGCTCAGAAGGCTGTTATGGTCAAGCTGATGGCGGATTAAATTCGTACATATGATAAAAGGGACATCTGCGGATGTCCCTTTTTGTTATTTCCTGATGTCGTCGATTATTGCGCGGATGTGAAGGATTTGCTCGGCGGTCAGTCCTTCAACGTTGAGTGTCGGATTATCGCTGAGCCCGAGAAGATAGTCGGTGCTGACGGAGAAGGTTTCGGCAATACGGCGGAGCATGTCGATTGAAGGCTGCAAATTAGCATTTTCCCAGTTGCTTACACATTGTTTGGTAACGTTGAGTTTGTTGGCGAACTGCACTTGGTTGATGCCGAGGGAAAGTCTGAGTTCTTTGATTCGCTCATAAAACATAAGCACACCTCTTGGTCAAAAAATACAATACTATTGTATATTTATACTTGACAAATATGAAATACTATGGTAAACTAATAGTTGACGACAACGGAAAGGGCGTGTAGTGTATGTCGATTACAAGCGTTATAAGTATAGCTGTATTGGTAAGATTGGCAATTGTAATAGTAGTAGAAGTGATAATGGGAATTGTTACGAAAACTATCAATGAAAATAAAGGCTACGAAGGCGGATTTGCCTGGGGATTTTTTCTGAACATAATCGGAATTATAATCGTTGTTTTCAGAAAAGATAACCAGCAGAAAAATCAAACCGGAGATATAGCAGAAGCATTACTGAAATACAAAAAGCTGTTAGACTCCGGAGCAATAACAGAGAAAGAATATCTTCTGCAAAAATATAAGCTGCTTGGCGAAGACTATGATTATGAAAAAAGCACGTCACAGGATTATATGACAAGTTATGTGAATAAGGAAGCCAAGAAAAAAGCTGCTACAGATGCGGATTATGCGAAAGAAATATCAGTATATGAGACACTTTATCAAAACGGCAGGATAAGCGCCGCTGAATTAGATGAGAAAAAAGCAGAAATAGAAAGAAGAAGGCGGTAAAACGCCTTCTTTTTATTGACAAACCAACGCAAACAAGCTATAATAACCGGGGAGGTGATAAAATGAAAGACATAATATGGGGCTCAATAGGGATAGTCATAGCCATAGCGGCGATTGTCTACCTGATAAAACTCCTGTTGCTGAAGAAAAAGGGGATAATAGCCAACGCAGAAGTAACGGCGGTCCGTGAAGGGCGGAAGAATTCCTATATCCACACGCTCAGGTTCGGGAACGGGACCGACACATGGGAGAAGGACGACAGATCCGGCTTCTCGCAGCCGATGAAAGTCGGAGACAAGCGGCTGATAGTATACAACACCGAAGATCCCGGGGACTTTGAATACGAGGATGAACTGAAGAAAAACATCATTATTACCATTGTGATGATAGCGATAGCGCTGGTTTTCTCGGCAAAATGGCTGATTTCAGGGCTCCTATGAGCAACCTGCACAAAAAAACAAAAAAACCGGGGAACAGGTTTTAGTTGACAAAAGCTGGAATGGATGATATAATAATAAAGCTGTCAGGCGAGAGTGTGACAGACGCATCGAAAAAAACTTTGAAAAAACTTGAAAAAAGTACTTGACAAAGCGAAAGAGATGTGA
>DFJW01000022.1 GCA_002373775.1 Ruminococcus flavefaciens | reverse complement strand
AACGTGTGATTTTGGTAGAAAAAAATGGTAGAAAAAAAGTGGCATTCACGCTTATATTGTCTACCAACGCTCACTCGAAACGTAGTTAAATCGGGCAGAAACGGAAAAATTTACAATCGAATCAATATAATAGAGTAGACAAATTCACGCTTTTATGATATAATGATCGGGATAGAATATGATATGGAGATACGCTCATGAAAAAACGATTATTATCTATGTTAGCTGCACTTGCAGTTATCCAACTCTCAGCCTGCTCATCAGGCAGCGATCCTTCAGTTTCAGACGATAGTTCCCATGCTTCTCAGGTCGATGATACTTCTGCATCTGAAACAGTGCCGGCGTCTTCTGAAGGCGAAACATCTGCCGATACAGAAACAGTTCCGGATGTTCGGACAATGGCTGTACTTTCTATAAATTCGACCGAGAACGGCGGAAGTCTCGATTTTGTGACCGAGCCTGTTGCTTCACATGTTTCAAGTTCTGTCGCTTCATGGACTCCAGGATATAAGATACCTCCTGCTCCGTACTATGAAAAGTGTACAGTAACGCTTACTGATAAGGATGGCAAAGAGTGCCTGTCAGCGGCTGAAGCAAATGTAAAAGTCCGCGGCAACTGGACTACTTTCTACGACAAAAAGCCTCTGCGTATAAAGTTCGAACAAAAGCAGAGTATGCTTGAACTTAATGACGGCGCTGAAATGAAGAACTGGGTGCTGATCGCAAGCTACAAGGACGTCTCTATGCTGCGTGACAAGGCTGCTCTCAGCATTTCAAGAGAGATTCTCGGTAAAGATTCGCTTTATGCTGCCGATGCTGAATTTGTGGAAGTATATATCAACAACGAATACTGGGGCGTTTACCTGCTCAGTGAAATGCAGCAGATAAACGAAAACCGCGTAAATATCACTGAAGCTGAAAAAGAGTATACCGGTACTGATATCGGCTATTTCATGGAATTTGACGGCTATTTCACCAATGAGGACGCGCTGCACAGTTTCAGGATGAGCTACGCTGACAATGCTCCGCTTATACCATATGACGGCGAGGGCGGAAACGGACAGACCATAAACTGTCTCAACACCGGTCGTGGTGACCAGAAACATGATACGGGCATTACCATAAAAAGCGATATCTACTCTCAGGAACAGCACGATTTTATCGCCTCATACGTCAACAACGTCTACGATATCATGTACTACGCTGCATACAATGATGAGGCTTATGTTTTCAGCGATGACTACTCCGAGATTATCCCGGCATCAGATATATCACCTCAGGAGGCTGTAGAAAAGGTCGTGAACACCGATTCCCTCGCCGATATGTATATTATCAGCGAACTCACCTGCGACGCCGATATCTACTGGTCCAGCTTTTTCATGGATGCTGATTTCGGTCCGGAAGGCGACAAGCGCCTTACTTTCGAAGCTCCATGGGATTTTGACTCCGCTCTCGGCAACAAACCGCGCTGCACTGACGGTACAGGTTTCTACGCTTCCAATGTCCTGTATGACATAAACAACGTGTACAAGACTATCAATCCATGGCTGGCTGTTCTCGCTTATGAGGACTGGTTCCAGGATATCGTAAAGGAAAAATGGACAGACGCTTATGATTCAGGTGTATTCACCCGTGCTGCTGATATGATAAGCAGCGATACTGCTGTGCACAGTGCAGCTTTTGAAAGAAATTATGAAAAGTGGAACAACCTTCTCGATAAGTCAGCTTTTGAAAGTGAACTCTCGAACGCTTCAAAGAAATGCAAAACTCATGAGGAAGCTGCTCAATACCTGTCTGAATGGCTGGGAAAAAGAGTAGATTTCCTCAACGGACAATGGCATGAATAACAAAAAGTCCCTGTGTGCGGAACACAGGGACTTTTTTCGTCTTTACTGTTTATTGTTATTGCTGCCGTTATTATTGTTATTGCCGTACTTCAGCTTTGTGATCTTGTATATGAATACAAGTACTGCGATAACAACTACGACTACAGCGCCGGCAATGATGCCTATTATCGGAACTTTTGAGCTTTCATCGTCATCATCAGATGATCCGCTGCTCTTAGCCGCTGCTGTAGATGTATCTTCCTTTGCTGAGGATGACTTCTTTGCGGTCGTGGTCTTTTCCGGACGGTCTGTCTCCTCATCGTCAGATGCTGAGGTAGCAGCCGTGTTGTCATCGTCGTATACCTTATCGGTATTGGAACTTCCGTTTCCGCCGTCGTTGCTTATGCCGGCTGATCTGCCGGTCTCTCCGATCTCGATAGTACCGTCACCGTTTTCCTGTGCAATGAATCCGGCTACCCATGCAAGGGAGGCATTCCAGTTGATAGTACACTCGTTTACAGACCATGCTTCTATATGGTCAAGGTAGCACTTCTGGGGAGCGATCTTTCCGCGCTTCCAGCCGCTGCCCTGTACCCATGGATCCTGCATTCCGGAGTTCGGTCCGCCAGACATTACTCCGCATGGAGCTTTCGGGAACGTATCGTCAACAAGATATGCCCAATAACGATGGTGGGGATACTCGATCGCATGTGTGCCGTATCCTGTGACATATGAGTAATCCATTGCATTTCTGCCGAGTATATAGTCCATGCCTCCGATAACTCCGTCCAGATATTCGTCTTCATCTGTAAGGAGGTAGGCATATGCCATTACCACGGAATTGTCGGTTACAAACGAGTTGCTTCCCCAGAGATATCCGCGGTCGCTGTCATTGTAGCTCAGCGTGCTCTGAGCATACGGCAGTCCATAGCCCTGTGAGGCTTCCATTTCTATGTAGTGGTCTGCCGCAGCAGATATGTTATCGGTGATTATCTCTGCGTCGCCCTTGTCAAAGCTGTCGGGATTAAGAGCAGCACTGAATGTTCCGAGAGCTGCTGTATTTCCCCAGTCAAAGCTGCCGACGGTGTCCACGCTCTCTCCGCCGCCCAGAGTTGTCGGCACGTCAAGGAAGTACTTGTACTCAGTGGTATCGTCATAGTAATCTTCGTCGCCTGTGGTTATGTAAAGTTCCATTGCCGCCCAATAGAATTCGTCTTCTGCTTCGTCGTCTCCGTATGCGCCTCCGCCAACGGATTCATCAAGAGGTGCATACATGGACGGATGCTTCTTTGCTGCTTCATAACACTTCTCAGCTGCTTCTATGCACTTCTCGGAAAAGTCTTCGTCTATGTCCTTCCAGAGACGTGCTGCCTGTGCTGCACATGCTGCAAAATTAAGAGTCGCAGCTGTAGTCGGCGGCTTGACGATACGCTTCATGTCATCATCAGCCGGCGCTATTCCCAGCGCTGTCCACTTTTCATCGTGTGCCTTGTGATACACCATGTCCTTGTATTCACCGCTGTCCACGATCATCGAGAACATCCATTCCATTTCCCAGCGTGCTTCATCCAGAAGATCGGGATATCCGTTACTGTTCTCAGGTACATTCATCGTGCCGTCAGCATACTTATCCTCGAATCCGTATCTCAGTGCGGTCTCATACTGATTCTGGAGCATCCAGAGGGAAAGTCCGCCGTTTACCACATACTTTCCGTGATCTCCGGCATCGTACCAGCCGCCGGTGACATCTATCGTTCCGCTGCTGCCTGAATAGCCCCATGTCTGCTGTATCTCAGCCATGTCCTTGGGATGTCCGGCTGCTCTTGCAAGCGCATTTGTATCGCCGGAAGTTATAAGTGATGACTCTATCTCTATGCCGCTTCGGTTCTGGTAGAAATAATTCAGCGAATCATAGAGAAGACTTGAATACGCTGAGGGTTCACCTATGGAGAATTCTCGGCTCAGTGCGCCGTTGTCGGCTTCAAGATAAAACTTTCCGGTACCATCGAAATCAGAAAAATCAAGGATGTGGACATTATCTTCAGAATCCTCGTCATATCCGAAAGGCTCACTTTCACCTTCAAAGACTGTATCTCCGTCCTCGTTTTTCAGCACGAAATCCACGCTGTTGTCATCGCTGCAAAGGAGAGTCGCCTTTTTGCTGCGCTGTGTGAAGTATCCGACCTGATTGGTAAGGATATCCGCACGAACCCATTTCTCGGGCTGTATGTAGTCATTTTCATCACTTGTCATGTCTACCAGCGACATATTGTCAAAGGTGATGACTGTTCCTGCCGGGAAACAGCCGCCGGGAGTGTACTGTCCGTCTCCGCCGAGGTGGAACGCCCATTCTGCCACTTCCATTCCCTGTGTGGGAGTAAAAGTCAGCTCGATATGCTTTGTCTCGTTGGCGCCTATCTGTATTAGTCCCCAGTTGCTGTCAAAATCAGACTGACTGGTGGACATATTGTGCCATATCTCGGTTTTTCCGTCAAGGCTGCCTATCTTGGTATAATACTGTCCGGAATTGGACGCTGTGATGTCGTACTTCACTTTATACTGGTGACCGGCTGTTATTTTAAGCCCCCTGTGACGGAACTGACAGTCCCAGCGGTCCTCACCGCCCTTGGATGCTCCGCCCGGTTCTACGATAGTGATCTTGTATACTCCGCCGTCTATCTCGAAATCCATTTTGCCGGGACCTGATTCGCAGATATGCCACGGAAGTCCTACTCCCTCGTCAAAATCAGTCTGACCGAGCTGCTCGCCTGCATCCGCGTTCAGGGATAAGTTCTGGACTGCTAAAGGCACAAATGAGCCGGTCGCTATAAGTGCAGCTGCCAATGTATTTATAAGTCTGCTGCCTATTGATCTTTTCATGTTCTCTACCTCCTGTGAAAATGCCGCAAAAGCTGCTGCCGCCTTAATACAGCGCTTTTTACAGCCATACATATATTATTTTATTCCTTTTGCAGCGACTTGTAAAGCGGGTTTAAAAAAAATTTACAAACGTTCCGGATAATCCTACTATTTACTTGCAAATCATACCCGCAGCAAGGGTTTTTTGTGCATTTTTCCAAACCGCTGCAACATAAAACAGCTCCCCGCGAGGCATTGCCTCCGGAGAGCTGCTTGTATATCATCCTATCTTTTCAAGACGAAGTTCGTAGAGCGTTACGCTGTAATAATCTGTTCCGCCGATCTGGAGAACTATCTCAGCAGAACTGTCTGTGTCAGAACAGGTGAACTCGGCTTCAAACGGAGTCTTGTCACCATTGCCGGTGAATGTTCCCTCATAATATACCTTTGACTTGTCACTGCTCCTTATCACAACAGGAAGTTCCTTGCCCTCTGTCGTGGTGCATTTGAAAGTCAGACGGTACTTTCCGTCCTTCTTGAGCCCGATGCCTGAGATCTTTGCCTCAATATCGTCTGCATCTTTTCCGCCTGTTACCATGTTTATCCAGAATGATCTGTCAAAATCCGAGAAATATGTTGCAGCATTTGCGCCTGAACTCTCGTCCATAACGATGCTGTATTCCGCCTCTGCTGCCACGTCGAGTCCTATCTGGTCGGATTCCATTCCGAGTGCCTGACAGATCTGGTCAGCAAGCACATAGGCTGACTTCTGCTGTGTGATCTCGGAAGGATGCCAGTCAGAACCGTATCCGTCGGCTGAACTCTGTGTCACTGAACGGTAGCTGGTCACCTTGGTATCGCCGGTCTCCTTCTTGAAATCTGCTATTGCCTGCTCTATCAGCGGATATTCATCCTGCGCTCCCATTGTTCCGAGAGTGCATATGATGTATGCATCAGGGTTCTTGCTGCGTATCTGCTTCAGGAACTCTGTGTACTTCTCAGTGTATTCAGGTGAACGTGTCTCAAAATCCTTGTCTATGTATGTGGAGTCATTTGTACCGAGGTTCACTACCACCACATCATTGGGATACTTTTCAAAATCCCACGGCTTGCGGTAAGCATCAGGCTTTCCTATGAGATCATATACCTCCGGCACAAGCGCCTCTGTGTTCTTAGCATCTGAGGTGTATCCTGATATTATTCCGTGTCCGCTGTAGCATACTGCACTGTAATCCGCATCAAGCTTCTTGGCTGTGAGATACGCATATGATTTCATGAAGTTCTCAGTGGTCGTCTTGAAGGACTCACCGCTGGATTTTCCTTCAACTCCGTATGCACAGGTTATGGAATCTCCTATGAATTCTATCCTCAGCGACTTGGGGGCTGCCGGCACTACCGGCACAGCTGCGTCACTTGTGACGGATATCTTCGATACACCTACTGCTCCGTTGTTAGCTTCCGAAAGATGGATCACCCTGACTTTCGCTGTGCGTGACACGTCGCCGTCAAAGAGCTTTACTGTCTTTGAAGCTGTTGACATAACATCGTCTTCGATGATCTCATCATCTACGATCACCGCATATCTCGGACGGTAATCTGCTCCGTTGCTGATATTGCTGTCACCATGTATAGTTACTTCTGCTGATCTGGCATTTACTGTGAATTCAACTGCCGAACCGCTCTGTACCAGCCATGTGATATCGCCGTCTACATAGTTGCGGCCGGTGAACTTTACGTTTTCCTCTGTGGCGTAAAACTCTTCGTCTCTGAGATCAACAGGTGCCAGAAGTGCTTTTCTCATCTCGACCATATCAAACGAATCTACCCTTCCGTCATTATTAACGTCCTGACCTTCTGCCAACGGCGCACGCCTCAGGATGGAATCGCTGAGAGCTTTAAGATCATTTGCTGTGTACCTGCCGTTGAGAGCATACGCAGCTGCACCCGCTGATACAGCGGCTGTTATTGCAGCAACTGACGCTATGACTGCTTTTTTCATTTTTTTCATCCTCCATAAATAAAACATTATCCCGTTCCGGAACGCCTAATTCCGGATCATATATATATGTCTCAATTATAAAGCAATTCTGCGTCATTGTCAATAGTTTCCGTCCAAAAACCGTGACTTTCACATTGTTTTCACTGTTCGGAATGTATATTCTTATTTCAGTCCCGTATGATCTATATGTTCACAGCAGTGGACGAGCATGTTCCATGTGCAGCTGTCAACAGAGCCGTCCGGTTCGATGCCTACCTGCTTCTGGAACTGTTTTACGGCATCTGACGTTTTTGCATCATAATCACCGCATATCTCAGGCTTAGGCATATTGTCAAAACGGTCGCCTATGTCTTTCAGCATCACCTGTATCACATATACTATCTCGCCGTGATCGCCGGTCTTCGCGCAGTAATCCGGTGACGGGAAAACGTGCCATGCTTCCGGCTCGGCTTCCAGATAAGAACGGTATACCTCCACGACTTTGTTCCATGTGGCGCCATCCGTTTCTCCAGTGACCGGCAAGCCGTATGCTCTCTGAAAACTGCGCACCGCTTCCGCTGTCCTGCTCCCGTAAATGCCGTCCGGAAGCACTGTCGGTATCCTCTTATCGAACATGGATATCCCGTAGAGATATCTCTGGAGTTCGGTTATATGCTCTTTTCTCTGTTCCTCTGTGTATGCCATGGTCTCCTCCTCAGTCTGATGTTATAGTATATCCGGGCGCCTGATACGGCCTCTTGTCAAAACCGTATCTGAGGTCAGAATACACCTCGGTTATCTTATCCCATGTAACTGCCCCCACAACACCTGTGGGATTTATGCCGAACTGCTTCTGGAACGCAATTACCGACTGTTTCGTCAGAGGTCCGAAGTAGCCTGTGTTGTTCACAGCCGGTATGTCCTTGTATGTGCGGTTGATAAAAGTCAGGTATTCCTGTATTATCCTTACATATTCCCCCGATACACCTTCACGCAGGACTGTCCCCGGATACAGCGCAACTGCTGTATATTTCGGCGGTACAGACTCAACTATTCCCTGATACGCACGGTACAGGTCGTTCCGTGTGGCACGGTCGACTTCACCCGTCTGAGGAAGTCCGAACACTCTCTGGAACGACTTGACCGAACGTTCAGTCTTTTCTCCGAAATAGCCGGTTATCTCCACCGGTTCAACTGCTGCGTAATATGCTCCGATAACCGCAAGATAGTACTGGAGAACACTTACTTCCACGCTCTGCATGCCGATCTTCAGGTCCTCCGTATACGGTGCAGCTATCTCATCCCAGCGCACTCCCTCGGAATTCAGCTCCGCTATGCGCTTTACACTGGTATAGATGTACGCTATCCGGTACCATGTGGACTGATTCACTTTCCCGGTAACTTCCATGCCGAATACGCTCTGGAACGTCAGGACTGCCTGACGTGTGGCTTCATCAAATATCCCGTCCGCCGCAGGTATCTTTGGTATTGCGGGATAGTTTCCTGATATCCTGTTGAGGAATACCTGTAGTGTGCGGACATCATTGCCGGCTGAACCCAGTTCAAGATCTATGCCCGGATAGGACGGAAGTGCTGTCTGCACAGGAGCATTCTTTACTATATCTATATTGTCTCCGTAGTAATACTGCAATATCTCATAGGGCGTGAAGCCCTGTTCGGCAAGCGTGACTGTCCCCCACTGTGAAAGTCCGTCACAGGTAGTTGTGGTACCGTTGCAGAATGCCGAAAAGAGCGGTTCTACACTTCCCTGCCGTCGGATGTAGTCATTATACAATTCGTCCACCAGATAACTGATGTTCTGAAAATACTCCCTGCCGTTTATGAACTTCTGGTCGTACTGCGTAGTTGCTGTGATATCGAAATCATATCCACGGGAACGGTACCACTCGGTATATATCCTGTTGAGGGCAAATGTGGTTATGGCATATATATTTGCTCTGAGCGCTGACTCCGGCCATGTTGGATATATCTCGCTGGATGCCACGTTCTTGACATATGAGGCAAATCCTACGGTCACATTCGGTGCTGCCGAATCAGGCGTTCCGAGATGCACTGTTATCGTCTCCGGTATAAACGGTGTTCCTGTGAGCATGTCACTCCTCCGATCTGCCGCTGAAATCCGGCTCCTGATTGAAATATGTCACAGTCTCGGAATCAGACCTCATCATCAGCGGCAATGGTATCATACTGAAATTCTGCACAGATGTTATACCGGCAAACACAGGTACATCCACGCTCCTTGCGTTGAAAAATCCCTCCGCTGTCACGCTTATGTCGTAAAGGCTGTACGGTCTCACCGAGGCATCCGGAGACTGTGAATGCTCAGTATCCGGTGCAGGAACGGCAAAACGGCGCGTCGTACCGTTCGCGTCGGTCATTCCGGATGCAAGTATCGCGCGTTTTCCTGCTATGAGCGCTGTAACTGCCACCACCGCCCCCTGCACTGAGTTGGATTCGTCACCTGTCCTTACATTCACAAGTATGTAACCTTCTGCACTGCCGAGGCTCTTCTCATCGAAGTACTCCGGCGGAACTTCATCTCTGCTCTCATCTGTGCCCAGATCAGTATCGAGTTCCGACAGGTCAGGTTCGGGGAATCTGCTGTTGAGATCCTCTTCCTCTCCGCCGTTTTCTTCTCCGATATGCTCTGAATATGCTGTATCATCCCCGGCTTCTTCATCCACATCTTCTATTTCCTGCGGCACTATGTCCTCTATCCTGTTATCCGTCTCCTCCACAGTTTCATCGCTCTGACGCTGAGCTTCTGTGCGCTCTCCGCCCGCAGCTGACCTGCTTCTGCCGTAGAGCTGCATCATCTCCTGCTTATACTTTTCAAGCGCTTCTTTATCCATTGTTATCGCCTCCTTTTTTCTATGATATTCTGTGTTCCTCTCAGGTATGACAAAAGCGCCTGCTGCCGCAGACGCTTTTCTTCACTGGAGAAGACCTTTTATGCCTTCTTCTTCAAATTTTTTCTTGTAGTATTGCAGCTCCTCCTGTATGATATCGTCGATCACATTCATGCCGAGAAGTTCCACAGGTGCTTTATCATCTGTCAGCACTCTGCCTCCGCTTTCATACTTTACAAGCGAATCACTGACGTTCTTCATCATCCGGCTCAGGTCATGATCTTCTATACCGGAAATGCCGGATTCAAGATCCCTGACCATGTACGGCGAATCAGATGCAAAGAGTTCACGGTTTGTCGAACCTTTTACGTCAACTGTATACACCTCATCGAACACATCCGATATGGTGTCTGCAAGATAACTGTTTATGCCGTCTTCCCTGTCTGAACGCATATTCATATTCACTACCATTACTCCGCCGTCTTTCAGATGCGAACGGACGAGCCGGAAGAATTCCACCGATGACATCTGGAAAGGTATCGTTATATCCTGATAGGCATCCACCATTATCACGTCATACTTCTTGTCCGATACGTTCAGGAACGCCCTTCCGTCATAGGCTGTGACCTTTACTTCTTCCGGAAGATCAAAGTATTCCCTTGAAAGTCCGATTATCTTTTCGTCTATCTCCACACCTTCTGCTTCCACGTTATCGAAATAGTTCATGCACTGCTTGGCATATGTGCCTGTACCCATGCCGAGAATGAGGATATCCTTCTTTTCAGACATGTCACCTGTCATGAGCGGTGCTGCCATAGCGTAATCATAGTAGAGACCGGTGAGTTCTCCCGACTTGACGTATACAGACTGCACTCCGAACAGCACGTTTGTGGAAAGATACGTCTTTTCCTCACTCTCCGACACCTGAAGATAATTGTAGACCGATTCTCCTTCATATACGAGGTCCTTTTCCCAGAATGCAAAGCCGAGAAGTTCGGAAAGTATACAGCAGACCGCAAACATGGCGGCGGCTGTTCCGCAGCGGAGTTTGCCGCGCTTGTTTATGATGAAGTATGCCAGTCCGAGTATCAGCAGTATACCTGAAAATATCAGGAAAGTTGCCGCAGTGCCTACTGCCGGTATCGAAATGAACGTGGGTATGAAAGTTCCGATTATGCTTCCTATCGTGTTGAATGCCCCCAGTGTGCCGACTGTCTTTCCGCTGTCATCAAGGCTGTCAACAGTGTATTTGACAAGCGAAGGAGTGACAGTTCCAAGCAGGAACAACGGGAATACGAATACTGCCATACAGGTTATGAATGCCGCCCATATCAGGAAATTCGTGTTGATCGTGACGACAAGAAGAGCGGATATACCGAGTATCACGAATTTTCCGAAAAAAGGTATCGCCGCTATCCAGACCGCAGAAACGAGTATCCTCGCATACAGCTTGTCCGGATCAGGATCTTTGTCTGCACTTTTGCCGCCGTAGATATTTCCTAAAGCCATGGCTATCATTATAGTGCCTATGATTATCGTCCAGACTATCTGCGATGAACTGAAATACGGCGCAAGCAGACGGCTTGCTCCCAGTTCTACTGCCATCACTGACATTCCGGCAAAAAATTCTGTCATGTACAGGTACCATTTATTTTTCAGTATCCCTGATACCGCCTTGGTGTCTTCTTTGTTATTTTTGTCCATTAATACTTCATCTCCTTTTCCGGTTAATTATAACATATAGTGAAGGAAATGGCAAGAGACGCGCGAAAAAACTTGACGTTCATACAACCATGCCGCGTTCAAGGGTGCAGCGTCACGCTGCTTATAACATATAGTGAGGGAAATGGCAAGTAGTAAGCAGAGAGCAGAAGCTGAAATAATAAAAGTATCATGGCATCTTTCATTCCAAATCACTTGACAACTGTTAAGATCAGTGTTATAATGTTACAGGTACTTACCCGACAGTTCGTTTGCGCCATCCTGTCGTTAAACAAAACCAGGGCATCCGATGTGCAGGTCATTCCTGCGCCAACACATGTATTACGGATGCGTCTGCCTGAGCAGACGCATTTTTTTGAGGTGATATTATGTATACGCTGAAAACTTCCGCTTCTTTTGACAGTGCGCACTTCCTTTCGGGTTACAGCGGAAAATGCTCCAATATCCACGGTCACCGCTGGACGATAGAAGCTGCCGTCTGCGGCAGCGAACTGGCAGAAAAAGGCGAAAAGCGCGGTATGGTCGTTGATTTCAGTGATCTGAAACACGAAGTCCGCAGTATAGCCGAGAGCTACGATCACGCTTTTATCTACGAATCAAGCTCTCTGCGTCCGGAAACTGTCACTGCTCTCAACAGCGAAGGCTTCAGGCTGATAGAAGTCCCGTTCCGTCCGACTGCTGAGAATTTTGCAAAGCACTTCTTCAGCATGCTGAATGAGCGCGGATTCAGAACGAGAAGCGTCACAGTCTACGAAACACCCGAAAACTGTGCTACCTATGAGGCTGAGATATGAGCAGTTACTGGGTAGCGGAAAAATTCGTCAGCATAAACGGCGAAGCTGTATGTGCCGGTGAACTTGCGGCATTTATAAGATTCAGGAAATGCAACCTCCACTGCTCTTACTGCGATACGCGCTGGGCTAATTCCGATGATTCTCCTGCTGTGTCTATGACCGCCGCGGAACTCAGTAAATGGGTGAACTCCGAAGGCATACACAATGTGACTCTCACAGGCGGCGAACCTCTCTTGCAGCAAGATATCGGCGAACTTATATCTCTGCTCTCGGAAAGCGGTCATCGTGTAGAGATAGAGACTAACGGCAGTCAGCCTCTGGATGAACTTGCAGCTGCTGAATACAGGCCGGTATTCACTATGGACTACAAGCTCCCCGGCAGCGGCATGGAAGAGCATATGTGTACCGGTAATTTCAGCCTGCTTGGCAGGGATGATACGGTGAAATTCGTTGCAGGCAGTATGGAAGATCTTGACAAAGCTGCTGAGATCATCGAAAAATATGAACTGATCGGCAGATGCCACATTTATTTCAGTCCGGTCTTCGGAAAGATCGAACCGGCTGATATTGTCGGATTCATGGAAAAAAAGCGCCTGAACGGCGTAAGGCTGCAATTGCAGCTGCATAAATATATCTGGGATCCTGATATGAAGGGAGTATAATATGGACAGAGAAGCTATTGAATATCATGTACTCGGCCTGCTCAAAGCGATAGGCGAAGATCCTGAAAGAGAGGGACTTCGTGAAACTCCTGAGCGCGTTGCAAGAATGCTCGAAGAGGTGCTTGCGGGCACTGCTTACTCAAATCACGATATTGCTGAGATGTTCGGCAAGACTTTCACATCCGAAGGCGGCGACGATATCTCAGAAGCCGTTGTCATGAAAGACATCACGGTATTCAGCTACTGCGAACATCATCTTGCGCTCATGTACGACATGCACGTCAATGTTGCCTATATACCGCGCGGAAAAGTCCTCGGACTCAGCAAGATAGCGCGTATATGCGATATGGCAGCAAGACGTCTACAGTTGCAGGAACGCCTCGGCAGGGATATCGCTGAGATAATCTCAGAAGCTGCCGGTACTCCGGATGTGGGAGTTATGATAAGCGGTTCACACAGCTGCATGACTGCACGCGGCATCAAAAACGCTTCTTCCAGAACGGTTACCAAAACATTCACCGGCGCTTTCAGGACAGATACCGAACTGAAAAAGCTGGTCGAAGACTGAGGAGGCACAATATGAGATCACTCGTTTTACTCAGCGGAGGCGTTGACAGCGCCACATGTCTCGGCATGGCTGTAAAGGAATACGGCGCAGATAATGTCATTGCCCTTTCTGTATATTACGGTCAGAAACACAGCCGGGAACTCGATGCGGCGAGAGCTGTTGCCGCATACTACAAAGTCAGACACAGTGAACTTGACCTTGCCCTCATTTTCGCTGACTCCGACTGCTCTCTCCTCAAAGGCTCTGACTCGGAGATACCCAAGGAATCCTATGCGGATCAGCTCGCTCAGACTGACGGTGCTCCGGTATCCACTTATGTGCCGTTCAGAAACGGACTGTTCCTTTCCTCTGCTGCAAGCATCGCGCTCTCCAACGGATGCAGCAGCATCTGGTACGGTGCTCACAGCGATGACGCTGCCGGCAATGCGTATCCGGATTGCAGCAGCGAATTCAATGAATCCATGAACCGCGCTATCTGCCTCGGAAGCGGTGGAGAACTCGAAGTCAGAGCACCGTTCATAGGTCTTACCAAAGCGGAAGTAGTAAAGCTCGGACTCAGTATCGGTGTGCCTTATGAGCTGACATGGAGCTGCTATGAGGGCGGAGAAAAGCCATGCGGAAAATGCGGCACATGCCGTGACAGGCTCGCTGCTTTCGCGGCTAACGGAATAAAAGATCCTGCTATGAAAGGAGAATGAACTATGAGCGGACGTACAGAAAATGAAAAAGGCAGCATCACGCTGCTCGGAAATCAGAATACTAAATATTCTATGGACTACTCGCCTGAGGTGCTGGAGACCTTCCCGAACAAGCATCCGGAAAATGATTACTTTGTGAAATTCAACTGCCCTGAGTTCACAAGTCTGTGTCCTATCACCGGTCAGCCTGATTTTGCTACCATATACATTTCCTATATCCCGGGAGAAAAAATGGTGGAGAGCAAATCACTGAAACTCTATCTTTTCAGCTTCCGGAATCATGGCGATTTCCATGAGGACTGCGTAAACATAATCATGAAGGATCTCATAAAGCTCATGGATCCGAAATATATCGAAGTGTGGGGCAAGTTCCTGCCGAGAGGCGGTCTTTCCATAGATCCGTACTGCAATTACGGCAGACCGGATACAAAATGGGAGAAGCTCGCATGGGACAGGCTCGCTAATCACGATATGTACCCGGAAACCGTCAACAACAGATAATACAGATATAGATCAAGCCCGGCTGTCGAAATGCCGGGCTTTTGCTCTGTCTGCATTAGAAGTTTTCATCTTTAATTTCAGACATTTCAATATGACATGCGTTGGTGGTTGCAAAGTATCTGTAATCATCAGTACCTAAGTATGAATGTATCCAATCATCAATTAATTCTTCGCAGTAATCAGCTACTGAATTGCTTTGGTAATCGTCTGTCAAATTTCCATCAGAATCAATTTTAACTGTAACCGTTCTTTTCTTATTATCAGATAACGAGTAGGCATACAATTCTTCGCTTTGCATTGCTCCCGGCTCGATATATCCCTTATAGATAAATTCTTCCCCGTATTTCTCATTGAGATACGTTATCATCTCATAGATATGCTGGATAGAGCGTTTCTGCGTCGGTGTAAGCTTTTCAATATCAGTTGGAAGCCCCTCTGCCTCAAGAAGGTTTTTTTGCCATTCATTTAATGTTTCTGAGTTCTGCCAGTTGTGTCCTGTCTGACTGCTGTTGCTTTTTCCACATGACGTTACCATTGATGCTGTGAGAATTGCTGTTATTATTAGTGCGATCGCTTTTTTCATAATTGCCCCCCTCTTGAAAATATGTACATATGATATTTTAGCATTTTTATCCAAAATAGTCAACAGATTTTGTGGATTCACACGAACAGTGTCTAAAACGGCTCATTGATCGGGATCGAACCGGAGATATGATAAAAAGTGCCTCAGCAAATCAACTTGCTAAGGCACTCATTTATCATGTTTAACTGCGACAGAATTGATGACACTGCCGTATGCGAAAGCAGACTGACAGTTTCGTACAGAGTGAACGCGTAAAACAAGTGCCCCCGTGAATCGGAGGCACCGGCTCTGTGGTGGTGCGGATAACAGGAGTTGAACCTGCACCGAGTTGCCCCGACTGGCACCTGAGGGTGAGGTCACATTAGTGGAGAAATACGCTCAAGGATACCATTGCTTAGATTCTTCACTTCGGAGACAATAAATAGATAATGTTTTATAACTTATACTTTCAAAAATATAGTTTACAACTTTGTTTTTCGAATCTGGAAACTTATTGAATAATCACGTCATTAATGCTATAATATATTAAATTAGCAAATAAATGATGTTAGGGGAAAACCAATGAAATTTCATGAAATACTTAATGAAATAATAGATGCCCATTCCGTAAGATCTGTGGATATATGCGAAAAACTGAGTCTTAAGAAAGCGTATATTAGCCGCATTCGCAGCGGATCACTTGTCCCGCCTGATTTTGATATAATAGGTAAAATAGCCGGAATGCTCAACGTTTCTGCCGATGAATACAGTCGCCTTGCTTATGCATATCAAGAAGAAAAAACTGATAAAAAATACAGTGAAGAACTATCTGCATTTAACCAGCTTTATGCATTTGCCCCCTCTGCACGTCTTGATTTACCAGCTAATGATGATAAACTGCCAAAACTAAGAAACGGTCAGGCTGTTTCCGGAATTGAAGATATCAAATATGCAATACGTCGTATAATATCCGATGCAGACGGTAATGTACAGTTTTTTTGCTGTCCGGACAGCATTGAGTTTACTGATTTCATTGCAGCGTGTATACGATCCGTCGTTTTATCCTTTGAATGGCTTATCCCCTTTGAAAAAACTACAAAAAGCTCTGATATCAATATGAAGATATTTGTTGACCTGCTGCCTATAATATTTACTGAAAATGCCGTGCTAAAGGCTGCACATACTGATATCCATGGTTTGCTTGATCTGACACCCTATCCCTATTATATAGCCAATGACCATGAGCTATTGATTTTCGGGCAAAGTACGGATTACGGACTTTACATAAATTCGCAGGAAACAGTATGCCTATATCGGGAGAGATTTTCACGCAGCTTTTCTGCCTCCAAGCAATTTGCGGTAATGAAAAACAACATTATCGACTTTTTGTCAAGCTACAACAGCGTTATGGATTTCAACAACAACTCCGCCGGGTCAGAAATGTATATAATTGAAAATAATCCATGTATCCTCTTTGATGTTGATCTGCATGATGTACTTGAATATATTGCGGATCTCGAGGATGCACAGGCTTTGGCAATGAGCTATATGGAGTTTCTTCAGAGCGGCTTAAACAATATCGACGTTACATACAGTCTGTTTTCAGAAAAGGGACTTGATGAGATAATCAATGCTGATGAGTATTACGAGCTGACTGCATACCTGACCAAGTCCCTATCCAAAAGTTTCCGCAGAAATTCGCTTAAAAAAGTTATAGAGTATTCAAGCACTGAAAACAGCTTTATGCCACTGGTGATACGTCTGCCGATATTCGATAAAACGTCAGTACGAGCGATAAATATCTGGTCAGACGGGAAAATGATAATATACTACAATAACGGCACTGGATTCGATATACTCATGCTGAATGAAAAAAGTATAGTCTCGTCTTTCATAGATTACTACAAAACACTAATGAAATGTGGGCTCATCAAGAGCAAGGATGAGTCCATAAAGGATATTAAAACAGCGTTGGAAAATGCTGTTGAGTCTTAGGACTTGATATAAATTATATTTCATTAGGTATTATATGAAAAGCAAAAAGTAATTGGAATGTTTGCAATTAAAACAGCTGTATTAATTCGTCGTAAGAAAGGTGAACGGTAAGCTGAATACTGATATCGTTCAAAGACCTAAAAAGTGATGAGCTATGTTTTTACAGTGCTCATTGCAATATTTATATGAGCTATGATTATCTTGCAATCTGCAATTTTATTATGTGTAATAGCAGATACTTACAGATATCATTATGTTCTAAGTATTATCTTCGAACAATATTGTTACATAATTAACTATATTAAGGAGACTGTTATGAAAAATACATTAGTAAAGCGAATGATCATTTTATGTGCAGCAATTATATTGACAGGAGCATCTTTGACTCCTCTTGTTAAAAATGAAGATTTTTTTAGCGATATAGAATTAGAATGCAACGAAGAGAGTTCTGATACAGCAATGGCATTCAGGGCTGACAATTCATTTGGTAAATATATCGCTCAAATGGCAAATACTGAGCAGTTAAAAGATGATTTGAAAAGAAAAAATGAAAATATCAATTTCACCATTTTTTCAGTTGAATATAATCCGGCAGTAGGGATTGCTGAGGTAATATCTACACAGTCAATGGCATGTAATTTACGATTAACAGTAGTAGATGAGGAAAATAACATAGTTTATGAAAATGAAAACCATATTCAAGCCGGAACAGAAACAGTTAATGAAATTGAAGTGGATAAGTTGGTGTTGCCGGATTATTATACAATAAATGTGGATCTTAAAAATGAGAATGGTGTTTCATTATGTCAGACTTATTACATACTGGATAATACAAAAGAGATGCAGGACATATATGCGGCCGATATATACGATTTTGACCATGATAATGTTATAAATTTTGATGATCAGAATGATACAAATTTTATCGTGCTCAGCGATGAGACGATTATTGCTGAATCTTCATTTGAGAGCAATGATCTTTTGTCATCAGATCACGTTAATGGTGTATATGTTTTTTCAAATGCTGATGAATCACTAAAAAATCTCAAAAGTGATGACTACTTATATGTTAAATCTGACTCTGATGATGTTTTAGCAATATCTGTAGGAGATGTGGAAGTTTCAGGTGATACTGTAACTATCAAAGATAGTGGTAAAAATATAGATGATATGTTTGATTTTATTAAACTAGAATCAAATTTAAATAATGTAATACCAGAGATAAGTGAAGAAAATATCGAGGATGGTGTAGAATATCTTGGCTATGATACCATAAGCGGATCGAGATTTATTTTTGATTCTCCCGTATTTCTGAACAATAATACAAATTTTTCACAAAGTGCAAGTATAAGCGGAGAATTAAAAACAGATGATGAAAAGTTTTCGGCAAAGATTTCTTTAGATTTAAAACTTAATCTAAATTTTAAGTTTTACAAGAAAGGCTCATATATAAATACAAAATTTAAATTAGAGACACCGCTTTCTTTAACTGTTTCAGTAACTGGTTCAGATTCTGTTAAAACCGATTTATCAGATTCAACTACAAAAAAACTTGAAAAAATGCTTGGTAGTCTAAGTATACCTACTGGAACTCCTGGGGTGTATTTGGAATTAATGCCTGTTGCAAGTATAGAATTTTCCGGATCATTAAGTGCATCGTACACAGCATCTCCTGCAATAACTTTTTCTTATGATTCGGATACGGGTTTTAAATGTGATAAGAAATCAGGTGCTGATAACAGAAGTGTTAAACTTTCACTGCAAGGCAAATTATTTGCTGGGATAGATTTTCAGCCTCACTTGATAGTTATATGTTCTAAAATGGCAGATATTAGCGCATCGTTTAAGGCTGGTATAGAAACAACAGCTACGTTGTCTTCAACGTTTAAAAATGATGGTAATACATCATCCGCTTTTTTCTGCAGCGATACAAGTAATTCTACTCTTCACGTTTGTGGGACCTGTGTTGAAGGTAAGCTTAATTTTGTAGCCAGCGCAGGAGTAAATATAAGTTTCTTTTCAATTATAAAAATAAATGAAACCATTGCCTCGTTAACTATCGAACTGGGAAAATGGTATTTTTCTGATGAAGCCGGATTCGGTTGGGGAACTTGTCCGAATGTTGCATATAAGACTACTTTTTCTTTTATAGATTTTTATAAAAAAGAAAACGGCAGCATTATCGTACCGACTCTCTCCATAGATGGAGTTGAACTTGGGACAGGCAGAACGGCATATTGCAAAAATGGGTCTCATACATTCACAGTTAATTCTAACGGAACCAAAAGTAATGGTAGTTTTTCTATTAATGATGAAACAAAAGAAATCGTATATTCAGTCTCCGGTCAAAAAATATCCAAAGTGACTGCGACTTCAATATTGCGTGAAATAGTTGACGAAATCAAGCCCGAAGATGGTTTTGATTCGGATATAGTAAGATATGATGATAATGACCCGGATATAAAAGTAGCTGGTCAAATGGGCGACAATATATATTATTTCCTTTTCAACGATGGAAGTATGCTCATTTACGGAAAAGGTGATATGTATTCGCTTAATTCAACTTTCAGCGAACCTTACTGTAACTATGTTAAATTTGTTTCAATTGAAAATGAGGATGACAATGATCCTATAACGTCCATCAGTTCAAACTGTTTCAGGAACTGTACGCTGCTTACTGAGGTAGAATGCCCAGATACAATAGCTAATATAGGCAAATATGCATTTTCAGGATGCAGCGGACTTACAAGTATAAATATACCTGATAGTGTTGTTGAAATCAGTGAATGTGCTTTTTATGGATGCAG
>DFJW01000061.1 GCA_002373775.1 Ruminococcus flavefaciens | reverse complement strand
ACTGCACAAACATTCGCTGACTATTTGTACATTATCACAAATCCTCGTGGAGTGCGTCGAGCATAGTTTTTACTATATACTCGGCGGTAAGATATGTATTGTTCTTGTCTTCGAGCATGACGCAGAAGGCAATGGGAAAATCGGTATCATCCACGAATCCGACGAGGAGCGAGTTCTCGGTATAGCCCTCTTCGACCTGAGCTGTACCGCTCTTGACGCCGATGTTGTATCCGCTGACAGACCATGCGTAATTGTTAGCACCGTTGGTCAGAAGTATCTGACGTGTAGTTTTTGCGGTATCCGCGGAGAAGAGCTGGTCGCTGTATTCGACAGAAGCTTTTTCTTTGACATCGCCGTAAACGTCGGTAACGTGGTCGATGAGATAGGGCATGGTCATTTTGCCGGTGCCGTTTGCGATAGCGCTCTGCCACATCATCAGCTGCATCGGGCTTACAAGAGTATCGCCCTGACCGATACAGCCCCACTGAGTAGTGAAATCGTAGGGATCTGTAAGAGTGGTGGAAGCCTTTTCGCAGAGTATGCCGTTTATGCGGAAGTAACCGGTCTCTTCGTCGTTGATAGCGTATCCAAGCTTGGAATACACACGCTTTATCTTGCTGAGCGGCATATCCGGATCTTCCACCAGCTGTGCGAAGAATGGGTTGCAGCTTTTTTCAACAGCCTGCTGGATGTTGAGAGTGCCGTGACCGTAAAGCTCATGGCAGTCTATCTCTCCGCCTGATTTATTGGTATACACGCCGCTGCATGAATAGGATTTCGAAAACAGTTTGTCTTTTCCCATGATCTCCAGTGCTGCGATGACAGTGGAGACTTTCTGCGTAGAGCCGGGAACAGTACCGCAGAGCACCTTTGAGATAAGAGTGCCCGGTCTGAAGTTCTCTATATCATCGTATCCCTTGGTGACGTCAAGGTTAGGCAGGCTTGTGCAGACGAGTATCTCACCTGTGAGATAGTTATAAGCGACTGCACAGCCGTCACATCCGGCAAAAGTGTCATATACTGTCCTGTTGGCTTTGTGGTCGAGGGTGGTATAGATAGCAGCCTTTCCACCTTCACGGATGAGGCCTGCGGAAAAGTCGTAGTTATTCAGCTTTTCCAGATTTCTTGCAACAAGGGTATTGGACATCTGACCGCCGTCATCACCTATGAGGTTTCCTACATCTATGAGGTAGTTGTCGGGATATCCTGTCTCATCGCTTTCGTCTTCAGCTGCGGAAACTCCGTTGAAGAGTATCTCGCCGTTGCGGTCATAGACCTTGCCAAGTTCGTATTTGGACGAGTTCATTATATAGAATGAGGATTCTTTCTGTATTTTCCATACAAGTCCAGCCATGCCTGCGATGAACAGGAGCATGAAAAGGCTCATAATGTGGATACAGCGTTTTACGCTTTTCATATAGTCTGCCTCCTTACGCCGGGCAATATCCCGCTTCCCGGTCTGCGTATGCGGAATACAGGAGACTGTGAGGCGGTGAGCATACCTATCATGAAACCGCTCGTCATCATTGAGCTTCCTCCGACTGAGATGAACGGGATAGTTACTCCGGTGAACGGGATCATATTGCATGAACCGAATATATTGAGCGCCATCTGTACTGTGAACGCAGCACAAACTCCGGCACAGAGAGTGCCGTGGAAGTAAGAACGCGGAGGATTTATCATCGGTATCGCCACCATGAGAAGCAGCATACAGATAGTCATCAGTGCGAATAAAAGTCCCCATTCTTCACTTATAGTGGAGAAAACGATGTCGTTTTCATGTGCGAATACGTTGCAGAGGTAACCGTAACCGGGGCCGCTGCCGAACCAGCCGCCGCGGGCGATACCGATGAGAGCCTGAGACTGCTGATATCCGCTTCCGTCCTTATCGCTCCAGATATCGACATGCAGACGTTCCTGAACGTATTCCGGAGCAAATTTCACTGCGACTACAGCAACGGCTGCCAGAGCGATACCTGCACCGATAAGCGTCTTTTTGGAGAATTTTGCTTTGGGATAGCATATCCTCAGCAGGAAACCTGCGGCATAGATGCCCATGAAAGTCGGGAGGCTTCCGAGGTCACGGCACCACCACTGGAGCAGGCATATAGCACACATTATGCCGAACAGGAATACATTTTCGTATACCACATTGAAAAACAGTACCTTGTGCTTCTGCTGCTGTTCTGTCACTGATGTAGCGCACGCTATGATGAACAGCGGCTTTATGAATTCCGAAGGCTGTATGGTTATAGGCCCGAGGGATATCCACATGCTGCGGCTTCCGGTGAGAGTCACTATTACCACCATGAGAATGGCTATGCCTATGTAAACCAGCTTTTTCTGCTGTGCGAGCCATCTGTGATCGCGGCATACTATATGTCCTGCACGGCATCCGATAAGAGCGGTGACGCAAGTTATCATGTGCTTCACATTCAGTTCGACTCCGCCGAAGCATGACTGGAAAATGACACTCATATTGAGTACCAGCAGTAGCAGGAAATCTATGGTGTATGTCATCTGCCTGAAGAACGGCATTATTATGAAATACAGCAAATCAAGACCGAGAACAGCAGCTGCGAGGATAATGACATTGCTGCTGCTTTCGTAGTTGCCGTTTATGAACACATTTACCAGCATCGCACCGTGTGCGAGCAGTACGAATATACATGAGAAGAAGTAAGAAAGCGGATTCTCAAGCATGCTTGTACACCTTCCTTCTGAAAATGAGACGTCTGCTGCCGAGGGTTATCATATCGTTCTCATGCAGCTGGCAGCTCTGTATCAGCATGCCGTTCACATAAGTGCCGGACTTTGAACCGATGTCTGTAATAGTCCAGATGCCGTTAGCTACGGTCAGGACAGCGTGATAGCGTGAAACGGATATATCCGGCAGCCGTATATCGGCAGAAGCATGTCTTCCCAGGAGTATCTCGTCTCCTTCAAGCGGATAGACCTTGCCGCCTTCAGCGAGTTCCATACATGAAGACATTCGCATCCAGCGGTACTTGCCGGTCTTTTTTTCAGAGTAAGCCGACATGATTAGCACGAGTGCGCAGATATCTATAGCTGCCGCAGAAACAGCGGCAATGATTACTTTCAGTGAATCCATATCATAAAGTCCCTCCGTCAGGGCTGATTTTTAAGTCCCTGCCAAAATGCAGGCTTAATTATTATAACATACATTTCAGGAAATAGCAAGCGACGCGCGAAATAATTGCCGCTCATGAAACTCCGCCGCGATCAAGGGTGCAGCGTCACGCTGCTTATAACATATAGTGAAGAAAATGGCAAGAGACGCGTGAAATAATTGCCGCTCATGAAACTCCGCCGCGATCAAGGGGGCAGCGTCACGCTGCTTATAACATATAGTGAAGAAAATGGCAAGAGACGCGTGAAAAAACTTGTGGTTTGCGTAACTATGCCGCGAACTGTAATTGCCGTCATATAATAATATTCATGTCAGAAAGCCGGAATGTAACATAAAAAACGGCTGCCCAGTTAAGGACAGCCGGATATAACCAGCGTGACGCTGCATCATTTATCACGGAACAGCTTTATGGACGGCAAGTTTTTTTCTGCGTCTCTTGCTATTTTCGTAATTCTATGATATAATGATATTACTTGGAGATGAGCTCAAGTGTATCTCTTGCGATGAGGAGTTCCTCATTTGTAGGAACGATCCATACTTCGACCTTTGAATCAGGAGTTGAGAGCTTAGTGAGCTTTCCTCTTACGGACTTGTTGAGTTCCTTGTCGATCTTGATTCCGAAGTAGTCCATATCCTCACAAACGCCTTCTCTTACTTCCCATGAGTTTTCACCAATACCGCCAGTGAAGAGGATAGCATCAAGACCGTTCATAGCAGCAGCATATGAACCGATGTACTTCTTGATCTCATATGTGAGCATGTCGGAAACGAGCTGAGCTCTTGAGTTGCCCTCGTTAGCAGCAGCCTGAACGTCACGGTTGTCTGAACCAACGCCGGAAACTCCGAGGAAGCCGGACTTCTTGTTCATGTACTCGCTCATCTCGGAAGGTGTGAAGTGGTGCTTGTCAGCAACGAAAGTAACAGCTGAAGGATCAACTGCACCTGTTCTTGTACCCATAACTACACCGTCGAGGGGAGTGAATCCCATAGATGTATCAACGGACTTTCCGCCGTCAACAGCAGTGATAGAAGAACCGTTGCCGAGGTGACATGAAACGATCTTGAGGTCCTTGACATCCTTGCCCATAGCCTCAGCGAGAGCCTTGGAAACGAATCTGTGTGATGTGCCGTGGAAACCGTACTTTCTTACATGGAGAGTCTCATAGTCATCATAGGGGAGACCGAACATATAAGCCTTGGGAGGCATTGTCTGGTGGAATGCTGTATCGAATACAACGACCTGAGGAACACTTGCGGGGATAACGCTCTTGCATGCACGGAGAGCCAGTGCGTGAGCATGGTTGTGTACGGGAGCGAGTTCGCGGAGCTCGTCGATCTTGTCGATTATCTCGTCAGTAACGAGAACAGACTTGTCGAACACATCAGCACCCTGTACTATTCTGTGACCTACTGCTGAGATCTCGTCCATGCTGTCGATCACCTTTGCATCGCCTGATGTGAGAGTCTCAACGAGCTTCATGAAAGCTTCTGTATGAGTGGGGAATGAGCAGTCAGCATCATATGTTCTGCCGTCGCTTGTCTTGTGAGCGATGTGACCGTCGATACCGATACGGTCGCAGTTGCCCTTTGCGATAACGCTCTCGTCCTTCATGTCGATGAGCTGATACTTGAGGGATGAGCTTCCTGCATTAACAACTAAGATTATCATATATCTAATTCCTTTCAAATATATTTTGCATTTACTATTATATACCATTTTCGGGAAATTGCAAGTCCTTTTCGCAAATTTGTCTCAATACATCCTAAAAAAATGCGCAAAACAGGCAGATTATTACCGGATTTGACAAATTAGATGTGCAATAAATGAATTTTTATAAAAAACCATTGAATTTTATGAAAAGAGGTAGTAAAATGAAAATCAGCGGTATCATCTGTGAATACAATCCGTTCCATAACGGACATCTTTACCACATAGAACAGACGAGAAAAAACGGCGCTACGCATATAGTTGCGGTAATGAGCGGCAATTTTGTGCAGCGCGGCGACACAGCTGTTATGGATAAGCTGGAGAGGGCGAGACTTGCAGTGCGTTCGGGAGCAGATCTTGTGATAGAGCTGCCGGTGCAGTACTGTCTGTCGTCCGCCGAGAATTTTGCCAGCGGTGCAGTATATCTGCTGGATTCACTCGGAGTAGTGGAGGAGCTGTCGTTCGGCAGCGAATGCGGAGATGCTGATAAGCTGACAAAGGCAATGGATACAGTCGAGATAACAGCAATGACGCATGCAGATGAGATACGCAGCATTATGGAGAAGGGCTATACTTATCCGAGGGCTCTGAGCTCTGTGATAAACGGCATTGATCCCGAGGCAGCCGAGATAATCTCGGAGCCTAATAATCTTCTGGCTATTGAATACATGCGCGCACTGAAGAAGTTCACATCCGGCATGGCGCCATTCACTGTGAAAAGGGTGAGCACAGCCCATGACAGCGGCATAGCGGAAGGCGGGTATGCAAGTGCATCGTTTATACGCGAGAAGCTGGCGACGGAGAAAAGCGCATCTGCCATAAGTGCTTATACAACTGACATATGGGCTGAGGCGATAGCCGAGGCAGGCAGGAAAGGCGAACTCGCTTCACTGAGCAGACTTGAGAGAGTGCTGCTTTACAAGCTGAGAAGCACTTCTGCTGACGAGATAGCATCCATAAGCGATGTCGGACAGGGGCTTGAACACAGGATATACGGAGCTCGTATGTCTGGTTCACTGGACGAACTGCTGTTTACAGTAAAGACAAAGAGATATACTATGGCACGCATACGCCGCATAATGCTGGCGCTGCTAATAGGCATCACCAAGGAAGATATGAAGTCGCTTCCTCCTTACGGAAGGATACTTGCATTCAACGAGCGCGGCAAGGAGATACTTGCACAGGCAAAGGGAGTTGCAAAGATACCCTATGCTGCTTCCATAGCAAAGCTTTCTCAGATAAATGAGACCGCCGAGCGTTTTGCTGAACTTGAGATAAGAGCTTCTGATGTCTATGGCCTTGCACTGGAAACGGTAACGTCCGCACAAAAGGATTACAGAGCCAAAATAATGATAGATATGGAGTAATACTGAATGAATAGGAAACTTGCCGGATTTGCAGCATCGCTACTGATGAGCGTTTCACTGGCATCATGCGGAAGCACTGTGGAATCAGCACATCCACAGTCTGAAGATGCTTCTGCGTATACACAGGGCGGCAATACTGCTTCAGCTCCACAGGCTGATACAGGAAGACTGTCTGTGACCGGAGCACCGGAAGAGAATACGACAACTATTGCAACAGAGCCTGAAACAGAGCCGTTTTCAATGGATGTCATCACTCCGGAAGGATACAGCATCCCCGATAAATACGTCATAGAAGGTTTTGAGACCGTACTTCAGGAACCGGAACTCCCGTCAGGATGTGAGATAACTTCTCTTACAGAGACACTGAATTATCTTGGATTCGATGTTGATAAAATGACTATGGCATTTGATTTCATGCCCATAGATCTTGCAGGATATACACTGATGGATGAGGCATATATCGGAGATCCGAGATACGACGGTTTCGGATGCAATGCCAACGTCATAGTGCAGACAGCGGACAAGTACTTTGCATCAGTCGATTCGCCATGCTACGGAGTTGACCTGACAGGTACGGAGTTCAGTGATCTTTTCTGGCAGATATCAGAGGGCAGACCTGTTTTGGTGTGGACCACTATAGATCTTCACGAATCCTATCCGGAGCTTGTATGGACAGCCGGAAACGGAGAGGACTTCTATTTTGACTGGTGGCAGCACTGCATGGTCATATACGGATACGACAAGGCGGAAGATACAGTGTACGCAGCAGATCCTCTGAATGGCAATGTGACATACTCGCTCTCTCAGTTCAACCGCATGTACGATGTTCTTGGCAAGCAGGCAGTCGTGATATGCGGAGATGCTTCCACTGAAGGGCATCACATCACCACGGAAGCTGAAAAAAGCATAACATGTCTCAGCTATAATGAGCAGAAGGAAAAAGAACAGGTGGCAGTGGAAGATGTCACGGATGAAATATATGTGTATGAAGAAGCTCCGGTACCGGAAGAAGAACGATGATAAGAAGCGTGATCTTTGATCTGGACGGAACGCTCATTGATTCTATGAGCATATGGAGCAGCATAGACAGGAAGTTCCTGCTTGAAAACGGAGTGAAAGAGCCTCCAGCCGACATATCGGATATAATGCGGAAGCTGACAGTTGATGAAGCTGCGCAGTATTTCATCAGCGAATTCAGGATGCCTCACACAAAAGAGTATGTCATCGGCCGCATAGAAGAGCTTGTACGGGACGAATACGAGCATAATATACAGCTCAAACCGCATGTTCACGAGACGCTTGACCGTCTTGACGGGCTTGGCATACCGTATTGTGTCGCGACAGCTACATACCGCGGACTTGCGGAAGCAGTGCTGAAACGCTGCGGTATATTTGACAGGTTCCGCTTTATCGCCACAGATGCTGAGTATCCCAGCGGAAAGATGTGCCCGGATATTTTCCTCGGATGCGCCGGACGTATGGGATGTGCTCCTGATGAGACAATGGTAGTCGAAGATTCGCTGCACTGTATCGAAACTGCTTCTGCTGCCGGTTTCTTCACAGTCGGTATCTTTGACGATTACTCTGCACCTGAGCGCAGTCAGATTGAGAAAGCTGCGGACAAATATATAATGTCTCTTGATGAGATGTTCAACTTCATGTAAGGGCGGACAATGACCGCCCTTAATTATTGAGACAAAAATGGATAATGCTGACAGACCGCGGACACAAGCGGAAATAAACAGGAAAAGGGAACGGGATATGGAAAAAGTGATGGTTGGAATGAGCGGAGGAGTTGACAGCTCTGTAGCAGCAATGCTTCTGAGGGATCAGGGGTTTGAGGTCATGGGAGTGACACTGAAGCTCTTTTCAGATGAGGATATAGATGAGGCACAGAAAGAGGGAAAGACCTGCTGTGCGCTCTCGGATGTCATGGACGCAAGGAGCGTGGCATACAGGCTCGGATTCGAGCATCTTGTTTTCAATTTCAAAGACTGCTTCCGCGAGCATGTGATGCAGGATTTTGCGGACAGCTATCTGAGCGGAAGGACGCCTAATCCGTGTATAGAGTGCAATCGCCACGTCAAGTTCGATAAGATGCTGAGACGCGCTCTTGAACTTGGATACGACAAGATAGCCACCGGACATTATGCGGTCTGTGAATATGATGCTGACCGGGGACGCTGGCTGCTGAAACGTCCCGCTGACAGGAGCAAGGACCAGACATATGTGCTGTATTCGCTTACACAGGAGCAGCTTTCGCATACGTTGTTCCCTCTTGGCGGACTTAACAAGACGCAGGTCCGTGAACTTGCGGAAAAGGCAGGTCTGGTCAATTCGGACAAGCCCGACAGTCAGGATATATGCTTTGTCCCGGACGGAGACTACGCCGCTTTCATCAGGCGTTTTTCCGGTGAAGAACCGCCGCAGGGGGATTTTGTGAGCACGGACGGAAAAGTACTTGGCAGACACAAAGGCATCATTAACTACACCATAGGACAGAGAAAAGGACTTGGAGTGGCGGTAGGACATCCTCTTTATGTAGTAAGGAAGGATATGGACGCGAATACAGTTGTGCTGGGTGAAGAGAGTGATCTTTATACGAAAAGCCTTGTCACTGATGATTTCAACCTCATATCAGTTGAAAAGCTGGATGCACCGATGCGTGTGACAGCGAAGACACGATACAGTCAGAAGGAACAGCCGGCTGTGGTCTCATATCTGGGAAACGGCGAATACATGGTGGAATTCGACGAACCCCAGAGGGCGGTCACCAGTGGACAGGCAGTTGTGCTGTATGACGGCGATATAGTTGTGGGCGGAGGTACGATAGTATGATACTGTTCAGACCTGTTGGCAGCGCCGAGCTTGACCTTATAAGAAAAAGTGGATATAAGGAGTTCCCTCCGAGATTGCCGGAGCAGCCTGTATTCTACCCGGTGCTGAACGAAAGGTATGCTGCCGAGATAGCTGAGAGGTGGAATGTCAGCTCAGCTCCTGACTGCAAAGGCTTTGTGACAAGGTTTGAAGTGGATGACGGATATGTCTCGAAGTTCGAGGTCAGGACAGTCGGCAGGAGCTATCATCAGGAACTGTGGATACCGGCTGATGAACTTGATATTTTCAACAGTCATATAATAGGAACGATAAGTGTGATACGCACATTTTCAGGTGGATAAGGAAGTAACATGGAATACAAATACGAAAAACTCACAGATAAGATATATGTCTGTGCCAGCTCTGACCACAGATTCGGCACGGATGCGTTCCTGCTGGCGGACTTCTGCCAGTATCGTGCGAAGGACAAGGCATGCGATCTTGGCACAGGATGCGGTATAATCCCGCTCATCATGCAGAAGAAGATGCCGCCGAAGGTGACATATGCCGTGGATATACAGGAAGGCGCGATAGAGCAGCTTAAAATGGGACTTGAACGCAGTGAGACCACAGGCATAGTCCCGGTATGTGCAGATCTGAAGGAACTCTGGGAAGACGCACCGCTCGGACAGCTTGATCTGGTGACCTGCAATCCGCCGTACAAGGTGAACAACGCAGGATTCCAGAGTGTCATCACAGCGCAGAAGATCGCAAGGCATGAGATAATGTGTACCATAGACGACGTATGTGCGGCAGCTCAGAAACTGCTGAAATACGGAGGCAGACTCTGTGTCTGCAACCGTCCTGAGCGTCTGAGCGACGTGATATTTGCAATGAAGAAACATGATATCGAACCGAAAAGGCTGAGAATGGTATCGAAATGCCCGGATGAAGCACCGTGGCTGTTCCTTATCGAAGGAAAGAAGGGATCGAAGCCGTTCATGAAAGTTGAACCTCAGCTGTATATACGCAGTGGTGACGGATTCTCTCCTGAGCTGCAAAGGATATACGATACCGGAAAGGAGCAGGGATGAGCGGTACTCTTTATATAATTGGCACACCCATAGGAAATCTTGAAGACATCACTCTCAGACAGCTCAGGATGCTGGAGGAAGTGGATTTCATCTGTGCGGAAGACACGCGCGTAACACTGAAGCTGCTTAACCATTACGAGATAAAGAAGCAGCTCGTGAGCTTTCATGAGCACAGTTCCTCTGCCGATGCACAGAGGATAATAGACAGGCTCATGGCAGGAGAGAGCTGCGGGATAGTTACTGACGCAGGAATGCCCTGTATATCTGATCCGGGAGAGGTTCTTGTGAAGCTGTGTGCAGAGAACGATATCGAAGTTCGCGTCGTTCCCGGACCGAGCGCCGTAGTTTCAGCGGCAGCAGTTTCGGGACTGAGTGTGCGCAGATTCACATTTGAAGGCTTCCTTCCGGTACAGAAAAAAGAGCGGAAAGAGCGCCTTGACCTGCTGCACAATGAGACTGCGGTGATGATATTCTACGAAGCACCGCATAAACTGAAAAATACGCTTGCCGACCTGCGCTCAGCTTTCGGCGGAGACAGAAGGATATCGCTCTGCCGTGAACTTACCAAGATACATGAAGACGTGCTGAGAATGACGCTTGATGAAGCAGCGGAATACTATTCCGTCAATGAACCGCGCGGCGAATATGTCCTTGTAGTGGAAGGCAGAACGGGCGAAAGTGACGAAAAACTGACGATAGAAGAAGCACTTGCACAGGTGAGACAGCTGGTGGACATGGGCGAAAAGCCGACAGATGCCTGCCGTGAAGTGGCTAAGGAAACGGGATACAGAAAGAGTGAACTCTATTCGGCGTACTGCGGCAGTCAGGAACGCTGAGCGGCATCAGTACAGATAGGGGAGTGAGAAGGTGTTATGAGTGAGAACAGGAAGACCAATTTGTGCATAGCCGGAGCTTTTCTCCTCCTCTGTGCCGTATCACTTTACAGAAAACTCAGTATCGCCTATTTACCTGGAGATCAGGTAAGACCTTTCGTTGTATATTCGGTGTACATGCTGCTGATGAGCGGCTGGCTGTATTCGCTGCAAAGCCGGATCACTCAGAAGAGCATGACAATGTATCTGAGGCTTGAATGTTATGTGATGATGTTCTGGCTGACTGTGAGGATGTTCCAGGAGGCGTTCCTGTACGAAAATGTACATTCCATGCGTATAACGGGCTATTTCATAGGTTTTCCGCTGCTGCTGAGCACACTGTTCGGTATGTATGCTGCGTTCGGACTCAGCCGCGGAGAGCAGTACAGGATATCGAAAAAATGGTATCTCCTGCTGATACCGGATCTGATGCTCCTTCTGCTCATGCTCACCAATGAGTATCACCATTTCGTCTTCCGGATACTCCCGGGCGAGGGGGAAAATCTCTATTTTCATGCCAATGTGGGGATAATCCTGATACTGATCTTGGCGACTATGCTGATAGTCTTCCGTATGCTTATAATCTATCAGCGAACACATCAGATAAAAGGAAAGCGGCATATAAAGCTGCTTCCACTGCTCATCGGCATAGGAATGCCGCTGGAAGTTCTGCCATATTTCGTGAATGGTTTCGTAGCAAGACACGAGCTGATCGAGCTGACTGCCAAGCTGTATTTTCTCGAAGTGATGTCGTGGGAATGCTGCATCCTGCTGGGATTAGTTCCTGTGAACACACAGTACGGCATGGTATTCAAGCGTTCTACAGCGGGCATGAGGATAATTGACGACAACGGCGAGACCATAATAAAATCAGACCGTGCAAAGAGCTTTGACCATGAACTGTTCCTCAGGCTCAAAGAGGAGAAAATGGTGGCAGACGAATCGGGCACGGAAATGTATCTGTATCCTCTGCACAGCGGTTCGCTGGTCTATCAGAAAGACGTATCCGCGCTGTATTCAACGATCTCAGAGCTGAAGACTATTACAAAGGAACTGGAAGAAGAGGGGACGCTGATACAGCGTGAACTCCGTACACGTTCGGAGGAAGCGGCTGTAGTGGCACAGAACCAGATATACGACCGGCTGTCTTCTGAAGTTGGAAGTCAGCTTTCACTTATGGAAGAACTGATAGATGAGGCTGATGATGACAGCAGAGAGAGCGTGCTGAAAAAACTGACTCTCATCGGAACTTATGTGAAGCGCAGATGCAATCTGAGACTGATCGAGCAGGAAAACGGCACGATAGACATGAATGAACTATACCTTTCACTGAATGATATAGTGCGCTGTCTTGGTCGGACAGGCGTATCCGCTGAACTCATCTGGGAGCCTTCCACAGCTTATACTTCTGAGTACTGCATCCGTGTATTCGATTCTGTGGAAGAGGAGATAGAAAAGGCTGCTTTCAGGCTAAGTTCCATGGTGATACGGATAGGAGAAAAGGCAGAGATACACATCTGCGGCGAAGGCGGAGAAGTTGCGCATGAAGTGCGAAAGAGCAAAGACTGAAAAGAGGGATATCTATGCTGATGACCAGAAGACTGGCTGAAAAAAAGGCAATAAGAGAAGCCATAGATTCATATCCCGGCGGACTTGTTTTTGCAAACTGTGACGGCAAGCTGATACTTGTGAACCAGCAGATGAACAAGCTGATCGAGATACTCACAGGTCATACTCTGATAAACGTGAACATCGCATGGCAGGAATTGCTGGTGATACGGGAACAGAACGGCTGTATTCGCCTTGACGGTCCGTGGCTGCGTCCGGATATATTCGGAGGAGACGGAAGCAGCATAATATTCAGCTATCCTGATGAAAAAATATGGCTTTTCAGGAAACAGCTGCTGACTGACAGGGAGATAAGCACTATCCAGGTTGAGACGGCAGATATAACGAAACTGTATCATATGAGTGAAGAACTCTACCGGAACAATCAGCGCCTTGAAGGAGTAAAACGCCGGCAGATAGCACTGCTTTCCAATATCGTACAGATAAACCGTGACAGAGAACTGCTTTCGGCGAAAATGCGGATCCACGATGAACTTGGCAGGTGCATAGTTGCGACTAAGAACATCCTCGGTCACGGCACCATAGATCATGGCGGATACAGAGAGCTCATGGACAGCTGGAAGGAAGCCATACGGAATATGGAGAATGTTTCGTTTCAGGGGACTGTCACTTCGCCGGAAAAGGAACTCAGGAAAGTCGCGGATATGATCGGCTGCAAGCTGTGTTTTGTCGGTCAGCAGCCTGTGCACAGGCGCTCGCTTCTTCTGCTCTACTCAGCGATCCGTGAAGCGCTGACTAATTCTGTACGCCATGCTTCTGCTTCCTGCCTGACGGTCACGATGTCTGCGTCCGGCGGCATGTATCATGCTGTGATAAGCAGCAACGGGGCGTCGGATGTGACGGAGATCAGAGAGACGGGCGGACTTAAAAGTCTGAGGAAGCTCCTTGAACAGAACGGAGCTTCGCTGGGATATACCTTTGGCGGAAGCGTGTCCGTAGTGGTCGATATCCCGGAACTTAACTGAGGTGGTGGATGAGATGACAAATGTTCTGATAGTTGAGGATTCCCGGATAACAAGGAAATCTATCGAGCGTCAGCTCAGGGAGCTGGACGGATTCAATGTGCTGCTGTCGATAGAGAATGCGGCGAATGCAGAGATCGCCTGCATGAAAGGAAATATTGACCTTATCCTTATGGATATCTGCACATCTGACAACGAATCCGGACTCAAAGCAGCAAAGCGTATAAAACAGCATTATCCGCAGATCAGGATAATCATGATGACGTCCATGCCGGAGCATTCGTTTATCAGGAAAGCAAGGGAGATAGGCTGTGACAGTTTCTGGTACAAGGAGTACGGTGACATGGATCTTACGGAAGTCTGCCTGCGCACAATGGAAGGTGAGTCTGTATTTCCGGAGGATACACCGGCGCTGAGGATAGGCGAAGTCAGCAGCAAGGACTTTACCGAACGTGAACTTGAAGTCATAAGGCTGCTGGCAAGCGGATGCAAATACAGCGATATCGCGCTGGAACTCAGCATATCCGAGAATACGGTCAAGTTCCACATCAAGAGCATAATGGCGAAGACCGGTTACAAGAACACTCTTCAGCTCGTTGCGGACGTAGTTGAGAAAAGGCTTGTGCTGCCAAAATACTGATATAATCAAAGCGGAGGTACATCGGATGTGCCTCCGTTTTAGTATTTGAACAGGAAAATGAAGAGCAATATTAAGCCGAATTGTGATAAAATGATAAAAAATCGTTAAAATACTTGAAATCTTTCGCGGGATATGGTATAATTATTGTCGGTTTTGTATATCCTTTCACATAACCGCTAAACCTAATTGATATTATACACTGTTTCCGAACAGTGGAGGAGGATCATATGATCTGCGATCTGCATTGTCATACCAAGCTTTCCGACGGATCACTTGGCATAGAGGACATAATACTACAGGCCCGGAGAACAGGGATCGACTGGCTGTCGATAACAGACCATGATACTATGGCATCTTTTTCAAGAGCTGATGTTCTGGCTGAACGTGCCGGTATAAATATACTTCACGGAGTTGAACTTTCTGCATGGGATAAGGAACGCAGCAGCAAAGTCCACATACTGTGCTATGCCCCTCAGAAGCCTGACAGGCTTGAAGGTCTGTGTCTGAAATCCTGCGAGATAAGAAAGGAATGCTCAAAAGAGATGATAGAAAAGGTGATGGAGAAGTATCCGATCACCCTTGAAAGTGTGCTGAAGCACACAACAGCGTCCAAGAGCATTTTCAAACAGCATATCATGCGTGCGCTGATAGATTACGGATATGCGCTTGAATTTTACGGCGATCTGGACAGGGAACTGTTCAATCCTGTGAACGGCAGCTGCTATGTAGAGCGTGAGTACCCGGACGTTCATTTCGTTATCGACCTTATACATACTGCCAAAGGCGTTGCAGTTATGGCGCATCCGGCACAGTATGACAATATCGAACTTCTGGAAGAACTTGCACGCAGCGGTAAGATCGACGGCGTAGAGATAGGTCACTATTCAGCGGATGAGAATTACAGGAAAGAACTTCGTGCTATCGCTTCTCGTTATGAGCTCATCGAGACAGGCGGTTCGGATTTCCACGGACTTTACAATAGTGTACCGACACATCTCGGAAGTGAGACAACTACTTTCGAGAATCTTGAACGTATCAGGAAACTGGCAGCAAAAAAATGATCCGCAGCTGAAAAGTGCGGAACCAAGGAGAAATGATGGATCATTTTTCGATTTCGATAATAATCAGAACAGCGCTCGGTATCGCATCAGCTGCAATGCTGGCGCTGTTTATTTATCCTATAACACGGGACATATTCAATGCCGGAAACGCAGCCGGCATCGCACTGTCAGCAGCACTGCTGATGATATGTGTATTTTATGAAAGATTCTGCGGCATAATAACTTCACTGTACAGGAGCGTTCCCGGAAAGATAGTACTTGCGGCAGCCGCCGTGCTGATCGTCGCATCAGTTATATGTGCAGCCGTAATGAGCATACTGATGAACAAAGCGGCGTCTAATGCGCCGCCTTCCGGAGATACAACCGTAATAGTCCTCGGATGCAAAGTAAAGGACGGCAGACCGAGCCGTATGCTTCGCTGCCGTCTTGATGCGGCGTATGATTTCCTCGCCGATAATCCGGAAGCTTATGCTGTCGTTTCCGGAGGCAAAGGCGATGACGAGACCATAAGCGAAGCACAGTGCATGTACGATTATCTCTGCGGCAGAGGTATTTCTCCCGAAAGGCTCTACATTGAGGACAAGTCCACAGATACAAGGGAGAACCTTATTTTCTCAAAGGAGATAATAGAACGGGAAGGTCTGAGCAGAAATATCACCCTTATCACCGACGGCTTCCACCAGTACCGCGCATCCATGCTGGCAAAGGAAATAGGCATAAAGCCCTATGCAGTCTCGGCAGATACGCTCTGGTGGCTCATCCCGACATACTATGTCCGTGAATGGATGGGCATAGCGTATTATGCGGTGAGATGATCCGGTCATTCAGTGAAATACATTCCTCCGTACAGCCTGAACATAAGCTTTTCGAGAAAGGCTTTATCAGCTGTGCAGCCGGTCATTATATAATTCTTGGCGATGCTGTTCATACCGCTTGTAATGAAATCTATAAGGTACACGCGGTCGTCGCCTGTGACATCGGGGAAGAAGTGTTCACACTCCATGAATGAACGGTACTGGACTTCATAGAGAAAGTGCATCATATCATTGCGCACAAGAAGTCCGAGGATGTGGCTCTTGTCGATTATGTAATTGCTGTAGCTGCTGCAAAATTCACGGAACACAGCGGATTTGCAATGCTTCCGGACATTCTGCGGAACGAAGCTGCAATTGTTTTTCAGTTCATGGGTTATCACGTTTTCTTTTGTTCCGAATGCGGAATAGAATGTCTGACGTGAGACCTGCGCCTCTTTGCAGAGGTCGCTGATAGTGATGTCGCTGTATGCACGTGATTCGAGCAGGCGCAGAAGGGCGTCGGATATCATTTTCTGAGAGAGCAGAGCCGCTTTATTGCTGCCGTTATACATTGACAAAACACCTCCTTTTGTATAATTTATTGCTTAACACTTGACAAATGTAAAGGCTTATGTTATTATTATATCATAACGTATGACATATGTCAAGGTTGATGATACAGGCGCGAAGTCTGTAATAAAGTTCAGGAGGATAATTATGGCAACTCAGGTTACAAAGGATACAAAAATAGGCGAACTTCTCGGTATCAGCGCAGATGTGGCACCGGTACTTTTCAGCATAGGCATGCACTGCCTCGGATGTCCTGCATCTCAGATGGAGACTATCGAGGAAGCAGCAGCTGTTCACGGTGTTGATGCAGACGAGCTGGTAAATGCTCTCAATAAGAAGATCGAAGAGGCAAATGCCTGATAGTATCATATGTTCCTTTTATTAAGGGACAGCGATAAATGAACTGCCGAGCCGCAGAATTGCTGGATTCATTTCAGTCTCTCTGCGGCTTTTTTCTTTGCTTGGTGATACTATAAACGAAGCCCCGGAGCTGTTATGTGAACTGCTCCGGGGCTGCTATTATTTATAGGAACACAATGGTTCTGTCACTGTCATTTTTGGGTATTTGTCTTGCGGTACTGTCCGGGAGAAATGCCGTAAATTGACTTGAACAGCCTGACAAGATAAGATGAATTATTGCCGTAACCGACGAGAAGAGCGATGTCTTTTACCGGCAGATCAGTCGTAGTGAGCAGCTCAGCTGTTCTGGATAAGCGACTGTTTATGATGTCCTTTGAAACGCTCGTGTCGAACGTCTCGCTGTACAGATGCTGGAATCTGGAACGGCTGAGCGAGAGGTCCTTTGCCATATCGTCAACTGTATACTCTCTGCTTGGCCAGCGGTAAATGGATTCTCTTATCCAGTGCAGCTTCTCGACATAAGCTTTCGGGTGATCGCCGCCGGGAACGTTCCCACGGTTTATCTTCTCGCTGAGTTTGTACAGCAGAAGTCTGAAATACAGTTGGACAGTCTCCTTCCTGTAGGCGTTTGCGGAGTACTGCTCATAGCACATCCGGTCGACTATAGAAGAGACTTCAGTGTATTCTGTAAGTTTAGCCGGAGTATTAAGCGGCAGCCCGAGTTCGTGTATAAGAGCGATATCAGTATCGTCCGGCAGGAAGTGTATCCAGTCGTCGAAATATTCATCGCAGTCAGGTCTGTAGAACTGCGGGACACCTGGCTGATAGATCATGAGCGTACCTGCCGGAGATTTTATCTCCTCCTCACCTACACGCAGTATCACAGGGGATTTTATTATCAGCATTAGCCAGTCGCCGGTGCCTTCCGGCCGTTCAACGTGAAATTCTCTTTCATGCCGGTGGTTATAGCCTATCTCATCCATGTTCATGTTTTCAGCACTCCTTGTATATTGGCGTTAACCTCATAATACCATAATTATCAGCAGATGTCAACAGTTTTTTGCACAAAAGTGATACCGGAAATTTCGTGATATCATCTTGACAAATTGCACAAAATATTGTAAAATATAATCGAAGCTTTGAGCTTTACTGTTGTAATATATCTTTTGTTTTCTCACCTTAAAAGAATTTTGTCTGATGTGACAGATTTGTTTCATTTTATCCACCATATCTGCAAATAATGGGTTGCGTATAAATTATTAATATTGTAAAATATAAGTAATAATTATGGCGGAGAGTGAAAATATGTATTCACCGCCTGAACCGAATAAAATAATATTAATAAATCAGGAGGGTATTAGCATGAGGAAACAAAGAGTCGTGTCATGCGCTCTGACCGCTGCATTTGTTGCAAGCATGATAAGCATCGGTCCGGAGAAACTGACTAAGACGTATGCGGCAGAATTGGTAAACAATGGTTTCGAAGTGAACTACGACGGCTGGTATGCAGACAGCGATATTGCTGAGCTGGTAGCAGTTCCCGGCGGCGGTTACGGCGAGACAAGAGGTATGAAGATATTCGGACGTACATCACCCGAAGAGGGCGCTTGTTCATCAAAGGGCTTCTATCTCGACGGCGGCAAGGAGTATAACTACAGCTTCAAGGTATACAGCGAGACAGATGAGACATTCCATGTTACAGTTCTTACTAAGGACATGGAGACTGAAGCAGAAACAGTAAAAGAGATCATTTCTCAGGATGTCAGCGGCGGAGAGTGGACAGAGCTTTCTGCTAAGTACACAGCTCCTGACGGAGATTACGAGTTCAAGATCACTATAACAACTGACAGCACCAATGACTTCTCGTTCGACGATGTTCTCATCACTGAAGAGAGACCTGTCGGATACGCATCCGCTCAGCCTTCCGGAAAAGGCCTCAAGGATGAGTTTGGTGCTTACTTCCGTGTAGGTAATATCCTCAACGGAGGAACAGTAAAGAATTCTACTATCACAGCAGAGTTCCTTCTTGACTACAATGCAGTAGAGTGCGAGAATGAGACAAAGCCCGATGCTACTCTCGTTCAGAGCGGTTCTTCAAACACAAACATCAGAGTATCACTCAACAGTTGTGCAGCTATATGTGAATTTGCTGCAACCCACGGACTCGGATTCAGAGGTCATACATTCGTATGGCACAGCCAGACACCGGAGTGGTTCTTCAAGGACAACTTCCAGAACGGCGGAAACTGGGTAAGCAAGAGCGTGATGAATCAGCGTATGGAAAGCTACATAGCTAATATGTTCAATGCTTACGCTACACAGTATCCTTCACTTATACTGTACGCATATGACGTCTGCAACGAGTGCGTATCAGATGATTCAAACCGTACAGCAAACAACGGCGGAGCAAGAGTGCCCGGTATATATGACGGCAAATCTCCGTGGGTACAGGTATACGGCGACAACAGCTTCGTTGAGCAGGCATTCACATATGCAAGAAAGTATGCCCCCAAGTACTGCAAACTCTATTACAATGACTATAATGAGTACTGGGATCACAAGAGAAACTGCATAGCTGACATGACCAAGAAACTCAAGGAGAAAGGTGTTCTTGACGGTGTAGGAATGCAGTCCCACATCAATGCGAACTGGAACGGTTTCTCAGGTTATGACGCATACACGAATGCGATGAAGATGTACCTCAACAACGGTTGTGATGTACAGATAACAGAGCTTGATATATCACGCGAAGGCGGTTCTATATCAGATGCAGACCAGGCTAAGAAGTATGCTGCAATATTCAAGGCAGCTATGGACTGGAACATTGCTCATCCGGACGGACCGAGCGTAACGCTCGTTCAGCTCTGGGGACCTAATGATGCCAATTCATGGGTAGCTAAAGATAAGAGCGGCAACAAGAACTATCCTCTGATATTTGACGAGAATCATCAAAGAAAGACAGCGTATAATTCTATCGCAGCTGTAGTTCCGGACAGCCAGTGGACTTCTGGTATGCCTTATACAGGTCCCGGAAGCGGAGACTATAAACCTCCGGTAATAGAGCCCGATGAAAACGGATTCTATTTCCGCAGTGATTTTGAAGGCAACACAGACAGCTGGGAAGGCAGATTCGGAGCTGGTGTTGCAACAAGCGGAAGAGTTGCATACGAGGGCAAGGAAGCTCTGCGCGTAGAGGAAAGAACAGCTGCATATGACGGTGCAAAGCGTTCACTCAACACAGCAGCATTCAAGCCCGGCGAAGAGTACAGCTTCTCAGTAAATGTAACATATTTTGACGGCGCTGAGACTACAGAGTTCAAGTTCTCACTTCAGTACACAGGTTCTGACGGAGAGGCTCATTATGAAGAGATCGCTTCAGGCACAGGCGTTCAGGGACAGTGGCTGCAGCTTGCAAACACTAATTTCAAGATCCCTGCTGATGCAACTGATGTAAGCATCTATGTTGAGACGACCGACGGCACAACAGAGAATTTCTACATTGATGACGCATGCGGCGCTGTTGCCGGCAAAGTGATTGCTGGAGCTGGTCAGCCTAAGGTAGTGAAAGTTTTACCCGGCGATATCAATTTCGACGGCATGGTCGATGCATTCGATATGGCAGCAGCTCGTAAGGGCATAATCAACGGCATATCAGATGCTCAGACAAAGAAGGCAGCAGACGTTGACAAGAGCGGCAAGTTCGAGATAGCAGACGTTGTACTTCTTCAGGATTACATCCTTCGCCGTATAAACGAATTCCCTGTAGCTGAGCAGGCAGTAGAGATCGAAAAGATGCAGCAGCTCTTTTCAGGCATAAGTGTTAATTCAAGCTGGAAGTATGACGGGGAGAACAACCCCATGACAACACAGCGCTTCGGTGCTGATCCCGGCTGGATGGTATATGACGGCAGACTTTACATCTACACAACAAATGACGCATTTGAGTACTATCAGGACGGAAGACTCCAGATCAACACATACAATTCAGGAACGATCAACTGTGTATCAACAGCGGATATGGTAAACTGGACAGACCACGGCGCTATCCCGGTAGCTGGAAGAAACGGCAGAACAAAGAACGGTGTAGCTTCATGGGCAAGTGCAGCATGGGCTCCTGATGCAGCATGGAAGATGATAAACGGCAAGCCTAAGTTCTTCCTCTACTTTGCAAACAGCGGCGGCGGTATCGGCGTACTCACAGCTGACAGCCCGACAGGTCCATGGACAGATCCTCTTGGTCATGCTCTTCTTACACATGGCACACCTAACTGCTCAGATGTTGAGTGGATGTTCGATCCCGGCGTATACTACGATGAGAAAACAGATGAAGCTTATCTGTTCTTCGGCGGCGGCAGAAAGAATGGCATACCTGCTGCAACTCCCGGCACCGGCAGAGTTGTAAAGCTCGGCAAGGACATGATCTCACTGGCAGGCAACCCTGTAAAGATGGATATTCCTTACCTCTTCGAGGATTCAAGTGTTATCAAGATCGGTGATACATGGTACTATTCATACTGCTCCAACTGGGATGTAGGAAACCAGACTATCAACGGCGTAAACTTCGGAAGTGCGGACATCGTTTACATGACATCAAAGGATCCGCTCTCATGGAATTCAAGCAATTTTGCAGGCAACGTTTTCAAGAATACAGCCACACAGAGAATAGACAACGGCGGTAACAACCACCACTCTATAATCTACTTCAAGGGCAAGTATTATGTAGCATATCATTCACGTCAGCAGTCTCTCCGTATGGGTAACACATTTATTGATGGCAGTCACCCGAATGACCGCAGCAGGGATAACAAGGACGGTAACTACCGTTCAACTCAGATCAACGAGTGCTCATTCTCAAATGGCAAGCTCTCTTGCTCAGGAAATATGAAAGGCTGCTCACAGATCGAAGATCTCAATCCGTATCAGGTAGTTCAGGCTGAAACAATGTCTAATCAGTCAAAGAACGTATCAATAGACGGACTCATGGATACAACAGTAAAGGCTTCTAAGGGCGAATGGACAAAGGTTACAGGCGCTAAGTTCTCAAAGGGTGCAAACAAGCTCACAGTAAAGGCTTCTTCAGCTAACGGATGCGCTATCAAGGTCTGCACAGACCGTACAAAGAGCGACGCTGTAGCATATGTTGAAATACCTGCAGGCGGAAGCATGTCAGAGATCACAGTTCCCACAATATCAGACCTCAGCGGAAGCACAGATCTCTACTTCGTATTCAGCGGTGATATAACATTTGATTCATGGAGCTTTTCATGAAGAGTACAATAGTATATCATAAGTGACATAGTGCGCTGCAGCCATACTTTTAGAAAAGGTATGGCTGTTGCCGTTACAGTGATCCGTTATAAAGGGGCTATTATTAAAAGGAGTGAAAGTATGAGTATAAGAACAAAAACATGCAGATTGGTTTCTGCGGCAGCTGCGGCAGCCATGCTCGCCACAGTTGTACCGGGTGTTCCGAAAGAAAGAGAAATAGAGGCATATGCAGCTTCTGTATGCTCGATCGACACATCAAAGACATATCAGACTATCCGCGGTTTCGGCGGTATCAACCTTCCCGAGTGGATCAGCCAGGGCGATATGACAGACGCTCAGGTACAGAAGGCGTTCGGAAACGGTGAAGACGAACTCGGATTTACTATACTGCGTATCTATTGCAGTGATGATTCAAATGCGTGGAGCAGAGCAGTACCCACAGCAAAGCGTGCTCAGGCACTCGGTGCTACAGTATTTGCGACTCCGTGGAATCCTCCGGCAGCCATCCGTGAAAATGGTTCCGGCGGTATCAGAGGAGGCAAGTATCATCTGAGGACCGATAAATATGCTGAATATGTACAGCACCTTAATAACTTCGTACATTACATCAAGAATCAGGGCATTGATCTGTATTCGATATCTGTTCAGAATGAGCCGGACTACTCACAGGATTGGACAGCCTGGTCATCTGACGAGACTACGAATTTCCTTGCAAACTATGCTGATAAGATCGACTGCCGTGTAATGTCACCCGAGACATTCCAGTATACCAACAAGGATTACTACACCAAGATACTCAATAATTCCAAGGCAATGGCTAACTGTGATCTTTTCGGTACCCATTTCTACGGAACACAGCGCAGTCAGATGGATTTCGCAGCCCTTGAGAACAGCGGCAAGGAGATCTGGATGACAGAGGTATATGTACCGGACAGCAACTCCGACGCTGATGAATGGCCGAAGGCATTAAAGGTATCTGAGAACATGCACAACGGTCTCGTTGTCGGCAACCTGAACGCATATGTATGGTGGTACATCAGAAGAAGCTACGGACCGCTCAAGGAAAACGGTCAGATCAGTAAGCGCGGATACTGCATGGCTCAGTACTCAAAGTTCGTTCGTCCCGGAGATGTCCGTATAGACGCAACTGAGCAGCCTGAGAGCGGTGTTTATGTATCCGCTTACAAGAACAGCAACAGTCAGGTAGCTGTAGTTGCAGTAAATATGAGCAGCAATAGCATATCACAGCAGTTCCAGCTCGCTAAGGGCGATAAGATCAAAAATGTTGACCGTTACAGAACATCAGCAAATGAGAATCTTGCCAAGACAGTGAACATGGATAACTCAGGAACCAGCTTCTGGGCACAGCTCCCTGCAAACAGCGTATCTACATTTGTTATCACACTTGACGGATACGATCCGAATTTTGATCCCAATAAGGAACCCGAGCCGGTCGTTGATGAAGACGGTTACTATTTCCACGATACTTTCGAAGGAAGCGTAAACGGATGGGAAGGCAGAGGAAACGCATCAGTTCTCACAAGCGGAAGAACAGCTTATGCAGGAAGCGAAGCTCTTCTTGCTCAGGAAAGAACCGCTTCATGGAACGGAGCTCAGAAATCACTAAGCACATCAACATTCAAGCCAGGTCAGGAATACAGTTTCAGCGTGAACGCGATGTTCCTTGACGGCGACGCAACAGCAGATTTCAAACTCACTCTTCAGTATACAGGTTCTGACGGCGATCCGCATTACAGTGATGTGGCGACTGCAACAGTAGAAAACGGAAAGTGGGTACAGCTTGCGAACCAGAATTACAAGATACCTGAAGGCGCTTCCAATCTTGTGCTCTACGTTGAAGTAGTTGAACCGGAGGGAGCTGACAATATCAACTTCTACATTGATGAAGCCATTGGAGCTCCCGGAGGAACTGACATCAAGGGCGCAGGTCAGCCTGAAGTCCGTACAGTTATAAAGGGCGATGTAAACTTCGACGGTTTTGTAGATTCATTTGACATTGCAGCAGCACGCCGCGGTATCATCAACGGATTCAGCGATGCTATGGCAGAAAAAGCAGCCGATGTAGACGGCAGCGGCAAGGCTGAGATCGCAGATGTGGTACTCATCCAGAACTTCGTACTAAAAAAAAATAATAATTGGCCAGAGCCTGTAAAGCCGGATAACGCATGGGACGACTATATAGAAACTGCATCTTCAGAATGGATCACTTTCTACAAGAACTCTATCTGCAACATGGGCAACACCTACAGACTCGCTTCAAAGCTTTCAGATGCTGAGAACGGAAAGTCTCTCACACTTGCATATCTCGGAGGTTCTATCACAGAAGGCAAAAAGTACAGCACTCCGTTTTCAAGCTATGTACAGAAGACCTTTGCAAAAGGCAGCTTCAAAGAAGTAAACGCCGGACTTTCCGGAACATCTTCAGTAGTCGGACTTGTACGCTGTGACAATGAAGTGCTCAGCCAGAATCCCGACATCATATTCCTTGAATTCTCAGTAAACGACCATGAGGACATTATGTACAAGAAGTCCTTTGAGAGCCTTGTAAAGAAGTGTCTCAATCAGCCTAATGATCCGGCAGTCATCATACTCATCAACCGCGCAAAGGGCGGCTTCAACAGTCAGGAGCAGATGGCAGCAATAGGAAAGAACTTCAATGTTCCGGTCATCAGCATGAATGATGCGCTTACCAAGGCATTCAGCAGCGGACTTCTCACAGCAGATGATTACTTCACAGATGAATATCATCCCCATGACAAGGGCGGAAAGCTCATATCCGATTGTCTCGCATATTACTTCCGTCAGGCTATGAGAACTGAGAATCGTTCAGCTTCATACTCTATCCCTACAACAAAGGTTTACGGTTCAGAGTATTCAACATGTGCAAATGCAGATCCCAGCACATTTACAAACTTCAACGCCGGCTCTTTCACAAAGGGCAGCGGATACGGCAAGCTCCCGTACGGTTACACATACAACGGTGGCGGTTCACCCATGACATTCAAGACCACAGGAAAGGGCCTTGTTATCGTATTCAAGGCTAACAGTTCCGGTATGGGAAGCGTTGACGTAACAGTAAATGGAAAAACTACTAAGGTAAACGGAAACAAGCAGTACACATGGGGCGGTCCTGATGCTGAACTCGGTTACTATCAGGATGAATCCGGTGAACTCAATGTTTCTATCAGCGGAAACGGTACTTTCACTATCTGGGGCATAGGTCTCATCAAGTGATAAACTGATACAATGGTATAATTAAAGGAGGACTGAAAGGTCCTCCTTTTTTTCGGCTTTCCGCACCATTCCGTTCACTTTACAAACAGCTGCATTTATGATAAAATAGGGGTATATAAAACTGAAAGGAAAGAACAATGAGTGCATATGTGGAATTCAGGGACGTACATAAAGTGTACCGTACCGGAGAGATAGACATAAGCGCGCTTAGCGGCGTGGATTTTGAGATAGAGAAGGGCGAGTTCTGCGTGATCGTCGGAGCATCAGGAGCCGGAAAGACCACCATACTGAATATACTCGGCGGTATGGACACTCTCACTTCCGGAAGTGCATGGCTGGACGGCACGGAGATATCCTCACTCAGGAAGAAAGCACTGACAGCCTACAGAAGATACGACGTCGGATTCGTTTTCCAGTTCTATAATCTGGTGCAGAACCTCACAGCACTTGAAAATGTGGAACTTGCTGCACAGATATGCAAAGAGCCGCTTGATGCAGCAGAAGTGCTGCATCAGGTCGGACTCGGAGAGCGTATGAACAACTTCCCGGCACAGCTCTCAGGAGGCGAGCAGCAGAGAGTAGCGATAGCTCGTGCGCTTGCCAAGAATCCGAAGCTTCTGCTCTGTGATGAACCTACCGGCGCACTGGATTATCTTACCGGCAAGGCAGTGCTGAGACTGCTTCAGGACACATGCCGGAACATGGGAAAGACCGTGGTCGTCATAACGCACAATCAGGCTCTTTCAGCCATGGCAGACAGAGTAATAACCATAAAGAGCGGTAAAGTGGCAGATATGCGCATGAATGACAGAGTTGCCGACATCGAAGATATAGAGTGGTGACGTCCATGAGATCAATGATGAAGCGTTCTGCCTTCCGTGAGATAAGGAGCACATTCGGCAGATATTTCGCGATAATGGCGATAATAGCACTGGGAGTGGGCTTCTTCTCGGGCGTCAGGATAACAACAAAGGCAATGGTACACACCGTAGACGGCTTTCTTGATGAGCATCAGTTCTATGACTACAGACTGCTGTCAACAGTCGGCTGGGATGAGGAAGATGCTGAATATTTCGGCAGTCAGCCGGATGTCAGAGCTGCCGAAGGTGCATATAGCATGGATGTCATATTCAATTACAACGGCGGCAGGGAGAATGTGCTGAAAACCCATTCTGTCACCAGAGCAGTGAATGAGCTGGAAGTCGTTGAAGGCCGCATGCCGTCGTCACCGGACGAATGTGTGGTCGATGCAGCCAAAAGGGGCTATCCCGAGATCGGCAGCAAAGTCAAGATGTCTTCGGAGAATGGCGAAGGCACTTTCAGCAGCCTTGCATACAGGGAATACACCGTTGTCGGTGCAGTATACTCGCCATGCTATGTCAACTTTGAGCGCGGTTCGACTTCTATAGGAAACGGAGATGTAGCCGGATTCATTTATCTGCTGCCCGAAGCATTTCTGTCTGAAAGCTACAGCGAGATCTTCGTCCGATTCGATCAGGACCACGAGATCTATTCCGATGACTACCGGGACTATATGAAACCGAGAACCGAAGAATGGAACTCTCTTGCATCAGAAAGAGCGCGTGAACGCTGTGAACGCTTGTACGGAGACAAGGCAGCGATGCTTAGTCCGGAGGCATATGTGCTCGGCAGGGAAACCAATATCGGTTACGCATGTTTTGAAAATGACTCGGAGATAGTGGCTCAGGTAGCGCGTGTTTTCCCGGTGTTCTTCATACTTGTAGCGGCACTGGTCTGCATGACGACTATGAGCAGAATGGTGGAAGAGCAGCGGACGCAGATCGGCGTATTCAAAGCACTCGGCTATTCCGACGCCTCCATAATGGGACGTTTCATGTTCTATTCCGGAAGTGCGGCAGTCACCGGATGTATCCTCGGATACTGTATCGGCATAGTGCTTTTCCCGGGTGTAATATGGATGACATATAAGCTGATGTATATCAGTCTTCCCATGAGGTATGTGTTTGATCTAAGGCTCGCATTGACGGCTGTTGCGGTATCGCTTTTATGTTCAGTCGGTACCACATGGGCTGCCTGCCGGCATGAACTCTCAGAAACAGCAGCCGGACTCATGCGTCCAAAGGCACCAAAGGCAGGCAAGCGTGTACTGCTGGAGAATATACCATTCATATGGAAGAGGATGAAATTCCTGCACAAAGTATCCGTCAGGAACATATTCAGATACAAAAAGCGCTTTTTTATGATGATAGTTGGCATAAGCGGATGTACAGCGCTGCTGCTGACCGGATTCGGACTGAAGGATTCAATAGCCGGTTTTGCGGATATGCAGTACGATGAGATACAGACAGCCGATGCCCAGCTTTCGTTCAGGGCAGAAGATAACGGAGAGATACCGGAAAAACTTTCAGATCTTATAGCTGAGAACACATCCGGCAGCGTCAGGCTCTATCAGGGCTCATGGGATCTGCTGTACGGAGAAAAAGTCAAAGGCATAACGCTGGTGGCTCCTGAAAGCTATGATGGCATAGAAGATTTTATGAATTTCCATACAGTCAATGGCGATGCATTGGAGTATCCGGCGGAAGGAGAGGCTGTGGTGAGCAACAGCATCCGTGACAGGTACGATGTGTCGGCAGGGGATACGATCACGCTCAGAGATGATGAGATGCGTGAACTCCGGCTGACAGTCACAGGAGTATTCGAGAACCATGTATACAACTACATCTTCATCTCCCATGATACTCTGAACTCACAGCTCGGCACAGATATTCCGTTTAACGGCGCATATCTGAATTTTCCTGACGGATCGGACGAACATGTGCTTTCAGCCGCCATAGCGAAGGACAGGAACGTAGTGTCGCTGGTGCTTTTCAGTGAACTTAAAACGAGGATGTCGAAGATGATGAACAGTCTGAATTACATAGTCCTTGTGGTGATACTGAGTGCAGCGGGACTTGCATTCATAGTCATCTACAACCTCACAAATATAAACATAACCGAAAGGATTCGTGAGATAGCGACCATAAAGGTGCTGGGTTTCTTCAGGAGTGAGACATCAGCATATGTCCTTCGCGAGAATCTTGCGCTGACTGCATTCGGCACGGCAGCAGGTCTCGGACTGGGAGTGCTGCTCCACAGATTTGTCATGGAACAGATAGTGGTGGATCTTGTATCCTTCAGAATACATATCTCACCCCTGAGCTTCCTCTGGAGCATACTTCTCACATTTGCCTTCAACTTCATAGTTGACCTTTTCATGGAGAGAAAGCTTGAAGCTATAAATATGGCAGAGTCACTTAAATCTGTGGAGTGATTGACAAATCGCTGCGGTATTGGTATAATTGATTTATCATCAGTATGATGAAAAAGGAGGAACATATATGAAGGTGCTGGTCATAATCGACATGCAGAACGATTTTACCACAGGAGTACTCGGAAATCCGGAGACAGCGGCGGCAGTTGAAAATGTCGTAAAGCTCATAAATGATTTCAGAGCTGCCGAACCTGACGGTAAGGTCATTGCTACTCTTGATACCCATGCTGAGAACTACCTTGACACACAGGAAGGAAAGAACCTGCCCGTTATCCACTGTATACGCGGGACCGAAGGCTGGCAGCTTGTGCCGGAGATCGAAAAGGCTCTCGGAGATGAGTGCCTGAAGCTTGAAAAGGTGACTTTTGGTGCTGTTGATCTTCCGCTTGCAGTCGGAAGGGACGAGCAGATCGAGGAGTTCATAGTAGCAGGCGTATGTACGGATATATGCGTTATCTCTAATGTAATGATACTCAAAGCAGCATTTCCTGAAGTCCCTGTAAGAGTGATCGCGTCATGCTGTGCGGGAGTTTCTCCGCAGAGCCATGAAACAGCGCTGAGAGCTATGCAGGCATGTCAGGTAATAATAGATGAATGAATGGAGGAATACATATGAGCGGAAAAGTTTTTGACGCAAAGAAAGTGCTCGGCGAAGTTGTGAACTGGGTAAGGACATACTTTGAGAACAATGCTTCACCCGAGACAAAAGCAGTCATTGGCATCTCCGGAGGAAAGGACAGTTCAGTTGCGGCAGCTGTATGTGTAAAAGCCCTTGGCAAGGACAGAGTTATAGGAGTGCTCATGCCGCAGGGAGAGCAGTCCGATATCAACTACAGCCAGATGCTGGTCGATGACCTCGGCATAAAGAGTTATACCATAAATATAGGGGATACAGTATCTACGTTCATGAACGAGCTTTCCAAGCATATAGAGCCCACAAATCAGGCAGTTGTGAACACACCTGCCCGTATACGCATGACTACTCTTTACGCAGTAGCAGCATGTGTGAACGGAAGAGTTGTGAACACCTGCAATCTCTCAGAGGACTGGGTAGGCTATTCCACAAAATACGGAGACAGTGCCGGCGATTTCTCACCGCTTTCCGACCTCACAGTAACAGAGGTGCTGGCAATAGGCGACGAAATAGGGCTTCCTCACGAACTGGTACATAAAGTGCCGACTGACGGTCTCTGCGGAAAGACCGATGAAGAGAACCTCGGATTCACATATGCGATGCTGGATAAGTACATCAGAGGGGAAGATGATCTTTCGGGCTATCCGGAAATAAAGGCGAAGATAGACCGCCTTCACGCAGCAAATCTTCATAAGCTGAGACTGATGCCCAAATACGAGCAGAACGTCTGATAATAAAAAGGCAGAAAAACAGGCAGATACAAAATGTATCTGCCTGTTGGTTTTTAGTATTAATTTCAGTTCAGATCAACGTACCATTTATCATCAAGACTGTATACATACACTGATCTCTCAGCTTCATCGTTTCCGGCTTTAGTTTCGAAATCGACTGAATAAGCTTCCTTGACAGTGTGCTCCTCATCTATACTGAAAGAATCATAGAGATTGTCAACATAGCTCTGTACTTCGCTGAGATCATCGAGTTTTTTGGAACTCTTTATGTCAACAGTGACCTTTACACCTCTGCCGAATTCAGCTTCAATACTGTCAGAGAAAGAACCTTTCATCTCATCCCAGCTGTCACCCATAACCGATTTATACTTATCAAGTACAGGGCCGGGCATGCAGCATGCCAATGTAGCATCAGGATCCTTGTCGTTGATGGCATCAACGAGATCTGTTACCGCTTTTTCATAAGGCTCAGAACTGCTGTCCTTTTTTCCGCATGATGCGAAAACACAAACGGACATTGAAGCAGCCATTATGCCTGCGATCAATCTTTTCATTGGTACTTACCGTGTCAGTGCCGGATCAGTCCATCATGATGTACCAGTCACCATCAAGCTTGTAGGAGTAGAGAGTCTGCTCTTCGTCTTCCTCTTCCTCGGAAGCAGAGAATACAGCTTCAATTTCGTAAGCCTCGCTTACTTCGTGATCGTCATCAGCTCCAAGGCTGTCGTACATATCATCAACGTACTCCTGGACATCGCTGAGATCATCGACCTTCTTGCTGCTCTTGATATCAACAGAGACCTTGCCGCTTTCGCCTACTTCGTCTTCAAAGTCTGATACGAATTCTTCCTTCATATCATCCCAGTCCATACCTGCATCCTTGAGCATATCCTTGTATCCGTCTACTACGGCGTCAGGCATGATGCACTTGATGAGGGCGTCTGCATCCTTGTCATTTGCAGCCTTAACGAGGTCAGTAACGACCTTCTCATAGCCCTTTGAGCTGCTGCCGCTGTCGTCCTTGTCTCCACATCCTGCGAAAACGCATGTTGTCATAGTAATTGCCATTATTCCAGCAATGATCTTCTTCATAATATTATCCTCCTGATTATTTAGTTATCAATTATAGTTTGAGTGCTGTGCTTATCAGTCAAGCATGAGATACCAGTCACCGTCGAGCTTGTATGAGCAGATAGTTTCCTCATTATCCTCATCTTCGTTCTCAGCGGATAATACGACATCAAGCTCATAAGCTTCGCTTACTTCGTGATCGTCTTCGATATCAAAGCTGTCATACATATCGTCAACGTACTCCTGTACCTCGCTCAGATCATCGAGTTTCTTGGATTCGTTGATCTTAACAGATAACTTGCCGCTGTCTTCGAGACCTCCGCTGATCATATCAGCGAACTCATCCTTGGTATCATCCCAGTCCTCACCGGAATCTTCGAGCATAGTCTTGTATCCGTCTATTACCTTGCTGGGCATCATGCTCTTTAAAAGAGCGTCTGCATCCTTGTCGTTTGCAGCCTTGACGAAATCAGTAACGACCTTCTCATAGCCCTTTGAGCTGCTTTCGCTGTCGTCCTTGTCTCCGCAGGATGCAAACATACATGTTGTCATAGTAACTGCCATAATGCCGGCAATGATCTTCTTCATAATCACATTCTCCTATAATTCGATTATTTACGAAAAAATCGTATACGTTATTATAACATTTTTTGATGCCTTATTCAATGGTAGATGTATAAAAATTTATCGCTTGCACAAATGCTTATTTTTATATAAATCGACAAAGTATTGTCGGATTTTAAATAAAAAGGACGTATCCTGCATATCAGATTATATTATTCCATGCCCTTCAGTACTTCGACCATATCTATTTTCTTTATCCTCCGTGAGAACATGAAGCTTACGAGTACCGAAACTGTCATTACGAATACCGCAGCTATGACGTAGGAAAACGGTGAAATAAAGCACGGCCAGTCGATCGCATCGCCGTTTGAATCCATCATTGCCTGAAGCGGTATGCGTCCGAGAGGAAGTCCGCAGATGACGCCGAGCATAGAGAGCCACAGATTCTGAGTTGAGAGAAGGCGGCGTATCGCACTGCTCTTGAATCCGAGTACTTTGAGCGTAGCGAATTCCTTTTCGCGTTCGTTGAAAGAGAGATTTCCGGAGTTGTAGAGCACGATGATTATCATAAGTGCCGAGAATATCACCATGAAGTAAACGAGCAGGTCCATTATCTCCATCATCTTGTCAAAAGCTTCGATGAGGTCTTTCATGCTGTGGACAGCTGAAACGTATTCCTTGTCTGCGGCACTGCTGCAATCATTCTTTGAAACGAGCATATTCGGGCTGAACGTCATCCCGCCGGCTTCATAGTCATCGCGCAGCATAGTTATTCCGGTAATATTGGGATGACGGGATATGAGACCTATCCTGTTTTCGTGCCATTCGACATCAGAAGCGGTCTTCCAGTATACATTGTCGCCTTCCGAAAGTCCGAGTTTATCAGCCTGCTTCATAGTAAGAGCAACAGTTCCCTCAGGTATAGGTCTTGTATTGAGGTCCTCATCTGAGACACAGTAGAGCTGTTCACCCTCAGTAACAGCCAGTTTGCAGCTTATAATAGAGTCCGAGTTAGGACGGTCTGAAGCAGCAATGGATATAGCCTCCATTGCCACGAGTTCGCCGCCCGTTTCGATTTTCAGTTCCTCAGCCTGTTCAATTGTGCAGCTGTCATTCAGTATGACCTGATATTCATAATTCTGTATGTCATGGAAATACCAGTCGCGGACATAGTCCACCGTATCGAAAGCTCCGAGACCGATATTCATGAGCATCATTCCCATACATGTTCCGAATACGCCCATGAATGCTCTCATTTTAGACCTTGATATATCGCGCAGATTGTATCTTGTATTGAAACTGAGCTTGTTCCAGAAGGGAAGCTTTTCGAAAATGCAGGGCTTTGCCGTTTTGGAAGCAGCCGGTCTGAGAGCTTCTGAAGGATGTATCTTCAGTATCTGACGGCAGCTGAGATAGGAAGTACCGGTGCAGATGAGTATGAGCAGCGCAGCAACTATAAAGCTCTTGTAGCTGTATCCGGGTTTCCAGCCGGGAAGAGTGTAGAACCGGCTGAACATGTTCACCATGAGCTTTCCGAATGTCAGGACGCCGAGTATGATACCGATAATGCAGCCTGTCAGAGAGAGAATGAAACTGTAGCTGAGGTAGTGGAGAAGTATTTTCCGCTTCTTCATTCCCAGCGCATTGAGAGTACCGATCTGAGTTCTCTGCTGAGTTATCATTCGCTTCATAGTGGTGATTATCACAAGAAGTGCGATAGCGACGAATACGAATGAAAAGATATACGAAAAGCTGTCGTGCTGAGAAAGTTCATCCGAAAGCTGATACCAGCCTCTGATGCTGTTCCTGTCAGCCAGATATGCGTACTCGTTATTCAGGGCTTCCGCAATACCGTCCTCATAGTCGAGGGCGTCACCTTCGCAGGTGAAAATTATCTCATTGCTGACGCGCATATCTTCCGGAAGAACATCCGGAGAGAGGTAAACGAAGCCGATATTATGAAAATCCGAATCGGTATCCGTTGAAGCGCAGGCGAATTCGTATTCCGGAGTTACGACAAGACCTTTTATCTCTTTGGTGATGTCAAGTCCCATGACGTGCACCGTAAAGCTGTCGCCCACACTTATATCCCAAGTTTCGGCGAATCTGCTGAACAGCCAGACACCATCAGTGTCCTCGGGATCGAAGTCTTCGCCTTCGATCGTCTTTGGTATCGTCACGGAGTTATCTCTCTGAAAATAGCAGTACATCTCTGCCGTGTTGAATTCTTCGTCAGCCTTGCCGAGAGATTCTCTTCTCAGCTGTACATCATTGATACCGCTGACACCTGCAACTTCAGCAGCCTGTTCATCACTGAAAGCAGCACCGAATATCCAGCCGTCCGCAAAATTGGTACTGTTTTCGTATTCGCTCCTTGCTTTGTTTCCGCCGATAACGTTTGCCTGAAAACCGGTATAGCACCACATGGCGATCAGCGAAAGCAGCAGGATAGAGAAAAATTGTGCAAAGTTTGCCTTGATGTCGCGGAGCATTTTCCTTCTGAGCATTGCGCACCTCACCATTCGATGTCGTTGACAGACAGCGGCTGATCGTTTGTCTTAATGGATTTTATCCTGCCGTTGCGCATATGTATTATCCTGTTCGCACATTTTGCGATATCCGCGTTATGTGTAACGAGTATGACGGTATTGCCGTGCTCGGTCGAGAGTTTCTGCAAAAGGTCTATGACCAGTTTGCCGGTTTCGGAGTCCAGTGCACCGGTCGGCTCGTCACCGAGAATGATTTTCGGATCCTTAGCAAGAGCTCTTGCGATAGATACTCTCTGCTGCTGACCTCCTGACATCTGTGCAGGAAATTTGTTTTTCTGATCTGCAAGACCTACGCGCTCCAGCATATCGTCAGCGCTGAGTGCGGATCGCTTGATATCCTTCACCAGAGCCACATTTTCGTATGCCGTAAGTCCCGGCAGGAGATTATAGAACTGGAAAATGAAACCGATAGTATCAGCACGGTACTCCGAAAGCTGTTTATCATTATAAGACGAGATCTCTTTCCCGTCAACGATGACCTTGCCTTCGGTGGGGATATCCATACCTCCGAGCATGTTCAGCACAGTGGATTTTCCGGCACCTGACTGACCGAGTATAACTACGAATTCACCTTTTTCAATGGTGAAACTCACATGATCCACAGCGACCTGCATACCTTCGCCTTTTCCGTAGACTTTTACAACATCCTTGAATTCTACAGCTGACATTCTTATTCCTCCTATTTATCCTTTTGAGTTAGCAAAAACAAACTCAAAATTATTATATCACATAATTATGAAAATAGCAAGTAGTAAGTAGTAAGTAGTGAAGAGCGAGCAGAATGTAGGGGCGGCGTTTCGCCGCCCGGGGATACGGAGTAACGAGCAGAATGTAGGGACGGCGTTTCACCGCCCGGGGATACGGAGTAACGAGCAGAATATAGGGGCGGCATTCCGCCGCCGGGATTCAAAAGAAAAAACAGAGCTTCCGCCTGAAAGCTCTGTTTTAGTGTACTGCATGGTATAGAGAGGGTATTATACCGCAGTGAAATGTCAGTTTCCGAGATAAGACTCGGGAAGAGAATCTATAAGTCCGAGTTTGTATGCCTGTATTGAGCCGGCGTCAGCATTTGTAAGACCGCTTCCGTTCTCATAAACATCTCCGTTGAGCTGTCCTTTGAGGGTGATGCCGTCTTCTTTCCCTACGCCGTAGGTATCTGGATTAGAGAGCGACTGCATTATAATTACAGCGTCAGCCATGTTGACTTCGGAATCGCAGTTTGCATCTCCCCAGAGATCAGCTTTCAGTTCAGGAGCGGTTGTGTCCGTAGTCGGTTCATCGGCTTTTTCGGTCACGAGAACAGTATAATTCACCACATTTGTGGCATATCCGTTGCCGCCGATAACAACTGTATCGCCCTTGCTGATATCTTTGCGGTAGAATACGAAAGTCAGGTCATTTGAAGTCGAAGCCTCAAAGCCGGTCTGTTCATAGCCGCTCAGCCAGTCCGGAACGCTCTGAGCGGAGATCATCCGTGAGTCGAGAGCGACGTATACGGTGATATCCTCACCTGCCGTGAATGAAATGACATCACCTGTAAGAGCCTTGTCATTGCATGCAGTTATCAGCTGTTCAGCACCGCTGAGCTGTTCCGGGAGTGAAGTGAAAGTGAATGCACGGTCACCGAAGAGTGGAGAATCTGTTCCGGCATCGTAAACTATCCTGTACCCGGAAGCATTTTCTGAAGATACAGTCATATTCTTTATCAGTTTTCCGTCCAGAGGAACGTATTCTTTGCCGAATACGAAGCTGTCGATGTTGAGGAGATATCCGCTGCCGCCCTTGAAAACAAGATAGAGGTCATGCTTTCCGGAGATCACGGGGATATTCGCTTTAATAGTTTCCCAGTTGTTCCAGCTTCCGGTACTGTTTATGTTCACAACTGCCGCAGGATCACCGCTGAGGGAATCAACATAGATCTCAATAGCTGAAGCATTGCCTGTGATCTGAGCGCTGAAGCTCTTTGCACCGTTTTCAAAGTCGATATTTCTGAATGAGATATAGTCGCCGTTTTCAATGTAAGCCACATGAGTGCCGGAACCGTCCTCGCGGTCCTGATTCCTTGTGCCGGATTCGCTGCTGTAGTCTTCCGCTTCTATAGTTTCGAAAGCAGAGCGTGCAGGAGTGCCGTTGAATTCCACAGGATCACCTGCGAGTTCGTTGAGGTACATTTCGAGGTTAGTATAGTCGTCAGCCGAAAGCGAGACTATCGGTCCGTCAGAGGCGTTATTCGGATCAAGACCGTGAGCGGTCTCCCATGTATCCGGCATTCCGTCGCGGTCTGTATCAGCCGGAGCAGTTCCGCCCTTGAAATTAGCAGATGTAGGATATCCTCCGACATCCTTCTGACTGTCTATGATGCCCTTGAGTCCCTGTTTGCTGCCGGAATATGTGTACGTTCCGTTAGTGACTTCCTTGTGGTATCTGCTGTCGATGTAATCCAGCGCAGGGACATTGGCACCGGCACCGGAAGTGTTGTCGATGACACGCTTATAGGCATTTTCAGCGGTATCGAGGTTTATATAATTGGGGAAGAAAGGGGATGTGCTCCTGACATCGTTCACAGTAGCATTCTTTCCGGCTGTGACAGCCTTTCCCTTAGCCCATGCGTCGTCGGAAGCCTTGAGTATCTGATTTCCGCTCGTGTCTGTCATGATATTGCCAGACACATACATCTTCTGCATGTCGCTTGTGTTGAGTTCGTTTCCGTCGATAGAAACGACATGGAGCGAAGTATTGCTTGATGCTCCGGCTTTATAGTAGTTGTTCACGAAATTGAGCCTGCGAACGCCGCCGTCAGTTGTACGGTCGCGCCAGTTATAGACTACGTTGTTGGAGATATCCAGTGCGCCGCCGTATGTCACAGCGTCCTGTTCCATACCTCCGGCAAGAGACCAGTTGCGGCCGGTGCAGTCTATCAGCAGGTTGTGGTGGAAGCTTCCGACATTTCCGCTTATGGAGCCTGCAAAAGCGTGAGTTTCTGTCTTGGTTCGGTCATCGGCGTTGTAGTGTATGGAATCATGGAGAGATTCACCTATGATATTCCACTGGAACGTGATATTTGAGGCTGAGCGGGACGAGAATCCCTCATCGGTAGCCCATGACATTGAGCAGTGGTCGATGATGCAGTGGTTGGAACTTGAAAGTCCCATTCCGTCCGATACATCATTTACTCCCGTGAGACCGCGATCGCCCGGCCTTACGCGGATATCGCGGATTATAACGTCATCGCAGCCCAGCATGCCGAATCCCCAGTTGATGAGAGTGATACCGTCTCCGGGAGCAGTCTGACCGGCAACATAAACGTCACCGCCGGTGCTGGGCACAGTGAGCTTGCTTTTCAGTTCGATAATGCCGCCGACATCGAATACGATAGTCCTCGGACCGGTAACGTTTTCGAGTCCGTATCTGAGAGAGCCTTCACCGGAGTCATTGAGGTTGGTGACATGGTAAACGGAACCTCCTCTTCCGCCTCTTGCCCAGCGTCCGTAGCCTTCAGCTGTCGGGAATGCAAGGCGGTTGAGCTGGAACGAGTAAACAGCGCCCTTGACCGTGCCGGATGCGCTGACCTCATCGACTCTCCAGTAGTAGGTGGGGATTGAAGAGTAGCTGCTGTCAAGGTCAAAATGTGGTTTTGTAACAGTGCCTTTGTATTCTGGCGAAGCCTTTGTTGCGTTGAACACACTGTCCGGATCTGTGCCGATATAAACATCGTGAGACGAAGCACCGCTGCCGGCAGTCCAGCTGAGACCGTCACCGATATCCTGATGTCTGTACTTGTCTTCCGGGGATATTTTCGATATAGAGTCGAAGGGACTTGCGCCGTCTATTTCGAAAGCGTTGAGCCATGCGTTGCTGTAGCTTTTGTTTCCCTCACCCTGTATCAGAATAGTGACTGATGAGCCGGTGAATTCAACATAAGACCTGCCGGCATCATTGTCGCTGGTGATGTTGGTGGGACACTTTATGCCTGTCTGCCTGACAGAACCGTTCACCGATATCTTGAGAGTGCTGGGATCGACATTGCCGTATCCGCAGGCATGCCAGCCGGAAAAAGAATGAGTTCCGTTCGACAGACCGGATATCTCGATCTTCAGAGCGCCGCTGGTGTCGTTGTCTTTGTTGAACAAGCCGTCAGCTATCAGATATGGAGTGGTGCCGTCATATTTCTGGAGCTTTTTGTTGTTTGTGCAGTCCACAGAACCGCTGCTGCTTCCGTTGCTTATTTTCACTGTGATGCCGGAAGAAGTTGTAAAAGCGCTGCCGTCGAATATCCAGTTTTCGGCATTAGGAGCATATAGAGCAGACCTTCCGTCGTTCCTGTTTATATCGACACGGACTCTTGACTTAGAGGAGACGGCTGCTGCATATTCCGGTGCTATCAGCTTTCCCGGGAACTGAGAGAGGACAGTTCCGGCACATACTGAAAGCGCAAGGAGCGATGCGGCAGTGCGCCTTAATAATGATCGCCTTTTCATTTTAATATTCCCCCTTACATGAACATGAGATGTGATCTTGCATGTTAAGTACATAAGCGATAATTTTACCATAATTATTATAACATAGGCTTGCTAAATGGTCAATGTATACTAATATTCGCATTTTTTTGTGCAGTCAGACATTATTTTTGACGTGACATCGGGCGATGTTCACTATAGTGTTGTGCCCTGCTTCGAAAATAAGTATTATTGTGCATATCAAAACAGGTGAAAAAATCACCCGAAACAGTGGAAATTTGATTTCGTTTGTGGTATAATTAATTTTGATTGGTTTTTTTGCAAAGACGCAATCTGACCATTTGGTATTCTTTCTGCTATGCAGATTATTATTAGGAGGATTGTACATGAAAAAAGTGCAACTGACAGAAACTGTCCTGCGTGACGCTAACCAGTCACTCATGGCAACACGTCTGCCTTATTCAGATTACGAGGGCATCCTCGATGAGATGGACAAGGCTGGATACTATTCTATCGAATGCTGGGGAGGAGCTACATTTGATTCCTGCCTCAGATATCTTGGCGAAGATCCGTGGGAGAGACTCCGCGGACTCAGAAAGCACCTTCCCAACAGCCGTCTCCAGATGCTCCTGAGAGGTCAGAACCTTCTCGGATACAAGCACTACCATGACGACGTAGTTGAGAAGTTCATAGAGCTTTCTATCAAGAACGGCATCGACGTTATCCGTATCTTCGATGCGCTCAATGACTTCCGCAACATAGAGACAGCTCTCAACGCAACTAAGAAGTATGCAACTGAAAAGACTATCGCTTCCGGATGTATCTCATACACCCAGAGCCCTGTACATACAGTTGAGAAGTACATCGAGATGTGCAAGGAACTCAAGACAATGGGCTTCGATACTATCTGCCTGAAGGATATGGCAGGTACAATGTCGCCCTATGAGGCAGAGCATCTCATCAAGGGCATCAAGGATGCTATCGGTGACATGACACTCATACTCCATACACACTGCACAACAGGTATGGCTTACATGACACTCACAAAGGCTATAGAGTCCGGCATTGATGTTATCGACACAGCAACATCATGCTTCTCAGGCGGTACATCACAGCCTGCAACAGAGACGATGTTCTATGCCCTTCAGCAGTACGGCATCGACTGCGGACTGAATGAAGAAGTCATCAACAAGGTAAACGACTACTTCAAGCCTATCAAGCAGAAGTATATCGACAACGGTCAGCTCAATCCCAAGAGCCTTGCAACAGATGCACAGGCACTTGTATACAAGGTTCCCGGCGGTATGCTCTCCAACATGATCGCAAACCTTACAGACATGCACGCAATGGACAAGTTCGATGCTGCACTTGCTGAGATCCCGAAGGTAAGAGCTGACCTCGGATATCCTCCGCTGGTAACACCTCTTTCACAGATGGTAGGCAATCAGGCAGTAACAAATGTACTTGTCGGCGAGAGATACAAGAACATCTCCAAGGAAGTAAAGAACTATATCAAGGGCGAATACGGTATCGCACCTGCACCTATTGATGCTGAGCTCAGCAAGAAGGTGCTCGGTGATGCACAGCCTGTAGACTGCCGTATCGAGGATCAGAAGCGCACAGGCGAAGAATTCGCAGCATCAAGAGAAGCACTCGGTGATCTCTGCCGCAGTGAAGAGGATGTAATGAGCTATATCTGCTATCCCGATCAGACTCTTAAATTCCTCAAGGACCGCAAGGCTAAGGAAGAAAACGAGGCTGTTTACACTATTGAGGAAATGTAAGGAGGCAGCATATGATTGACGCAACTTTAACCGAAAGCATCGAGGAGATCACTGAGGTGACCACCGAAGCTGCCAAGGAGCTTTCAATAGGTGAAGCAGGAGTAACTGCTGTCTTCGGCTATGCAGTAGTATTCTTCGGACTTGTTATACTGATGTGCGTTCTTTACTGCACAGGCGCATATTTCAAGTCAAAGGATGCCAAGGCAAAAGCTGCTGCTGAGGCTGAAAAGAAGAATGCAGAGCAGCTGCCGGCCGCAGCTTCCGCACCAGCTCCCGCTGAACAGAAGCTTGCACCGGGTTCAGCCGGTCATGTAAAGCTTTTTGACGTGCCGGACAAGGAGGCTGCAATGATAATGGCTATAGTAGCTGATAAGATGCAGAAGCCTCTGAATGAACTGCACTTTATTTCCATTAAGGAGGTCAAATAACAATGAAGTATAAAGTTACTCTTAACGGTAAGACATATGAAGTAGAGGTCGAGCAGGGCAAGGCTGTTCTGCTTGATGAGTATGAGGCACTCGCACCTGCACCGGCTGCCGCAGCTGCACCCGCAGCAGCACCGGCTGCCGCAGCACCGGCAGCTGCACCTGCGCCTGCTGCTCCTGTAAATCTTGCAGCCGGCGAGACTGTTGAAGCTCCTATGCCCGGCAACATCATCCGTGTTGACGTAAAGCAGGGCGATACAGTAAAGGCAGGACAGATACTTGTTATCCTCGAAGCTATGAAAATGGAAAACGAGATTGTATCCCCCAAGGACGGCACTGTTGCACAGGTGGTAACAAGCAAGGGCGCAGTTGTAGACACAGGTGCACCGCTGGTCGTTATCGCATAAGGAGGGCAGCAGAATGGATGTAATTGAGACCCTTGAAACTTTATGGAACAGCTCCGGATTCAAGAGCTTTTTCGTAGACGAGGGCTGGAAGAATCTCATCATGATACTTGTATCATGCCTGCTTCTCTACCTCGGTATCAAGAAAAAGTTCGAGCCGCTGCTGCTCGTAGGTATCGCATTCGGATGCCTTCTCGTAAACCTTTCGTACTTTGCCGGCGCTGATACGGCAGATGCGCTCTATCACGTTGACCTTTGGGACAATTTCCTCGATGCGACACACGAGGACTATCACAGCTACGGTGCTATAATGGCACACGGCGGACTGCTGGATATCCTCTATATAGGTGTTAAAGCCGGTGTTTATCCCTCGCTCATATTCATGGGCGTAGGCGCTATGACTGACTTCGGACCGCTCATAGCAAATCCGAAGAGCCTTCTTCTCGGAGCAGCTGCACAGATGGGCGTATTCCTCGCATTCTTCGGCGCAGTTTGTCTCGGATTCACAGGCAATGAGGCAGCTTCTATCGGTATCATCGGCGGTGCTGACGGACCGACAGCTATCTTCCTCACCACAAAGCTCGCACCTCATCTCCTTGGAGCTATCGCTATCGCAGCTTACTCATACATGGCACTTATCCCCATGATACAGCCTCCGATAATGAAACTTCTCACAACAGAGAAGGAGCGTCAGGTAAAGATGGAGCAGGCTCGTACAGTATCAAAGACAGAGAAGATAATCTTCCCGATAATCGTTGCAATGTTCGTTATCCTTCTTCTCCCTTCAACAGCTCCGCTGGTAGGATGCCTCATGCTCGGCAACCTCTGGAGAGAGTGCGGTGTTACTGAGAGACTTTCTGACACTGTTCAGAATGCACTTATGAACATCGTAACAGTATTCCTCGGAATATCTGTAGGTGCAACTACAGCTGCTACAAGATTCCTTTCTGCTGAGACACTCAAGATCATCGTTCTTGGACTCACAGCATTCTGTTTCTCAACAGTCGGCGGACTTCTCGTCGGAAAGATCATGTACAAGCTTTCAGGCGGAAAGATCAATCCGCTCATCGGTTCAGCAGGTGTTTCTGCTGTTCCCATGGCAGCCCGTGTATCACAGATGGAAGGTCAGAAGGCTAACCCGAAGAACTTCCTGCTCATGCACGCAATGGGCCCGAATGTTGCAGGCGTTATAGGATCAGCTATCGCAGCCGGATTCCTGCTCGCAGTATTCAAGTGATAAAAAACTCAAAGGCACCTCAGTGAGGTGCCTTTACTTATGCAAAATGATATTCGTTTTGTCCACCTTATATGCAGATTATGGGTTGTGGATATGATTTTAATATAGTAAAATAATTGTAGGATATACAATTGTTATATTTATGCCCTCTCATTGAGATCGGTGCCGCGTGTTCAGCGGTATCGGTCTCTAAATAAAGATGCAGGAAATACCGCGCAGGCGGATTTTTTTGTATCCGAATATTAGCTTTGGCTAACATAGAGATTGCAGCGGTTCGGTGCTTATGGTATAATGGTATTATTATGATGCGCCGGACTGTACAGCAGTGCCGGCAGTGATACGGAGTGATAAATATGAAAAGGACAGCAGTAGTAACAGGCGGAAGCAGCGGCATAGGACTTGCTCTTACGAAACAACTCAGAAAATCCGGATGGAAGGTGTATGAGCTTTCAAGACGTGACAGCAGTGCAGAAGGGATCATACACTGCAAAGCCGACGTAACGGACGAAGCAGGTATCATAAAGCTCATGTCTGAGATATACGATAAAGAACAGCATATTGATCTTGTAGTGAACTGTGCCGGATTCGGTATTTCGGGAGCGGCTGAGTTCACAGAGCACGACGAAGTAATGCGGCAGCTTGACGTTAATCTTGTGGGAACGGCAAATGTATGCAAAGCAGCTGCACCTTATATGCGCAGGCATAAGAGGGGACTGATAATAAATATCAGCAGCGTTGCAGCAGTAATGCCGATACCGTTCCAGATATGGTATTCTGTCACGAAGGCGGGCATAAATTCCTATACCTGCGGTCTCGCGAACGAGTTGAGACCTTATGGCGTACAGGTGTGTGCAGTCATGCTTGGAGACGCAAAAACAGGCTTTACCTCTGCGCGCAGCAAGTCGATAGAAGGCGACGAAGAATACGGCGGAAGAATAAGCCGTTCTGTTGCAGTCATGGAGCATGATGAACAGAACGGCTACAGCACCGATGAAGTTGCAGGATATATCATGAAGCTTGTGGGCAAAAAGAAGGTCAAGCCGCTTTACACCATGGGTTTAGGATACAAAGCTGCCTGCATGCTTGACCGTATCCTGCCGAGCGGAGCAAAGAACAAGCTGCTGTACATGGTCTACGGAAAATAATCATTCTTTTTTTATGTCAATAACTACATATTCTGAGAATGTGCCGGTCTTGAAGGGGATAGCCCACCCGGATATGCCGGATGTCACGACGAAATCTGTGCTGCCGCGAGTCTCGGTTCCGTAGATGCGGTCATTTGCACCGATCAGCAGACCGATCTGACCGGCAGGGAAAACGTGACCGCCATGGGTATGACCTGAGAGAACAAGGTCAGCTCCTGCATCAGCTTCATTTGCGTAGTCGTTAGGCTGATGATCTGCAACGATGACATACTTTGAATCGTCTGTATCTTTTATGAGTTCAGACATCGGAGCACGTTCGTCTTCGGACTTGTCCTGTCTGCCGATTATGTAGAAGGAATCGTTCACAAGCACACACTCGTCTTCAAGAATGATGACGCCGTTTTTTTCGAGTTCAGCGCGGAGATCGTCAGCTGAAAAATCGCGGCTGTTGTAGTAACCCTTATCGTGATTGCCGAATATGAAGTACACGCCGTAATCTGTATCTATATTTCCGAGGGCACTGCATGCAGTTATCATATCATCTTTTTCTGACTCATCATCCACGAAATCGCCGGCAACTATGACCACGTCAGGCGATTCGCTGTCTATGCGCCTGCACTGTTCCTCGAACTGATCACCGTCGAGAGTAATGCCGAGATGCAGATCAGCTATCTCCACTATCCTGAGGGAGTCTCCTCCTATATCCTTAGAAGTTGTGAACGAGTATTCAGTGCGGAACACATGATGCGCCATGTACCAGCCGATTCCGAGATATGCGGCAGTAAAAACGATAGCTATACAGCCTTCGATGTTGCGTCTGCGTTCTTTTTTCAGACATCTGCGGATAAGTTTGCCTATCAGATCGGCAGCCAGCCAGAAGAAGAAAAGATGAATGAGTACTATCATCACCGACCATACATTGATGAAAGCAAAGCAGGCAATGCCTGCGAACGGCAGCAGAGTTACCGCCCAAGAAAGCGGTTTGCTCCTGTTTCCGAGTTCTTTGATGAAGCTGAATCGCCTGAATCCGCGTATAAGATAGATAAGTCCGCCTATAGCCGCGATCAGCACGAGCACCAGTATAATTATCCACATCATAACAGTTATCCTTTCGTTTTTTTATAATTATAACAAATAATTACGGAAAGAGCAATAGACGCGCAAAAAAACTTATCATTTATAGAACTATGCTGCGATCAGGGATGCAGCGTCACGATGCCATATCACAAAGTGTCGAATAGCAGGTCATAACATTGACATTGCTGTGGTATTGTGATAGAATATAGAAAAGACGAGAAGACTCTGAGTGGAGTGATGGATTTGAGTGATAATCTGTACAGGAAATATATGCAGAGGACAATGTGTCTGAGCTGCGGACGTCCGCTGCGTCCGGGAGCTGTATCCTGTCCGAAATGCGGCTCTGAGACCGGAGTGATACCGCAGGCTGCACCTCAGTTTGCAGCAGTACAGCCGCAGCCGGTAACTGTCGGCAGCTGTCCGGTATGTGGAGCACCGAGATTCGCAGGAACCGGATTCTGCGAGCAGTGCGGTACTCCTTTCGGAAAGCTGAACGGAGAGCCTGCTGTGCATCAGATACCCGAGCCGGAAGTGAAGCCGGCTGTAAAGCCGGTATGCCGTCGGTGTGGGGAGATACTTGAAGACGGACAGATTTACTGTACCGGATGCGGTGCATATCAGGGTGAAGAACCGCAGCAGAAGTCGGAAGCAGTCCCGTTTGCACATGAGCCTGAACCGGTATTTGAGAAAGAACTGCCGAGAGCTTACATCACAAGGGTATCCACCGGAGAGCGAATGCTGCTGGACCGCAGTGTCACAAGGATAGGCAAAGACAAGACCAATTCTGACATCTGCATTCCGGACAACAGCACAGTCAGCCGCCGCCATGCCGAGATAATCAACAGAGACGGGATGTACTACATACGCGACATGGGTTCTACGAACAAGACATACGTAAACGGACATGAACTTTCGCCGCTTGAACAGACACATATCATAGACGGTGACAAGATCGTGCTTGCAAACGAGGAATTCAGCTTCCAGATAATGCAGCCGGTACATATATGACAGCATTTTCGACATAATGCGAGATGATTATTGACAAAAACGTATACTTGTGGTAGAATAATTGTATAGTTAAGCGTGCAGTTGACTGTTTGCAAGAAGACATAATGACATATAGGGATAAAGAATCATCTTTTGGGGGAACTATGAAAATACTTATACATAAGAGAACTGTCGTTGCGCTGATCTCGATCCTGTTTATTCTGTGCAGCGTTGTGGTATCCTACGTCTACAGCACCTATCATGTGTGCAGGCTTACGGATGAGGAACTCAGGAAACACGGGATCGACGGTGCAGATAAGCTGATGATAGTTGCACATCCGGATGATGAGGTACTGTGGGGCGGTGCTCATCTTATGGCTGGCGGTTACTTTGTGGTCGTGATAACCAACGGCAACAACTGCGTCCGCAGAAAGGAATTTGAGAAGGTCATCCGGGAATCAGGGAACGACGGCATCATACTTTGCTATCCGGACAAGGCGTTTTTCCACAAGGACAGCTGGAACAAGAACAAGTCGGGCATAATCAAGGATGTTGAAAAAGTAATGACGTACAAGGACTGGAAACTGATAGCCACCCATAATCCTGACGGTGAGTACGGACACATCCACCACAAAATGACGAGCAGTATCGTTACTGATGTTTACAAAGACAAAATTGACAGAGGAAACTGTAAATTATATTATTTCGGGAAGTATTATACCAAAAAGACGATCGGGGATCACGAAAGCGGAATGACAAAGATAACCCCGGAACAGCTTGAATACAAAGAAAGACTTGAAGGATACTATAGATCGCAGTCAAGGACCATTGATATGTTCGAGCATATGAACTGCTATGAAGAATGGACCTGCTTTGAAGAATAAGAGCTTTCACGTCAGCATACATCAACAGAAACTGCCGGATCTGTATTTTCAGGTCCGGCAGTTTCTGTTTTGTGAACCAATAGACTCATAAACACATAAAAATAAGTAAAATATGCGGCATATTAAAAAAATCTCAAAAATATCCGGACAAATGCTTTGTAATATATTGACAAAAGTTATAGCATTGTGCTAAAATCAAAGTGTATAATACGGACAATATATACATAGAAAAGAGGTTTTGGGCGATGAATAAAAAAAGGCGGCGCATTGCAGCTTCAGCGGCGGCACTTGTGATAGCCGGCACTGCGTATCCGGGCAGTATCGACAGGGCATCCGGTATCGTGAGTTCTGAACGTATCGACAGTTCAGGCGACATTATAAGCGGATGCGAGTATACGATAATGGTCAGACTCAGCGGCAAGTATGTTACAGCTTCTGCCGACGGCAATGTGCATCAGTGGGAAAAACTCGGAGACCTTTCGCAGTGCTGGAAGATAGAGAGCGCAGGCGACGGAAAATGCTGTATCCTGTCTGCATCAGATCCCGGGCTTGCGATGACGGTAGAAGGCGGAGACAACGGCAACGGAAGGAACATATACCTTTCCGGGTATGAAGACCTTCCTTCTCAGCATTTCATACTGCACCGCGTCGATGATGCTTATTACATAACGGCTGAATGCTCCGGAAAAGCGGCACTGGACGTTTATGACATAAGCCATGAAAACGGAGCAAATATCGACCAGTGGGACTACTGGGGAGGTGAAGGTCAGAAGTTCTACATCCGTCCGACAGACGGCGAATACAGTTTTTTGCGGGGAGATCTGAATATGGACGGCGTGATAGACATTTTTGACCGTTCTCTCATGCAGAACGGACTTAGCAGCGGATTTGACGATGTAAGAATGAAGATAGCAGATATGAACTGTGACGGCATAACAGACGGCAAGGATCTCGGTATCCTCTCGGATTATATACTTGGCAGGGGTACATATACGGAAGCCGGATGTGATATACCGGCAGAAAAGCCGGATACAGCATATCTTTTCGCGTATTTTCTCGGCAATTCTCCAGAGCAGGAGAGACTGTCATACGCCGTAAGTACTGACGGATATCATTTCAAAGCGCTGAACGGCGGAAGGGCGGTCTGGAAATCCGGAGTGGGGACGGAATGCCTCCGCGATCCGTACATATTCAAAGGTGAAGACGGGCTTTACTATATGCTGGCGACGGATATGAAGTCATCTCTGGGCTGGAACAGCAACCGCAATCTCATAAGCGCCAAATCCACAGACCTTGTCCACTGGTTTGACGAGACGCTCATAGAGATATCCGGCAAATATCCGCTGATGATGAATGCGGACCGTGCATGGGCACCGCAGGCGATCTACGATCCCGAAAAGGGCGCATATATGATATATTATGCAGCGAGAGTCCCGGGAAGAGACGACCGTACCATAATGTATTACGCATACAGCAGGGACATGAAGACGCTGGACACTGAACCGGCTCTCCTGTTTGCCCCTGCCAACGGCAACGATGCCATCGACTCGGATATAATATTCCGTAACGGAAAGTACTACATGTACTACAAGAACGAGACGAACAAGCGCATCTATCTTGCAGAAGCAGAGCATGCGAGCGGACCTTACCGTGAGATAAAGCAGGTATCAGAAGGCAATATCGGCGTAGAAGGACCGAACATATACAAGCTCAACGATTCCGACAAATGGGTGATGATGTCCGACGCCTACGGAAACGGATATTATGTGATGCAGGAGACCACTGACCTTGAAAATTTCAAAACAGTGGACAGAAGCAGCTACAGCTTCGATTTCACTCCGCGTCACGGCTATGTTATCCCCATAAACGGCGACCAGTACGATGCACTGGTGAGTGCTTTCCCGTCGGAAGGTCTGCACCCCATAAATACCGGCACAGAGCCTCTGGTATATCATGCAGGAATAGGAGAAAAGACCTCCCTTCCTTCCTATGCTACAGCGGTATACAGTGACGGCAGCAAAGCGAAGATGTATGTGGAATGGGATGATAAATACGGGATAAACACCATGAAGCCCGGAACTTACACTGCTGAAGGAACCCTGCTCTCAAGCAGAGACCTTTACAGTGATCCTTTTATAGAAGAAAGAGCTGATCCGTATATAGTGCAGGGGGATTATTACTATTTTACAGCCTCATATCCGGCAAGAGGCAATGCGGACAACGGATATGACCGCATAGTACTCAGGAGGAGCAGCACTGTCAAAGGCCTTGCGGAAGCAGAGGAAAAGGTGATCTGGAAGGCACATCCTTCCGGCATAATGGCAAAGCATATCTGGGCGCCCGAAATGCACTGCATAAACGGTTACTGGTACATATTCTTTGCAGCCGGTTCAAGCGACAATGTCTGGGCGATACGTCCGTATGTGCTGAAATGCGACGGCGATCCGTATACCGGAAACTGGACGGAATGCGGACAGATGCAGCCTTCAAGCGGAGATACAGAGTCATTCGCCAATTTCTCACTTGACATGACCTATTTTGAGAACAACGGTCATCATTATGTGATATGGGCTGAGATAAAGGGAGATTCCTCACTCTTCATGGCTGAGATAGATCCTTCTTCGCCGTGGAAGCTCATTACCAAGCCCATAATGCTCACAAAGCCGGAATATGACTGGGAAATGGTGAACAATCGTGTGAACGAAGGCGCAGCTGTACTGAAGACCGATAAAAAGGTATATGTATTCTTCTCTGCATCCGGTACAGGTTCGGAATACTGTGTGGGAAGACTTGAAGCTGATATTAACTCGGACCTCATGGATACGAAGAACTGGAAGAAACTCAGTTATCCGGTACTCTCGACGGCTGACCTTGACGGTGCTTCCGGTCCCGGACACAACAGTTTCGTGACCGATGAGTACGGCAATCTGCTGATAGTCTACCATGCAAGACCTGCTGAGCATGCGTCGCAGAAATGCGGTACATACAATAAAGATCCTCTCTATGATCCTTGCCGGCACACAAGGATAAAGCGCGTGATATTTGATGCCAACGGAGATCCGGTCATCAATCTGCGCGACGAAGAAGAACTTGCCGAACGATTCAAAAGAATAACTGCAACTGTTATAGTTGGATAAGGAGTTGGAAATTATGGGATTACTTAAAAGGCTTACAGCATCTGCGCTGGCAATTGGCGTAGCAATGGCAGGCGCTGACATGAGCATGATATCTACCGATACTGATGCGGCAACTGTAGTTGTGATATCTCCTCTCAGTACATATGAGATAAACGGAGGCGTATTCGAAGGCTGGGGCACATCACTCTGCTGGTGGGCGAACCGTGTAGGGTATTCGGATACTCTTGCACAGAAGACAGCCGATCTCTTCTTCGGAGACAACGGACTGAAAATGAATATAGCCCGATTCAATATCGGCGGCGGTGATGATCCCACACATCATCACATAACCCGAACAGACTCGAACATGCCGGGATATACTGTGTACAACAACGGCACAGTTACATACGACTGGAATGCTGACTACAACCAGAGAAACGTTCTTATGAAGTGTATCAAGGCAGCCGGAGATGATATGATAGTTGAGATGTTCTCCAATTCGCCGCCGTACTACATGACTAAGAGCGGATGCAGCACCGGCAACACCGATGCGGGAAAGAACAACCTCAAGGATGACCAGTATGAAGAGTTCGCGGATTACATGGCTGAGGTCTGCTACCATTACAAGAATGTATGGGGAGTGGATATCCAGAGTGTTGAGGCTATGAATGAGCCGTATACCAATTTCTGGGGAGCATTTTCAAAGAAGCAGGAGGGCTGTCATTTCGACAAGGGCAGTTCAGAATCGAAGATCATCACCGAGCTCCAGCGTGCCATGAAGGAAAGAGGCATGAGCGACGTGATACTCAGCGGTACTGATGAAACATCCATAGACACCCAGATCGAATGTTATAATGCTCTTTCATCCGATGCCAAGAATGCTATAGGCCGTATAGATACTCATACCTACGGCGGAAGCAGGCGCAGTGAGCTGAAATCCCTTGCGTTATCAGCCGGAAAGAACCTCTGGATGAGCGAAGTTGACGGTAGCGGAACAGCCGGTACCAATGCCGGAGAAATGGGTTCTGCACTCTGGCTTGCCCAGCGCATAGCTCTTGACTGCAACCAGCTCAATCCCACAGCATGGATACTCTGGCAGGCGATAGACAACCATATCTCATCTGTAGGATACAACGGAAACAAGGACAGCGGAATGGTCAATACATCAGGTGGATTCTGGGGACTTGCAGTAGCAGACCACGACAAGAATGAGGTGATACTCACAAAGAAGTACTACGCTTTTGGTCAGTACTCCAGATACATACGTCCCGGCATGATAATGCTGAATTGTCCTGACACAACAATGGCAGCCTACGATCCGGACGCAGGACAGCTTGTTATCGTAGTGTACAACACATCATCTTCATCAAACGACTACACATTTGATCTTACCGGTTTTTCAGCAGTCGGAAGTTCTGCAAAGGGAATACGCACCAGCAATACCGAAAACTGGAAGGATATAGGCAATACTGCTATAAGCGGCGGAACGCTGAAGACTTCGCTTGCGCCGAATTCTATCACCACATTTGTGATAGACGGTGTAAAGGGCAGCACTTCTCTCCAGAACAAGATAAACGTTACCAATAATATGGTTTCCGGTTCGGAGTCATGGAAGAACGACCAGTCCGTAAACTATGAGAAGGCATTTGACGGCAGCAGAACAACATATTTTGACGGTCTTACAGCCGGCTGGGTACAGGTAGATCTCGGCAAGGCATACGATATCTCAGCCATAGGCTTCTGCCCGAGAGCGGGTTATGAGCAGCGTATGACAGACGGTTCATTCCAGTTCTCTGAGGACGGAACGAACTGGACAACAGCGTATACAGTTCCGGATAAGCCTTCCGGAATGAGATACGTCACTAATTTCAACGGCGGCAGCACTGCAAGGTACATACGTTATTCAGTGCCGGAAGGCAAGCCTGATAACGGCGTGAATACGGACAGCACATATTGCTGCAACGTGGCAGAGATAGAGCTTTACGGACTTCCTTCCATAAAGAATGAGTATGACAGGATAATCCCGACGGCATATTCAGGCTCGGATTCATGGCACAGCACAGCATCCACAAGCTATGATAAGGCTTTCGACGGCGACATCTCAACATATTTTGACGGTACCGGTCAGGGCTGGGTACAGGCTGATCTCGGCGCATTATACGACATAAAGGCAATAGGCTACTGTGCGAGAAAGGGATACGAGTACCGCATGACAGACGGTTACTTCCAGGTGTCCACTGACGGAAATGAGTGGAAGACGGTGTACACTATAAATACAAAACCGGGTTACGGCATGGAGTATGTCCGCAGTCTTGACGGCGATGCCAGAGCAAGATACATACGCTACACAGTTCCGGAAGGAAAGCCTTCCAATGGCTATAATGCAGATGATGTATATTGCTGCAACATATCAGAGATAGAGCTGTACGGGACCAAGCTCGCATCAGCAGCAGGCGACATAGACGGCAGCGGAAAAGCAGATGTAGCTGATCTTGTGCTGCTCCAGAATCACATACTGCGCAGGAAAGCGTTGACGTCATCGCAGGCGGAAGCTGCTGACATCAATGCAGACGGCATGGTGGACGCATTCGATCTTGTAAGCCTGAGAAAAAAACTTATGAGCGCATGATAAGATGAAGGACACGGCAGTGCAGTAATGTGACTGCCGTGTTTCTCTTGCAATTTAAGTTATAATATGTTATTATGTTAGAAGCGGCAGGGAATGTCGTAAAATGATATAGAATGGAGTATTGAAAATGGATGAAATGTTGAATGAGAACGACCTGTCTACGGAGACATCCGAAAAGGAAAAGGAAGAACAGAAGCCGACAGGCTCGGTATTTGCACCTAAAGCAAGAGAGTTCAGTTCTGAAGATGTTATGGCAGCAGGTGAACTTTACTCAATGAGCGACAGATCCGTTGCAATGGATATATGCCGTATTGCAGGAATGTCGATCGCAGGAGCGCTTCCGGGATTCATAATATGGCTGCTTATCGGAAAGGTAGGATTCTTCGCGATCGTCGGCGCACTATTCGTAGCATGCGGAGCAGTTTTAGGATGCAGGACAGCAATGAAAAAGTGCTTCATAGACGAAAAGTACGGAATAATGATACTGGCGGCAGTCGTATTGATTATCGTGTTCATCGGTACAAAGATAGTCTGGTGCTGGGAACTTATGGATCTTTTCACAGATGCAAAAAAGGAGATGCGCAACAACCAGTATGTTGACGTAATACAGGCAGCAAGCGCAATGACAGATGAGCAGGTGGATAAGGCGATGGATAAGGCGACAATGGAAGTATACGGCTTCACGGAGGGCACGTTCGGTGAATTTTTTTCAAACTTCACAGATTCACTTAATCTGCTGAACCGCAGCACGCAGTTCTATGTCAACCTTCTGCTTTGCCTGCTGGCAGCAGCAATAGGCGGAACGGCAGTGTACAAGAAATACGGCAGTGAAGAGGATTATTGAAAGAGGTGATATCATGTCAAACAAAAAAGCATTAGTAGTTATAGATATGCAGAATGATTATCTCTGGGATAAGCGCATGAAAAAATTCAGCTATGATACAGAAAAACTTGTAAGCAGTGTGAATGACAGCATAGAAAAATACAGTGCAGAAGGCTGCGATGTGATATACATCATTCAGGTATTCCCGAATATCATCACAAATAAGTGGTTCATCGGATTCTCCATAAAAGGCACAGAAGGGGCAGAGATATACAGCGGCATAAAAAATGTATCCGGACTGTGTTTCGAAAAGAATCTGAAGGATGCCTTCACATCAAAGACGTTCAGGGAGCATGTGGAAAAAGCAGGCTATGAACAGCTGTATCTCTGCGGTATAGATGAATGCGGCTGCCTTGGAGCAACTGCAAAGGGCGCAGTAAAAGCAGGTATACCCGTCAGCGTGATCTCTGAAAGTGCCGGCTGCCGTTTCAGTGACAGCAAACGCAATAAAATGCGCAGTTCACTAAAAGCACTTGGCGTTAAATACATATGAACTCAAAGCCCCTTTATACAGGGGCTTTACTCATGTTCACGCCGCTGACGGGCGTCTCTTCTTGACATAAAACAGCAGACGTGTTATAATTTAATCACTTATAACAGCAGGAGAAATGATAATGAAGAAGAATAAAAACGAAGGAAACGACGTGGAAGAGAAGGTATCGTCAGCAGAAAGTGATGATAACAGAAGCGACGACAGGGTAAAAGTGACCAAAAGCGTATTCCAGGTATCGCGCGAAGAACGTGAAAAGCAGCGTCAGGAAGAGCTGAGGAAACAGGAAGAACTTGAAAAGGAACTTGCCCGGCGTGAAAAGGAAAAACAGGAAGCGTATGAGCGGCGCATCCTTGAAGAGAAGAAGGAGCTAATACGTCTGAAACAGGGACTCATCGAAGAGAGTGAGACCATCCATGAAGAGCACGAAGAAGCGATAAAGCTTTCATTCTGGAAAAAGATATCCAACTTTTTCTACCATAACAAATGGTGGCTGGGCATAGGTCTGGTGATCGTGCTGATATTCGCGTATCTGATACACAGCTGTATCACAAAACCCCGTCCGGATATCACAGTGCTTGTAATAGCAACAGATGCGTCTATAGGAACATCTGAAGGTCTTCAGCGATATGTTGAGAGCTTCACGCCTGACAATAACGGCAACGGCAAGAAACTGTGCTCGCTGTATTATATCGAGCGCTATAAGGACGGATACTCTAATTATGTTACCGGTTCTGACACAAAGCTGGTCACACAGCTCCAGTCAGCTGATTCGCTTATCGTATTTGCCGGCAACGAATTCAAAGCCATGGCGGATACAGAGAGCATATTCATGGATCTCGGAGAGATATTCCCGGATGATCCTGAGATATTCGGCTACTACTTCTATCTGAAGGATACGCCCTTTGCTGAACGCATAGGGATCGATCCCGAACTTGTGCCGGATGATCTGTATATAGCGATCAGAAAGCCGCAGAAGCTGCTCTACAGCAAGGAGTCTGAGATGCAGGAGGCATATGACCGCGACGTTCAGGTCTTCATTGATATAGTGAACGACCTCAGAGGAACAGAACAGGAATAAACGATAAAAAGGCTGCCATACATTAGCGTATGGCAGCCTTTGGTCTTATGTTATCTGAAATATTTAGCCGGGACATTTATGCTCCTGTCGGCGAGGTATTGAGGGAATCTTTGATCGAGCCCGGAGGAGAGATCAGCGTAATATGAAAGGATCGTGGAAGCATCTCTGCCGTCGACCATTCCGTCGAAATTAACATCTCCGACTTCTGCTTCATACTCATCCGGGAAAGAAGATCCGGAAGAAGAATCGGCGTAAAGTGCAAGCGCGTAAGAAGCGTCCTTTCCGTTGATCGCGTTGTCACGGTTCAGGTCACCGAGAGTATTGACGATTTCGGGTGATGTTGTTGTAGAAGTGGAAGTAACGAGCGTAGTCGTTGTAGTGGACGTGGTCGTAGATGTTGAAGTTGTGGTTGCAGCAGAAGATGTTGTTGAAGTTGATGTAGAAGTATCGGAGGTAGTTGTGGATGTAGTAGAAGTAGTAGTTGTGGTAGAAGTAGTCGAAGTCGTGGTAGATGTGGTAGAAGTTGTAGTAGTTGTTGAAGTAGTGGTGGATGTGGTAGTAGTTGTCGTGGTGGTAGTAGTAGTAGTTGTTGTTGTTATTACAGGTTTTGGCTTTACCTTGATGCCGCCGCTTTGCAGACCGTTTGTGAAGAGCCATGCCTGCATGAGCTGTCCGTTACGGTCATCCTCGGAGTTGGTGAACAGGTCAGAGACGTATTCGTTCTCCTCATATGCAACTCGTATCGGGAATTCATCTCCGCCGTAAAGCACATCCGGCAGCTTTAGCTGGAAGGTGTACATAACGCCGTCCCTGCCAAGATCCTTTTCAGAAGCAGTGGTCGCGAAGAAGCCGTTTTCGGTATTCCGGATGTGGAATGAAAGGTCACTGACGGCGTTCCCGGGAGTGACAGACACACCGCGCTGATTCTCGACAAGAGTGAGACGTGCATCCCAGTACACATGTATGCCGGTAGCCGCATATTTCCCTTCAGCACCGGATACGGTCACCTCGATGGTCTGTATCGGTTCAGAGATCGCCGCATCATATTCAAGTTCCACAGAAGAAATGGATATAACAGGCTTTACCGCGGATTGAGCTATCTCATTGGCACTGTAACCGCCCGACTCACTTGCTGCCGTGCTGAGCAGCAGTGATGAAGAAAAAGCAGAAGCGAACAGAACAGCTGCGCTTGCTGCTGAAACTAATTTTCTGAATAACATTTAATATCCCTCCGATTGTGATTATCACACGCAATAAATTATACCATACCGACAAAGTCATAATCAATAGAGCACTGATATTTTTTCGATATTTAACAAAAATCCGTGAGAATTGCATCATAAAGCAGGTCTGTCTTCGTCAATATTAACAAAGCACGGAGAGCAGAAAAGCAGCGAAGACTTAAAAACTGTTGTTAAAATGCACAAATTCTGTGGTTGAAAATTGTTTGTAATGCGCTTCTGTTGCGAATTTCACAGTGCATTGATTCATTTTTGCGAAAAATACTTGCAGTTTTTTGTGAAATGTGATAAAATATATTGATACTTGAAATTGACTATACTCAAATTCACTACTACTTTATAAATAAGGAGAACGCTATGGCAAAGATCAAGGCAGCTGTAATATTCGGCGGGATGTCACGGGAGCATAAACTTTCACTTGCGACCGCAGCAGATGTTATCAGAAGTATCCCAAAGGATAAGTATGAAGTGATATGCATCGGAATAACAAAAAAAGGCAGATGGCTCTATTTCCCGGGGGATCCTGAGGATATCGAAACAGGAGCGTGGGAGCTTGATCCCGACTGTGCATCTGCTATAATCTCGCCCGATCCGATACACAGGGGAATACTCACCATAGAGAACGGCGAGACGACTGTGAGAAGGATAGATGTAGTATTTCCGCTGCTTCAGGGACAGCATGGTGCTGACGGTGATATCCAGGGACTTCTCGACCTTTCCGGCATCCCGTATGTCGGAAGCGGCGTGCTTGCATCAGCGTCATGTATTGATAAATCCCACACGCACATGGTGCTCGACGATTACGGAGTAAAGACAGCGGAATGGAAACTCATGACGCAGAGAGATATCAACCGTATAGATGAGCGATGCCATGAGATAGCGGAAAAACTCGGATTCCCGCTCATAGTAAAGCCGGCGAGCAGCGGAAGCAGCGCAGGCACAACGATCGCGGAAGATGAAGAGACACTTGAAAAAGGCGTGAAGATAGCGTTCTCTAATGACAAGAAGGTGCTTGTGGAGAGATATGTAAAAGGCCGCAAGCTGGAGACTGCTGTTTTCGGATATGATGCACCGTTCGCTTCATATGTAGGTGAGATACTTTCTGCCGACAAGGCGTATGATCCTACGGAAGTCAATAAAAGATCAGGTGATGATCTGGTAGTTCCGGCAGATATACCGGATGAGATGCAGACTGAGATAAGAGAAATATCCATAAGAGCATATAAAGCGCTCGGATGCCGCGGAATGGCGCGGATAGATTTCTTCCTCACAGAAGAAGGCGAATTGCTGCTGAATAAGATCGGCACCTCGCCCGGACTCAGGAACAACAGCGTTTATCCTAAGCTCATGGAGCATCTGGGCATGTCTCAGGAGTATCTCATCGACAAACTGCTTGAGCAGGCTATAGAAAATGCGGAGAGGATGTAATCCTGTCCGGAAGGAGAAACGATTGGAAAAAGACGTATTGATATCATTGACGAGCATTCAGTGGCAGGACAGTGAGAAGAACGAGACCTCTCTCCTTACAAAGGCAAAATACACGAACGGCGGCGGCTGGTCTGTGTTTTCCTATGAGGACACTGAGGCTACCGGCTTTGACGGCTCGGTGACCACTATAAAAGTCAACGACGAAGGCAGCAGTGCCTCAATAACCCGCGTTGGCACAGCTAATTCAGTACTGTCGCTTGAGGCCGGCAGAAAGCATTTCTGTCAGTACGGCACTCCTTACGGAGTGATGCAGATAGGCGTTTATACACACGCTATCGCGAATACGCTTGACAAGGACGGCAGACTGTATCTGAAATATACACTTGACCTTAATTCCTCATATCTTTCAGATAATGAGATAATAATGACTGTACAGAATCAGCAATAAGAAAGGATAAATAAAAATGGATCTTATTAACAAAGCATCAATGCAGCTCAGGGAGATGATAATGGATGCCCTTGGAATGCTGACAGCAGAAGAAGCTGTGCCGGCAGTTCCGCTTCCGGCATTCACTGTCGAGATACCGGCTGACAAATCGCACGGCGATTTTGCCGCGAATGTCGCAATGGTATGTGCGAAGGCATTCAGGATGCCTCCGAGGAAGATAGCTGAGCTCATATGCGAAAAGCTCAGTTTTTCGGGAACGATGTTCGAAAGGGCAGAAGTGGCAGGTCCCGGATTCATCAATCTTTTCCTTGGCAGGAAGTGGTTCTCGGACGTGCTTGAGAATGTACTTGACGAGAAGGAGAACTATGGCAGGACTCAGCTCGGAGCAGGAAAAAGAGTGCTTGTAGAATTCGTTTCAGCGAATCCTACCGGACCTATGCACATCGGCAATGCGCGAGGCGGCGCGATAGGTGACTGTCTGGCAAGCGTTCTCAACTGGGCAGGCTACCATGCCGAAAGAGAATTCTATGTAAACGATGCCGGCAATCAGATAGAGAAGTTTGGCAAGTCACTTTCGCTGAGGTACATGCAGCTCTGTTCAGAAAAAGGACAGCAGCTCATATATGAATACAGAGATGATACCGAAAAGCTCTGCGCTGAGATATACGCCCAGAGCGGAGAGGGACAGGAGTTCGAGATGCCTGAGGATGTTTACCTCGGTACAGACATAATCGAACACGCTGCAAATTACTACCGCGAGCATATCTTTGCGCTGAAGGACCTTTCTGAAGAAGACCGCCGCAAGGCACTCGTTGAGTATGCACTTCCGCTCAATATCGCAGGACTGGAGCGTGACCTGAAGAAGTACCGCATAGTTTACGATAACTGGTTCAGAGAGAGCACTATCCATGAGCGCAATGAGACAAAGCAGGTAGTGGACAAGCTCCTTGAGACAGGACACGCCTACGAGCAGGACGGTGCAGTATGGTTCAAGGCAACTGAGTACGGACTTGACAAGGACTTCGTCCTCAGGAGAAGCAACGGACTCTACACATATATCGTGCCTGACATAGCATACCACTATGACAAGCTGGTCACAAGAAACTTTGATAAAGCCATAAATGTACTCGGCGCAGACCACCACGGCTATGTACCGAGACTGAAAGCGGCACTTACAGCACTTGGCGTAGATGCCGGAAAGCTTGATGTAGTTCTCATGCAGATGGTACGTCTTGTACGCGGAGGAGAAGTTGTAAAGCTTTCTAAGAGAAGCGGCAAGGCTATAACACTTGTAACACTTCTTGATGAGATCCCGATAGATGCGGCAAGGTTCTATTTCAATCTCCGTGAAGCTAATTCACAGTTTGAATTTGACCTTGATCTTGCGGTCGAGAAGTCCTCACAGAACCCTGTATACTATGTTCAGTATGCACACGCAAGAATATGCAGCCTTCTCAGGACGATGAAGGAAGAGGGGACTGAGATCCCCGAGACGGCAGATCTCTCGCTCCTTTCTGATCCCCGTGAGATAGAACTCATACGCCACATCGCATCTCTTCCAAAGGAGATAGATCTTGCGGCGAAGAGCTACGATCCGGCAAAGATAACGAAATATGCCGTTGATCTTGCGACACTGTTCCATCGTTTCTACGATGTGTGCAGCGTAAAGAATGCGGAGAATGAAGAGCTCATGAAAGCGCGTCTTCTGCTTTGCATAGCAGTACGCCAGACGCTCAGGAACGTTCTCACTATCCTTAATGTAACTCAGCCGGAGAAGATGTAAAAATTACATTTTTGCAATTGGAAGTTACAAAATGGTTACAAGCGAATGTGACAGATTGGTGATAACGGACAAAAAATAATATGATTTTTTGGTGCAAATGCGAATTTGGGGATAAAAGTTAACACTTTGTTAACAAATAGGGCTTCGAAATATGTTACAATTTGTAATATGTTAGAAGCGATCCTTGAAATTCACTATACATAAATTTTTCAGAGAAAGGACTTTATTTATGTCAAACAGATTATTTCAGGGCTTAGTTCATCAGATGCGTGATACTATCGACGCTACTATAGGTGTTGTTGACGAGACAGCTACTATCATCGCATGCAGCGACCTGACACGCGTTGGTACAACAAATGAATTTGTTTCACTCGACCTCAGCGACTCACATGATATCTTCATCCGCGACGGTTTCACATACAAGCCGTTCGGTTCAAGAGTAAAGCCTGACTATGCAGTATTTGTTGAAGGCGTGGACGATGCAGCAGCAAAGTATGCAAGCATCCTCGCTATCACTCTTTCAAATATCAAGCAGTACTACGATGAGAAGTACGACCGCAACAACTTCATCAAGAATGTTATTCTCGATAATGTACTTCCCGGCGATATAGTTATCAAGGCTCGTGAGCTCCATTTCAATGCCGAGATCAGCCGTGCAGTATTCCTCATAAGGATAATCTCTGCAAATGATATATCAGCATATGATGTAATACAGAACCTCTTCCCAGACAAGAACAAGGATTTCGTTTTCAATATCACAGAATCCGATATCGTACTTGTCAAGGAACTGAAGAGCGCTGTTGATTCAAAGGACCTTGAAAAACTCGCACGCTCTATCGCTGATACTCTCAGCAGTGAGTTCTATACCCGTGTAAACGTAGGTATCGGTACTGCTGTAGTAGGCGTAAAGGACCTTGCACGTTCCTTCAAGGAAGCACAGATGGCGCTTGAAGTCGGAAAGGTATTCGATACAGACAAGGTCATCGTAAGCTATGACAACCTTGGTATCGCACGTCTCATCTATCATCTCCCCACAACACTCTGCGAGACATTCCTTCACGAAGTATTCAAAGTGGGCAGCATAGAGTCTCTCGATCATGAAACACTGTTCACTATACAGAAATTCTTCGAGAACAACCTGAACGTGTCCGAGACTTCAAGAAAGCTCTTCGTACACAGAAATACTCTGGTATACAGACTTGAAAAGATAAAGAAGCTGACAGGTCTTGACCTCCGTGAGTTCGATCATGCTATCATATTCAAGATCGCACTTATGGTAAAGAAGTATCTGTCTGCCAATCCGGTCAAGTTCTGATCGCTTAGGCGGATAAACACAGCGTAAACTGTGATCTCAGAACTTTGCCGAAATTTAAGGTAGGTGTAGATCTTTGGTAGAACTTAAAAACGTATCAGTGACCTATTCCAGTGGAGTGGACGCTCTGAACAACGTCAGCCTCAGGATAAACGACGGTGATTTTGCATTCGTTGTCGGATCATCTGGTGCGGGAAAAAGTACCATGATAAAGCTCTTGCTCAAAGAGATAGACGCGACCAGCGGAGTAGTCACAGTAAACGGCTACAATCTCAGCAAGCTGAAAAAAAGAAAGATACCGGAATTCCGCAGGACACTCGGATTCGTGTTCCAGGATTTCCGTCTCATACCGTCCATGACGGTGTATGAGAATATAGCATTCGTGCTTCGTGTTATCGACGCGCCGATAAAGTATATCAGAAAGCGCGTACCATATGTTATCAGCCTTGTAGGTCTTCACGCAAAGACCAACTCTTATCCGGACGAGCTTTCCGGCGGTGAAAAGCAGAGAGTTGCCATTGCAAGAGCACTGGTAAACGATCCGCAGCTCATCATCGCGGACGAGCCCACCGGAAATATTGATCCCGAGCTTTCATATGAAATAGTTGAACTGCTCAAGGGCATCAACGATCAGGGCACTACGATACTCATGGTAACACATGAGCACGACCTTGTACGTCACTTCGGAGGACGTATAATCAACATAACAGACGGCGAGATCGTATTCGATGAAGTCATCTTAGGCACGAGCGATGAGCTTGCAGCAGAGACCATTCCGGATATGAGCATAGAAACGTCGGTCGAAGAAAAAACAGTGAATGAAGTCCCGTCAGACACAGGCAGCGGATTTGTCAGCGGACTGAGTCAAGGCGAAGAAGCAGCACTCCTCAGTTCCGGCGAAGACATCGACATGTCTATAGACGATATGACTCCCGATGACGTTATAGCAGCGATCACCGGTGATGAAAGATCGGGAGGTGTCTGATGAAACTCAGCGGTATAAAATATCTTGCAGATCAGGGCGTAGAGAATATCTGGAAGAATAAGATGATGGCATTTGCCACATTCTGTGTGCTTCTTATATCTCTGCTGCTGGTCGGAATGTCGTGCCTGTTCTATATCAACATCAATTCCATGATCCTCGGACTGAGCGATCAGAATGAGATAGTTGTGCATATGGAAGTAGGTGCAGGACAGGAGGATATCGACAAAGCTGAAGAAGCTATCCGTGCTCTTGATAATGTTTCGGCGGTCGAGTTCATTTCAAAAGAGGAAGCACTCAAGCGCCAGAGAGCAGATATCCCGAAAGCTGAGAAGATCTTCAGTGAGTATATAGGTGACGATGCCAGCTTCATGCCGGACGGATTCAGCGTAACGGTATCGGACAATGATAAAATAACCGATACAACAGCTGAGATTGCCAAGATAGAGCATGTAAGCAATGCGGCTTCATCTCCGCAGGTAGCGGAGTTCCTGAGAGAACTGAGAAGCGTCGTTACTCTTATAGCAGGAGCAGTAATAATAGCTCTTGCGGTCGTATCCATGATAATGATCTCAAACACCACGAAGGCGAGCGTATTTGCACGCCGCGAGGAGATACAGATCATGAAGTATGTTGGTGCGACCAACACCTTCATTCGTTTCCCGTTCTTTGTTGAAGGAATGATAACCGGACTTTTTGCCGGAATAGGTGCCTTCTTCATAACATGGGGCGTTTATCGTTCAGCTTACAACGTCATCATTGAAAAGGCGACACTGATGAAAGCGTTCGGACTGGGAAGCATAATACCGTTTGGCGATATAAGACTTGTTGTACTTATAGCCTACATAGTTGCCGGATCCTTTATAGGAGCAATGGGCAGCGTTGTCAGCACAAGAAAGCATATCGACGTCTGATCGCATGATATGCAATCTAATTGAAAGGAGTGTGCGGTGAGTTACGGTATATCACTGCATCTGTAATGTACAAATTAAAAGCAGTAAAAAAGATCCTGTCGATCATGACATGTTCAGTGATAGCACTGGCAGCTGCGGCTGTATATCCTGCAAATGATAACAGCGGCAGCAGAACGGCATCTGCCATAACGATCGATGAGATACAGCAGGAGAGAGAAGCAAATCAGGCAAAGATAGAGGAATATCAGAATCAGATAAATTCTCTTGAAGGCAGCAAGGAAAGTGAAGAGCAGTATCAGTCCGTTCTCAATGAGCAGATCGCACTGCTGAAGGAAAACATTACATTACTGAATACAGAGCTTGATTCCATAAAAAAGGATATCGAGGAAACTGAGTCCCGCATCGAGCAGATGGACGAATCCATCGTAGCTCAGCAGGAAGCTATCGACCAGAGCATCGAACTCTTCAAAGAGCGCCTCTGTGCGATGTATGTATCCGGAAATGAGAATCTTGCATCAGTAGTGCTTGGTTCATCCAGTTTCTACGACATACTTTCCCGTGTTGAAATGGCAAACAGAATGGCAACATATGACGAAGAGCTTATTGATGATATTCTTTCGGATATCGATGACCTTGAGAACACCAAAAGCGAACTTGAGCAGGAAAAACTGACTCTTGAAATGAAGAAGAGAGATCAGGAGATGCGCAAGGAGGAAAAGGACAAGGAACTCGAAGAATTCAATGAGAAGATGCGTCAGACCACCGAAGAGATCGAACGTATCCAGCGTGAGCAGGATATGCTTGCGGGTGATGCAGAGAAGCTGAAAGAAAATAATGCACTGCTGGATCAGAAGGAAGCAGAGCTTGCAGAGATCGCAAGGCAGGCAGAGCTTGAGCGTCAGAGGAAGCTTGAGGAAGCTGAGAGACAGCGTCAGGCTGAGATAGCAGCAGAGCAGGCAAGACAGGCTGAGATCGCAAATCAGCAGCAGTCTGCCGGAAATTCACAGACTGAAACACCTCAGACGGAAACAACACCTTCATATACCGAGACATATACACCACCGACACCTTCATCCGGCAGCGGCGGATTCATATGGCCGGCTCCCGGATTCTGCTATATTTCCAGCGGATACGGATACCGCTGGGGCAGGAACCACAACGGTATCGACGTAGGAGATGCAGGTATCATGGGCGGTACAGCTGTAGCAGCAAAGAGCGGTACAGTAATATCTACCTACAACCTTTGCACACACAATGAGCCGAAGAACTATTCCTGCGGATGCAACGGAGGATTCGGAAACTATGTAATGATACAGCATGACGACGGAAGCGTTACACTGTACGGACACCTCAGTTACGCAAGCGTATCAGTAGGTGACTATGTATCACAGGGACAGGCGATAGGAGCCATAGGTTCTACCGGCTGGTCAACAGGAGCTCATCTCCACTTTGAGATACATATAGGCGGCGTTGCATGTGATCCGCTTTTATATGTAAGTCCGTAATTCTACATAATGATTCAGGGCAGTTTAAACGCTGCCCGAATTTTTGTATAGCCTCCGTGAAAAAACTAAGGCTGTAACAGCAATAAAGAAAGCGATGATAATATGAATAAAAAGATCAGCCTCGGACTTGCTCTTAGCTTAATGGCGATCGCTTCAGCAGTGACGTTCATACTGACGTCATTCTTTTCGCTGCAAAGCTTCAATAAGCAGGTAACGGATGTAAATGAAAAGTCTAAGAAGTACAATTCACTTCAGCTGCTCGATTCATTTGTCCGTGAGAACTACTATGGCGACATAGATGAATCAGACCTTAATAACGGTATACTAAAAGGCTATGTTCAGGGCATAGACGACAAGTATTCACGATACCTTTCCGAAGACGAGTATATCACGGAGCAGAGCGAGAATGAAGGCGAGATAGTCGGACTCGGACTTACGCTTATGGAAGACGACAGCGGCTATATCCGCATCGCGCAGATAATGCCGGATTCTCCGTCATCTGATGCCGGATTGGTCGAAGGTGACATAATCGTAGCCATAGACGGAACAGACGTGATAGAAGCAGGATTCTATGAGTCGGTGGATGCCATGCGCGGCAGTGAAGGCTCATCTATCACAATGACCATACGCCGTGAAGGTGTTGATACAGATTTCACATTCACCAGACGAGCGATAGAAGTTGTGACCGTAGAGGGTGAGATGCTCAGCGGTTTCATAGGCTATATCCGTATAAACAGCTTCAAGAAGAACACTTCGGAGCAGTTCATCGAAACTCTTCAGCGACTGACTTCCAACGGGGCAAAGGCGATAATATTTGATCTTCGCGATAACGAAGGCGGACTTGTGACATCGCTGGAAGAGTGCCTTGATCCTCTGCTTCCGGAGGGCGTTATAGCAACAGCAGAATACAAAGACGGACATACCGAGACGATAGTATACTCTGACGAGAATGAGCTTGAGCTTCCGATGGTGGTGCTTGTAAATGAGAACACAGCAAGCTCTGCTGAACTCTTTGCAGCTGCTCTCAGGGATTTCAGACAGTCCATGATTATAGGCACAGTGACTTACGGCAAGGGCGTTATGCAGACTACCACCGAATTCGATAACGGCGGTGCAGTAGTCCTTACAGTTGCAGAGATAAAAACCACAAAGTCGGCTTCTTACAACGGCATAGGCATAGTGCCGGACGAACTTGTGGAAGCTGCTGACGACGGAACAGATCCGCAGTACGATGCAGCAGTTGAGCTTGTAAACAGCATGCTCATAGAAGCTGCCGGATAAAAACAGAAAAGATCTCCCATAAGCATGCTGCTTGCGGGAGATCTTGTTTTATATACATTACGTTATCCGGTACTGTTTTCTCCGGGATTTTTCGAACGTGTCACGATCTTGTGATAGAGTACGCAGAACAGAATGAGTTCTGTCAGGAATGTCAGAGACCATGAAATAGCGTATGAAAGATAAAGGCTTTGCAAAGTGTGATATTTTTCAGACCGGAACACGGTATATATCCAGCCTATCCTCATACCGCAGACACCGATGACAGTGATTATCATGGGAGCCACAGAGTAACCGAGACCGCGTATGAGACCTGTCGCTACATCCATAAGTCCGCATAGGAAGTAGGGAATGCAGATATAAGCCATTCGTATCATGCCGTAGTCTATAGCTTCGGGAGAATCCGTAACATATATCGAAAGCAGAGGTCTTCCGAAAGCATAAGCGAGGCATCCGGCGGTGAGACCGGCAGTGAATACAGAGAGCAGGCAAATGACGGTAATGCGCTTTATCCTTTTCAGCTTGCCGGCACCGTGATTCTGACCGGTAAAGTTGAGTGCAGTCTGGTGGAAGGAGTTCATGGTAGTATACACGAAGCCTTCGATATTTCCTGCGGCGGCATTTCCGGACATTACGACTTTTCCGAAAGAATTGACGGAAGACTGTATGATGACATTTGATATTGAAAAGAGTGAACCCTGTATGCCGGCAGGAAATCCTATCTGGATTATCCTTTTCAGCTGTCTCTTATGAAACTTGAGCTTGCGCAGTGAAAGACGGCAGCTGTCATTCCTTCTCATGAGGTTGAGGAGTATCAGAATAGCGGATATTATCTGTGAGATAGTAGTAGCGAGAGCAACACCGGCAACGTCCATGTTGAATGCCCGGACGAAAATGATGTTGAGTATCACATTTATGACACCGGCAGAAGTGAGGTAGAGCAGGGGGCTCTTGGTATCTCCGGCTGCACGGAGAATGGCAGCACCGAAGTTATAGAGCATGCTCGCTGTGATACCGGCAAAGTATATCCGCATATAGGAAGCGGAAAGCTTGAGTACATCATCCGGAGTATCCATCCAGCGCAGGAAAGTATCAGCGCCGGCAATGCCGATGACTGTGAGAACAGCCCCGCTGACAAGTGCGGTAGGTATGGCGGTGTGAACTGTCTTGTGAACGTCCTCGTTCCTTCCTGAGCCCAGACCGTGGGCGACGGTAACGCCTGCACCGACAGACAGACCGATGAACATATTCACGATGAGATTGATTATAGCACCGGTAGCGCCGACGGCTGCGACAGATACGCTTCCGCAGTATCTTCCGACGACTACCAGATCGGCTGCATTGAAAAGCAGCTGAAGTATGCCGGTGAGGATGATAGGTATCGTGTACAGTATTATCCGGCTCAGCAGAGGACCTTCCGTCATTGAGTGATCGCGCTGCATATGACACTTCCTTTCACAGTATGAAACAAGAAGCCCCCGGATCACGGGAGCTTGCGGTATATCAGTTTTTATTATCAGTAACTCTGTCTATTTCCTTTTCCTTATTCCATAAGTAACTGATATGAGCTTCGGTGCCGTTCATTATGCGGTGGAGGTTCTGCATATGCTTATACAGAATTACCATAGCAACAGAAGCGAGTATCATAGTGCCGAACGGATCGCCGGTCGTAAGTGCATATATGAGAGTGAACAGCAGAGAACCTGTTATGGGTACAACGCATATGTAATCGAGCCCGAAACCGAGAACGCATTCAACAGTCAGCAGCATGATGAAAAGTCTCGGATCATACGAGAGTATCATGCCTCCCAGTGAAGCCAGCCCTTTTCCACCGTGGAATTTCATAAGGAACGGGAAGATATGACCGATGATGCAGGCTGAACCTGATACGATCTTAGCGGCTTTGAGAGCGGGGAACAACCTTGCCGCAACTTCGCAGGCGAGTATCGCCTTGCCGATATCGACGAACATGGTGATGATACCTGCTTTTTTACCCATTACAATGATCGCATTTGAAGCACCGGCATTACCGGAACCCTTATCACGGATGTCGAATCCTTTTAGTTTAGAAATGATATAAGCTGCATTGACGTTTCCGAAAAGGTAACCAAGCAGTGTGCAAAGCAAAAGATCCATCTGACATCCCTCCGATACAAAAATGACGTTTATGGTAATGTATATGCAGAAAGCATCGGAAATAGCAGAAAAAAGTATTTCCTTCTGATAATAGAATTATATCATGGTAAATACCATTTGTAAAGTGATTTTTAAAAAAACAGCATAAATGAAAAAAATACCAATATAAACAATATCATTTTTGTCACATATGAATGGACACTCATGTGTAGACGCTTTAAACCTGAGAAAGGGTTACAGATTCAGGCGGTATAGCGTGGATATCCTTTGTTAATATGATACATTGACTGATGACGCAGTATGATGTATAATATACTCAACGAATACCGACATAGAGAATAATGAATGATAAAAAGGAGTTTAAAGAATGAAAAAAGCAGTTTCATTATTAGCGGCACTCGTGCTGATGTCAGTATCACCTGCGGAAAGCATCAGTTTACCCTCAACTGCTGCAAGTACGGAGGAGTACACCACAGTCACAAGACTAATGATGACATTTCATGAGTATTCCGACCATTTAGTATTAGCCGGATGTGATACATCACGCACAGGCAGCGTGACAATACCGGCATCGTTGAACGGAAAGCCTGTCACTGAGATCGGAGATAACGCATTCAAAAAATGTGAAGGGATCACCGGAGTGAATATACCGACTTCTGTGGAAGTGATAGGTTCGTATGCGTTCTATGAATGTACCGCACTTGAAAGTGCAGTACTGCCTGAAGGCTTAAAGGAGATAGGTTTGCGTGCATTCCGCGGATGCAGTTCGCTGAAAAGCGTGGTATTTCCGTCAACACTTACAAGTATTTACAGGTCGTTCGAGTATTCCGGAGTAGAGACAGTGCATATAAATGCTGCACTCACTGATCTGAGAAACTCTTTTGATAATTGTAAACTGAAAAAGATAACCGTAGATGAGGAAAGCAAGAGCTACGCAGTGGATAATAACGCGCTTTTCAATAAGGATAAGACGACGCTTTATTACTATCTGTACGGACAGACAGCAACGACATATACTGTACCTGATACGGTAAAGGAAATAGACGATGATGCTTTTTCCGGCAGTACTCTCAAAAAGATAGTTCTTCCCGAGGGCGTGACAGAAATAGGCAGTTATGCTTTCGCATACAACAATGCGCTCGTTTCGGTAAACATTCCGTCAACGGTAACTTCAATGGGCTTTGGTGTATTCTCACAGTGCAGCAGCCTTAAAACAGCAGAGCTTCCGGCGGGGCTGAAGGATCTGTATTCCGCTGTTTTCTGGAAATGTGATTCTCTCACAGAACTCACGATCCCGGCTGGATGCAAGACTGTAGGTCAAGGCGCGATCAAGGACTGTGCCAACCTTAAAACGGTCACATTCCTTTCGCCGACTTGTGAGATATACGATGAAGCAGATACTATATGCAACACATGGGGAGCAACGGAATGTACATTCAGCGGAACTATACGCGGCTACAGTGTTTCTACCGCTCATGACTATGCGGAAAAATACGGATATGCCTTTGAAGCACTGGATTCATACGTTCTCGGCGATGTGAATTCCGACGGCTTCATAGACGGCAGGGATGCTTCAATGGTGCTTGCGGTATATGCAGATTCCTCATCATCTTCCTACACCCCTGATGAGAAGGACTACGCCCTGTGTGATGTGAATTCAGATAAGTTCATAGACGGCAGGGATGCTACGGTGATCCTTTCCTACTATGCCGACCTTTCATCCGGAAAGAACATCGGCTTTACAGAGTATCTGGAGAACTTCAAATGATAAAAAGCGGACATGAGATCATATCCCATGTCCGCTTGTTTTATTGGTCTGTTATTTTCGCATCTGTGAGCTGGCAGTAAGTGTAAATGCCCTCCTTGTAATAGTTGAACCTGCCGATAACGGTGATCTCTTCGTTGAGTTCCGGGTAATCATCCGGATACTTATAGTCGCCGTCGAGGACGAATTCTATTCCCTGAGAACAGCAGGCTGTAGCATCGCTGATTATGACAGCGAAGTATTCCTGACCGTTGGAAGGTTCGAGATAGTAAGAGAAAGGTCCTTCCATCTTGACTATCTTTCCCACATAGTCATCTGAATTATACATCATATCGTAGACCTGTCCGTATACCATGCTCGCGCTCAGTTCAGTCAGATCAATATCCACATTTTCCTCTGTGACTTCGGCTTTTTCTTCAGAAGAAGGGATCTCTGTGGGGAGTGTAGGGGGATCGGCTGATGAACGGGCAGCATGAGTGTTCCCTTTACCCGAACCGTCAGCGATATCCTGCACAACTGAGGTATCTCCGCAGGAAGCGAGAAGTGCTGCGGCAGATATTGCAGCCGGTATTAGCTTGAGGGTGCGCATGATGATGATCTCCTTTACTCTGAAACAGAAAGTATCTCAGCATCTTTCAGCTGGCAGTATATGACGGCATATTCCTCATATGTACTGAAAGTGCCGGCGACAGTTATCTCCTGATCTATTTCCGGGAAATCGTCGGGATACACAAGGGGATCTTTGGGGATGAACTCTATGCCCTGTGAACAGCATGCAGCAGCATCGGGGATGAATACCGAGTAAATGACCTGATTCTCCGAGTATTTATTGTATCTGAACTGTCCTTTGAGTTTGACGGTCTTTCCCATGTATTTCTCGGAATTAAAAGTCATATCATAGACCTGACCGTACATCATATTTGCGTTGAGATCGGTTATGTCAAAATCGTATTCACCGCTGGTATCGGCAGCGGGATCTTCTGAACTGCAGCCGAACAGCATCAAGAGAGCGGCAGCAGGTATCAAAAGTCTGGTTTTCATTAAGCAGACCTCCTGATGAATAGAGATATAATCCAGCATATCAGAAAAGCACAGATATCAGCAGCGACGATAGTTGAACCGACTGGAGTAGAGAAGAGAATGGAAACGAGTATGCCGATAAGAGCGCATATGACTGACAGAACGGCAGAGAAAATAATAACGCTTCTGAAGCTCCTGAATATCCTCATAGCGCAAAGCGACGGGAATATTATCAGAGCTGAGATGAGCAGTGAGCCGACCAGTTTCATGGACATTACGATAACTATAGCAGTAATGACAGCGATTATAGTGTTGTAAAGATCGGCACGGACTCCGGTGGCACGCGAGAATGTCTCGTCAAAGGTGACAGCGAAGATCTTGTTATAGAAGATAAGGAATACGGATATTACCAGCGCAGCCATTCCGACGCAGAGCCAGACATCCGAGTTTTTCAGCATGAGTATAGAAGTCGAACCGAAAAGTGTTGTGCAGACATCCGCGGAGAAGTTGCCGGAAATAGGGAATTTAGATTGCAGCATATAGCCTATAGCCAGAGAACCGACCGATATCATCGCTACAGCAGCATCACCCTTGATCCGGACGTTTCCTCCCGAACGGAGCAGGAGCACAGCTGCCAGTATAGTCACCGGCGCAACTATGTAAGTGCTGTTTGTAAGTCCGACTATACCTGCGCAGGACATTGCGCCGAAAGCCACATGTGAAAGGCCGTCTCCGATGAATGAGAACCGCTTTAGAACGAGCGTCACACCAAGCAGTGATGCACAGAGAGCGATCAGCATACCGGCAGCTATAGCACGCTGTACAAAGGGGTACTGAAGGTATTTTGCGAGAGTATTGAACTGTTCAGTCACTGTCTTCATCCTCCTCAAAATCAAGGAATGAGCGGCCGACTCTGCTGTTTATGTAATCAGCTTTCAAGCCGAAGAAAAGCTGTTTCCTGCTTCCGATATGCAGGATATGTGAAGCGTGTTTCACAGCAGAAGTATCGTGGGTGACCATGATTATAGTAATGCCTTCATTATTGAGTGAAGTGATGAGTTCATACAGTTCAGTCTGGGCTTTGGGATCGAGACCGGTGACAGGTTCGTCCAGCAGGAGCATTTTTCGTGTGGCACAGAGCGCCCGTGCAAGCAGCACACGCTGCTGCTGACCTCCGGAAAGATCTCGGTAGCATCTTCTGGCAAGATCACTGATGCCCATTACCTTCATATTCGACTCGGCAAGAGCTTTCTCTTCCTTGTTGTAGTACGGGCGGATGCCGCATTTGGAAAGGCATCCTGAGCGGACTATCTCTCGCACTGAAGCCGGGAAATCCTTCTGCACCGGAGTTTGCTGGGGAAGGTATCCTATCTCATTGGAAGTGAAATCCTTTCCCCAGTCTATAGTGCCTCCGAGCTGTTTTGTAAGACCGAGCAGTGTTTTGATAAGTGTGCTTTTTCCTGAACCGTTCTCACCGAGTATACAAAGGTAATCACCGCAGCTGACGGTAAAATTCAGCTTTTCTGTGACTGTGTTACCCTCATATCCCAGTGATACATTTTTACAAACTATCTGTGGGATAGACATTAATTTAGCGCCTCTTTCAGTATGTCATAGTTGTTCTGCATAGCAGAGAGGTATGTTTTTCCGCTTTTTATGTCGCTGTCACTAACGGACTGCAAAGAGTCGAGGACAGCTATCGAAGCGTTTTTAGCTTCTGTATTGCTTATAATAGTTTCAGCCATTGAAGGATCCGTACCTTCGAGAATGAATATCGTATCTGAATGAGTTTCGTCTATGCGGTCTGCAAGAGCGATAACAGTTTCAAAGGGGATGTCTGACTGTGAAGCACAGCCCGGAAAAGCAGCATAGTATTCAAGGCTGTAATCATTGGTGAAGTATCTGAAGGGGAAACGGTCGCCGAAGATAAGCGTATGTGAAGCAGCACTGCCGAGCATTTCTTCGAACTGCATGTCCAGAGCGTTCAGCTTTTCGGTATAAGAAGCCAGATTATTCCTGTAATCCTCAGCGTTGTCCTTATCGGCAGCACAGAGCTTATCGGTGATGCAGCTGCATATGACTTCCGCATTTTTCAGAGAGAGCCAGACATGTTCATCGAAAGCATCCTCATCCTCGTCTTCTTCGGCAGCAGCCATTCCGGGAACGAGTTCTTCAGCAACGGCAGAATCGCCGATAGCGTCGAGCAGTTTTATCACCTGCATGTCCTCGTTTATAGCAGTTTCCAGTGCATCTTCAGCCCAGCTGTCAGATTCACCGCCGACATATATAAATAGGTCGCAGTCGGAAATACTGATGATATCATCTGCTGAAGGCTGGAAGTTGTGAAGATCGGTGCCGCCTTTCATAAGATAAGTTACATTGGCATCCTCAGCGTGATCTCCGAGCAGGTTATTCACCCAGTCGTACTCAGGGAAAATGGTGCATACTATCTTCAGTTTATTGTCATCAGCTCCGCTGCCTTTGGTGCCGCATCCGAACAGTGGAAGGCATGCGGTACACAAGCACATTGCTGCAATTGTGAATTTTCTGAGCATTGAATTTACCTCCGCTAAAAATGATAATGGTTATCATATTTGATTATACCACATGCACAGCTTTCTGTCAATGCGTTTGGAGAAATTTCACAAATATTTCATCCGGAAAGCCTGACAAAGCTGCGTGATAAAGCTGATGTTTCTCAAAAAGTATTGCAACTCAGAAAAATAGGATATAAGCTGCAAGACAAAATTGCCATTACCTTTTTTACTGTTCTATCATCACGGCGATCCGTACTGATAACGGGCTGATCGGAGCTTGAAACGTGGATGTGTACAACGGGATTTTCGCGAAATATCGGGGTTCTATAGCTGTTTTACATAAAAAACACCGGCTCAGCGTCGTGATATCGGGCGTTTTGTCATTTTTTTCGCAATTCCTTGACAAATCGGTACAAAGGGTATATAATTCAAGTGTAAAATCTTTATATTGGAGGATAAAAATATGACAAAGACAGAGTTAATCAATGCAGTTGCTGATAAGACTGATTCTACAAAGAAGAACGCTGAGGCTGCTGTTAATGCAATCATTTCTACAATCACAGAAGCTCTCGCTGGCGGAGACAAGGTTTCTATCGTAGGTTTCGGTACATTCGAAGTTCGCGACCGCAAAGAGAAGGTAGTTATTAATCCCCAGACAAAGAAGAAGATGACTGCACCTGCTTCAAAGGCACCTGCTTTCAAGGCTGGTCAGGCTCTCAAGACAGCTGTAAACAAGTAATTCAAGGAGGAAGCTATAATGGCTAAGAAGAATGAAACTGCTGTAACAGAAGAGGTTAAGGCAACTGTTGCTGAGGCTGCTGAAAAGAAGCCCGCTGCAAAGAAGACAACTGCTGCAAAGAAGACAACTGCTGCTGAGAAGAAGCCTGCTGCAAAGAAGGCTGCTGCTGAGGAGAGAAAGGTCGTTATCCAGGCTAACGGCGGTGAGATCACAGGTACAGAGCTTATCGACAAGGCTAAGAGCATTGCCGGCGTAAAGACAGCTAATAAAGTCGTTGTATATGTAAGACCTGAGATCAATAAGGTATTCTATGTTATCGACGACGAGAAGTTCGGCGATTTCGATCTTGCTTGAGTTAAGGCCTTATAAAAACAGTATCCAATCATTCCCTGTTATCGGTTCAGAGCTGATGACAGGGAATTTTTATATCATATCCCGGCAAAGCAGGATGCAGAAGGAAACATCCGCATTCTTGAGTTCATACTTGATTTCTTATGCGGAATGTAGTATAATCATGTTAGTATATAGTAATTTTAGGAAGGGGGATAAGATGGACCGCAAGTGGAAAAGTGTCGCTGCTGAAATGGAAAAGCAGCGCCAGCACTACCTTAAAATACGCAGCAGCGAATACAGATCCGTGCATAAGACGCTCATATGGCGGGCGCTGCCGCTGCTTGCAGAACTTGTTCCGGAGGCTGAGATATTCTACAGCGAAGACGTTGTGGATGCCATTATAAACGAGACATGCCGCCCTGACGACACCGGCGACTACGAAAAGGGAGCAGGCAGGCATTACTACTGCGGCAGCAATTCTCTCGGCATGCGTCTTAAACCTTTCTGCGGTTATTACAGGAACGGCATATGGATGTTCTCGAAAAGTGCGCGTACAATGCTTGAAGAGGACTATACAATGGCGCTGACTTCATGGATGTCCGGATACGAGCACCGCGGAGCTCAGTATCTCGGACGAGCCATACACATGGCGGCAGATATCACCTGCCTTCCTCATGCTACACGAATGACGTATAAATCACGTTTCGGAAAACTGCACGAAGCATATGAAGATCTTGCGAGGGCGATGTATCCTGATTCCGTGGAAAAGCAGCCGCTTACAGAAGAGCAGTTGTCGCTCTTTGCTGACCGCAGCGGTTTTGAAGTCCCGCTCAACAGCATAGTTGAAGCACAGGTAGGTGAGTACGTCACGCTCAAGACTGATGCAGCAGCTTCCATAAAGAAGAGACTTCATACAGCAGAGGGCTGTGTAGCAGCACTGCTTCTGCGATTCATGGAAGACACCAGACTATCTCCGGAGGAGGCACATTATGTCACAGACGGCATGAAGGCTAAGGTGTTCAGTGATCTTCCGCCTGTTGATATCAGTGTACGGGAAGAGGGGATACGTTTCATGCACGAAGGAGAGCCGCTTAGTGTCGGGGATCACGGTGACGTTTTCCGAATCGCACACCGCAAAGGCGGTAAATTCACTATTTCTCCCGTGAACGATGAAAAGGGCAGAGTGCTGCACAAAAACAGACGCAGACTCGTCAGGTTCAGACCATTTGACAGCAGGATATTTTTCAATATTGTTGACATCGGCGGAAATAAGTGATATTATATAACAGTAAGCTTACATGATGAAAGAATAATAAACTGCCACCGGGTAGGTAATGTGAAAGCATTTGTCGTACAGCGTTAGGTCTTTGAAGCTGTACCGGCAAGTGCTTTTTTTGGAGGTAAAAATGAGTATAAAAGGATATTTCACACGTTTTGAACTGTGTCTGTGGGGAAGCTCGGTACTGCTTATAACAGCATCGTTCCTTGCTCTCGGAGGAGAAGGAGTATTCACGCTGATAGCTTCACTTATCGGCGTGACATCGCTGATATTCTGCGCAAAGGGAAATCCTCTGGGACATGTTCTCGGCATCACATTCAGCATACTATACGGTATAATATCATTCGGTGTCCGGTATTACGGAGAGATGATAACATACCTTGGGATGACCGCGCCTATGGCAGCTGTCTCACTGATATCATGGCTTCTGAATCCTTCGCCGGAAAGCAGGGCAGAGGTAAAAGTAAACCGCCTGAAAAAGAGAGATGCAGAGATCATCATGCTCCTTGCGGCGGCTGTAACTATGATTTTCTATTTTATCCTCAGATATTTCGGAACTGCAAATCTGGCGGTCAGTACTTTGTCAGTTACGACGAGTTTTGCGGCAGCGTGTCTGACATTCCGGCGCAGTGCGTATTTTGCTGTCGCCTACGCCTGCAACGACATCGTACTCATAGTACTCTGGGCACTTGCCGCAGTTTCGGATATTTCCTGCGTATCCGTACTGATATGCTTTGTGGTGTTCCTTGTAAATGACCTGTATGGATTCGTGAACTGGAAAGCCATGGAGAAACGTCAGGCAATAATGGCAAAGCTGCTTGAAAAAGGAGATCAGTCATAGGAGACTGAGAAATCCGTGAAAACGGCAGTATTTTCCTGCTGTGCATAAAGTCCGATCATAACGCCGGTGAATCCGGAGGCTACTTCTGAAGACAGGTACTTTGTCTGTGCAGTTCCGAGGTCATATTTTTTACCTCTGCTGGTGACATAGAAATGGTACACGAAATTGCTCATTTCTATTTCAAGAACCGCATTGTTATCCTGTATGGGAACTGATTTCTGAACGTGCTTGATATCACCGATATTCAGCTTCAATACAGCTTCAAAGCGTCCATTTTCACAGCGCAGAGCCAGATCGTAATGCTGCTGCTCGTCCATGAAAAGTGTCACGCCGGCTTCTCCGCGGTCAAGTGAAATGCTGCATTTTATAGTGCCGCAGAGATCCTTCTGCCTCAGAGCGATGAAGGTCGGTGAAGCGATATCGTCCAGAGTTTTGTCAGTACCGTGAAGGATGAATCTTTCCCCTGAAAGCTCATAGTTTTCCGTTTCCGGATGACGCATGAAGCACCAGTCAACAGCCGGATCAGTGTTCTTCAGATCCCAGACCTTCTTTTCGTTCTGAACGCCTTCAATACCGATCTCGTATTCATGAGCGGTAGTACCGTTATCGCCGGCAGTGAACCAGCCGTCGTTGCCGAAATGAACAGGTGTGAGGAAAACTTCCCTGCCGAGGTGATGATACGGCATCCACCGGTCGATCTGTCTGAATCCGAGGTGCAGGATGAACCAATTCCCGTCCGGAGCCTGAACGAGGTCACCATGGCCAACGCCCTGTATCTCAAAACCGCCGAGGTTGCGGTTGGTGAGAACCGGGTTATTTTTGTATCCTTCAAACTCACCCCAGACTGAAGCGCTTCTTGCGTATGTTATCATATGTCCGTATTCTGTTCCGCCTTCAGCAGCCATGAGGATGTATCCGTCATTTATCCTGTACATATGCGGCGATTCGAGATATCTTCCGCCCGAGCCTTTCCATATGGTCCTGGAAGGAGAGAGCTTTTTTCCGGTTGATATATCTATCTCACACTGAGTTATGCCTTCATTCCCTTCATCGTCAGTGCCGTTGCTGATGAAATAAACGTGTCCGTCATCGAAAAGCAGCGATGGATCTATTCCGCCCTGATCCACAAATACCGGTTCTGACCATTCGCCGCAGATATCAGTGGTGGAGATATAAAAATTCCTTCCCACAGACGTATTGGTGGTCACCATATAGAAAGTGCCGTTGTTGTATCTTATGGTGGGAGCATAGACACCGCCTGAGCTGACAGCATTCCCGAGTTCCACCTGACTCCTTCTTGTCAGACAGTGACCGATCTGCTTCCAGTTCACAAGGTCAGTGCTTTCAAACAGCGGAACGCCGGGGAAGAACTGAAAAGAACTGCACACCATATAGTATCTGCCGTTTGCCGCACATACGCTCGGATCCGGATAGAAACCTTTCACTACAGGGTTCTTATATATCATATTCGTACCTTCTTTCAAAGAGCCTTTTTTTAATTATAATGTCTTGCAGGAGCGAAGTCAATAGAACAGTATTGCAGAATGTATCGTGATTCTTGCAAAACATCTCCGATGTGCAGTGTTAAAAATGTGGTATAAGCAGCATGACGCTGCACCAAATGAACGCAGCTGAATACCGCAATTTGTAAGCTTATTCGCACATATATTGCAATTTTCATAATAATATGATATTATTGTACTAACATAAATCGGGATTCAGAGGTTTGTATATGAAAAGAAATGCTATTACATTAATAGACATTATTGCGTATCTGATAAATGACTTACTCGCGTGGTTCATCATTATATGTTTTGACCTGACTGGATATGACAATAAGTTTTATAATATAAGATTGCATTGGGTTATTTTAGTAATTGGGATAACACATATTATCGCCAGTACTATTTGTTGCTTTTATTTTTATAAGGAAGAGCGGACGAAGTTTAAGATCCGAATAGGAAAAAAGCTTTTATTGTTCAATGAGATAATGACAATATTTCCTTATTTGTATTTACTGTTTACATGATTTATAATATGGATTCCGGTTATCTTAGCAGCCGGATAAATACAACACCCCTGAGCACTGTCAAGCACTCAGGGGCAGAAATTTTATATGAGTATCCGACTTTGATACGGAGAGGAACAGCTGTGATCCGTACTCAGCTTCTGATAAATGCAAAATAGATCAGCACCAGAATACCGAGGATGATACGGTACCAGCCGAAGAATTTGAAGTCGTGCTTTTTGATATAGTCCATCAGGAATCTGATGACGACAATGGAAACAGCGAAAGCTACGATCATTCCCGTGAGCAGCACTGCAAGTTCCATGCCTGAGAGATCAAAACCGAATTTTATCAGCTTCAGCAGACTTGCGCCGAACATAACAGGGATAGCGAGATAGAACGTAAATTCAGCTGCAACTGTACGGGATACGCCTATGAGCAGTGCACCGACTATAGTAGCGCCCGAGCGTGAAGTGCCGGGGAATACAGCAGCGAGCAGCTGGAACATGCCGATTATGAAAGCAGCTTTGTAGGTGAGTTCGCCGATGCTGTTTATCTTTGGGGTACGATCTTTGTTCCAGTTTTCAACGACGATGAACGCGATACCGAAAACTATGAGCGCAATTGCGACGGTCCATGCGTTGTAGAGGTGTTCGTCTATCCAGTCATCCAGGACCAGACCAACGACGGCGGCAGGGATACAAGCTGCCAGTACTTTGAACCACATCTGGAAAATATCCGTCTTTATGTAAGCACCTGCGCCCTTATCCGAAAGCGGGTGCTGATTGTTCCTGCTTCCGAATGGCCAGAGTTTATGCCAGAATATGACGACGACAGCCATTATTGCGCCGAGCTGTATGACGACATTGAACATCTCTTTGAAATCTTCTGATCTGTCAAGGTTGATAAGTTCATTCACGAGTATGAGGTGACCGGTGCTGCTGATGGGGAGCCATTCCGTTATGCCCTCAACGATTCCGAGTATTATGGATTTTATGATCTCCATGATTGGTAAATTTCCTTTCTTTATGTAAATTCTCTCAGATAATAAAGTATAACACAGAATATGAAAAATAGCAAGAAATATTACAGATTATTTCTTAGCTGAAAGAAAATATACATGACATGCCATAATGCCGTCAGGTATCCTGATTTCTTGTCAGTCTGAATTTCCTTTTGGAGATAGTCAGTATCCCGGCATTTTTCAGTTTTGTCATCTCACGCTGCAATGCACTGCGGTTCACGCAGAGGTAATCCGAGAGAGCCGTAGTTGAAAACGGGATCTGCGGAGTTTTTCCCTCGGGAGTTTTTTCTTCGATGATCCTGAGGCAGCTGATGAGCTTTTCACTTATGGAACGCTGACTCAGCACTTCGATCCTCTCGCTGAGACTCAGTGCTTTTTCAGACATGAGGTCAAGGAGGTTCTCGACCACCTTTGAATGACACTGACACGCCTTCTCGCAGCGTTTGGTGATCTCTGAGCGATTGACGAACATGACTTTGCATTCGCTTTCGCACACGATCTCAATGCCGCTGCGCTGAGCGGCAGTAAGAGTGAAGAAAGCGCCGAAAATGCTCTGTTCGCTTAGGTCTTCGATTATAGTGCGCACGCCGTTGATATCGTATCTCACCATTACGGCATTGCCGCTGAGGATGATGCCGAGCTTGTCTGTATTATCCGAACAGTCACCAATGCGGCTGCCTGACTTATAGGTCCTGATCTCGGTATTGAAGCAGCCGAGCATCCTGAGGCAGTCGCTGCTGTCGATCCCTCTGAACAATATATTTTCTTCCGGTCTCATAAAAATCCCTCCGTTGTTGCATATGCAACAGATTTTTTCTTTCTTATATGATACAATATAAACACAGAAATGTCAAGGAGGATGATTAAAAATGGCAATAAGTGTCAATGTGATAGGCGATGAGCTTTCTCAGGAAGAGATCAACGCTTATATCGAATATGGCAAGAACAAGTACAGTGACAGGCAGATCAGTGCTATGACAGTTACTGTAGACGGGGAATTCGTTGACCTGAAGTATGAGTTCACTGACGTTCCTTTCGATCGTATCAGACGCATCACAGGTTATCTTGTAGGCACACTTGATCGTTTCAACAACGGAAAACGTGCAGAGGAACGTGACAGAGTAAAGCACAGTGTTTGAGAGCTGTACTGCGGCTCTGAAATATATTCGGCATGCTGAAGGGCGTGCTTGTAAAAACAAGGAGGTATTCTTATGAAGAAGTATGTATGTCCGGTTTGCGGATATGTTTATGAAGGCGAGCAGCCGCCGGAGAAATGTCCCCAGTGCGGAGTTCCCGGATCAAAGTTCACAGTAAAGGAAGCAGACGAGAAGCTTGTATTTGCATGTGAGCATGAAGTCGGCGTAGCAAAGGCAGTTGAGGATCAGGAGATAATCGAAGGACTGCGTTCCAATTTCACCGGTGAATGCTCAGAGGTAGGAATGTATCTTGCTATGGCAAGAGTTGCATTCAGAGAGGGATATCCGGAGATCGGACTTTACTGGGAAAAGGCAGCTTACGAAGAGGCAGAGCATGCAGCTAAGTTTGCTGAACTTCTCGGCGAGGTAGTATCTTCTTCCACAAAGGAGAACCTTGAGAAGAGAGTAATGGCTGAGCACGGCGCAACAGAAGGAAAACTCAAGCTTGCCAAGAGAGCAAAGGAACTCAATCTCGACGCTATCCATGATACAGTTCATGAAATGGCAAGAGATGAAGCTAGACACGGCAAAGCATTTGAAGGTCTCTTAAAGAGATATTTTAGCTAAACAATAGTAATATAAAATGAGGTGGAAAAATCCACCTCATTTTTTTACTTTTTTTCAACAAAAAATTTTATTCTAGCAATAGTTTCCTTATACACAAAAAGGGCATATAAAATCTTCCCTTTCATGTAATATTTTTATTACTTTGTTTTTTTCGTATTCATCGCCATTTTATAACTATCTTCACCACTTCTTAAAAATATACTCATAACTAATTGATTATCCCTCTTTCCATCTAATCTTGCTCTACTGCAAGTTTATGTGTTAATTTCTTTGTTTTTAAATTATATTCTCCATTTTCCTGATGTCCCTGTTCGTTATTATAATAAAACTTAACACTTCCATCTGTTATTTCTTTAAACCAAAATCCCTTATCTCCAATATTCATATTAGGAATTGTAAATACATCGATTTTCTCCGTTTCATTTGTTTTAATGTTATATGCCATAACTGTAACTTCTGAGTAATCAGTATAGCCCGACTGTTTTACTTTATCAAAGCTAATATAGTAAAACTTATTATTATCACTCTTAGAAAAGCTTAAATCATTATCTTCTGTGAAGACCCATACACGATCTCCTAATTTTCTAAGTGTTTCAATTTTACCATCAACTTTTCTTTCAACATATTTTGGTGATTCAGTTAAACTATCCCCCTCCGATGATATCATATAGTTTGGCTCATCTTTAGTGATAATTAAATCATCTCTTAAATCCCACTCAAAACATTTAGCGTTAATTTTATTAAGTTTTTTATTCTTAATATCATATGAATAAGAATAATCATTTCCATCATTCTCATCAGTACTAATGTGCCCTGATACATAAATATAACTATCATCAATGTCACAAATATCTATTCTAGATGACCATGAATGATTTACAAGTTCCGTACCAGATTCTGAATACTTAAAAACATAATCTGCTTTCGCAGTCTTCAAGTTTAAAGTCTTTAATCCTTCATTATCAAAATAATATAAATTTTTACCATAATAATATAATGTAAGCTGATGATATTCATCTATCATACTTATACTATCAACTATTTTAAATTTATCCCCTTGCTTAAGCTTTATATCATACTTTTTATTAGGGTCAGTTAAAGTCTGCATAACTTCGTATTTTCCATGCTTAGCTAAACGATTTTTTTCATGTGAAGCAATCACATCTTCTTCAATAACATTTCCATTATCATCACAATTTTCTGTACAGATACATCCAAACTTATGACTCTTTTTCACTTTCTCATTTTCATTGAGAGTCTGTATCTCAATTTCTGTCTCTTTCTCTGTTACTTTTTCTGTAAACTTTTGAGTTTCCTTAATTGTTGTTTCCTTTGCAGCCATTGAATTATTGCCTGGTTTAGTATTATCTTTGTATATTGCGACACCTGCTATAATTGCTCCTGTTGCAACTAATGAAAGCGACGCAACAGCAACCTTTTTTAAAACATCACCATATTCTTTTTTCTTCATCTTTTCATTCCTCCTAACACTAAGGTCTGATATTCCAGCCTTAAGTTCCTGCTTTTTTTCTATGCAATCAGCTAGGAGATTATTAACTTCTTCTTCATTCATCCCAAGATTTTCATATGCTTTATTCTTTTTAATATCCTTATATCTCATAAATCTTCACATCCTCTCCATACTTTTTTTCATAGGCCACTTTAACCTTATCTCTTGCTCTTTGTAATCTTTTTTTAACAGCATTTACTGAGATTTCCAATATATTTGCAATCTCATCTATGGAGTAATCTTCATAATAATAAAGCATTATTACACTTTTGTATTTATAATTTAGATTAGCTATTTTTATTAATTCATCTATGTCTTTCTTTTCGATATCCTCTTTATATACAAGGCTTTGTTCTACTTCCTCATATGGAATATATGCGCGAATCTTGTGCGAACGAAGAAGATCTCTACACCTATTCTGAGCAACTTTTAAGAGCCAAGCTTTTTTATGTTCTTCTTCATTAAAGCTTATGTTAGTTGTCATATATCTATAAAATGTATCCTGAACAACATCATCAGCATCAGCTTTATTCTTAAGCATAAAAAAGCTTGTTCTATATAAAAGATTGGTATATCTTCTTATTGTATTTTCAATATCTTCATCACTTCTTAAAAATATACTCATAAGCAGTTAATAATCTCCTTCAAAAAGTCTGCGCGCACAATCATGAATACCCATCATGATTTACCTTTTCACCCTGTACACGTATCAGGAATTAAAATGGTGACATTTTTTATTATATCATCATTTAATAGCTTATACATACTCACTAATATAAAAGCAGCCATGAGCACAAGTTCATAACTGCTTTTTCATTAGGTGATTTTTATACTTGAATATTTAGTTTTGCGCTTTTTCTTTAACAATTTTATTTGTCTTTACATTAAACTTAATATATTCATCAGGAGAAAAATATTCTTTACCATCTGATGCTTTCGATTTCTTTTGAGTGGAAAAAACGAACACATTGTTTTCCTCATCGATAAATTCATAGTCTACACCTCTATCAAAAGAATAAATATTTTCCAATCCTTTATCCGTTATCTTTTTAACACTATACTTTCTAGAAGTTATTATGTCTTCTGCATCTTCTATATATTCTCCAATTACTACGTAGTCATTTAATGTATCTTCTAACATTCCACCTTCAAGTAAAAGAGCGCATTCTCCATTAGTTATATCATATACATATAAATTGGTTTTAGTATCAAAAATATTTTTTTTCTTATTCTCTTCTTCAAGTTTCATATCATACTCTTGTATGTACATAACACCATTTTTCACCTTAAAAATATAACTAGGATCACCAACTCCTTTAACCTTAATACTTTCAGGAATAACTGCTTCCTTGTATTCTTTAGTTTCTACATTATATATATATATTTTTTTTGTACTTTCATTTTGATATATTATCATTTCTCCATTCGTCCAAAAATCATCAGGTAATGTATTGCCTTCCTCAAGTTCATCTAAACGTGATAGTACAATTGGTGTTTTTTCAAATTTCTTTTCATTCTTTTTTCTTACATAAACACATTTATCAGTAGTCGAATTCCACTTAAAAGCATAATCACCTACTACATACACTTTACCAGCATAATAATCCGAGTTTTCTACAGAACCTTCACCCTCTTCAAACTCTTTGCCACTTTCATAATGCCAAAATAATGCTTTAAATTCTTTTTGCCCCTTCTTATTTAGTTTAATACTACATTCTAATAAATTGTCCTTCTGCGCTTCAACATCTGTTTTTTCCTCTGTCGCCTTTTCAGTTGTTTTACATTCTGTTGTAATTTGCTTTAAAGCCATCGAATCATTACTTGTATTTTTATTATTTCTATATGTTGCCACGCCTGCAACAATTGCTCCTGTAGCTGCTAACGAAAGTGATGCAACAGCAACCTTCTTAAAAATCTCACCATGTTCTTTCTTTCTCATTTTTTTAATCCTCCTGATACCTAAACCATCAGCATTTCTAACTAATGAGTCTTCCTTATCTGCCATAATGCATGCTTCTAACATATGTTTTTTCACATCAGGATTAGCTTTAAGATTTTCATACGCTTTATTGTTTCCATTCTTTCTATAACTCATATTAGTTAATCTCCTCTTTATACATTTTTTCAAAAGTCCCTTTAAGCTTCTCTCTTGCTCTTTTCAATCTAGACTTTGTTGCGGATTCTGTTATTCCAAGAATATCTGCCGTCTCTTTAACAGAATACCCTTCAATATAATGTATTAAAATTACCGATTTATACTTATAACTTAATTTTGCGATATCTAATACTTCTTCTATATCTTCAACATCAAGAAAATCATGAGATACTATGTGTTCTTGTATCTCCTCATATGGTATATAAGCATGAACCTTATGAAATCTCAACATATCCTTGCATTTATTCTGAGATACCTTAAGCAACCAAGCCTTCTTATGTTCTTCATCTCTAAATTCAACATCTACCCGCATGTATTTTATAAAAGTCTCTTGCATAACATCTTCAGCATCATGCGAATTTCTAAGAATCAAGAAGCATGTCCTGTATAGTAAATCACTATATTTTTCAATTGTCTGTTCTAAATCAATTCGTTTAATACTATCCATTAAGTATCTCCTAACATATGTCTAAAAAGTATCAGCGCTTTTACCTTTTCACCTTATACACGATTCAAAATCCAATTAGGTTGCAAATTTTTTTAAATTAACAATTCACAAAAATATTTTACCATAACAAAAGGCTTGTAGAAATTCTACAAGCCTTTATTTTGTCTTACTAAACAAATATTCATATTTTCTTCTCATCTGCATAATAAGTTCAATCACACGAACTTTAACATCATCATTATAAATATCTGCCATATCTACAATTGTTTTTACCTCATTATATCCAAAATCAAATTCAATATGCTGTCCATATAATCTTTCTGCAATATCTACCTGTTCTGAAAAATCATCACAAAAAGTTTTGGATTTGACTTTATCGATATTCAATAACACATCTTTTGAAAGTGGATATTCCATCATCGTATCAGACATAAGTCCTGCACCATTATCAAATATAGGAGCGAGTTTAAACCTACCTTCATTATCTGTCATTACTGCTATGTTATGTGTATGCCTATCCTCATTTAAAAATAAAGCATCAATCGTTAACATTTTACTCATATACCTTCCAAAATCTTTTATACCCGTTGCTCTCTCAACCTGATCAACTAAAATTCTAAGTCTGTCACTGTGATTAGGTATTGAATAAATCATTTCATTAAGTCCAGTTCCATATGTACTTTTAAATAATCTTTCTAATGTAATCAGACTCCACTCATCTGTAAAATCTTTGCTCTTGCATCCATTAAAAATATTACCATTATATTCTATCTGCTCAAGATTATAATCAACATATTCCAATTCATCAAGATTAGAAAATGCAAGAAGTTTAGAGACTGTATATTCCACAAGGCCCTCATATCCTAAGTAATCAGTTTTGTACCAATTCCCATTTCTTTCAAACTTTAACTGATTTCCTTTAGAAGACCTTCTACCCTGATCTTTCATTTCTTCTTCAAAAAGTTTAATCAAACTATCACCTCTCTATTTTAATCCAAAACTTATCATCCGCCATTCTGCCTTCTGTTTTTTCTATTATCATTATAGGATCATAAAATGGAATTCCTAATTTCTTTAACTCAATTTTCATCTTATCTCTTGAGCGCGGGAAACATCTCGATTCCAAAAAATCTTCATATTCTTCAAATGACGGCTCTATATTTACCCCAAATGCTCTATATAATGTATTATCTACATAATTCTGTATTTTTATTTTCCTACTTACTTCATCAACATCTATAATTGTACATGTCATATTCTCATACATATACCAAAGACGAAGCTTAAGTTTTTTATTAGGTATTTCAAGTTTTTTTACGAAATCAGGTTGCCTCATAAGAATTTCAACCAAAGGAACAATAGGCCCTTTTATTTTTTCTCCATTACTTTCCCAATTTTCAACAGTTCTTTTTGAACAGTTAGCAAATTCAGCAAATTCCTTCTGTGTCATAGAAAGAGTCTCTCTTATCCTTTTTATGTTTTCTCCTGTCAGATATTCGTTTATAACATATTTCTTAATCATAATATCACCTCTAAGTCGATTAAACCACATTTTTTGTGATAAGTCAATATGATTTTACCACATTTTTTGTGGTTTTGTTCATCATAACACATTTTTCGAAGGTTTACTCAACCAATGCTTCAAATACAAAAGTAGGTTTGCAGTTTTTTCACTGCAAACCTACTTTTGCCACGAATGGACACACCTTAATCAACTTTTACTCTTGTTAATTTTTCTGTTTTTTCATCAAAAACGATTTTCTCATGTGAATCCACATACTCGCTACAATCTGTTTCTGCATCGTACTTATCAGGTAAATGTACTCTGAAACTTATTTTACCATCTTCTACATCTGGAAATTCTACATCCACTCCTTTAATTTCTTCTACTTCCTCAAAACCATTATCATCGATTCTTTCAATATAATACTTCGAGCCCAAATAGCTATCTTCATCAAATCTACCAGTAACAACATAGTTATCCGTAAAAGTAATTGTCATACGTCCATTTAATACTACCTCAAAGGTACTAGAACTAATATCGTAAGCATATACATTTGCAATATAACCAAGATGATTATTATTACCGTTCTCCTCATTATACTGTATTTCATCAATATATACAATTCCTTTACGGATTTTACCAATAGTATATTTTGGATTTTTCATCTTTTCATCTTTTAATTCATCAGGAATTTCGAGTTTTGAAACTTTTTTTGTTTCCAAATTCCATAAATAAACCTCATCTTTATAACTATATACTGCTATTTTTCCATCACAATACATATAATCAGAAAAGCCTTTATCAATGTCTACTTCAAATTCAGTTCCTGGTAATTGAACATATTCTTTATCTTCTTTACCTTTAACATATACACCTTTATTTGATTTTTTCCACTTAAAAGTATAATCACCAATAATATATTCTTTATTATCATGATATGAACCATCCACTGTTTCCCCCGATTCCAAAACATAAGGGAACAGCCACTTAAAATCAGTATAATCACTTTTATTTAAATTAATACCAACTTTTTTTACAACATCATTCTTTATTTCTTTTTTCGTTACCGATTCAGCAGTCTCCTCTATTGTTGTAACTTGCTTTGCTGCAGAAACAGAAGAATTATTATTATCATTAACACGATTAATTGCACCAAGAGTGATAGCACCACATGCTACAATTGAAGCTGATGCAACTGCAACTTTTTTAATCAAATCAGCATTTTCTTTTTTCTTCATCTTTTCATTCCTCCTAAGACTCATCTTGTCATCAGAAGGAAGTGATTCGTTATCTAATATTTTAAAACATTCATCTATCATTTTTTCTTTTTCTTTTTCCGTTGTAACTAAATTTTCATAAAACTTATTATTTTTAAATAACATTAACGCCCACCTCCTTCTTTAAATCTTTTTCATAGATAACCTTTAATTTTTCCTTTGCTCGCTTCATTCTCATTTTCACTGCCGAAATGGATATCTGCAAAATATCCGCAACTTCCTCAATTGAATATCCTTCAGCATAATAAAGCATAATCACACTCTTATACTTAAAATCCAACCTGGAAATCTTCATGAATTCTTCAAAGTATTCATTATCTATTTTTTCCTTTGAAGCGAGATTCTCCTGCATATTCTCATATGAGACATGCATATGCATTCTATGAAATCTCAAAAGATTTTTACACTTGTTCTGGGAAACACGCAAAAGCCAGGCTCTTTTATGAGCTTCCGAATCCAACTTTGGATTCTTAGTCATATACTTGATAAACGTCTCCTGCATAACATCCTCCACATCATGCCTATTTTTAAGCATAAGGAAGCATGTTCTAAACAAAAGATCGCTATATTCTCTTATTGTATTTTCAACATCCTGTCTTCTTTCGTCGTTATTCATATCTGTTTCCCCTTTGCAAATGTATAGAAAAAATATCAGCGCTTTTTATCTTTTCACCAACTATACACATAAGTCATCAAAAAAGTCACAAATTTTTATTTTATTTTATCAAAAATAACACGATTTTGAAAACTTTTCAAGTTTATAAAAAAACAACCTGATGACTTAATTAACTTAAATCATCAGGTTTAATACTTTTCTTATATATAATTAGCATATTGCTTTAACTAACTTACTAGCTAAAAATCCAAATACTATAATTGGTATTATGAAGAAGAATAATCCCCAGAATACAAACATAGCTATTAGAAGTATCGGAATTAAAAACAAGCCAGTTATTAATGCACTGCCTGTAATAAATAATACTTTAATTCCAGCAAATACCAATTTCAAACATAATGCAAACATTACTATCACAAAAAATAATAATAACATCCTAAGCACCTCCTTTTCATTTAACTCTCTTAAAAATTTTCATGTCTGTAATTTCATTATAGCATAGATTTTTTAAAAATAAACTTATAATGTATAATAATTATAAAAAGCATTTGCTGAATTTTTAAAATGTGACTTTTGGTATTAGCTATTCGTGTATTAAATGAAAGGGTTAAAGCGCTAAGACTTAATTTCAAAGAATAGGAGTTCATATGAGTAATCAGTTTTCAAAAGATGATTTTAAAGAAATAGTAATTAAATATGGTGATTTTCTTTTTAGAACATGCTTTATTATGGTTAATAATAAGTACGATGCTGAAGACATCGTTCAGGAAACACTTATAAAATATTACTTAGAAAATAGAATATTTAATGATGAGGAACATAAGAAGGCTTGGTTACTTAAAGTATCTCAAAATATGTGTAGGGATTTGCTCCGCTACAACAATAGGCACTTGCATGTTACGTATGATGAGGTAAGCGATAGTCTTATAAGTAATGATAAATATAAATACGAAACCATCGAAGATTACTTAAAAATTGCGAACCTAGATTACAAATATAAAAGTGTTATTGTTCTTTTCTACATGGAAGGTTATTCCATCGATGAAATATCAAGAATATTAGATATTTCACAATCAGCAGTAAAAATGAGACTAAAACGTGGAAAAGAAAAATTAAAAGATGTTTTGAGCGAATATCTTAACAAGGAGGTGCTATAATGGAGAACTTTAAAAATGAAATATACGAAAATCTAGGACTCAGTGAAAAAACTCAGGAAAGAATAGTAAATGCCATGGAGAATGCGGCAAAATCTAATCTAACTCCTGACACTGATTATATAAGGAGGATAAAGTCTATGAGAAAAAACACTCATTCAGATATTCTTAATAAAGTTGCTGTTGCTTCCTTATCTATTGGTTTATCTTGCGCTTTAATCGCAGGTATAATGGCATACACCAAGGATACTTCTAGCAAAAAAACTAATGTTGCTAAGGAAACCGTAAAAACAACGGAGAAAACAACTAAATCGATTACAAAAGAAACAAGTACCATAAATGAAAATGAACAAAATAACAAAGAAGAATTGGATTACTATGATACTAATCCTCTCAGAAAATACTCTATAGATAAAACTTTTAAAAAAATCGAATTCTGTGTACGAACCAGCATCACAAAAAGAGTTATAATTGGCTATAATACAATAGAATTATTCTACAATGAAAAAACCAGGGGCTATGAAATTAATGTAAAACATGGGAAAAGCAAATTTGTTAATGTGGACAAAATCGATGTAGGTGATCATTTTGAAATTTTAGGATATTATGCATATGGAAATGCTATGTACTACTTTGATGTTAACGGGTTAAAGAAATTAGACCTTAAATCTCTCAAATCCGAACACATTATGAAATTTAACGATGTAAAACTCGTATCAAACGATCAATATTTATTTGGTATTGATGACAATCACATTTACATGTCGTGTGTAACAGGAAACCCTGGAGATTCAAGAGACAGTACAGAATGGACTGGCCAGAATAATTATATGTATAGCTATAACACAAAAACAAAAGAACTAAACTTACTAAAAAACAGAGATTGTTATGCTGTAATAAATGATACATATGTTATCACATCAGAATATAATGGAGAGCCACTTGCTCCAACTTTATATGTTGAAAAAATAGAGGACGGAAAAGTAACTACAATTGAAGAATTAGGCAAATATGCAAAAGCTTATTACGCTCCACCAGAAAATCCACATGCTTCTACATCATATTCTAACGAGATAGGAGGAGGCGATATATTTTATGATGAAATTCCAGTTTGTGAATTGACTGAAAATGGAGTTATGTTCTCAAAATCTAACGACCAGAAATTCTATTATGAAAAATATGAATCACTAAAAAAAGACGGAACTATTGACTACTCTCAGGTAACAGTTATGAGTTATGATTTAAGCACAAACAAATCCGAAAAACTTGCTACAATAAATATAAAAAGCATACATGATTCTGATAAATATTTTAGTATCGATATAATAACAGATGATTACTGTGATATCAATCTAACTCCAGGCGAAGATGATGATATGCAAAGAATCAAATATTATTATAAAACTGGAAAAATTGAAAAACTAAATTAAATAATAAAATGACCAGATTTGTGATAAAACTCAAATCTGGTTTTTTATTTACTTTATTTGTATGTTACATTTTCATCTTCTTCAATAATAGTAGCCATTCCGCTTGTTGAAACTACTTTTATTTTTTCATTCAACTTGCTAGTCTGAATATATTCATTTGACTTAGTTTTAATATATCTAACATCCTCAGCGAGAAGAGTAAATTTAGATTCAGCTGTCAAAGTAATCACACTTCTAAGTAATCCTAAGCAAGTATCATCTTCATCAAACTGACAAGTATGATTATTAAAAATACTTGGATAAGAACTCTTCATGGATTTTAAAGTGTTCTTAGTATAAGCTTTTGAAATCTTATCAAAAATAACATTATCAATTCTATAAAGTTTATTATCATTAGAAACATAATAAATGCAGCCATTTTCAATATCATTAATTACGTTATAATAGTGATTTCCAGCATCTTGATCCTCAACAATGCTTATCTCCTTAACAAGTTCTCCATCCTGAGTAAAGCATCCCATCTTGTAGCACTTAATCCCTGGCAAATCATAATCTGCCTGCTGATTCCCCATCTTATCACATATGAATTTCAAACTCTTTCTATTCCAATCATAAGCAATATCAGATATAGGAGCATCCATCATCTCAATCTTATCAAATACTTTTCTTGTCTTATTACTATCTGTATTTACCAAGTAATATTCATCTTCAGACTTATCATAATAATAATCAACATCTTCTTTTGTATTAAATAAATATTCGTACTTTGACTGGTCAGAAGATACTTCCTTAAATTCACCATAATTCTTATGTTTAAACACAGTATCTAAAACCAACTGATAAGCAACATCTTCAACCACAAAATAAACAACATTTGAAGGTGCCTCAACATCAAAATTTCCCTTATCCTGAGTAGCTGTAAGTTCAATAAAGTCTCTACCAACTATACTATAAGTTTTACCATTAGCACTAGTAAACGTCTTCTCTTCATATCCATCCTTAAGCGAACCATCTGCATAATAACAACTTTTACTTAACTTTTCTAAACGTTCATTAATCCAATTTGCTGGAGATTTAGCATCAGCAAATTCTGTTGAATCTTTTGACGTTTTACTATCTTTTCCAGATTTTTCACCTGACTTAGAAGAATTTGAAGAACCATCTTTACTTTCCTTTTTATTATTTGAAGAACTTGAATTGTTCTTATTATTTGAATCATCCTTATTCTTCTTATCTTTCTTCTTGTCTGTCTCACTTGTTTCAGTAACACTTTCTCTTTCCTTTGCAGTAGTAACTACAGTTGTAGTTTCCTTTGCAAGATTTGGTTTCTTTCTCATCTTATTGTAATTCATTGCACCTACAATAATTGCACCTGTTGCAACAATTGAAAATGAGGCAACTGCAAGTTTTTTAAACCAATCATCATAATCACTTTCTCTATCTAACTTCTCACTTCTCTTTAAACTTAATTCATCCGTACTCTCTCTGTTTATGCCAAAACTTTCGTCAGTTGTTCCAACAACTGTACTTACACTCTCTTTTTCATATTCCTCATCTAATACTTTTAAACATTCATTAAGAATACGTTCTTTTGATTCAGCGCTCATATTTAATTTGTCATATCTTGTATTTTTACCACTTTTACTAAAACTCATTAATAAGCACCTCCTTTCAAAAGATCTTCTCTATCCTTAAATTCTATCTTTAATTTTTCCCGCCCTCGTTTCAATCGCATTTTAACTGCTGAAACGGAAATATCTAAAATCTTGGCGGTTTCCTCTATGGAATAATTTTCAATATAATAAAGCGTTATTACACTTTTATACTTATAACTCAAATTCGAAATCGCCAATAATTCTGACGAATCTTCTTCATATAGTTCCTTTTCCTCACCCGGTATAATTTCTTCCACATCATCAAATGGAACATATGCCCTAATCTTATGAGATTTAAGTAAATTTTTACACTTATTCTGAGCAACCTTTAATAACCATGCTTTCTTATGCTCTTCGTCATTTAACTCTGGATTATTCTTAATATATGCAATAAATGTTTCTTGCACTATATCTTCACTATCCTGTTGATTTTTTAGCATCAAGAAACTAGTTTTATACAATAAATCACTATATTTATTTATAGTTTCCTCGACGTCGAGTTGTCGTTCTCTCTTGTCCATGCATAACTCCTAATCTAGCCAAAAGGACACAGTACTTTATCCTTTTCACTTTATACACAATTCATATTTTTAAAAAGTCACAACATCCCTTATTTTTTTATACTTCTTAGTAAAATCCATGGCTAATTATATCAATTTATTATTTGATAATCAATAATATTCAACTCAAAAAGGGCTATGAGTACAAGCTCATAGCCCTTTTGAGACTCCTTATAATCTACGTTTTTGTTATCAATCATTTAGACGTATTCTCTTGTTCTTATAGATCCTCAACTTTCTTTGTTTCATATGTATATCTATACTCATACTCAGAATTAATAACAACTTCACAATACTTATCTTTAACTTTATTTATTTCGATATCTTCATCCACTGGTCTTGAAAAGTAACTTGTCTTTAATGTTGCCACTTCTTCAGCTTTTACTTCAGATCCTAAATCATCTTTTGATATTCTCATTAATTTTACTTCAGACTTATCGCAATAAAGTTCATCACGAATTTTCTCAAACTTTTCAAAATAAAAGTATTTTCTGCTAACTGTAAGTTCTGTTGGTACAATATCTGAAAGTTCACCCAAAGATGTAATCTCTTCTAATTTATCGCTCTTAATCATTTCAATATATGTTTCGTATTGTTCACATTCCTGATTATCAGGATTCATATATCTACGTGTTACTAAACAGTTATTATGTGCTTCTAAAATTGCTCTATCCTCTTTAAATTTCTTAGTCTCCCCTGAAATTAAATTTAACGCATATATATCACATTCATCGTGTTCATTATTATCCTTATCATACATTGTGTGACGTACACTTAAATACATAACATCATTAAAAACATAACTCTTGCCAAAAAAGACTTGATTAGATTCATCATCAATATTCTCTGGAGCTGTGTCTTTTATTGTTTTAACAACATTTGTTTCTTCAAGTTTATTTTCTTTAATATTATATTTATATATTTTTTCGCCTTCTTTACCGTCAAAATAATAGATATATTCTCCATTTGTATAAACATCTGTAACACAATATAAGTCAATTACTTCTTTAAAATCTTTATCATCTTTACCTTTAACATATAAATATTCATTATTATCTTTTACATCAACTTTAAATTTAATTCCATTTATCTCAATTCCATCATTTCCAGGAGAATTTACTCCATAATCATTTCCATAAATTACTTTATATGTTGAATTATCAACCTCTACTTCTTTATTTACAACTGGATCTTTATCCTCTTCTGTAGTTGCAATAACGCCTGTCTTAGCTGGCATATTATTCTTACCATTCTGATAATTAGCAACTCCACCAATAATTGCACCACTAGTAATTATAGCAAATGCAGCAACTCCTACATACTTGAACACTCTTCCTATTCCATCGTTCTTATTCATTTTTTCATTTCTTTTTACAATAAAATCACTGATAGGTTCATCTTTAGTATTTGTTTCCTCTGATAAAATCTCCTCTCGTTTTTTCAAACAATTTGCAAGGAGTTCTTTCTTTTCCACATCACTCATACTTGTTTTTTCATATACTTTATTCTTTTCAACATTATCGTACTTCATAGCTCTTTTCTCCTCCTTTACTATTTTTTTCGTAGGCCCTCTTAACTTTTTCACGTGCTCTTTGTAATCTTTTCTCTGTTGCTGAAACTGATATTCCTAAAATATTTGCAACCTCTTCAATTGAATACTCTTCAAAGTAATATAGCATGAAAACACTTTTGTTCTTATAACTTAAATTTGCTAATTCTACATATTCTTCTATATCCTTCTTTTCAACATCTTCATCATCTGAGTATCTTTCTTCAATCTCATCATATGTAACATAAGAACGTATCTTTTGCGATCTTAAAAGATCTTTACACTTATTTTGAGAAACCGTAATCAACCAGGCTCTCTTGTGATTTTCATTCCCAAAATCCATATCCGTTGTCATATATTTATAAAATGTTTCCTGTACAACATCGTCCACATCAGCTTTGTTCTTCAATATCAGAAAACTGGTTCTGTATATCAGATCTGAATACTTTTCAATAGTTTCTTCAATATCTGAAACTTCTCTTACAAATTTCTCCATAAGTAATTATACTCCTTTGCATTTTCTAAAATAAATGCACGCCATTTATCTTTTTCACTATCTATACGTTTTAAAAATACTATTCCGGACATTTTTTAGAAAATTTTTTATTTTTTTCATTTTTCTCGTCGTAGTCTATCACAAAAAAATAGCATTATCAAGGCTAGTTTTTCGGGCATTTTCATGCATTTACTTATCCTCTTTTTATCTGTCTACTTCTTCATGTTTATCATTTTCAATATCATATCTCATTGCTATTTCATTATCGTTTTCATCGTAAGTAATGTAATATACAAATTCTCCATCACTATAAACATCATCTCTGCAATAGCAAACCTTCTTAAACTTTTTACTATTCTCTCCTTTTACATATACATAATCATCGTTGAAACCCGCTTTAATCATAAATGTAGCTTTACCAATTTCAAATGGTTCACGTTCTGGACCGTTTTCATCACTTACATGTTCAAAAATGTATGTGTACTTAACATCATCAGTCTTTACTTCTTCTGTTGTTGTCTCTACCATATCTGTCACCTTTTCAGCTGTAATAGTAACAACTTCCTTAACAGGCTTATTGCCCTTATGATTAGCTGCTCCACTAACAAATACTCCCATAGCAACTACAGCAAATGCTGTAACTCCAACATATCTAAATACTCTTCCCATTCTTTCGTTCTTATTAATCATTTTATTCATCATTTTTATTTCTCCTTATCATACATAATTTTATTTTTATATTTTTTTAAGTTCAAAAATAAACACGCGTTATTTATCTTTTTCACTAACTATACGTTTTAAAAATACTTTTCCGGACATTTTTTCAAAAATTTATTTTAATTTTTTTTGCATAATAAAAACTGACCTATTAAAGGCCAGTTTTACATATCTTTTCCAACAGTATCTAATGGAGCAAATCCATTCTCTATCAACTTCTCATCTAAATTATCAACATCAAAACTATTTATCCTTGTTTTAAAACAATAGTATAAAAAAGCATCTCTCTTATCTTTAATATATAAAGGACTAAATCCTGCACACTTAAGTGCTCTATTAACCTCCTGCACCGAAAAACCAGCCGCATAAGCAATCCTAAATACTATGTCTCTCTTATTCCCGAGTTGATCCTTTCTTTCAAGAAGTTTATATCCATATCTTTCCTTAATATTCGCTCTAATAAAAATCTGATTACTATTATAAAACCTGTAATTCTTCCCCTCTTCTTTTGCCTTTGCCCTTTTCCTTGCTATAACCTCTGAGGCATACACATGGAACGGTTCAAGTTCATCATCAATTTCAAAGTTCTTCTTGAAAGTCTCAAAGTTTTCATTTGGATTACTCAAAAAATCTTCTAAATCCTTAGTCTCTTTTTCGTTCATAGCCACACCTCAATTTTTGTTATTTATAGTTATCCATATTCCAAGCTAAATACAATGGTAAACTATATGTTCTAGTTTGCTCACACATATTTTGCGCTATATTTTTAGTCGATAGTTTAAAACCCAAACTTGATTTATACTTTTTACAAAACTGTCTATAACTCTTTGCTTGAGTATTATCTGCTGCTTTAACTTCAACCGGAATAATCTCACCTTCAGATTCATAAACAAAATCTATTTCTGCTGTATTCCCTGATCTCCAGAAAAATGGTTCAACAGCATTTGCTCGTAACTCATTTAAAACATAATTCTCAGCAAATGCTCCCTTATATCTTATATATAAATCTTTTTCTTCCATTATAGTATTAGCATCTATTTTTGACTTTGCTCTTAACAATCCTATATCCGACATATATACCTTAAAATATGTTTTATCAGCAAATCCTGCTAATGGTACCTCTGGTTTTTCAACCATATATAATCTTTTAATTAATCCAGCATCATCCAACCACTGCAAGGCATCCTCTAAATCAGCAGATCTCTTTCCTTCTTTAACATGTGAAAATACAAACTTATTATTTTCTTTTGCTAATTGAACAGGAATAGAATCCCATATCCATCTAATCTTAGGCACTTCACTTATTGGTGCATGCTTTGAAAAATCATCAGCATAGTCATCTAATATTTCCTTTTGAACTTCTTCAACCTCTTCTATATTATTTGTTTCTATCCAAGTCTTCACAACTTCAGGCATTCCACCAACAATATAATAATCCTTCAAAAGTTTTTGCATAGATTCTGAATATAACTCAGGAATCACCCTATCCGATGGCCAATTATCAAATGTTTCAATTAAATCTTCACGTCCATTTGCTATAATGAATTCCTTAAAACTCATAGGATATAACTGCATTCTATTTACCTTTCCAACTGGGAAAGAAATGTTTTCACTTTTTAATGCAACACCTAATAATGAACCTGCACAAACTACATGAAGTTCTCTCATATTCTCACAAAAATACTTTAATGAAGTAATTGCCCTTGGACATTCCTGTATTTCATCAAAAAATACTAATGTTTTTCCTGACTCTATTTTTGTTTTAAAATACAACTCTAATTCTTTTATTATACGTGCTACGTCTAAGTCATAATCAAATATTGATACTAACTTTTCATTACCCTCAAAATTGACATAAACATACTTACCAAAATTCTCCTTAGCAAATTCCTCAACTATATATGTTTTACCGCACTGTCTTACACCAGTTAATAATAACGGTTTTCTTCGTGATTTATCCTTCCATTTCAACAAATCCTTAATGATTTCTCTATACATATAATCCTCTCCTTCAAAAAAGTCCTATGGATTTTGTAGTTATTATATCAAAAGTCCTGCCATTTTTGCAAGAATAATTGCAAAAGTCCTATGACTTTTGCAGATTCTACTGCAAAATCCATAGGACTTTTTGAATTATACTATTTTAATTATAAAACTATCTCTCCACTACGTTTCCTTTTTTTCCCATTCCATTTATATTTAAAATGTAATACTACTCCAAATTCTTTTTCTAATTTATTACATTTAAACTCAATTATTCTCTTTTTCCCTGGTTTTATAATAATATTCTTATCAACCTTAAAATACTCCTTAATATCTCCATGCCATACTGGTACCCATTGCTTTAATATATTTTGCTCATATTCTGTTATATCTTCTTGTATCCCGTATATTCCATCTTTACATATTATAATCTTCTTTTTTGTCTTATTATTTACTGTTAATGTTAATTTATTATTTTTTTTATCTCTTTTTAACACTAAAAGCTCATCAAACTCTCCAACTTTAATAGTCACTTTAACTTTTTTTGTTACTGTATATATTTTACCATCTTCTGTATATGTAGTACTTTTTTCCGATTCAATATCTTCATCATATACTGTAGATACATATTTTCTAGTTTTAACTTTTGCCGTTAATAAAATTATTGCAGTCCCTTCTTTTTTACCAATAAGATAATATTCACCATTTATTTTTTTTAATTTTAAATATTTCTTTCCTTTTAATATTTTTATATTTCTTTTTAATATATCTGCACAACAACTCTCTTCATCATCTTCATCCTCTTTTGTGTGAACCTTTAATTCAAGATTATCACCCGAGTTTTTGGCACTAACTTGGAACAAAAAACTATGATAAACAGCTCTATTCTTATACCCTTCAAATTCCATATAATTTTGATATTCAAGACCTTTTATAACTATACTATCCTTCCCGTCAATCTCAAAAACAGTCTTATCACTCAAATTTTCGTACACACATGGCTCCGAATACATATACTCCGAATCATTATTACCTATTCCATCATCTTCATCATATGCATTTACATTTATACTAAATAAAAATATAAATAATAAACTAAACAAACTCATTCTTACAGATTTATTCATATTTTGCCCCTCCTTCATATTAACTAATCATCCAAATGATCTATAGCATACTTTGCTTCTGCAGGTGTAAACTGTTCCCCATATTCAGACACCAACTGATCATAAATAGCATTCTTACTCATTGCCAAACCCTCCTGATATGATTTAGCCTTCTCTAAAGCATTTTTCTTAAAATCTGCTTTAAGGTGTTCTATCGCATATTTTGCTGTAGCTGGTTCAAATCCTTCTCCATACTCAGATGTTAATTGTTCATATATTCCTTGCTTAGACATATGCATATATTCTGAATACGATTCCGCTTTTTTTAATGCATTTAATTCTTCTTTAGTTGGTTTTTTACCAAGGGAATAAACAAATTCTATTGTCGTTCCCTCATCAACGCGCTTCCCAGCCTTTATGCTTTGGCTAATAAGTTTACCTTCTTTAACCTTGTCACTATAATCTTCATCACATTCAAATCCAAGATTATGCTTTTTACACCATTTTTCAGCCTTTTTCTTACTATATTCACTTAAATCCTTAACCTTAACTTGCTTTACAGTAACTTTCTCTGTAGTTACTTCTTCAGTAGTTTCTTCTTTGGCCTCTTCAGCTTTTTTAGATTCTCTCTCTTCCTTTCTACTCTCTGCCTCCTCCTCTAATTCATCAATTTTATCTTCCACTTTTTCCTTAATTTCACCTGCTTTATTTTTTAACTTATCTTTCAAAGATAATTCTGTCGATTTTTCCATTTCATCCGTTCCACAGCTCGTCAAATTTAAAACCAAAAATGAAGATAAAATAATTACTAATAATTTCTTAATTCCAACTCTTTTTACATGCTCCATTTTTAAATTATTATTTCTAAATACTACTCCTTTAGACACCTCCTTCTATTCGCTTAAAGCATTGAATTTTCGTAACTTTTATATACTCTAATTATAGTATTTAAACACGTGTTTTATTGCCCCATATTAGTGGCAATTTATCGATTACTTTTTATTTTTTTACAATAAAAAAGACCAGCAATTTTTCACTCACTGGTCAATGTATCTTCACTCCTATCCCTTACATATTTCCTTTATATCTACAAGTATTATTTTGTTATTATTCAATGCTTCACTTTCTATCTTTTTATCAAATCCATTTGCTGAGAATAGAAAATAATATAGTTCTGATTTTTCACTGTCTGCATAATTTTTTGAAACAGTATCCATGTATTCTTTATAAGAAAATGCTTTATTTTTAAACTTACATTCGCCTATTATACATTTATTTGATTTCTGAGTTGTTGCTAAAATATCTATTTCAGTTTCTACCGTTTCCTTTTTCCCATCATTAATTCTAGTAAGTTTTCCCCACCACCTACCGATTTTATTATATCTAAATGGTAATTCATTCTTTCTCTGTTTTGCACGCATATATTCCAAGCAAATATCTTCAAAAGTTTGAGCCGCAAAATCATTTAAAGACGGTTTTATTACATATTCATATACACCATCCACATCTCCACTTTCTAATTCAGATATATTATTAAAAACAAATGCATACCAAAATCTGAAATAATTATCTGTTATTTTATATATACCTCTACTATTATTCACTTTTTCTTTATCTTTTACATCAACAGAAAACTCACGTTTTATTATTTCTAGTTCAATTAAATTTTTTAAATAAACACTTACCTTAGAAGCATTATTAATGTATGACTTATTACTTATATCATTTAATTTACTATTACCATATGCAATTGCTTCAATTATTGAATTATACAATTGTGTTTCTCGTAGTTCTTGCTTAAGCATAAATTCAACTTCACTATATAAAACGGATCCCTTTGACAAAATATTCTTTTTTATATTATCTTCAAGTGATAAATCCGGTGAAAACTGATTTAAATAATGTGGAATTCCCCCAAGTATTGCATATACTAGCACCTTATCTCGCTCTGAATAATTTGGGAAGAATTTTATCGCATCATAAAATGACATAGCATCCATTTTATAAATTCCTGTTGCTCTTCCATATAAAGGATTCTTTTCAGCTAACAATTCCTTTTCAATAAAACTCATAGAACTGCCACATACAATAATCATAACGTTTTCATTTTTCAAAACATTATCCCAAAGATTCTGCAATATAGACATAATACTAGAATTACCCTTACACATATATGGAAATTCATCGATAATCAACAGTTTTTTCTCTTTCCCATACGGTAAATCAACAACAGCCTTAAAAGCCTCTTCCCAATCAGCAAATTCATTTATATATTTGGAAGCTGGTATATCTTCCTTTAATAATTTGACTGAAAAACTTATTAATTGCTGTCTGTCAGAAACCTCCTTGCATGAATAAAATACATTTGGTTTATCCTTACAAAATTCCTTTAATGTTTCTGTTTTTCCAACACGTCTCCTACCGTATAAAACAACTAATTCACCTTTTTTTGATTTATATTTTTCCTCTAAAAAACTTAATTCTTGTTCTCTACCTATAAACATATACATCACCCATATCATTGTAATTTTATCTAATCACGATTAGTCTAATCGTGATTAGATAAAATTATTATACCTCAAACACAAATAAAATCAATACATTTCAAATAAAATATACATAAAACTCAAATTTTCAGCAACAAAAAAGACCAGCAAGTTTCCACTCACTAGTCTTTATACATCTTCCTTTAATATCGCATCAAATCCATTCTTCACTAGTAATTCATTAACTTCATTAATATTTCCTGGTCTTTCAATGAAACACGCTATAAAGAATGCATCCCTTGGTATCCTTGAATACAACTCAGGAAGTCTATATAATCTAAGCGCCATCTGCGTTTCATCAATAGAAAACTGAGCTGCGTAACAGATTCTTAAAATCATATCACGTTGATTTGTATGCTTCTCTCCCGAAAGAAGTTTATATCCATATCTATCAGAAATATCAGCCTCAATAAAAACCTCTCTACGACTAATTTTCTTTTCTTTCAATAGTTTTGAAAAGTATTCTCTAAACGCAGTATCTTTTATAAAGGCATCTTTATTTTTATCTATAAAATCAGCAAATTCTTCCACATGTGTGTGGGCTAAAACCTTGTTTAGTTCACTTGTCTGTTTCTCTATCATAATCTACCCAATAACATACTAATAATCCAATAACCATACAAATTTGATACAAATCAATATTTGTTTAATTATTCAACAATTATTATATATATTATTGATTTTCAATATTGCCCCATATTAGTGGCAATTTGCTATAAATTATATAGTATCAAAATGCTACTATCACATATGTTCTTCATCTATCATATTTTCATAGCCACATCTATGACACTTCCAACTTCCTAACGTATCAGTAAATCCTTCCTGAAGATTTAAGTAATCTCCACATTTATCACAATACCAGGATACATCAGGATACTTTTCAGTATTCGGTGCACCTTCTTCACCAAAAAGAAGCTGACCACACTTAGTACATACCCAACTTTTATTTCTTGGATCAAATCCAATCTGTTTATTAAGTATATCTCCACAACGTGTACAAAAACATTCTTCTATAACCGGAAGGCTTGGATTATATTCATCATTTATAAAGTAATCGGGTCTTCCATCATTCCAAATCCTATCTTCATTATTATGAGAATTCTCATCATATTTAGAATTATCTTTACTAACCTTCTCCCCAGTACATTCTTCATACTCCTTAATGCATCCCTTTAGCTCATTCCTTAAAAGTTCAACAGAACTATATCTTACATCCTTATCCATAAAAGTGCATTTGCTGATAATCGATGTAAGTGGATTTTGCATAATAACATTATTTGAATTCTTCCCAAGTAAAAGCGTATTCATAACCTTACCTAATGCATAGATATCAACACGCTCATCAGATACACCAAAGCCAAACTGTTCAGGCGCTGCATATCCTTCTGTACCAAGCATGTACGTGTCATGTTCTTTCATATTATCATCATCTTTCTTAATACGACCTGCGCCAAAATCAACAAGAAATATTTCATCATCAAACTTTTTAATAATGTTACCTAGCTTAATATCTCTATGAATAATCGGCGGATTTTGACTATGCAGTTGTTCTAAAATATTACAAAGTTTAATACCAATATCAACCACTTCATCAGTATCAAGTGGTCCTACTTCATTAAGATAATCAAGTAAAGAAATACCTTCTATGTACTCTTCAAGTACTATATAATCAGCATCACTCTCTTCAAATATTTTTTGTAATTCTTCGCTTAAATCATTCTCCATACTCTTC
>DFJW01000058.1:7387-19467 GCA_002373775.1 Ruminococcus flavefaciens | reverse complement strand
CTGCCGCGAGGCTGTCGTAACGCTCTGGAGACAATCTTCCCGATACTCTATCCTCGTAAAGGCATCGAATGATGTTGTCAAGCTCCTTGTTACGTTTTTCCAGCTTTGATTTCTTCTGCTCTGACTCTTTTCGGAGTTTCTGAGCTTCCTTTTCGCCATTCTGCATTGCCCTTTCATAGAACTGCTGCGGATGTTCGCGTGCAAATAATGTTATCTTTTTGAGTTGGTCAAGCACTACTGCATCAAGCTGATTAGCCTTTATTCGGTGGACAGTACAGTATCTTCCACCCTTAGTCTGATAACCGCCGCACTGATAATAGTTGTTCTCAGGCTTTATGCTCTTTCCTCGATGAAGATACATTTTCGAACCACAGTCAGCACAGTAGATATATCCAGCGTATTTGTCAGTGTCACCCTGTCGGTCGGGTCGCTTTCTTCCCTCATAATGCTTCTGCACAAGGACAAACAGTTCTCTGCTGACTATCGCTTCGTGCGTATTCTCAAAGATGAGTATGTTTTCGGGATCGTTTTTGATGCGTTTCTTCAGTTTATTGGATTTGCTGTATGTAAGGAAGTTCACGGTGTCACCGCAGTATATGCGATTGGACAGCATATCTCTGACTGTACTTTGCGTCCAAAGGTATGGATGTTCAAGGTCAGGGTGCTTACTTTTCGTTCCTTTGATGTGAAACTCATAAACACCAGGGCTTTCAATTTCGTGTTCTTCCAGGTATCTGCATATCGCTCTCGTTCCCTTGCCGTCTGCACATAGTTCATATATCTTCCGCACTACAGGTGCGGCGACAGGATCAGGGATAAGCTGTTTCGGATCATCGGGATTTTTCATATATCCATAAGGAATCGCTGTTCCAACACGCTCACCACGCTCGCCCTTTGCCTTGAATACAGCGCGTATCTTCTTCGACGTATCTCTGGCGTAAAAGTCATTGAAATAGTTCTTTATACCTGACATTTCGTTGAAGCCGTTTGCACTGTCAACACCGTCTGTCACCGCAATGAAGCGAACATCATAAGCAGGGAACACGATCTCCATAAGCTTGTCAGTCTCCAAGTGATCACGTCCAAGTCTCGACTGGTCTTTGACAATGACCGTTCCTACAAGTCCGTTCTCCACGTCCCTCAGCATACGAACGTACTCAGGTCTGTTCTTATTGACGCCACTGAAGCCGTCGTCAACGTAGAACTGACAGTTGCGGAAGCCATTACGCTCTGCGTACTCACTGAGCATCTTCTTCTGATTTTCTATAGACAGCGACTCGCCCTCACGAGCGTCTTCCTGTGAAAGTCGGCAATACAAGGCTGTTATTAATTCATTGTTTGGTTTCATAAATCCTCCTTCTCCGGAAACCAAACCGAATAGGACTCTGTTGGTGTACCTCTCGGCACACCAACAGTATACTCCTACTCGGCTCAGAAGTCCAGTAAAAATTTTGTTAACTTACTTTCACAAGATAGCGGAGTCTGTCTTCTACGGTCACATCTGTGTCAGTTGGAAATGCATTTATGACAGTAAAAGTCTTGCCGTCAACCGTGACCTCATCTATCTCATACTGCGTTCTGCGCAGTTCTGCATACTTGTTCGTTGAAGTTTTATTATCCTTTTCTGCCATTCAATAACCACTCTCCTTATCGTTCTCTCGTTCATGTTTCGTATGTGATTTGAATTGTTCATTTTTATTTACTCCTTTTTTAGATTTGGGTTACCCCATGTGTATTCCAAGAGCTTCTTTGCGCTCACGTTCTTCTGCGAGTACTTTGCTGTCGGTGTGCTCACGAGCGTACTCGGTATCCTCAGCAGGCTCGTCCTCGATTATCGAAGCCACAGCTGTAACGCCGCCGACAATGCTATCAATACCGACTGCGAGATCACTATCCACTTGACTGCTTTTGATCTTAGCTTGTGCTTGTATTCGTCGAGCTCTTTCAGCTTCGAGCCATATTCCTCGTTCAGTTTTCCAGCCTGTGATGACAGGTCCGCCGTTGACTTCTTCAACTGCTCGACTGCTAAAGTCGCGGTTTCCGACGTTTGATCCAGCAGCTCCCGACAGGTTGCTATTGTATCTCTCTGCTCTGAACGGACTGTTTTCAGCACCTGTTCCGTTTCGGCTTTCGTTGACAACACCGATAGCGTTTGCAGTATCTCCAGCTGCTCCTGCGACATCAGCTTGTTCAAATCTATCAGCGCTCTCCAATTGGCATCGAGCACTAAGACGGCTGGCTGAGTTTCCTCCGCTGCCGACAATTCCTTGTCGTACATCTGCTGCAATTCTTCTTGTTTTGAATTCATATTCCATATTCTCCTTTCGATAACGTTCGCCGTGCAGCTTATTGTCACGGCATCTCCTGCCATTAGGACAAGTGTAGGTGATATACTTGCGGTTGTCCTCCCACCGTACACCGTAGCCCTGCTGCTTCATTAAGTAGCAGAACTGCTTCTTGGTCTTTGCTTGCTTCATGACTTGGTTTATGACGTTCATCAGCTCCCACTTGAAGCTCTCGCCGCGCTTGGCTGACCTGTACTCGCTGTCGGAGAGGAAGTCCTTGTTCATTTTCTTCTTGGGAGCGTCGAGTACATGGACATTGTATCGCTGACAGATCTCATCGCTGAGTTTCATCAGCTGCTCAATGCTCTCCTTGTTGGAGTGATACTTCTTCCCGTTCTCGAAGCTGACAGAGTTCAGTACAAAATGGCTGTGGATATGCTCCCTGTCGATATGAGTTGCCACTACAACTTCATATTTGTTGAACGCTTTCTCTGCAAGCTCCTCTGCAATTTTGTGTGCGAGCTCGGGCTCGATCTCATATCCGCTGGGGAAACTCTGCACCAGATGATAGTAGAGCCGTCCGTCAGTTTTACGGTACAAGTTCTTAGTCGCAGTCATTTCATCGAGTGCAGTCTCGGGTGAGCAGTTGACTCCCGTTACGAAACGCTTGTCCTCAGAGACCGTCTTTTCCTTTCTGCTGACGTAGTTGAGAACATTCTTCATGCCGCCAGCGGTCTGAGTTTTATTGTTGATGAAATGGATGATAGGCACTATCTCACCTCCTTAGCTATGTCACAGACGGCTGCTGTCACTGCTTTGTGCTGCTCCACAAGCTCGTCCAGTCGAACGGAGTGAAGCCGTCCTTCGTGAGCCAGCATTGCTATCTGATTGAGATTCCGGCCGATAGCTTTCTGCTGCTTTGCGACCTCGTCCAATCCGTCAGCAATTACGATCTTCTTATCCAGAGCCGACCTGAGAACGAAGTCGCTTAGGGACAGCTTGTATCGCTGAGCCCTGTTGTGTATCCGCTCGTACTCGTCATCGTTACAGCGGATAGTAATCGTTCGATTGCGTTTTCTCATTGTGATATTTCTCCTTTCCTTGTACGATTTTTGAGAGGGGGTTCGGGGCACTCCCCGACCAGCAAGCGTTCGGCGGACTGCCGAATGCGATGCTGGCATTTCATACTTCCGTCGCCTGTACTGCTCCGTCAGCGGTAGTTTTTCTCCTTATGCCAATGTTGCCCACATTCGCTCCACGTTGCGCGACAATTGCTTCTGTGGCGGCAGGTGGGATACCTGTCCGATTTCGGTATCGGCGGCAAAAACGGCACATTTTGTGCGTGACAGTAACTCAGCCGTGACAGTAGCTTTACCGACACGGAAGCCTACCGACACGCCCCGCAGATGAAGCTATATAGAGGTTTTATGGCTATTGGTAAGCGTTACCGTGACAGTATCAATTCTACCGTCACTGCCGTCACCATATCACTTGCAGAAGAGAAAATGTGGGAGCAGTATCCTTTATGCAATTTGAAGCAAAAACAGCACGTTTTTTCGCCCTCCAATTGTATTATGGTTAGATTTTCCAGTTTTGTATAAAATCAGGTAACAATTTCAATCTATTCAAAGCGACAATTATCAGTCACAGGGACAGCATAATTTAAAGAACTATTGCAACTACATCTGACCATTTGTGAAGATATATCAGCGTTTGCAAACATCTCAGGGACACCAGGGACGCCATTTCATCACTCATCAATATGCTGCCACTGCTGTCCCTGTCATCGTGACAATTGTACTCGCAGAGGACAAAATGTGGGAGCAGTATCCTTATTGCAAATTGAACTGTTTTTGAATATGTTTTTTACCCTTGCGCAGTACCATTCCTTTCATTCCGCCTTGCGTGACGTGAGAGAAGTATTTCACAGCTCGATGCGCTAAGCCCCTCCAAGCTGTCGCGGCGCACTTAACTGCTGTGTATCACTCCTGCGCAGGATATTCAATTTTCAAGTTTCTAATTTGCCCCTCTAGTTATAGGGAACTGGGAAGGGCGTTTTGCATACCCATTTCACAAAACTTTCACATTGATTTGTATAGTTGTACAATCGTGTGTGCGTTTGCGGCATTCATATTGAACAAAAAAACAGTGTCTGCAACTGTAAAAGTTACAAGCACTGTTTAGCTCTCTAATTCTATTATGGGAACTTTTTTCTATTTGCATAAAAAGTGGAGACATTTATTTTTCGTTTGTGGCGACATTTTTATATCAAGTATTATCTATGACTTATCAGGTCTATTAAAACTCAAAGTAAATTCCATCAATCCAAATACCTGCAATGTTATATACATCAACTGGTTCTTTGAAAAAGGTTGAGATTATCTGAATATCATATCCTTTTTCTTTTTCAGAAACATCGCTCATAGATATATAATTTGTGCATTTTATAACAGAGCCGTCCTTAGTGACCACCTTGAACGCTCCGATGTCAACGTGCTCCTCTATTTCATGATTACTTGAAAACCAGCCCTTATCCTTGCCGTAGACCATTATTCCAAGCGGTGACAGCTTAACCCCTGTTGGAGTATAGAGCCTATCAGCAGCAATTGAACTGTCGAGCTTTATATCAATTAGTTCAACTGACTCGGATACATTCAGCCTTGCATAACGTTCCTCTCCTGATGACATTACATATCTGACCTTGACATAGTCAGAATCAAACACAACATCATTAGAATTGCAGCTCAGTTTGAAGACTCTCGAGTTATCCTCGGCAGAATCAGTTATTTCTTCATCGTTTAACCCGAACGAGAAATTGACGTAATGATCCTCATAATTATCAGGTTCAATATATAGTCCTCTGTTAAGAATATCCTCTGCTTTACCGACTATATCAAACGAAGCAAATCTTTTATCCAGCCATTTCTTGCCAGTTTCATCAAGAGCGGTATATTTGACGATAGCATAGGTGTTCATTTTATCTGAAACTATCCTGCTTACGCTGAAGTCAACGTGACCGTCCGTGTCCTCATAAATATTTTCAATTATCTGCTCTGAAATGGTGCTGTCATCTTTGAAGAAGTTATAAAAAGCTGTTTTTATCTCGTCTGCAAAAGCCGTAGTAGTTCCGACCATAGCTGCGGCGGCAATGAGACTGACAGCGATTACTTTCATCTTCGGACGCTTTTTGACGCTCGTAGAGCTTGCTTCTGCCATAGAAAGCGCGTTGTCAAACATTCTGCTTTTCTGCTCGTCTGATGGACAGATCTTATCCATTGCTTCATTGAACTCATTCATCATCATTACCTCCTATCAGACTTGCCAGCTTTCTTTTTCCATAAAACAGCTGAGAACGGACTGTTGATTCATTCTGCTTTGTCATTTTTGCAATCTCTTTCAATGAGTATCCAAGATAAAAATGCAGATACAATACTGAGGAATACTTCTCGGGAAGAGAAATAATTGCGTCGATTATTTCATTATGTTCCGACTCTTCAGAAGCTCTCTGCTCAGGAAGTTCAGAAATATCAACTCTAGGGTGTCGGCGGAGAGCCCGAAGCATAGATTTGCACTCGTTGCAAGCCGTGACAACGAGCCACGCCTTTTCCTGTTCCTGAGTTTCAAAAACAGGAGACTTCTTTATCAGTTTGCAGAATACTGCCGATACTGCGTCCTCGCTGTCATGAGGATTTTTCATATATGAGAAGCATAATCGGTAAATATCATCGACGTGACGTTCATATATTTCACGGAAATGCTCCTTATCGCTTTGTTTTATTGCCATTATAGCACCTTTCGTTTGCACTTTTTCTATTATTATAACATTGATGAGAATAGCGGTCAACATTATTCCCTTATCGCAGTCATCACGCCTTTATCCATTTCGTGAACGGTATCGCACAGCACTTCAATATCCTCAGATGAATGTGATGCGATAAGTATAGTTTTGCCCTGAGTCTTGAAGTCAAGCAGATACTTCCTCATATCCTCAACGCCCTCCTTGTCGAGACCGTTCATCGGCTCGTCAAGTATAAGTATATCAGGGTTCTCCATAATAGCCTGTGCAAGTCCGAGGCGCTGACGCATTCCAAGTGAGTACTTTACTACATGGCGCTTGAGCGTCGGGTCAAGTCCGACCTGTGACATTGCTCGCTTTATCTGCTCCGTATCCGCTTTCTTATTAAGGTCTGCGATGAGTTTCAGATTCTTAAAACCGGAATAATACGGAATAAAACCAGGAGTTTCAATAATAATACCAATGTTTTCAGGGAAGTCGCAATCCTTGCCGACTTCTCTGCCGTTAACACAGATAGTGCCGCTTGTAGGTCTGATAAATCCGCAGATGCACTTCATCAGCATAGTTTTGCCGCTGCCGTTTCTGCCTATAAGTCCATGTATCTTGCCTTGCTCAAAGGAAACGCTGACTTTTTTCAGTATTTCCGTTTTCTTTATCGAAAGGTCAAGTTCTTTTATTTCAATTATCGCCATAATAACCCTCTATTCGTTATCGTCAATATTCAGAAAATCAGTCCTGCCTATCATGATAAGGCAGAAAATAAGTATCAGCAGTATCATACCTGCGAAGTACATAATGGAATACTCGATCTTCATTATCGGCTCTTTCAGATATTGCGTGAAATGCAGACTAATCATAGTATGAGCCATCGGGAAATACCACATTCCCTTTGACCTGAAAACGCCGAGCGCACTGCCTATCGCAATTATGCTTATCAGCACGGGAACGCCTATCTTCCGAAGATTCAGTACATGAAACATAAGCAGTATCGTTGAAAGCAGGATCATATACAGCCAGTTCAGTAAAAACGAGAGAGCTGCTGCCTGATACGGTGCTATCTGATTGTAAAGCTCATTAGTTATGAGATTTGCAGCGAATGACTGGGCTTTATCGGGATTATAAACACCGTAGCGCGTTACAACAAGACTCCAGCCGTTTGCAGCAAATGTGTTTATTGCATTCGGAATAACAGAAAATATAAATATAACGCTCATAAATATGAACGATGATGCAATAAAAAACAGTAATTGTCCCAGCAGCCATTCTCTTTTATGGACGCGGTGAAGAATAAAAAGGCTGTTCCTGTCGAGGTGAGGATAATCCGATATAAGGAAAACATACACCGCAGGAGTAACAAGACAGAGCGTCCTTGAATTGAACACGGCAATAAACGGCTCTATGAAATTCAGCGGACTGTTCATTTCCTTGCTGATATTTATCAGCGGGTCAATGGCAAAGCTCCATACAAAAACTATCATTGCTGCCGCAACTACCATTCTTGAATTTACTATCCATTTATACAGATTGATCGACATTATGCGGAATATCCTTGAAACAGAGAATCTATTGCCCATTGTCAAGCCTCCTGTTCATTATTAAGGTATATACTGCAAATACAGCGACTGTCAGCACGGTATATAACATAACAGTGCTTTTGTCGTGTGTAAAGAAAATGTCCTTGATATTGCTCGTGTACAGCATATTTATCTTTAAAATCACTTTCCAATTGTCGATGTAGTGATCCTGAAGCTTTGCAAGAACAGTATAATAGAAGTGCATAAAAATGAACGGGAAACAGCATATCATATACTTGTTCCTGATGAACGATGAAAGCAGAAACGCGGGAAGGACAGAGACTGCCCCATAAATCGCTGTTCCTGTGTATATCCTGATAAGGTCGGAGAGAGCTCCGTCACGTCCGAAAACTACAAATATCACAAGGCTGTACATAATAAAACCGATAGTTACGGTCAAGGCTCCGCTTATAACGGCTGAGAAAAACTTTGAAAGGGCATATGTCAGCTTACCTGTCCTTGTTATGATGAATCTGATATTTCCGCTGAGCCTTTCCGCACAGAACAGCGTTACGAAAGGAATTGAAGAAAGCACAGGCAAAAAGAGCGTAAGGTAAGGATTTACCGAGCTTCTGACAATATCCAGAGGGGAAAGCCCAATTTGTGGGAGCTTGCGCCGGTCGGCTATCACTTCGAGAACAGTATATTCCTTTCCGGTAAAACCGTCGGTATATATCGTTGAGGCAAAGCAGAGCAGAAATACGGCAGCTATGCATACGACTGTTCCACAGCTAACAAGCGTTTTTCTCAGGTCAATAATTGTAACTCTCAATAATTTCTTCATATCAGTATCTCCGAACCTCGAAATCGTATTTCAGTTCTCCGGTTATCATATCAATATAGATGTATTTTCTGACATCTCCTCTTGTATTGACCTCGCCGTCTTTAATAAATTCTGTCGGGTCAACGTCGATGACAAACTCCCAGACAGGACGCGAATCATAGCGGACGACTTCCTGCTTGTCAGGCTCATCAGGAACAGGCTCATAAACAGGGATAAGAGTGTACATTATATCAATGTCGGAAATAGTTATATCCTTGAAATTGCTGAACTTATCTTCACAGAAGCGCAATGCACTGTCAAGAGATATACATTTATCAACGGCTTCGACCTCAACTGGCTTTATTATTCCTCCTCCGTTAGTAAATGAGCTTATTTCATCTGACCTGACCATTTGTATACTAACGCCATAATCCCAACTGGTCATTTTAGGCACATTAGTTCCGTCAGGTTTTTCAGCTGCTCTTGTATAGCTGTCAAGAGGAACTCCCTTATATAATGCATGAACTAATATCTGATATAGGTAGCCTTCCTCATGTTTACGGACAATAACTGTTTCAACTTTGTAGTCAAAATCAGGGGAGAATTGACCGTAGTTTGCTTCAAACCAGTTATTGACATAATCAACAGCTTCAGCAACAGAGTGCTTTCCGTCTTCGAGTTCATATTCATCGCTGAGGTCGTCATTGCGGTCAGCGTGATATATCTTAATGTTAGGCTCATTGTAACTAAATGAAATATCAAAAGTATCAGGACGAAGGGCAGTTATAAATCCTCTTTTCTCAACACAGCAATACATCTTATTAGGTTCATTGTGTATCATATAATATTTATTGTTCTCATCAAATTGAGTCACTACGTTTTGAGGTGACAGTTCCTCTGCCGAAAAGAATAAAGCCATTGCTTTTTCATAATTATCTATTGCATTAGTGATTTTCTCAAACGACATTATGTGTAACTCGTCAGGCTGAACAAACTTGATATTGTCAGATATTGAGAATTGTGAATATGAGCCGTTCAGTGCAGCTTCGACGTTTTCTGAAAGCTCAGATATTGGAATATATGTAAAGTCAGTTTCGTCACTTTCATTTCTGCTGTCATCACGGTATGATCTCATATCATCCTTAACTTGAGACGGTGTATCTGCACAAGCAGTCATGGAAACACAAGCAACTAAAGTGAGCATAATCAGTATTGCTTTCTTCATTTGGATACCTCCATTCAAAGATTCTATATATAAAACGCTTTGAATGAGTAGAATGTTGAATGGAATATTTATTTAATATATTTGAATATAAAACAAAACCCGATACATTTTGTATCGGGTTTATCCTATTCAGTTCGGTTTCTCATTTGTTCCGCTAAGAGCAGCGCACATATATCCGCCCTTTCTGTTTATTATTGCGTCGGTCTGCGCCGAGGTCACGGATGCGAAACAGCCGTCAGGCATTGCTTCGCTCGCCTGACTACTTCTTAGGAAGGGCTCTGCCCTTCCTCGCACACCTTCCCGCCAAAGGGTTGCAAACCCTTTGGAATCCCTTTATTTGCGGCTTCGCCGTCCTTTATTTTTTCCTTTTTATTTTATATGCTTAACCCGAAACTCACCGACAACGCTGTATCCACTTTCTGCATCTGATCCAGATCAAGCTCTCCCATTTTATCCTTCAGCCTCTTCTTGTCTATCGTCCGTATCTGCTCCAGCAACACGATACTGTCCTTCGCAAGTCCGCATGTCTCCGCCTGTACTTCAATATGCGTCGGCAGTCTCGATTTGTCCCGCTGACTCGTGATCGCTGCCGCTATCACCGTCGGACTGTGTCGGTTCCCTACATCATTCTGCACAATAAGTACTGGCCTCACTCCGCCTTGCTCCGAGCCAACTACCGGACTCAGATCTGCGTAATATATCTCTCCTCTTTTTACCGGCATAACTATTATCTCCCGTTTATTTATTATGATCGCGGACCGGTTTGATGTACCGGTCTGTTGATTCTATTATTGCCGCTGAATTTTCATTTATTCAGCTATTGCTATTATATGCTTTTTCGGGAGATTTGTTTTGGCACCGGTCAGATGTCAATATCCGGGAATACACTAAGACTGCGCCTGAGTATGCCGTTCATCATCGCAAGCGCTGTTCCGTAATTCGTGAACGGTACGTTCTGGTCTGCTGCCGTCTTCATGCGGTATGTCACCTCGCGTTCACCCAGCATGCAGCCGCCGCAGTGTATCACAAGGCTGTAAGGCGAAAGGTCTTCGGGGAAATCCCTGCCGGAACTCAGACGGATGCTGATGTCCTTTCCGGTGGTCTTTTTTAAAAGCGCCGGAAGCTTCACGCTGCCTATATCGCCGCATTGCCTGTGATGCGTGCAGCCTTCCGAGATGAGGACAGTGTCCCCGTCCTGAAGCTGACTGATAGCGGCTGCACCCTTCACGGCTGCTTCGAGAAATCCTTTATAACGTGCCATGAGAATGGAAAAAGAAGTCAGCGGTATCTCTTCGGGAACTATCCTGCTCACTGCTGCAAATGCCTGACTGTCCGTGACCACCATTCGCGGAGAAGTGCCGAGTTTTTCGAGAGTTTCGGCAAGCTGAGTCTCTTTGGTCACAACAGCCATAGCGTCGGAATCAAGGATATCGCGGATAGTCATCTGCTGCGGAAGGATAAGCCTGCCTTTTGGGGCAGCAGAGTCTATGGGAGTAACGAGCACAATAAGATCACCCGGTGAGATAAGGTCACCGATGAGGCGTTTATCGTTCTCATTCTTTTTAGCGGCAGCTGCTATGCGCTCTTTGAGTTCGCAGATATTCGTCCCGTCTGCGGCACTCACTGCAATGCCGTTTTCGGGGATCTCGGAAACGGTCGAGACGTCAGATTTATTGAAAGCGATGACATACGGGATGTCCTTTTCGCGGAAAAGACTTATCAGCTGGCGGTCGGTATCGCACATGCCGGCTGAACCGTCCACAACAAGGACAGCGGCATCAGTGCGGTTGAGTGTCTGTTTTGTACGGCGGACGCGGAGTTCGCCGAGTTCACCTTCGTCATCGAAGCCGGGGGTGTCGATGATGACCACAGGACCGAGGGGAAGGAGCTCCATAGCTTTTGTGACGGGATCAGTAGTGGTGCCTTTCACGTCGGAGACTACGGAGAGTTCCTGACCGGTAACGGCATTGACGATGCTGGATTTTCCGGCATTTCTCACACCGAAGAAGCCGATATGCAATCTCTCGCCGGATGGGGTATCGTTAAGACTCATAGTAAAAATCACTCCTTTGTATAGATTATAACACTGTGGAAAAGGGGTGTCAATAGCAGGTACGAATAGTGAGTAGAGAGTAGTTAGTAGTATGTAGAGAGTAGAAAGTAGTTTGTAGGGGCGGCGTTCCGCCGCCCGGAAACTCGCGTTATCTGCATCCACCGTTAGCGCAAAAATGTAACGTTTTTTCTATTTTCTACTCTCTAAGCACTACTCTCTTTTCATAACCTCGGGCGGCGGAACGCCGCCCCTACAGGTGGGATTTCGTGCCTGAGGGTTACTGATGCGTAAGGGACGCAAAAGGCGCTGCGCTGTTTTGCTTGCTTTTTAGGGAAGGCTCTGCCTTCCCTCGTTCACCTATCCGCCAAAGGGTTGTGAACCCTT
>DFJW01000058.1:3620-7321 GCA_002373775.1 Ruminococcus flavefaciens | reverse complement strand
ATCCCTTATTTTGCGGCTTCGCCGTCTTTTCTTTTTTCTATTTACTACTTACTACTCTCTATTCTCTACTCCGCTGCGCTGCATATATCCTCAGTTTTGTGTCATACTACAGAAAAAGGAGGTATTATATGGCTGAATATATAAATCAAGGAGTTTTCACCCTGTCCACACCCGTGAGGATAGAGAGTTACGGCTCGGTCGTCGGCAAAAAGGAAGGCGAAGGACCTCTCGGAAAATGCTTTGATGAGATAATCGAAGACAGTCACTTCGGGCGCGATACATGGGAACAGGCTGAGAGCCGATTCCAGCGCGAGGCTCTGAGCCTTGCCGTCCGGAAAGCCGGCATCACCAAGGAGGACATCGACGCAGTATGTTCCGGTGACCTGATAAATCAGTGCATCGGTTCAACATATGGACTGCGTGAACTGGAGATACCCTTTCTCGGCATCTACGGTGCGTGTTCCACAATGGCGGAGGGACTTATTATCTCGTCACTTCTTGTGGACTCCGGCGCTGTCAGACGCGCTGCTGCGGTCACGTCGTCGCACTTCTCCACCGCCGAAAGACAATTCCGCACGCCGCTTTCCTACGGTGCACAGCGGACGCCGACTGCTCAGTGGACTTGTACTGCGGCAGGAGCAGTTCTGCTTTCCTGCTGCGGAAAAGTCGGGATATGCGGCGGCTGCATAGGGCGCATAGCTGACATGGGCATAAGCGACATAACCAACATGGGCAGTGCAATGGCACCTGCTGCCTCTGAGACGATACTGCGCTATCTGAGGGCTACGGGAACATCTCCCGGGGACTATGACCATATCGTCACCGGCGACCTCGGGACAGTGGGCAGCACACTTGTAAGGGAACTTTCCATGATGAAAGGCACGGACATTTCCGCTCAGCATTGTGACTGCGGCGCAATGATATTCGATAACGAAACTCAGGACACACACTGCGGCGGCTCAGGCTGCGGATGCAGTGCAAGCGTCCTTTCGGGACACTTTCTTCCCATGCTCGAAAAGGGGGAGGCACACGACATTCTGTTTGTTGCCACAGGCGCACTGATGTCTCCGATGTCTCTTCAGCAGGGCGAGTCGATACCGGCAGTCGCTCACCTTGTCCACCTGAGCGCTGTCCGGAACTGAAAGGAGAGAGAATGTTGACTGATATCATAAAGGCATTTATAGTTGGCGGCATATTCTGTGCCGTTGGTCAGATACTCATTGACCGCACGGGACTTACACCGGCACGGATACTGACGGGATTTGTGGTGACGGGAGTGATATTATCGGCGTTTGGGATATATGCACCGCTTGCAGATTTTGCAGGAGCCGGCGCAACAGTACCGCTGACAGGTTTCGGGCATCTGCTTGCGGAAGGTATAAGGGAATCCGTAGACAGGGACGGTCTTCTCGGAATATTCAAAGGCGGGATGACAGCAGCCTCCGGCGGCATCACAGCCGCAATGCTATTCGGTCTCCTGTCGGCTGTGGTGTTCAGACAGAAGGACAAGCAGTAGTTTGGTTAGAGAGTAGTTTAGTAGAGAGTAGAAAGTAGAGAGTAGTAAATAGAAAAAAGAAAAAAAGACGGCGAAGCCGGCAAAAACAGGGATTCCAAAGGGTTCACAACCCTTTGGCAGGAAGGTGAACGAGGAAGGGCAGAGCCCTTCCTAAGAAGTAAGCAAAACAGCGCAGCGCCTTTTGCGTCCCTTACGCATCAGTAACTCTCAGGCACGAAATCCTACCTGTAGGGGCGGCGTTTCGCCGCCCGAAAACTTGCGTTATCTTGCATTCACCGTTAGCGCAAAAATGTAACGTTTTTTTCTACTCTCTACTTTCTAAGCACTACTCTCTTTTCGTAACTCCGGGCGGCGGAACGCCGCCCCTACAATAACTGCCGCCCTACAGGCAATATGTGAAACGAAAAAGGTGCGGCATAGACCGCACCTTAGCAAATTCATTCAAGATTGTCAGCCGAACTTTTTCAGCTGCTTGATGATATCATCGAGGGTATATTCATCGCCCTTGTCGGCTTCAACGAATTCGCCCTTCTTGTTCATGATATAGATATTGTCCTCACCCACGGGGGAACTTCCGATCTTGTAGGAATCGAAATCGTCGGATGCAGCAGCGTACAAACAATCACCGTTCCTGATATAAGCCACCCATTCGAGTTCGTCATCTCTGGTGTCTATGCAGTCGGCATACTCTGAAGCATACTTAATGAAAGAAGTCTCGTTCAGTAGCTGGTCAGCAGTAGTTACTCTGTACGAGGATGAAGAACTATCCTTCGGCTTGGCTTTTCTGACATCCTTTGAGGTTATGTATCCGGTGAATTCGATGTCATAGTCATCCGACAGGTCAACCAATGCACTATTCAGAGCGTTTTTCACAGTCGATGATGTCTGGCTGTAGGACTGCATTTTCTTCTTGGTGTTCTTGCCGGAAGAACTGCCGGAGGAATCGTCTTCGCGGTTGAACCACCACCACGCGAAAACTCCGCCTGCTGCAATGAGCAGGACAATGAGCAGGATGAGGAATATCTTCATTCCGCTCTTTTTCTTTGCCGGAACTGCCGCCGCTGCATTTTGCTGCATGTAAGGATCTGCATTTCCGCCGGATTGCTGTACCGGCTGCTGTTGAATTGTCTGGCAGCTGCACACCTCGCCGTCAGCGAGCTGTCTGCCGCATTTTGCACAAAATCTCATAATATACCTCCTGTTCAGCCTTTGATAGCATCTATTGCCATGTCGTAAACATCGTCGAGGACGTATTCAGCATCCTTTTCCGCAGGGACTGCACCTTCGGAAGTGTAGATAGTGAATGTATCGTCTCCCGGCGGATAAGTGCCGATACCGGGAGTGTCGAACTCCTCGGAAACTGCGGAATATTCGCAGCTCATGCCGTCGAATACAAGGATATAAGCGTAGTAATCGGCGTCCTCATCGTAGTCATATATCTTGTCATTGAATTCCTCCGAGAACTTTTTCAGTTCCTCGGGGACGTTGTAATTCAGTGATCTGCCCTTCTTGTCAACAACGTTTGTGATGATGAAAGTACTGCCGGAAATGTCGATGCTGTTTTCATTGCATACGTCCTGCAATGCCGACTCAGCGGCACGTTTCACCGATCTTGCGGAGGCGTTGAGGTCGCCGCCGTCGGGAGCACTTTCGTCCTTTCCGTCTTTATCGCGAAGCAGGAAATACCATACTCCGAAACCGGCTGCTGCAAGCAGGAGAAGCACTATTATCAGTATCAGCACAACTTTTCCCTTGCCGCCTTTTTTCTTGGGAACTGCGTTCTGTGCCGCGAACGGGTTGTAATTATTTCCGCCGAACACGTTCTGCTGCCGGGGAGCAGACTGCTGTCCGAATGGCGGACGCGGCTGAGAAAAGTTCTGCTGCTGAGGGAAGCCCGGCTGTCCGCCCATGGGAGGCTGAGCATAGTGTACCGGCTGATTTGCGCCCTGTATAGGCTGCATGTCGAAATGCTGTCCGTAATTGTTAGGCTGCTGTATATTCTGAATGCCGCAGGAACAGACTTCGTTATCCATAAGCCGTCTGCCGCATCGTTCACAAAATGGCATAAATTTTACCTCCGGTCTTTTTCCATATTATAACATATAGTGAAGAAAATAGCAAGTAGAGAATAGAGAGTAGTAAATAGAAAAAAGAAAAAAGAAAAGACGGCGAAGCCGGCAAAATA
>DFJW01000058.1:0-3540 GCA_002373775.1 Ruminococcus flavefaciens | reverse complement strand
CAACCCTTTGGCAGGGTGGTGATCGAGGAGGGACAGCGTCCCTCCTAAAAAGTAAGCAAAACAGCGCAGCGCCTTTTGCGTCCCTAACGCATCAGTAACCCTCAGGCACGAACCCCCACCTGTAGGGGCGGCGTTCCGCCGCCCGGAGTTATGAAAAGAGAGTAGTGCTTAGAAAGTAGAGAGTAGAAAAAAACGTTACATTTTTGCGCTAACGGTGAATGCAAGATAACGCAAGTTTTCGGGCGGCGAAACGCCGCCCCTACAGGGGGTTCGCGCCTGAGATTTACCAATGCGAAACAGCCGTCAGGCATTGATTCGCTCGCCTGACTACTTCTTAGGGAAGGCTCTGCCTTCCCTCGTTCACCTATCCGCCAAAGGGTTGTGAACCCTTTGGAATCCCTTATTTTGCCGGCTTCGCCGTCTTATTTTTTTTCTTTTTTCTATTTACTACTCTCTTTTCGTAACTCCGGGCGGCGGAACGCCGCCCCTACACACTACTCACTACTCTCTGCTTACTACTTGCTATTTTTCCATAATTATGTTATAATAAATCTGCATAACCATGCAAATAATAAAGAAATGAGGTATATACCAATGAACAGGATCACCAACGACATCTATTATATCGGTGTGAACGATCACGAACTCGATCTCTTTGAGGGACAGTACGACGTTCCAAACGGTATGGCTTATAATTCATACATCATTTGCGACGAGAAAATTGCAGTATTCGACACTGTTGACAAGAATTTCACTGACCAGTGGCTGGACAATATTACAGAGGTCCTCGCTGACCGTCAGCCCGATTACCTCATCGTTCAGCACATGGAGCCCGACCACTCCGCAAATCTGCTGAACTTCATAAAGAAATACCCCGGCACTAAAATAGTCGGCAACGCTAAGACCTTTGCTATGATCGCTAATTTCTTCGAGGATCTTGACCTCGCTGACAAAAAGGTGGAAGTCAAGGACGGCGAGTGCCTTTCCCTCGGAAAACATGAGCTGACATTCGTTTTCGCGCCCATGGTGCACTGGCCGGAGGTAATGTTCACATACGACAAGACCGACAAGGTGCTTTTCTCCGCTGACGCTTTCGGCAAATTCGGCGCACTGGACGTTGACGAAGACTGGGCATGCGAGGCAAGACGCTATTACTTCGGAATAGTAGGAAAATACGGCGTTCAGGTACAGGCTGTGCTGAAAAAGGCTGCTGCTCTGGATATACAGACTATCTGCCCTCTCCACGGACCTGTCCTCAAAGAAGACCTTGGCTACTATCTGGGACTCTACAACACATGGTCATCCTACGGCGTTGAGTCCGAGGGCGTGTTCATCGCGTATACATCTGTATACGGCAACACAAAGCAGGCTGCCGAGATGCTGGCAGAAAAGCTCACAGAAAAGGGCTGCCCCAAGGTTGCTATCGCTGACCTTGCCCGCGAGGATATGGCTGAGTCCGTTGAGGACGCTTTCCGCTACGGCAAGCTCGTTCTGGCTACTACCACATACAACGCTGATATCTTCCCCTTCATGAAGCACTTCATCCTTGACCTCACTGAGAGAAATTACCAGAACCGCACTATCGGTCTCATCGAAAACGGAAGCTGGGCTCCTACAGCGGCAAAGGTCATGAAGGCAATGTTCGAGAAGTCGAAGAATATCACATTCACAGATACAACTGTAACTATAAAGTCAGCTGTCAAGGCTGAGAATATCGCTCAGATAGAGGCGCTGGCTGAGGAACTTATGAAATAAACCTTCCGGAAGGAGGACGTCTATGAAAGTCACTCTCAACCCCGACAAGGAAGTTGTCGCAAGAATAAAAGAAGGTCTTAAACTCAAGGACGGCTACTGTCCGTGCCGTCTTGCAAAAACCCCCGAGAACAAGTGCATGTGCAAGGAATTCCGCGACCAGATAGCTGATCCGGATTTCGAGGGATTCTGCCACTGCATGCTCTATTACAAATCCAAGGAGGACTGAAATGAACGAGATCGTTATTACCAAGGAAAATTTTGATGAAGAAGTGCGCAACTACACAGGCATGCCCGTCCTGCTGGATTTCTGGGCAAGCTGGTGCGGACCGTGCATGATGCTCGCTCCCATTATCGAAGAGATAGCCGATGAATACGACGGCAAGATAAAAGTCGGCAAGGTGAATGTGGATGAACAGCCCGAACTCGCCGCCGCTTTCAAGGTGGAGAGCATACCGCTGGTGGTAGTTGTCAAGGACGGCAAAGTCACAGCAGGTGCTGTCGGATACCGCGGCAAGGAAGATATCCTTGCTATGCTGGAAAAGTGACAGAGTAGTTATTGTAGGGGCGGCGTTCCGCCGCCCGGGGTTACGAAAAGAGAGCAGTGAGCAGAAATTAGTTTCGTGGGAGCGGACAACGAACATTCTGCACAGATACGGGGTATCAGATTTATGCAGGTATACGAAATAGTGTCGTGATATGTCGAATTGTTTCCGGGTTCATAATTTGTTAACACATTCCCCTGCAAACGTGATATAATGGTAATTGAAGGAAAAGAACAATTCCTAAAGAGGTGATACCGTTGACTATTTCTTAATGTGAAAGCTTTGAATTAAGATAAGCTTTCTATGTTTAAACCAAAAATGTAAACAATATATTTTTGCTTTAGGGGGCTTTTGTTATGAGCATTATTAAGAAAATTGTGTCAACCGTTGCAGCTTGTGCTGTTTCGATCATTTCTTTTGCCGCTCTTCCTTTTGGCGGAGCATGTGCTGATGAACCTTCATTGCACATGAGAGTTGCTCTCGTTCCTGTATCCGATACAAGAGTACGAGCTGATATTATCTTTGATGGTTTCCCGGATTTTTCAACCGCAGGTTTCCGTGTACAGTTTGGAAGCGGATATGATATTGTTTTTCAGCATTCTGCTCCGAAATATTCAATGGGTACATGTGCAGGTTTTAGTATTTTAACAACAACAGCAGGTACAAATACAGTCTTTGTTGCAGCTTCCAGTGGGCATGATATGGATTGTAACGGTTCTTTCATCTCTTTATATGTTGATAAAAATGTAAACTATGATCCGTTCACTTCAACTGCCAATATTATTTTTACCAGTACTCCAAATGCTTCTGATATGATTGCAATAAAGTCAGGTTCAATTATTGTTTCACCTGATAATCTTGAAGACCTTGATAATCCTATTATGACAGGTTCGATAGAGTACATGATAGGAGATGCTACAGGAAACAATGGGGTTGATGCAAGAGACTCTACAGCAATTCTGTCAGCAATATCTGATAACGGCGGAGTTCCTATTGCAGTAGCAGATATCCTTGATACCTACACAACATATATGCCCAATGCCAAGTGTGCAGAAGCAGCAGATGTAAACAAAGACGGATATATTTCATCAGTCGATTCTCAGCTCGTTCTTAGTTATTACGCCGACATGGGTGCTGAAATACCGTACAGCGGTATAATAGGCACTATGGATATATATGAAATATATTAAAGGAGGGCTTAACATGAAAAAATTCATTTCTGTACTTGCAGCAGCAGCTCTCG
>DFJW01000085.1:20331-56640 GCA_002373775.1 Ruminococcus flavefaciens | reverse complement strand
CGAAAATGCTGTCGGTATTGAGGATAAAGCCTGTGCTGTTCTTTACATACTTTGCAAAGTGCTCCTTATTGGACTTCTTGACATCCATGAGCTTTGTGAGCACATCCTCGTCATCCTGGAACTTCCTGAACTTTTCAAGCTCTGCGCCGTCCTTTATGAACTTCCTGCCGATAGTATCGGAGAGGAGCTTTGTGAGGCCGGGGTTTGACTGATACAGCCAGCGTCTGTAAGCGATGCCGTTTGTAACGTTCTTGAACTTCTCAGGAGTGTTCTCATACTCATCGTGGAATACGGAATCCTTGATGATCTGTGAATGGAGCTTGGAAACGCCGTTTACGCTGTGTGAAGCTGCAACACAGAGAGTAGCCATGTGGATCTGGTTATCCTTGATGATGGACATGCGTGTAGTCTTTGCGCTGTCGTAGCCGTTTCTCTCCATGAGAGACTGGCAGTAGCGGTTGTTTATCTCAACGATGATAGAGAATATACGCGGTATAACTGTCTTTACGAGGTTCACATCCCACTTCTCCAGAGCCTCAGCCATAACAGTGTGGTTGGTGTAAGCGAATGTGCGTGTAACGATATCCCATGCCTGATCCCAGCCGTATCCGCAGTCGTCAAGGAGGATACGCATGAGCTCGGGGATAGCGAGTGTGGGGTGAGTATCGTTGATGTGGATAGCCACCTTGTCAGCCAGATTTTCGAGAGTACCGTAAACGTTCATATGAGTATTTACAATATCACCGACTGCTGCTGCACAGAGGAAATACTGCTGACGGAGGCGGAGAGACTTGCCCTCGTTGTGGTTATCGTTGGGGTAGAGTATCTTGGAAATAGCATTTGCTATGGAGTTCTGTGCAAGAGCGCTCGCATAGTTGCCCTTGTTGAACATATCCATATCAAAGCTCGGAGCCTTTGCGGACCAGAGTCTGAGGACTGATACGCCTTCTCCGCCGTAGCCGGACACATACATATCGTAAGGTGTAGCGACAACGGTATTGTAGTTCACATGCGAGATATAGTGGTACTGATGGTCCCAGTATTCCTGAAGATCGCCTTCAAAGTGGATGTCGATGGAAAGTTCCGGCTTGGGAACGAGCCATACGGAACCGCCGGGGAGCCAGTTATCGGGGAGCTCAGTCTGCCAGCCGTCCTCAAGTTTCTGCTGGAAGATACCGTACTCATAGCATATGGAATGGCCCATAGCCGGGAAGCCGGTAGTTGCGAGAGCGTCGAGGTAACATGCCGCAAGACGTCCGAGACCGCCGTTGCCGAGTCCGGCATCAGGCTCATACTCATATATCTTATCCAGATTAATATCATACTCCTTGAGCATAGCCTTTATATCATCGGCAAGTTCAAGGTTGTAGATGCTTGTTTTGAGGGAGCGTCCCATGAGGAACTCCATAGAGAGATAGTATATCTGCTTGCCGCCCACAGAATGAGTGTGGTTTATGAAGCTCTGTCTCTTAGAACCAAGTATGTCGACAATGATAGCTGAAAGCACCTGATATACCTGCTTATCTGAAGCCTCCTCGGGAGAAACGCTGTAGAGCGCCTGTAATTTCTTCGGAAAATCCTCTCTTATTTTTGTCATAAGAGGATTTACTTTTTTAGCTGCCATATAAAAATCTCCATTCTGCCGGAAAGCACGGCTAAAAATTACATTTGGTATAATGATTATCCCGCATTACAACCACACAATGGCGAAATGCTGAAATCAAGCTTTACACGGGGTATATTTAAATTATACTATGTTTTAAACATTTTTTCAACTGTATATTTCAACAAATATTTGTCCACTAAATTTACATATTGCGAAAAACATCTGAAATCTTTAATCAGTCTGCATATAATTGGGCGACCAACTTGTGCATTATACACAATGCGCCATTAACTGCAAGTGATTTTTGTGGATAATAACAAAAAATCAGTATTTGTGCGGACTGTCTGATATTTTTAAAAAATATAATCTCAAAAATGTTTGAAATCTGTCTCATAATGTGTTATAATAGTATCTGTACCCCTTTGCGGGAAGATAACAAGTGTAGCAAAAGAACAAGACTAACAATGAAAAGGAAGGAACTGTCATGGAAAAAAATAAGGGCTTCTCTGTACTTAAAGTGTTTATCGCTGTAATATGCGTGTTATTCATCATAATCTCCGTTCTTGTGAACGTACTGTTCGCTGACGGAAAGATACCTCACCTTCTCGGCAGATATATCTACATTGCTGAAGATACGTCCGACGTAGGAGACAGCGTCAAGTCCGGCGCAGTGCTCATTGCAAAGGATGCTTCCAATTCTACCCTCTCCCCTGATGACATCGTACTCTGCTATCCGACAGACAGTCCGGATAAGATAAAACTCCGCAGCATCACAAAGATCAAGGGCGACCAGTATAAACTCCCCGACGCTGCTTATAATTCCACGCATGACAAGAATTATGACGACGAAGAGTTCTTTGTTGCAAAAGACAAGATCCTTGCCAAGTGCACCGGTTATCCCCAGAGCCTTGAGATAGGCAAGTTCATCACCTTCACCAAGAGCATCAAGGGCCTCCTCCTCGAACTCATCCTTCCGGCAGTTATCCTCGTTATTTTCCTCATAGCAAAGATAGCTTCCTCAAAGAACGATGCAGATATCGACAATTTCGACTTCTATGAGTATGACGGCGGCGAAAACGGCGAAGGCAGCAGAAGATCACATGTAAGACCTGCCGGTGCTCCCCTTTTCGAAGCTTCTCAGGAAATACAGCCCAGCGATGAACTCGAACGCAAGAAGATGTCCATTGCCGAGAATTTCAGCCAGAAAAAGGTAAATCCCAACTCTCCTTACCAGAAGGAAAAAGAACGCACCATGCAGTTCAAGGCACAGCGCTCTGCTGAGTCTTCATTCGCTGCAAGAAATATCGGCGGCTCATCATCAACTGCTCCCACAGCTGACGCCCTCAGAGAGGAAATGCTCAGAAAGACAGCAGAAGTTGAGCGCACAGGCACATTCAGTGTGAGAAACAGCAGTGAATCATTCGAAGAGCCTGTTTCAAAGGTACCGGACAATACCGGCGTGCTCTCCAAGGCACAGCTTGCTGAGATGTCAAGAAATGAGATACCGAAGGGAACTCCTCTCAGAAGTCAGTCCGCAGCACCTGCACCAGCTCCGAAAAAGAGCAGTTCACCGGACATCTCCGACATCCTGAAAAAGACTGACACTTCAACAACAAGAAGAAAGCCCGCTTCAGACATGTCTGTTGACGATCTGCTGAAGATGATCGAAAACGAAAAGAAAAAGCTCTGATGAGCACAGCACAGCCTGTACGTCATGTACAGGCTGTTTTTTTATATGTTCCGGATATGCAGGAAACGCTGACGCGTATCATAAAATATACTGCAATAAGTGGCTTGACATACACAAAGATATGTGATATAATCAATATCGCTGCATACTTAAACGTTTAACAGTTTGACGTAAAATTGTCGTTGCACAGCAGAAGGAGGCGATATTACGGACAACAAAGAACTGGTGGGGATGCTGGAAAATGCGCATCTTCTGCGCAAGCTGTATATCAGGCATACCAGCGACAGCCTTCCCCTGCACTTCAGTCAGATAGCGATAATGAGAATGATAGGTCAGCACGAGAACTGCACTCAGACTATGATAGCCGATTGTCTCGGCGTCACGCCTTCATCTGTTGCCACCTCCACAAAGAGGCTCCAGAAGGCAGGACTCATCACAAAGACCGTCGATCCGGACAATCTGCGCTGCAAGCACCTTGCGCTGACCGAAAAAGGACGTTCCGCAATTAAGCAGCAGATCGAACTGTTCAAGGATTATGACGAAAGGATATTCAGCGATTTCCCGGATGAGGAAAAGGAGCAGCTCATGCAGCTGCTGGAAAAGCTGATAAGCAGAATGAAAGAGGTCGGCGGCATCAGTGCCCCGTCTCTTAGCCCTATTGAACTCTCCTGCTATCTCAGGAAAGCAATAGACAAAAGCGATAACTGAAAGGAGCTTTGCCAGTGTACAAAACAGTATTTTCACACGTCGGCGAATACAAGAAACAAGCCATACTCTCACCGATAACCATTATCGGCGAAGTAGTAATGGAAGTCACCATTCCTCTGGTAATGGCAAAAATAATCGACAACGGCATCAAAGAAGGCAGGATAAGCTACGTCGCAGGCATGGGTGCGCTCATGGTAGGAATGGCGCTTCTGTCACTGTTCTTCGGTGCTATCGCAGCACGTCTCAGTGCTGTTGCGGCAATGGGATTCGCCAAGAACCTGAGAGGTGCTTTGTTCCGCAAGGTACAGGACTTCTCGTTTGCCAATGTTGACAAATTCTCAACTGCCTCACTCACTACCCGCCTCACAACTGACGTCACGAATTTACAGAACGCTTTCATGATGTTCATACGAATGGCTTTCCGCTCGCCCATTATGCTCATAAGCGCAACTACCATGGCGGTCAGCATAAACGCAAAACTATCCATAGTCTTCCTCTTTGCCATACCGATACTCGGAGGCGCAGTATTCATTATAATATCAAAGGCGCATCCGCGTTTTGAAAAAATGCTCAAAGAGTACGACAATATGAATGCAAAAGTGCAGGAGAACCTTGTAGGCATCCGCGTAGTAAAGGCTTTCTCCCGTGAAGAATACGAAAAGAAACGCTTCAACGAAAACACCGACAGCGTAAGACGCGCACAGGTATTCGCTGAAAAACTCATCATCATGTCCATGCCTATCATGCAGCTGTGCATGTACGGAAGCATCTGCGCCATACTCTGGTTCGGCGGAAATATGGCTGTAGACGGCGGCATTGCTACCGGTGAGCTCTCAAGCTTTATCATGTACGTCGCACAGATACTCATGTCTCTGATGATGCTCTCGATGCTGTTCATAATGTTCGTAATTTCAAGAGCTTCCCTCCAGCGTATTTACGAAGTTCTCTCCGAAGAGCCTACTATAAAGGACAAAGAGAGCGGCATATCCGCGGAAGACGGCTCTGTCAGCTTCAGAAATGTAAGTTTCAGCTATTTCAACGACATGAACAATCTGGCGCTCAGCCATATCGACCTGGATATACTATCAGGTGAAACTATCGGCATCATCGGCGGCACAGGTTCTTCAAAGACCTCGCTCGTTCAGCTGATACCGCGTCTCTATGACGCCACCGAAGGCGATGTCATCGTCGGCGGTCATAATGTAAAGGAATACGCACTTGATACTCTCCGCGATCAGGTCGCTATGGTGCTCCAGAAAAACGTCCTGTTCTCCGGAACTATCAAAGAAAACCTCAGATGGGGCAACGAGAACGCCACTGACGAAGAAATAGTCGCAGCTTGCAAGTCTGCCTGCGCTCATGACTTCATCATGAATTTCCCTGACGGATATGATACCGACCTCGGTCAGGGCGGCGTGAACGTCTCCGGCGGTCAGAAGCAGCGTATCTGCATCGCACGCGCTCTCCTTAAAAAGCCGAGGATAATCATTCTCGACGACTCCACAAGTGCTGTCGATACCGCTACAGACAGCAGCATCCGCAAAGCATTCCGCGAAGACCTTGCCGACACCACTACTATTATTATCGCTCAGCGAATATCATCTGTAATGGACGCCGACCGCATCATAGTAATGGACAACGGAAAGATAACAGATGTCGGCACGCACGACCAACTCATGCAGACGAGCAGCATCTATCGCGAAGTCTATGACTCTCAGCAGAAAGGAGCTGATGAATAATGCCTCCGAGAAATATGCGTCCGTCCGCAAAGCCTGAGCAGGCTTTCGGCACACTCAAACGTATCTTCAGCTACATGTACGGCTTCAAAGCCAAGTTCATATTCGTAGTAGTCGGAGTTGTGCTCAGTTCCGGTGCCGGCGTTATCGGCACGAATATGCTGAAGCCCCTCATCGACAACATCGAAGAAGCTCTCAGGAGCGGCACATGGGATAAAAAGGAGTATATTTCGCTCCTGACCTTCCTCGGCACAGTCTACGCCATCGGCGCTGTCTCCACCTTCATTTACCAGCGGCTCATGATGAGGATCTCCACCACCACTCTCATGAGGATAAGGAACGATCTCTTCAACGAAATGGAGTCGCTGCCCATACGCTATTTCGACAAGCACACCCACGGTGAGCTGATGAGCCTTTACACCAACGATACCGATGCTATCCGCGAAATGCTCAGCAACAGCATCGCACAGTTCATAAGCTCAGCCATAACCATAACTGCTGTACTCTTCTCGATGATACGTCTCAGCTGGCTGCTGACCATAATCGTCATCCTGATGTTCTTCATCATTATACGCGTCATCGGCTTCATAGGTTCACGCAGCAGCAAGGGGTTCATCGCACAGCAGAAGGCTATCGGTGCTGTAAACGGATACATCGAAGAGATGATAGACGGTCAGAAGGTAGTCAAGGTGTTCTGTCACGAAGACAAGGCGACCGAGGAATTCGACAAGCTCAACGAAACGCTCTGCGAAGCCTCCACAAGAGCAAATACTTTCGCAAACATACTCATGCCCATAATGAACAACCTCTCCTACCTCCACTATGCTGTTACTGCGATAATCGGCGGTATAATGGTAGTCAAGGGCTGGGGAGGGCTCACAGTCGGCACTGTAGTTGCTTACCTCCAGCTCACAAGAACATTCTCACAGCCCATAACTCAGGTATCCCAGCAGCTCAACTCCGTACTCACCGCCCTTGCCGGTGCTGAGAGGATCTTCAAGGTCATCGACGAAGAAGCTGAGTCAGACGACGGATATGTATCTCTGGTGAATGCTGCCATCGCACCGGACGGCACTATCACAGAATCCGACGTCCGCACCGGCCGCTGGGCATGGAAGCACCCGCATAAAGCAGACGGCACTGTGACATATACAGAGGTCCGCGGAAATGTGGAATTCGATGACGTTTACTTCGGATACGAACCCGAAAAGACGGTCCTCAACGGCATCACCCTTTATGCAAAGCCCGGTCAGAAGATAGCCTTCGTAGGTTCTACAGGTGCAGGAAAGACCACTATCACGAACCTGATAAACCGCTTCTATGACGTTCCCGACGGAAAGATACGCTACGACGGCATAAACATCAATAAAATAAAGAAGCACGACCTGCGCCGTTCGCAGTCAATAGTTCTTCAGGACACCCACCTCTTCACAGGCACGGTAATGGAGAATATCCGCTACGGAAAGCTGGATGCTACAGACGAAGAGGTATACGCGGCTGCAAAGCTGGCAAATGCCGATACGTTCATTCAGCACCTTGAAAACGGCTATGACACCATGCTCACTGCTGACGGCGGCAATCTCAGTCAGGGACAGCGTCAGCTCCTTGCTATAGCCCGTGCAGCCGTAGCAGATCCGCCGGTACTCATCCTCGATGAAGCTACCAGCTCCATTGATACCCGTACTGAAGCCCTCATCGAAAAGGGCATGGATTCCCTCATGGAAGGCAGAACTGTTTTCGTTATCGCTCACCGTCTCTCGACAGTCCGCAACTCACACGCCATAATGGTGCTTGAACACGGAAAGATAATCGAGCGCGGAAGCCACAACGAACTCATCGCCCAGCACGGCAAATACTACCAGCTCTATACCGGCATGTTCGAACTCAGCTGATGCCGGGACAGCATACCTGAAATTGACCGGATGTGCAGACGCATGTCCGGTAATTTTATGCCCGGCAGCTGCCAATACCACTTAGTCAGTGAGCAATTTAGTTATAATTTAGGCAATTATGTACAATTCAAAAAAATCCGCAGCCTTAAAATTTGTTCAATAAGTATCTTGAAACTAAAGTCAAAATTGTGTATCATATAGTTAGCGGCAGGCGTGATATCTGCCCTCTCATAGAAAGCGAACGTCTGCGATCGGCGGCCGTTAGGCTCGGCTGCCGGGACACAAAATCAAAGAAAGAGGTATCTGAAAATGAAAAATAACAGGATTTTAGCATGTATACTTGCTTCTGCAATGATATGCGGCGCATTCGCATCATGCGGCGAAAGCAGTTCTTCAAAGGCTGATTCAAGCAGCTCTGAGGCTGAGACATCATCTGAGGAAGTAACATCTGAGGCTTCCAGCGAGGAGGACACTTCCGAGGCAGAGGCTTCCACCGAAGCTGCTTCTGCTGAGGCTTCCACTGAAGCTGCTTCTGCTGAAGCTTCCACTGACGCACCTCAGGCTATCGCTATCGACGACGTTGAGGTAGAACCTTCTATCGCTGCTGAGTCCGGCGACGCTTATCTCGCTATCAATGAGCAGCAGGGCTGGATACAGTACTGGGGCAAGAACGACGATCCGAACTCCACTATGCTTTCATACAACGCTAAAGTTGCCAAGATCACAGGCGACGGTCAGTATACAGTAGGCGTTACTGCTGATACAAACGGCTTCCGTCTTGACACAACAGGCGACGCAAATGATTACGGCGTTACACCTTCCGGTCTTATGTTCTCCGCACTTATGGTCAAGGACGGAAAGACTCTCTTCCCGGACGCTGTCCTCACTATCGACTCCATCACAGTTGACGGCAAGGAGATAACACCTGTTGCAAAGAACTACACATCTTCTGATGACGGAAAGGAACTCCGTTCCAACATCTATAACCAGTGGGTAAACAATCTCCCTGAGGACGCTGTTTCTACTGAGGGCGCTCTCGTGGTTGACAAAACTCCTACTGATGCAGCTGCTGCATACTCACCCTGCATCGTTGACCTCAACGACTTTGCTACATGGACCACTGTTGAAGTAACATTCACTATCACAAACACAGGTCTTTGATCCAAGGTAACACACACTTTATATAAAGCGCCTGCCTTGCCTGCTTTATGCGGTAAGGCAGGCGCTTTCTGCTTTATGTCACTTTCCTGCCCGGGATGATATGACATTTGTCACATCATCTGCTGACACCGGACACTTCAAAATCTGCTGCACACAAGGTATAATATATACAGAAACCAAACACAGGAGGAATGGATATGGAAAACACTGTTGTAAAGATAGACAATCTGGTAAAGCGCTACGGCGATCTCATCGCACTGGATCATTTCAGTCTTGATATAAATCAGGGTGAGATATTCGGTCTGCTCGGACCTAACGGTTCAGGAAAGACCACCACTATAAACTGCCTGCTCTCACTGCTCTCATTCGACAAGGGCAATATCAGCATCTTCGGAAAGAAAATGACTCCCGTCAGCTACGACATAAAGAAGGAGATCGGCATAATCATGCAGAACGTTGCAGTTTTCGAAGAGCTGACAGTATACGAGAACATCGACTACTTCTGCGGACTTTATGTAAAAGATAAGGAAAAGAGAAAGCAGTATGTGGAAGATGCCATAAGCTTCGTTGAGCTTGAAGAATTCCGCAGATTCTATCCCAAAAAGCTCTCCGGCGGTCTGCTCAGAAGACTTAACATCGCCTGCGGCATAGCACACAAGCCCAAGCTGATAATCCTCGACGAACCCACGGTTGCCGTTGATCCACAGAGCCGCAACAAGATCCTCGAAGGCATATGTGAACTCAACAGGCAAGGCGCTACCATAATATACACCTCCCACTACATGGAGGAAGTTGAACAGATATGCACACGCATCGCTATCATGGACAAAGGCAAAAAAATAGCAGAAGGCACCAAAGATGAGCTCAAGCGCATGATAAGGAACACCGAGACCATAAATATCGAGATACTCGGACTTTCCGACCAGATATGCAGCGAAATCGCAGGACTGCCGCATGTTTACGATGTGCAGTACGACGACGAGCGTCTCACGGTGTACTGTTCAGGCGGAAAGCACAACCTGATACGCATACTCGACCTGCTCCAGAAGCACGAACTGAGTTTCGGAAGGGTATTTTCCGAACTTCCCACACTCAACGATGTATTCCTCGAAATAACCGGCAAAGCGCTCAGAGACAAGGAGGCATGACATGTTCCTTCATCATTTAAAATACGACATCCTCTCAGGATTACGCTCCAAGGAGTTCCTGATATGGCTGCTCCTGTTTCCCATAATCCTCGGTGTCTTTTTCAAGACCGCATTCGGCGGCATATACGATTCTGACATCAAGTTCTCATCCATCAAGACCGCCATAGTTGAGACGGAGGAAAACGCCGTACTTCATCAGGTGATATCCTCCATGTCTGAAGCTGAGCATCCCCTGCTGGACGCTGAGTTCACAGACGAAGAAAAGGCAATGGAGATGCTCCGCAGCGGAGATGTCAACGGCGTGATCTTCGCCGGTGAAAAGCTCACTCTTACAGTTTCGGAAAGAGACATTCCCGAGACCATACTCACCTCATTCGTTGAACAATATAACATCCGTCAGCAGATAATCACAGAAGCTGTACAGCGCTCGCCTCAGAATTACGAAGCAGTGATATCCGCACTTTCAGATGAGGTAAACTCCTGCCGTGAGATACCGCTGACCGAAGGAAATACCGATTACATGATCCAGTATTTCTACAATCTCATTGCAATGGTAGCACTTTACGGCTCGATGACAGGTCTGCACATCGCTATCACCAATCAGGGAAATCTCTCTGCACTCGGCGCAAGAAAATGCTGCTCACCTGCTCCCAAGTCTATTGCAATAACAGCCAGCATAGTTTCAAGCATCCTTCTCCAGACGCTGTGCATGGTGGTGTGCGTGACATTCCTGCATTTCTGCCTGAAAGTTGACTTCGGCAGTCAGCTCCCGCTGGTCTACGCTGCATCAATAATGGGCGGCATCCTCGGTGTCTGCCTCGGATTTTTCATCGGCTCTATCGGCAATTTAAGCGAAGGCGTAAAGACCGGTCTCGCACTGGCGGTATCAATGATCTCCTGCTTCCTCAGCGGTCTCATGATAGGAGATATGAAGCCCATAGTAGCTAAAAAAGCACCGTGGTTCAACGATATCAACCCGGCAGCAGTCATCTCAGACAGTCTCTACTGCCTGAATATCTACAGCGACCACAAGAGATTCCTCGTCAAGATAACAACAATGCTGGTAATGTCACTGATATTCGCAGTTCTCGGATTCATCCTTACAAGGAGGAAAAAGTATGCAGATCTTTAAAGCTTTCATGAAGGTGCTCAGAAAGAAACTGCCTTCAGCCATGATATATATCATCGTCTTTCTCGCCATATCCATACAAATGTCACAAAGAGGCGGTGAGGACAGATTATTCGCCCGCGTAAAGCTGAACATCAGCGTCATAGATGAAGATGATACTCCAGAGAGCCGTGCCCTTACCGAGTATATCGGAAGCACGAACAACATCATTGATAAAGAATACAGCCGCGACGAACTCATAGACCAGCTTTATTACACACATATAGACTACGCTATCGTCATAAACAAAGGCTATGCAGAAAAACTCGCTGCCGGCGCAACAGATGACCTTTTCAGCAGCTATCACATTCACGAAAGCTACTCAACAGTGTATATGACCGAAGTCCTCGACCAGTATGTCAGCACATTCAGAGCATACACAGCCTCGGGAATGGACACAGAAGAAGCTCTCAGCCGCACAAACAGCATACTCTCGGAAGAGACCGAAGTCAACTATGAGACTTTCAGCGACGACGATTCTGAGTTCTCGCTCTCCGGATATTTCCGCTACATTCCCTATATCATGATATCTGTTCTTCTCAGCGCACTCTGTCCCGTACTTCTTGCAATGAACCGCAAGGACATCCGCTACCGCACAAACTGCTCAAGCGTCAGCTCTTCGTCCTATTCGATGCAGATCTTCGCAGGCAGCACCGTATTCGTAATGGCAGTATGGCTGCTCTTCATGATCGCAGCACTGTTAATGAACGGCGGCATGTTCCGGGGAAAAGAATGGCTGGCAGTCATCAACAGCTTCATAATGGCACTTGTTTCAACTTCTATCTCCCTTCTCATCGCAAGCTTTTCACCGGGCGGAAAAGTCATCGACCTCATCACTCAGGTGATCGGTCTCGGAATGAGTTTCCTCTGCGGAGTATTCGTACCGCTGGGATATCTCAGCAGCAGCGTTATCACAGTAGCACGTTTCCTGCCGGTATACTGGTATGTAAAGGCAAACAACATGATCTCAGGCATATCTGCTTACAGCGGCTCTGATGTTGCAGTGTGTCTGCTCATCGAACTTGGATTTGCAGTCAGCATCACAGCACTCAGCATCCTCGTACACCGTCTCAAATACAGCGGCGGACTCATCCCCGCCAAGGCATAAAGAATGACCGGAACGCTCCCGCACAAAACGGAGATGTTCCGGTCATTTTGCTATCAGTCTTCGTCGAAAAGTCCGGGCAGAGGACGTATGGTCATCCTGCCGCTGCCGGTATCAGTGGAAACTATGACGTCAGCGATAGCCGGCACCAGATATTCCCTGTTCTCGCCCTTTATCACATACACGTCATTTGCACCGGTCTGCATGACATCCGCCAGCTTTCCGTATACTTCTCCCGTATCGGCATCGCTGACCTCCATTCCGATGAGGTCCTGTATGAAATAGGTGTCCTCATCCAGTTCAAGGTCATCACGGTGCATATACAGCAGCTTGTTCCTGAGTTTTTCGGCAGCCTCCGGTGTATCAACGCCTTCCAGCTTCATTATCACCGTGCTCTTGAAAACTCTTGCGCGTTCCACGCCTATCTCTTCGTGTGCTTTGCCTATGAACAGCCTGTCGAATTCACAGAGCAGCTCCGGCACATCAGTGTACGGCATTACTTTGACTTCGCCGCGTATGCCATGAGTCGTAACGATCTTTCCGGCTTCAAGATATTCTTTTTTCATATATTTTCTCCTCATTCAAGTTCAATAGAACTGATGATCTGCCTGATAGTATCGTCATCAGCATGATTGAGCATAATTGAAATGTACTTGCTGCCTCCGCCGTCGGGATATATGGTCACAGTCCAGACTGAGCTCTGGCACACATAAGCCTCGAAACCTTCGCCGGACATCTTCCATGTATCCTCGGTCTCCCATGCCTTCTCCTTATCTTCGGCAAGTTCCTTGAAAATGTCCATATCCCTTCCGCGCAGACGTATGCAGTCCTTGGCTGTAAAACCGTCACGGAAGAACCAGAGGATATCTGTCTTCGCCTCTTCCGGATCAGGATACTCGGCATCTATCTTGTCAAAGAAACTGCGGTAATCGCTCTCGCTGTACTTGTGACCGAACCAGCTATCTCCGGCGTCTTCATAGGCGGCATCTGCGTATTGTGCACTCTGAACGGAGTCCAGTTCAATTATGAATACCGCAGTGTCACCGCTGCTGTTCTTTAGTGCGCTGCCGCGGTCGTTTTCCGTAAAGTCCATAGGTGCACTGAGTTTTACACCGCGTATCGTGTGCGCCGAAAAGCTTACCGGCACATCAGCTTTATCAAAGCTGCCGATAGTGCGGTCGATGTATTTATAATCCTTCTTCACTTTGAAGTACTCCGGAAGTCCGGGGAAGAATATGAATATCACAAGCACGGCAATGAGCAGTCCCCCAAGTACTGCTCCGCAAATGGTCAATGTTTTTTTCATTACGACTCCTTATATCATCTTGCGGCAGCGGAATACCGCCGCCGCATATAAAATCATACTTTTACTATCAGACATGCAAAGCACGTCCGATGATCTGTCAGTGTGTCAGTCTGTGCTTGCAGTAAGAACGTTTGCCGCACTTGGGGCATGTGAGCCTTCTCCTTGTTATAGTATGAGCACCGAAGATATAGCTTGTTGCAGACGGAACGAAACGTGTTCCGCAGTGCTTGCACTCAAATGTACCTATGCTCATATCTGCCATAGCACCGACTGCGATACCGCCTGCCATAACTATAACGGCTATGGCGATAAGCAATCCCCTCTGCCATATTCCAAGCTCGGCCAGACCTGCGACCATAATAAGGGACATGCCTGCAAGTGTGATAACGAATGCGACTGCCTCAATGATAACTTTTTTGATGCTTTCTTCTTTTTCACGCATGATATCCATAATATTTTCCTCCGCTTTCTTCTTGTAGTCCTCTTCAGGGATACGCTCGCCCGTGAGGAGTTCATTTACGTTGATACCCAACTTCTCACAGAGAGGCAGCATGAGAGAGACTTCGGGCATACCCTTGCCTGTCTCCCACTTTGAAACTGTCTTATCGCTGATAAGAAGTTCCTCGCCGAGCTGTTTCTGTGTAAGTCCTTTTTCTTTTCTCATCTGAGAGATGAATTTTCCGATCTTTACCTGATCCATTCAATTGTCCTCCTTTCTGAGAAAATTGTACCATACCGCGGAGAAAAAGTACACCCACGAGGCGTAGAATTACGGTATTATGCGGAGTATACGCTCCGTGGAGTGCGTGAAAAAGCCATTAGTCAAGGCTCTTATAGTAGTTGTATACGTCTCTTATCGAGTGGAAGTTGTCTGTTATTTCATTGCCAAGCTGTGAAGCCGAAGAATTCGGGTTTTCATAACGCCAGAAAGTGTATGATTTGCCAAATATATCACTGTCAATACTTTCACCAACTACAAAAGCATATAAATCTTTTCCTCTTGTAACCATAAGCCAGCTATGCTTGCTGATGTCAAAGTTCCTTGTGAACCCTTCCTCAGCTGTCCTAATGTTATCCTGAGACCATGATGCTGCTTTCTCATTCGCCACTTTCTCAAAATATTCTTTAAAATTCTCTTTGGCTTCATTGCTGACATTTTCATTAAGTTCATCATCAGAGCTGAAAAAAGAATACTTATCAATGTTATCAGAATATGCTTCGACCATTTCAGAAATGGCTTTATACTCATCATTGTCTCTACCTATAGCGTCCCAAATAGTTTGTGAAACGCCATTGTATGTAGCTTTTCTGAAAAGGTGAGGCTCATCTATCTGATAGAACGAATTATTATCCTCAGCTATACCATATTTAATGCTTTGCTGTTCCACACGTCTATCCTTGATATTCTTGATCGCATTCTCAAAATAATCGGCATCTCTTCCGCCTTCGCCCGGAACGATCTCTGAGTTTTCCGGGTATTGCTCGATAAGCTCTTCTTTGGTATTGATAGGATCGTACGTTAAAGTTATCACTCCATCATGATAATCATAGTTCCCGGGCTCTTTTACAATATAGCCGTATTCTTTATAATATTCCTTATCACTTAAATCATCGTTGTAAAGAAACATCTCAAACCTGCCGTCATCACTGAATTCTATCAATCTTTTGATCGGTCCGGATTCACTATCTCCAAACCCGTCGATATCAGCAATGCGATATGTTCCGCTCAGACTTTCTGCTGAACTTCTTTTTGACGAACTGCCTTCACTTTCCTTATCTCCGCAGGCTGTGACTGAAAGCATAACAAGCACAGCCGAGAGTGCTGCAAATACTCTTTTCATATCAGTTCTTCATCTCGAAGTTCTCGCCGAGGATGTCCTTGTTTGCTTCAAGTATGGGATTGATGTACTCGCTGAGGAACTCGTCCACCTGCTGAGGGCTTCTTCCGATGTAATTCTCAGGCTTGAGAACAGCCTCCAGTTCCTCTCTTGTTATCATGAACATGGGATCGTTTACGATGAGCTCGCAGAGGTTGCTGTCCTTTCCGTAGATCTTTATCTGCTCAGCAGCGATCATTGAGTACTCTCTGATGCGCTCGTGGAGCTGCTGACGGTCTCCGCCCTTCTTTACAGCGTCCATCATGATATTCTCTGTAGCCATGAACGGAAGCTTTGCCATGAGACGGCGGCGTACTATCTCGGGATATACCACCATGCCGTCTGTTACGTTCATCATGATGTTGAGGATAGCGTCAACGCCGAGGAATGCCTCAGCAACTGAGATACGCTTGTTTGCGGAGTCATCGAGAGTTCTCTCGAACCACTGTGTACCTGATGTGAACGCGGGATTGAGAACGTCTATCATCACATATCTTGCAAGTGAAGTTATTCTCTCACAGCGCATGGGATTACGCTTATAAGCCATAGCGGATGAACCTATCTGGGACTTTTCGCGGGGCTCTTCCATTTCTTCAAAACTCTGGAGTATGCGGAGGTCGTTGGAGAATTTGCTGCATGACTGTGCAATACCGCTGAGTACGGAAAGCACCTGCCAGTCAGCCTTTCTTGAATAGGTCTGACCTGAAACGGGGACAACTGCGCTGAATCCCATTTCCTCAGCTATCATCTTTTCAAGTTCCTTTATCTTGGAGGTATCTCCGTCGAAAAGCTCCATAAAGGAAGCCTGTGTGCCTGTAGTGCCCTTTGAGCCGAGAAGTCTGAGGTTGGAGATACGGTATTCCAGTTCCTCAAAATCCATGAGCAGCTCATTGAGCCAGAGCGTAGCTCTCTTGCCCACTGTTGTAGGCTGAGCAGGCTGGAGATGAGTGTAAGCCATGCAGGGCATGTTCTTGTATTCGTTTGCGAACTTTGCAAGGTTGTTCATGACATTTATGAGCTTGCGGCGGATGACTTGAAGTGCATCACGCATGATGATGACATCTGTATTGTCACCGACATAGCATGAAGTTGCTCCGAGGTGGATTATGCCTGCCGCATCCGGACAAGCCTTGCCGTATGTATATACATGAGCCATAACGTCGTGGCGGACTTCCTTCTCGCGTGCAGCAGCCATATCATAATCTATGTCATTGATATGCTCTTCCAGCTGCTTTACCTGTGCCTCAGTCACAGGCAGACCGAGCTTCATCTCAGCTCTTGCAAGAGCCACCCAGAGTTTTCTCCATGTTGTGAACTTCTTATCAGCGGAGAAGATATACTGCATCTCCTCACTTGCATATCGTGTGCAGAATGGACTTTCATAGCTGTGTGTATTACCGCTCATAGCAATTACTCCTTTTATCAAGCGCATAGCGCAAATTATTTCATTATAATTATACCATTAATTTGCATATCTGTCAATTAAAAACAAACTCTCCCGGTCGTTCGGGCGCGAATGACCGGGAGTATAAGGAGGTGATGTGTGAAGAAAGCTGATATTTTACTGCTGTTCGCTGAGCAGGACTGAGATGCGGTCCTGAAGCATGCTTGCAGTTTCCTGGGCGCTCTTTTCGCCCTTGAAGTAGGCTTCTACTTCTTCCATAAGTATATTCATAGGCTCATCAGAATAATAAGGGACCTTGCTGATGCCCTTTATGTATTCAACAAGCTCATCTCTCTTTTCTTTTTTCATGAGTTCGATAGTGTATTCCTTGTCACCGAGCCAGTAGGTGTCATCATATTCTATCTTCTTGTTGTTCTCGTCCATGTAGAAGTTCTTCTGCATAGCCATATCTGCCTTCTTTTCGAAGGACGGAATGTATGAAGGGAATCCCCATACGCGGTAGCTTTCCTGATATTCTTCGGTGAAGAACATCTTCAGGAAGTCCCAGCAAGCCTGTTTTGAAGGTGATGACTCAAGTATAGCGAATGTGGTATACGGCTCGATATATGCGCCGTTGCCGTCACTTGCCGGGCAGCCTATGAGATTTACAGGCTCTCCGAAAGTTCCCTGCTCAACAGACTGATACTCTCGCAGGTCAGACCACATGAACTCATACAGCATTGTCTTGTCCTTGCGGTAAGAGTATTCATAGTCATCTGAAGGCACTTCAGCATCATATGCTATTGCAGAATCATCTTCTTCAGTTTCATCGGGGAAAGTATTGCAGAATTCAAGTATCTTTATGAATTCCGGAGAATCGAAATGGCACTCAGCGTTCTTGACGTCCATATAGTCTGTTATGCTTCCCATGAATACGCCGAGCACACTCTGCTTGGTATCCCAGCCGGTAAAACTTGTGCCCTCAGGCATGCTCTTGTATGTGTCTATCAGTTCATCTACAGTCCATGAATCCTTATCCCATAACTTCGACTTCACAGCAAATGTATTCACTGTGAATGAAGCTGAAAGCGATAACAGCTTGCCGTCGTATTCTCCGGCTTCAAGGATATTGGGCATGATATCATCCCTGCTGAGTTCCTTGTCTTCATCAAGGAATTTATAGAGGTCCGTATAAACGCCCTTTGAAGCCAGCTGAGGGATAGCACTCAGATTATTACTTCCGACTATCATATCAGGCGCGTTTCCGGATACGATATCAAGTTTGAGCTGTTTGTCAGCGGAGTTGTTTATCTTTTCATTTTCATAATCGTAATCTTCATACTTGCTGTAATCCACGAGCTTGATACGGTAATCGGTGTTGGACTTGTTGAAGTCGTTCACTTTCGCAGTAATGGAATTGTCAGCCCACTGAACAGCGACTGTTATTACCTTCTGCTCCTTCATCTCAGATGAATCGCGCTTTGACAGACGGCTGAATGTGGATTCGCCGGATTCCCAGTCCTGACAGAATATCACGAATTCTCCGCCGTCAACAGGTATGACGCAGCGCACCTTATCAGGATCTATGTCAGAATCCAGCCAGTTGACAACTTCCTCAGCAGTTCCGTCTTCCTTTATTCCCACAAGGCCGAGATGAGAATTAGCATAGAGCAGATAGTCGCCTCCGCCCATCATCAGTTCACCGAAGTCGGACTCTTTCAAATCGAGCATTTCGCCCAGTTCGAGAGTATCGGGATCAATGAACGATAATTTCATACCTTCATCCCAGTAAGAACAGCAGAGTCTGCCATCAGAAGTCATATTTATGCTCTGTATCCATGTCTCGTCTGAGATATCGAGCTCGCCTTGGTATTCACCCTCGCTGTTCACTATTGCATATCTCTGTCCGTCCATGCCGCCGAGACAGAGTATGAACTTATCTCCGGCATAGTACATCGAATAGAGCTGATTAGCCTCTTCGCCGTCTTCATAGAGACCGGTCACTTCCTTCTCGGATACCTGCTTTCCTTCCGAATCATAGGTGTAGATAGTTATGCTGACCTTTGCAGCCATCATATAAGCTTCGTAGTCAAAGGAACCGTCTTTCTGCTCGAAGTCATCCATAGTCTTGCCTTCATGGTCAGTGAGCACGATAGCAACATAGAATTTTCCGTCAGTTCCGGGAGCCACACAAATATTGTACTCCTTATCTTCGGTGCTTTCAGGGCAGTTGATATCCACCTGCTTCATCTCTGAAAACGAAGAGTCAGTGATATAGTATTTTCTCTCGTATTTATCTTCTGAGTAACAAGATGCGCTGAGAAGCACTCTGTCACCGCCGAGTGTATATGCACTGTCGAGATCAGCGTCTTTATCGAACTCAACGTCAAAATCTGTCGCTTTGTACGAATTGCTTATGATCTGGTCCGCTGTCACCTCGCTCTTTGTGCCTTCTTTATTTCCGCACGAAACACCGGACATACACACAACTGCTGCTGCCATTACCGCAGACATGCGGGCTGTCATTCTCTTCTTCATTTGATTTCCTCCGTATCTGTGATCTCAGGCGCATCCGCAGCCTGTTCGTTATTTATATTACTTTCTTTTGTAAGCCTGTCATATCTTTTTCTTTTTATTTTTTCCGAAGGCGCATGCAGGATATCGCTCACCTTCGCTTTTATCTTCTGATCGTTCTTCATGTATGCCCTGACCAGAATGAACAGCAGCCACAGCGCTGTGAGTATGGGGATAATGAATATCTTTTTCCTTGCTCCGTAAAGCTGTGACACTCTGAACTCAGCCATTCTCGAAGCATTCTCCCAGTAAGGATACTTTATAGTGCTGTCCTTGACTGCCGTGCGGTAAAGCTTTTTTGCAGCCTTTGCACGTTTTTTCGCATCAAAGCGTGTGGTGTTGTTCACCACTTCAGCCTTATCGCCGTAGTTATTCTCCATTATTTCCTTAATGCTCGTATAGCCGAAATCCTCGACCGGATCAGGCGATACACATTCATAGCAGGTTATGGTACTGAATCCTTCGCCTTCAATACCTGCTCCCATGAGCTGTGAGGCTATGCTGTAAGAGACATAAGCCCTTGCGGTGTCTCCGGCACATTCCTTTTCGTACTTCCCGGACGGATCATCTATGACGCCCGAGATATAGCATCTTATATTGTTTATGTATATATCCATACCGGCTACATTATCCGAGCCGTACAGTGCGAATGCAAGCGACCTGTCGATCACTGCGCCGTCCTGCATCACATCGTATCTGCTGAAGAAAGCTCCGCTGCGCAGTGAGAAATCATGGAAGAGGAAGAACTCTCCTCCCACAGCGGTAAGCTCAGCTTCTTTTCCGACGCCGTCATCGCTTTCCACCAGAAACTTCCCTATATCCGCACTGTATGCGTCCGGACACAGAGTCTTTCCGGCTTCCTGTTCCACTGCCGCCTCTTTCAGCTTTGAAATGAGCTGTCCGCGCAGGGAATCCAGCTGATCCACATTTATGCCGGCGTCTTCCGTAAAGAAGCAGCTGACCTGTGTGTAGCTGTCGCTGCTGCCGTTTTTCCAGCGTTCGGCAGCAAAGTTATAGCTCTGGGACTTAGCCAGACGGCTTCCGGCAAAAGTCAGTGCGCCGCATGCGATCAGTGCTGCCGCATTGACAGCTGCTATAACTATATGCCGTCTTTTGATCCTGATCCTCATCAAGCGTTCACCGCCTTAATCGTCATCCTTCATGCGCACCTGATCTCCGGGCGAGACTGATTTGCTGCATGCGGTTATAACGTATTCTCCGGGGGACAGAGTTCCGCTGACTGCCATTGAAGCTTCGTCTGAGGAGAGCACTTCAACGCCTACTCTCTCTGCGTAGTATCTGTTTCCGAGGGGTGTGCTCTTTGATCTGACTTTCATTATGAAATCGCCGTCGTTGTCGTGATGAACAGCGCTCTTGGGAACTATAGTATCATATGTACCGCTTCCGCATGGGATAGAGAGATCAATGAACGTTCCCGAGTCAGCATTTCCCGTTATGGAGAAAACGAGTTCGCGGTTTCTGGAGTTTCCTGAAGGATCGCTCTTTATCTCAGTGAGGACCGCCTCCAGAGGATCGCCCCAGTAATTCACGATATCGGCTTTTGCGCCGGTCTTTACCTTCTTTGCCTTGTCAGCTTCGATGCTCACTTTTACGGTATATCCTTCATCTGCAAGGTCGATAACAGCCGCCGTCATATCCGGTGTGAGCGTATCGTTCGCCTTGATATCCACTCTGCTGACGACGCCGCTGTACTTAGCCCTGACCTCTGTAGCAGTGGAATTCTTTTTCAGTTCTTCTATCTTTTTCTTCTGCTTCTCGATAGCCTTTTTCTTGGCTTCAAGTTCCAGGTCGGAGAGCTGACCGTTCATATTGTTCTCGCTCTGGGACTTGTTGAGCTCTATTATCAGGGATTCCAGCTCACGCTGCTTTGCCTGAACATCTGCAACGCACTCTTCGTATGTCATTGTGGGAGCATCCTGTAATTCCGCCTCGATATCCTCTACTCTGGAATCAGCAGAAGCAAGGTCGCTCTCTGCGGTTTCAAGCTGTCCAACCAGCGAACTGCGCACAAGGCTCTTGGAATCCTCGTAGTACTGCTTTGCAGCATCTCTTGCAGCTTCCTTGGCATCGGCATCAGCCTTTGCTATCTCGGCATTCTCGCTTTCGGTCTCAAGCGCCTGTGAATAAGCGGTGTATGCAGCCTGATATTCGTTCTCAGCATCTGTATAGGCAGAATAAATGGAAACCATATCTCCGATGAGCTCGGGAGCTGCCATTGAGTAATCATTGGAATCAAGAGCAGATATCGTAGCAGAGAGCTTTTCCTTCTGGGCTGAATATTTCGTCTGGTCGCTCTTGGCAGTTTTGAGGTTTGCTCTGAGCTGATCGTAGTAGGCTTCGCTGTTGTAAGCCTTGTCTCTCTTTGCTATAGCCTGACTCAGATCCTCACGGGCATTCTTTATGCTCTGATTCTGTGTGGAATAGTCTTCAGGAGCAGTTACCAGCATTTTCTGGTACTCATACTCAAGACCTTCAAGAGTCTCGTTTGCTTCTTCGAGTTCAGCACTCTCCTTGCCCACAACAGTGAAAAGCACATCATCCTTTTCGACTTCCTGTCCTTCCTTAATAAGGACTGTGTCAACTATCCTTTCGCCGTCCACTGCGACTTCATATGAGCGGTTCGATTCGATCATTCCGCTTCCGCGTACTCGCTGCGTGAGTTTTCCGCTGCTCACCTTCTCAGTGGTGATCTCCGCGAGGGACTTGTTCATTATAGTATTTGAAAAGAAAGTGAGTATCAGAAGTCCCGCAAGGAACAGTATAAGTATAGTCTTGATGATCTCCCGCTTGCGCCGCGGTTCTTTTTCAGTTTTTTCAGCAGCCAGAACGGCTGTTTCCTTCTCAGCCGGCTGAGGTGCATTATTAGTTGTATTGTCACTCATAGTCGATTCTCCTTTATATCATTATTTCCGCACATATCATCCTTTGATGCCGCCGGCATAGGTTATGCCTTCGACGAGATAATCCTCTCCGTAGAGGAACATGAGTATCGTGGGTATCATATACACAACACCTACTGCGAACGCCAGTCCCACATCGCTGGTATTTATCTGCGAAAGGAACACTGAAAGCGGCTGCATCGCCTTTGCATCATCAGTTATGAGCATGATGAGCGGCTGCTCGACCATGTTCCAGTAGTCGATGAAGACCAGCATGGCAACTGATATTATCGCCCCCTTGCAGAGTGGGAGATATATCTTGGTGAGTATCTGCAATTCGCTTGCTCCGTCCAGCTTTGCAGCTTCAACATATGAGACCGGCACTCGCCTCATGACTTTGGTCAGGAGGAAGATACTGAAGGGAGAGAATATCGCCGGAAGTATTATTGACCACCGCGTATTCAGCAGGCCGAACTTATCGGCAACGAGATAATTCGGCACCAGCGTTACCTGATAGGGCATCAGCATGAGTATTATATATGTAAAAAAGATGAGTCCCTTTATCTTTCCCGGGTATCTTGAAAATCCGTAGGAAGTGAGTATCGCGATGATAAGCTGGAAAAGGGTTATCGGCACTGTCAGTATCACTGAATTCCAGAATTTGAGAAGATAATCCGAATTGAGTATCAGCACCGACTTGTACTGATCTATCACGACTTTGTCAGGGATGAATTTCAGGTTCACATCATCTGCTATGAACGTCTTTTTTCCGTCCGTCATATTTCCGAACATAACGCCGTAATTGGCTGCGATCTCATTGCTGCTCATAAATGAATTCGCTATAGTCAGGATAGTCGGAACTATGAATGTGACAGCGGCTATGGCTATGAGCACTGTCAGCACAACATTGTTTATGCGGCGGCTTTTTCTCTCAACTGTCATCAGTTCTCCACATCCTTTCCGAAGATATTCTCCGCTATGAGAAGCACGGCGATTATCACTATCATAACAAGAGCGAAGAGCACTGCCGCTGCCGAGAGTTTCTGATAATTCAGATCTTCAAAGGTGTTGTTCATGAAATGCTGGAGCATATACAGCTTCTGCACCGGATGTCCGCCGGTCAGCAGGTAGACCTCGCGGAATATCTTGAATGAATTGATGAGTGAAAGTATAAGCACGAAAACTATCGTGGGTGAAAGGTATCTGAGCTTTATGTGGAAGAATTTGTAAACTGCACCGGCGCCTTCAAGATCGGCAACTTCGATTATGTCTTTGGGAATGCCTCCGAGTGCTGACATGAAGAGTATCATGTTGTATCCCATATTCTTCCAGAGGAACATCAGGATAATGACCAGCATTCCTTTTGAAGATTTCAGCCAGTCTACCGGAGTGCCTCCGAAAGTCTCAACGACCTGATTAATAGTTCCATGATTGTGAAAGAGCACCTGCCATACAAGTACTACCGAAGCAGTCGGTACCATGAGCGGGCTCAGGAAGAAGGTCCTGAAAATACTCTTTCCTCTGACGCATCTTTCCAGCAGCATTGCCAGAAGCAGCGGAAGTATCACCGCCAGCGGAACTGATATCACAGAGAAGAGCGCCGTATTCTTTGCAGCCCTCCGGAATGCCATGTTGTCCAGAAGCTTATGGTAATTCTCCAGTCCCACATAGTCCTTCATGACCGCATTGTTTATCGTTGAATAATAAACTATTATGCCAAAGGGTATCAGGAAGAATATCAGCACTCCTATGATGCTCGGCACTATACAGGCATAGCTGAAAACTTTCTCTCCCCGCTTTCCGCATTGGTTCTTCACCCTGACTCTTTTCTCCATTCTATCACACCTCTGATGTTTATTTATCCGTTTTCCGGTCTTTACCTGTAACTTATGACAGCTGCACCTGAATAATGCCTCTGCTCCCTGCCAAAACGGATATCAACTGCCGCCCTCTTATATAAGTGTCACAGGGAGCCAAAAAAGACGACGGTGCCACAAATATTTTTTATTTAATTATATACCATATGTGCTGTCTGCTCTTTCTGAATACTATGATAATACATTGTCAAACTGATGTCAATGGATTTTGCAACTATTTTGCATTTTTCGCTGTTATTTTTCAATTCGCCTTCATTATTATTTGCAGGAACACTCTCCGTCTGCTTTGCTCATATACACATTCGTCATTTTCACACTGAATCAGACATGTCAAAAATTCTTTTTGTTTATTATGACTTTTTTTCATTTCGGGTATTGACTTTTCCGATTCGTTATGATACAATATTATCTGTTGAAACGCCATGCGGGTGTAGTTCAATGGTAGAATTCCAGCCTTCCAAGCTGGTTACGTGGGTTCGATTCCCATCACCCGCTCCATTTTTAAGCAGCCTTGGCTGCTGATTTTATCTATGCGCCTTTAACTCAGCTGGATAGAGTAACTGCCTTCTAAGCAGTAAGCCGCTGGTTCGAATCCAGCAAGGCGCGCCATTCCGAAACTCTCCGTTATATGTTCCCATTTAATGGGGAGCTTCGTTTTTATTTATATGGTGGGTGTAGCTTAGCTGGTTAAAGCGTCGGATTGTGGTCCCGAAGACCGTGGGTTCGAATCCCATCTCCCACCCCAGCGCGGAGTTCGCGCAGCCAAAGCGCGGTTCAGTTTATCTGGACCGCGCTTTTTCCGCGTATGAAAGTTTGATCCGAACCGCAACAGAATAATTTATATGGCACTTTCTCTGTTGAGGAAGTGCTTTTTGTTTATCGCTGAACCTTACTTACTGAAAACGGATTCAGCACGCCAAGATTGCAGCATCAAGAATTCCGCTATATATCGTCAACGCAACGAAATGTAACGCGATTGTCAGCGTTCGTTGACAAATTGTTAAGTGCAGTTGGTAGACTTACCGGAGCTGAAATGGTACCATGGATATATAGAAAAAATCTATCGCCGGACGATAGAAGGAGGTATCATCTATGAAGGAAAATATCGCATCGACTCAGCTCTCAGTCAGCAGAAAAAGCACTGGTAAAGTGAAATCATTTCTGAAAAATATCAGCCCTTTCAACAATAGAACTGATATGCCAGCTGCTCAGCTCGCTCTAAAAAAGCTGCTCGCTTTCGGACTGTGCTATCTGGCTGGAATATTTCTTGCTGAAGGACTCGTCATCGGCGTACTCTTCGGCTGCGGCAAAAACTTTTTACACGGTGAAATGTTCAGTGACAGCATCATGACGCTCCTGAAGCTTTACGGTATGATAGTCCCTCTTGCTGTAAGCGTCATCTATTGGAAGGTGACAGAAAAAAGGAAGCTTGCGGAAATGGGCGTGACAAAGAACATTTCGGGCTGGTTCATCGGCGCAGTACTGGGGATATTGTTGATTATTGTCTCGGTTTCTGCTATAATGGTTACAGGCACGATAAGATACAGCAGTTTTACCGCGGATAACAACATTGCGATTCTGCTGCTCATGCTCGGAGGATTTATTGTGCAGGGCGCTGCCGAAGAATTCCTTTCCAGAGGATTGGTATTCTGTGGACTCAGAGACAAAGTGTCTCTCCCTGTTGCCATCGGAGCAAACGCTATTGTATTCACACTTCCGCATCTGAGCACTCTCAGCGGTTCAGGAGCAGTATATATACTCTCAGGCATTTTATCCTTAATAGTTATCTCATGCCTGTTCTCGTTCCTCACGATCCGCACAAAGAGCATCTGGGCAGCATGCGGTCTTCATTCGATGTGGAATTTCTGTCTCAGCTGCGTCCTCGGGCTCAACCTCAGCGGAAGTGAAGGCACATCATCAGCTGTCATAAATATGGAGTCAGCAGGAGAAAATCTGCTCAACGGCGGGAAATATGGTATAGAGGCAAGCATTATCACTTGCACTGTCATCGCTGCTGCATCAGCAGTTGTATGGCTTATTAATAAAAATGACAACAAAGAAAGGCAGGCATAATATGGAATTCAATAACAAACTTTACGACCTTCGCAAGAAGAAAGGCTTATCTCAGGAGGAACTCGCGAACCGTCTCAACGTTTCAAGGCAGACCGTCTCAAAATGGGAAGTCGGTGATTCCACTCCGGATATGGAAAAACTCGTGGCTATCAGCGATCTGTTCGAAGTATCTCTGGACGAACTCGTACTCGACAGAGCTTCCGAACCGGAAACAGATCCTCAGCCCGAAGACTCGGCTCAGGTCAGCGATGAAACAAAAGCCGTCCTCAAGGAAGAGATAGAGAAAAAAGCCAGAAAAGGCATAAAAATCGCCGCGATAATCCTCGGTGCCGTCCTTCTTGTGGATTTTGCATCGTTCATCATCTACGTCGCAATAAACGGTCTCCCTTCGTGAACACATAAAAACAAAGCATCTCCCGCACTTCACTTTGATGTTTCTGCACAGAGTTTATGCCTCATCGGCACAAAAACTCCGAAAGATATCAAGTGCGGGAGATGCTCTTTTATTTGACGATCACGGCAATAGCACAGGGCATTCTTCCGTCGACCACGGAATAGCTGACGTTGTCGTAGCCCATATCCCTGAAGAACTGTTTGTAGGAATCAAGGTCGAACTGGCGTTTGAAGTCCGCGCCGAGGAAACCGATAAAACCGGATGCCAGTTTGCCGCTGCCTTTTGACATATTTATATATGTAGGGATGATGATGCTTCCGCCGGGCCTGACAGCGCGTTCCAGTTCGCGCAGAGCTTTTTCCGGTTCCGGCAGGAGATGGATGACATTTCCTGCAACGACTTTATCGAACTGTCCGTCGCGGCATTTGATATTGGTGATATCAGTTTTCCTGAAGGTGACATTCGGATACTTCCGGCACTTTTCAGAAGCCTGTTTCAGCATGCCGGAAGAAAAGTCAGTGGCGACGAGCCTGCCGCATTTCTGCGCGATATAGACGCTTATGGCTCCCGTACCACATGCACATTCCAGCACATAGTCCGTAGGCTCTATCATTTCAGCGACCTTTTCGCCTGTGCCGTTGAAAACCTTTCTGTTGTAGATGTTTTCAAACAGATCGTACAGCGGTGATATCTTATCCCAGAACATATTGATCCTCCTTTTATATAGTACACAGCATATCGTGTATTTTGTCCATACAAGGATTATAGCACATTCTCATTCCAAAGTCAAACACAGCAAGATGCTGAGCCCTTGAATGCGGTAAAGTTTTATATACAACAAGTTTTTCTCCGCATCTATTGCTCTTTACATAATAATGTGTTATAATAATTAGTGTATCTTTTAATGCAGGAGGAATATTTTCCTGCTCATATCACATAATATCCCCGAATACCAACGGAGGCAATTTGTATGAGATTCGGGGAGCTTATAAGCTATTCAAAGAAACTGCTTCGCGGCAGACGCGGAAGGACGGCATTTATCTGCTTCCTTCCCATCGGGACCGAGCTGTTCTTCCGGACTGCCGAAGCCTGCATATACAGTCTGCTGCTTTATTTCGGGAAGCTGGAACCTATCCAGCTTTTCAGCGGAAAAGGCTGGATACATCCGGCAGCGGCACTGGCGTTCACGCTGTTACGCTGGCTGACAACAGCTCCGCTCATATACGCGGCAGCCTACCGGCTAAGGGAATTATGCGCTGAAAAGCGCGATCTCCGGTCCGTATCGGACATACTTTCCGACCGCAGCATCTTCCGCCGCAGTCTGTCAGCTATGCTGTGGAGCAAGACTATGGGACTTGCAGCACTGATACCTGCCGTATTCTTTGGAGTTGCCGGAGTATCACTGATACCGGTCAGTGACACTCCCCAGAAACTCTTCATAACAGCTCAGGCATTTGTGCTCGCTGCCTTTTCGATAATTTTCTGGATATCGGCAAAGCTCAGCCTTGCGGCTGTTCCGTTCCTGCTGAACGAATGTCCGGAACTCACACCGTTCCGTGCAGTCATTTCCTCTTTCAGATTCATGCGCGGAAGGAAACGTCTGCTTCTGAAACTGCTGGCAGTATATGTTCCGCCCATGTTCACTATACTGGCCGTGCCATATCTGCTTCCGGAACTCATGACAGCATTTTCCCTGAGCATATCCATATATATAAAAGAAGAAAAATACGCCTGTGAATCGGCAGAGAAAGGAGTACAGCATGAAGGCGCTTGATTTCGTATATGAAAACGAAGAGCCGATCAGTGTACAGACCTTTCTTATGAAGCATCACGGCGTTTCGAGAAGGCTGCTGAAAAGTCTCAAAAGGCGTGAGAACGGCATAACTCTCAACGGCAGCCATGTCAGAAGCATCGACATTGTACACAAGGGCGACACCGTTTCCATACAGCTTGAAGACACGGTCCGGCTCGATGCCAATCCGGAACTTTACGCAGAGGTCGCCTTCGAGAATGACAGCCTCGTTATATACGACAAGCCTGCCGGCATGCCGGTGCATCCGTCCATACTCCACAGGAACGACACTCTCGGCAACTGCTTTTCGGCTATGTATCCTGGGCTGACGTTCCGTCCCGTTCATCGTCTCGACATGTACACCTCCGGGCTGTGCATGGTGGCAAAGGATGCCCACGCTGCAAGCTGCCTGCAAGGCAGTTTCCGGAAGCTTTACTATGCCGCAGTACAGGGGATGATCCCGGAAAGCGGCGAGATAAACGCCCCCATTGCCCGCATGCAGGATTCCATAATCACACGCTGCGTCCGTGAGGACGGCAAAGCCGCTCTCACAAAATTCAGGCGCATAGCTTCAAACGATAAATATTCACTGGCTGAGGTAATCCCCGTCACGGGAAGAACTCACCAGATACGAGTTCATTTCGCATACAAAGGGCATCCGCTCGCCGGTGACGATTTCTACGGCGGTGACCTTTCGGACATATCAAGGCCGGCACTTCACTGCGGCGAAATGACTTTTACCGATCCCGTCTCCGGACAGGATATCACCGTCCGTTCGGCTCTGCCGGAGGACATGGCAGCTCTTTTCAAGGAGGAACTATAATGGAAAAGATAGCAAGCTTTCAGGTCGATCACACCAAATTCAGCACAGGCATGTACATATCACGCATCGACGACGATATCGTGACCTATGACATCCGCATGGTAAAACCAAACGGCGGAGTGTACATCTCAAGCCCTTCGCTGCATACCATAGAGCATCTTTTTGCTACATACGCAAGAAACTCTGAATTCGGCAGGAACATCGTCTACGTTGGTCCCATGGGCTGCCGCACAGGCTTTTACCTGCTCACAAGAGGCATCTCACATGAGGACGCTATAAAGCTCGTGAGAGAGGCTTACACCTTCATCGCGGACTTCACCGGAGAGATCCCCGGCTGCTCTGCGGTAGAATGCGGCAACTACCTTGAACATGATCTGGAGTCGGCGCGCAGAGATGTGCTCCCTCTTCTGGATGCGATCAAGGATTACACAGTGGATATGCTTGATTATTCTTACCATTTTGGCAAGTGAAACCGCCCTTGATTTGTGCAGGTATACAAAAAACGCTGCATAGCGCATCAAGCGTCAGGATTTTCGTTGTATTTTCATAAATTATTGCTATAATATTACAAGTGTAACAGATCTGTAATTTTTAGCACAGAAAGGAGTGCCGGAATGGCACAGGACTATAACAGGCAGCATGAGCAGAACTTGTTCGGCAGGCTTATCGGCGGCATAGCTGATATTTTCAATGCAGCAGGCAGATTCACATCCGGCTTCATCTTGGCTGTGTGTCTCGGCATAGTCAGAGGTCTGTGGTTCATCCTGAAAGAGATAGGCAGTCTTTTCGCCGACATCTTCCGGGCGCTCAGATTCATCCTCGCAGGTGCTACAGAATCCCTGCGTCAGCGTATCAAGCGCAATAATGAACTCATCGCAGCCGCAAAAAAGGCAAAGAAAAAAGGCAGAGTCGAGCACATCGGCGCCCTTCTGCGTCTCACCGGCTCATTCATGTTCGGTGAAGGCGGCATACTCTGCACGGCTTTCAACTACATGATGCCCATACTCTCAGTCGCCTTCCTGATAGGTGTCGTAAGATACGGCTCAGGTCAGGAATACGGTCTCTGCGTAGAGTATAACGGCAAGGAGATAGGCATAATCGACTCGGAAGCAGATTTCGAGAAGGCACAGCGCGAAGTCCAGCAGCGTATCTCATACCTCGACAGCGACGAAGTTATGACCATGTCCGCCAACTTCTCACTGAAGAAGCTCAGCGATGACGTAAAGTTCATCAGCGCAGACCAGCTCGCCAACGAGATGCTCGCTTCATCAGACGAAGAACTCACAGAGGCTTTCGGAATATATATCGACGGCAGATTCATAGGAGCCGTTAAGGATAAAACTCCCGTGCAGGACGCTCTTGACAAGAATCTCATAAACTTCCATGTTGACGGCGTCGTAAAGGATGTCAACTACAGGAAGAAGGTCGAGTACACGCAGGGCATCTACCTTGCCAAGAGCCTTATGGAAGAACAGGCAGCCATAGACCTGCTCACTTCATCCACAAAGAAAAAAGCCGTCTATGTAACGCAGTCCGGCGACAATAAAGTTACCGTATGCCAGAAATACAATATGACTCTTGATGAATTCAGCAAGCTGAATCCAAAGGCAGACAGTACTCTCAAACCCGGTACGCTCATTAATGTAACGGAGACCGAACGCTATCTGCCCATACAGTACGTCAAAGAGTACACAATGCCTTCATTCCTCGATTATGAAACTATCGAGATAGAGACAAGCGCTCTCAACCTCGGCGCACGCCAGCTCCTCGTAAAGGGCGAAATGGGCGAAAAGGTGACGGATGTTGAAGTGACCTACGTTGACGGCATTGAACGCGCAAGAAAGACGATCCGCACCAGAATAGTCAAGCAGCCTGTTGTAGAACAGGTCGGCATCGGAACTTATTCCGCACAGCCCGGTCCTATGAACACCATAGAAATGACCGGCACAGGTCAGTTCGCATGGCCGGTAGACGGCGGATGGGTCAGCGATGTGTTCATAAGCGACCGTAACCATAAGGGACTTGACATCGCCGCAGACGTTGGTACGAATATCTATGCCGGAGGCGACGGTGTGGTAGTCTCAGCCGGCTGGAATCCGGGAGGATACGGTTACTTCGTCCAGATCGACCACCAGGACGGCTTCCAGACCGTGTACGCGCACATGAGTTCCGTACTCGTTGCAGTGGGACAGCCGGTCATCAGAGGTCAGCTCATCGGTCTCATTGGTTCTACCGGAAATTCCACAGGTCCGCACTGCCATTTTGAAGTGCGCTACCAGAATGTATGCTTTAACCCCGCAGACTTCCTCAACACCGTTGATCCGTCTCTCTTCAGCTACGAAAATGAACTCCACGGCAGCGGTGATGATGACGACAAGGACAAGAAGGATAAGCAGGGCGACGATCAGTGATCCTGTGCTTTCAAACCGGACGATACAGTTTGCCGCCCGGCTGACAGATCATAATCCCTGCATGTGTTCTCCGGCTTGGGAGAGTTCGTGCGTATTTATCGGGGCAAAACCTTTCTGAGGAAAGGTTCTTTCCCCGAACCCCTTTTCCAAAGACTTTTATAATATGATTTTCCCCCGTATATGGCGCTTTAACATGTCCGGAACGCAAGTTCACGGATGCGCCATATACGGGGGAAAATTAAATCTATAAAGTTTTAGGAAAGGAGTTTGAGGAAGAACCCTTTCTCAAAAGGGTTTTCCTCAATAGGTACGCATGAACTCTCCCCAAGCCGGAGAACTCATGCATGGTTATTTGATCTTGGTCTTATAGAGCATCCAGACGACTTCGACCACGCCGAGGGCGATGAACCAGAGCATAGTTTTCATACTTGGTTTTTTGATTTTGAAGCGAGTGATGAATGCGAGAGCGATGATAAAGAGGGCAGCGCCGTAGACAGCGGGGAAGCACTCCGAGCCGATATCCTTATGGAAGCTGTAGATTATCGGGAGTATGAGAGCCACGCTTGTGACGGGGAGTCCCTCATAGACTTTCCGCAGGTCATCGGTCTTGCTCTGTCTGTCCTCTTCCGCCACATTGAAATATGCCAGACGAATGACCGCGCAGAGCGGGAACATAATGAGCACCGGGATATCCTCCCAGTCGCGCATACCTATAGAATAACCAATGATCGAAGGCAGCATACCGAAACATATCGCATCGCAGAGCGAATCTATCTGTATACCGAATTTCTTCTCATTTTCCGTCCTGTTCTTTTTTGTCCTTGCGACTTTTCCGTCAAACATATCGCAAAGCCCCGATACCATAAGGCATATTATGGCATATTCCGGGTGAGGTCTTGCTCCGTTGATACCGAGCGAGAAAAACATCCCCAGAACTGATGAAACGAGGCTCATATATGTAAGAATAACCGTATAGTTATAAACACCAATCATTTATCCAACCTCAGAATTAAGAATACCCTCCGGAACTATTTCCGGACCATGAATTACATTATATCACAATCCCCGTGATAATTCAAGCATTTTCAGCCAATTACACTTAAATGTCAATTATTTCTTTTTCCGTGTACTTCTCTTTGTGACAGTTTTCTTGCCGGCTGTCCTCTTCTCACGGTTCAGGCGCATTGTCTCCTGCTTTGCCTGCTTGTCAGTAAGGCGTTTTTCAGCCTCATCGCAGAAAAATTCCTGTGAATTCAGGAGCGGCTCGCCGTCATTGCGGCTGACGTGGACGTAGCTGCCGTCGCTGAGCATTACCCGTGCCTTTACGTTATCGTTCATGAGTACGCGGAACATCTCGCGGACGCGCTTTTTCAGCTTTTCGTCCTCTATCGGTGCTGCGACCTCCACACGGCGGATGGTATTTCTGCTCATGTAGTCAGCCGAACCGATATATATCTTCTGTTCCCTGCCGTCTTTTCCGAATATGAAGATACGGCTGTGTTCAAGGAAGCGTCCTACGATGCTCCTTACGGTTATATTATCGGTATAGCCTTCCACGCCGGGGACGAGACAGCATATGCCTCTTACCACGAGTTCTACCCGGACGCCTGCCTGTGAAGCTTCGACCAGTTTGTTTATGACAGTCTTATCGCTGAGACCGTTCACCTTTGCGGCGACGTATGCTTCTCCTCCATTGCGGGCGATGCTTATCTGCTCATCTATCATCTCCAGTACCTGCGGACGGAGAGCGAGAGGAGATACCAGCAGTTTATTGGTATGCTCCACAAAAGTACCGCTGAGAAGAGAATCGAACACAGCCTCTGCATCGGCAGCTATCTCCTTGTCGGCTGTCATGAGCATGAGGTCGGTATATATAGTGGAAGTCTTCTCGTTATAGTTTCCGGTGCCTATCTGGGTAACGTAGTCGAAATTGCCGCCGGGAGCTTTTCTGGTGATAAGGAGCAGCTTTGAATGAGCCTTATAGTCCTTTGGACCGTAGATCACCTTAACACCTGCCTGCTGGAGATGCTTTGACCACTCGATATTGTTCTCCTCATCGAAACGGGCGCGCAGTTCGATCATGACAAGCACCTCCTTGCCGTTCTCGGCAGCCGTACAGAGCGCGTCTATGACCTTGCTGTTCCTTGCGAGACGGTAAAGGGTTATCTTTATGGAAGTCACCTTGGGATCGCTGGCGGATTCCTGAAGCAGTCTTATAAATGACATGTTTATGGACTCAAAGGGAAAGCTCAGGAGGATGTCCTTCGCCTTGACCTGAGAGAACACTGATTTTGTATCCGAGAGTGCCGCCGGCTTTTTAGGCTGACGGGCAGCGTAATGCAGTTTCTGATCCGCTGAAAGTTCCTGAAGTGCATAGAGATAGGAGAGATCCAGCGGGATATGCGAAGTGAAGACGCGGACGTTCTTCAGCTTCAGTTTCTGACAGATATAGTCAAGGGCTTCACGGGAGAATTCGTCGGATATCTCCAGACGCACCGGTGCAAGTTTCCTTCTCTTCTGCACAAGTTCTTCCATACGTTCGCGGAAATCGGTATCCTTGCCGGACACCATTACAGCTGCACTTCTTGTAAGACGTATGAGCGCTCTGTCAAGAACTTTGTAGCTCTTGAACATGAGGTGTGCGAAATGGAGCACTACCTCTTCTTCGAGTATGAAGCGCTTGCCGCCTCTGTCGAGAGCGATCATCCTCTCGCTCTGATCGTGATGTACAGGGATAATGCCGATAGCTACGCCCTTCTTTGAAGCAAGCTGCACTGCGGCATATATCTCCTTGTTTTTTAGGAACGGGAAAGGCAGTGCGTCATTCACCACCAGTCCGGATATGAAAGGCTTTATCTCGCGCTTGAAATAGAGTTCGAGGAAAGTGCGCTCCTGATCTGTCAGGTCATTGAAGCCCACATGTTCGAAACCGTAGGGAGCCAACGCCTGCATATTTGCTCTGTAGGCGCTCTCCACCATGGGCTGCATCCTGCGGACAGCAGTGAAAACAGCATCCAGCTGCTGTGAAGGCGTCATGCCTGTCTTGCTGTCCTTGCGGTCTTTATGGTTCTTTGCCGAATCCGAGAGTGAACCTACGCGCACCATGAAGAATTCGTCAAGATTGCTCTGATATATCGCAGAAAAGGAGAGCCTCTCCAGCAGCGGAGTTTCCGGTGCAGAAGCCTCCTCCAGTACTCTTTTGTTAAATTTAAGCCATGAAAGTTCCCGGTTTTCAAGGTATTCCATAATCTGCTCCGATCTGCCCGAGGGCACGATTTATAAGTATATACAAAGATATTATATAACATATACATTAAAATGTCAAGCAATGCGCTTATATACCGTCAAACATTAATACTTGACATTTCGCGGCATATGCTGTAAAATAGTAGAGGATAACATTTCTACAGAAGTGAGGTTAGCTTTATGCTTAAAAACAATGAAAAATCAATGGATAAGATCGTCGATCTCTGCAAGTCAAAGGGCTATGTATACCCCGGCTCCGAGATCTACGGAGGCCTTGCAAATACATGGGATTACGGTCCGCTGGGCGTTCTGCTGAAGAACAACATCAAGAACGCATGGCTGAAGAAGTTCGTTCAGGAGAACAAGTACAACGTTGGTCTTGACTCCGCTATTCTCATGAATCCCCAGACATGGGTGGCTTCCGGTCATATCGGCGGCTTCTCGGATCCTCTCATGGACTGCAAGGAGTGCAAGACTCGTCACCGTGCTGACAATCTCATTGAGGATTTCGACGGCACAAACGTTGCCGGCTGGTCCAATGAGCAGATGATGGACTACATCAAGGAGCACAATATCGTATGCCCCAACTGCGGCAAGCAGAATTTCACCGATATCCGTCAGTTCAACCTTATGTTCAAGACTTTCCAGGGCGTTACCGAGGACAGCAAGTCCGAGCTCTATCTCCGTCCGGAGACCGCTCAGGGTATCTTCGTAAACTTCGCAAACATCCAGAGAACTACCCGCAAGAAGGTCCCCTTCGGCGTTGCACAGGTGGGCAAGTCCTTCCGTAACGAGATCACTCCCGGAAACTTCATTTTCCGTGTACGCGAATTCGAGCAGATGGAGCTTGAATTCTTCTGCAAGCCCGGCACAGACCTTGAATGGTTCGATTACTGGAGAAGCTACTGCAAGAACTTCCTGCTCAGTCTCGGACTCAAGGAAGAGAACCTCCGTCTCCGTGACCACGATCCCGAGGAACTCTGCTTCTACTCAAAGGCTACTACAGACTTCGAATACCTCTTCCCCTTCGGCTGGGGCGAACTCTGGGGCGTTGCTGACAGAACAGACTACGACCTCACACAGCACATAAAGACCAGCGGAAAGTCTCTGGAATATTTCGATCCCGAGACAAACGAGAAGTATATCCCCTACGTTATCGAGCCTTCACTGGGCGTTGAGAGACTCTTCCTCTCCATCGTTACAGAAGCTTACGACGAAGAGGAACTCGTTTCCACAGACAAGAACGGCAATGAGAAGAAGGAGACTCGTGTAGTTATGAGACTTCACCCGGCTCTCGCTCCTTTCAAGTGTGCAGTTCTTCCTCTTGTAAAGAAGCTCACTCCCAAGGCTGAGGAAGTATATGACATGCTCTCCAAGAAGTTCAGCGTTGATTTCGACGAGACAGGCACTATAGGCAAGAGATACCGCCGTCAGGACG
>DFJW01000085.1:0-20281 GCA_002373775.1 Ruminococcus flavefaciens | reverse complement strand
TACCGCCGTCAGGACGAGATCGGCACTCCTTTCTGCATCACTTACGACTTCGATACTCTCGAAAAGGACAACTGCGTAACAGTCCGCGACCGTGATACTATGGAACAGGAGCGTATCGCTATAGACGACCTCGTTGCATACCTCGAAAAGAAAATGGAATTCTGATACATGTACACTCATCCCTCTCAGCTCACATGAGAGGGATATTTTTTCAGCTGACACACAAAAAAACATAACGGAAGGAGCAAATATGGCAAAAAAACACCTATCGCTCATCATAGCCGCGGCTGTCGCCGCAAATCTGGCATCCCCATACATCCCGTTTAGTTCCCGGATACCGGCAGCATCCGCAGAAAGCTATTTCCAGCCGTCCGTTTATGATGATCTTGAGTATATGATCTCCGGCTATGAGGATTCCTACTACATAATCATAACCAGATACGTCGGAGAAGGCGGAGATGTTGTCATACCGGACACTATCGAAGGATATCCCGTCACCGAACTGGAATCCGGCGCATTCATGGACAATCAGTCCATAGGCAAAGTAACTCTGCCGGACAGCATAGTGTGGTTCGGAAAAGCTGTATTTGCCGGTTCATCGGTCACAGAAGTGAACATCCCGGCAGAGCTGAAGATACTCCCTGACCGTACTTTTGAGAACTGCACCTCTCTCACCGGCGTGAAATGGAACGAGAAGCTGATCTACGCATCTGACAGAGCATTCACCGGCACTGATATCACGCTGCCTGCTGACAGGACATTCGAGACCAGCAGTTCAGATGTCCTGAATTCGGACACTCTTACTGTCAGGGAAGGCTTTCTGAGTGCAGAACTGCACATAGACCACAGCACAGGAACGTACTACGCCATTGCCGACGGCTACGGCTACCTCGGAGATATACCGGATGAAGGCATAGATGTAGTGATACCGGATGAGATCTGCGGCGAAAAGATCATCTCACTGAGCGACTCTTTCTTCTCAGATATCAACAGCAGAAACATAAAGGTAGCGTCCTTGACTTTCCCCAGATATATGGATGAATACGCATTCACCGCATCCATGCGCCGCACCTTTCCGCCAAATATAAACAAGATCGTTTTCCGTGCAGATCATCCGATAATAAAGCGCGGCTCTTTTTCTGGTATCGGCTTGACAGAAGTGGAATTCGCCGGCTCATGTGACATCAACGAAAACTCCTTCCGTAACACCAAAGAACTAAAAAAAGTGGTGTTCAGCGGAGAATGCAGCGACATCAGCATCAGTGAGTACGCTTTCAAGGACTGCACATCGCTGGAGGAGATAGTCTTCCCGGAGAAGATAAACAGCATATCTATCGGATCAGAGGCTTTCGCCGGCTGTGCCCTCAGCTCCCTTTCCATAAACGGAGACGGCACGATCAGCGATACGGCTTTCAGCGGATGCAGCAGTTTCAGGAACATATCTCTGAACGGCACCCTCAATATCAAGGGCTATACTTTCAAGGACTGCGAAGATCTCAGCGAAGTTTTCATAGGAAAAGATGTATCCCTTGAACCCAAGGTGTTCATCTCCTGTGCCGGTCTGACCAGCATCAGAACAGATGCGGCTCTCGATGAACTAAACGGCAGCGCTTTCAACTCCTGCCCTGCTCTCATGAACATCAACGGAGGACCTGTGAATACCGAAAACGGCGATCTGAAGCCGGAGTTCCGTGATGCGCTCCTGAAAAGCTTCTGGGATTCGGAGGATATCGGCTTCATAAACACATTCATCCGCAAAAGGATGAAAGATGTGACTGATGAGGTCATTACCGACGGCATGACAGATGTGCAGAAAGCCAAGGCTCTGCATGACTGGATCTGTGATAACACGTCCTACAATTATGACAGCGAAAGCGCATTCGCTGACCACAACGACCTCTCGGTATTCATCGGCAGACCGACAGTCTGCGAGGGCTATGCGCGTACACTGAATCTCCTTCTTCATCAGGCGGGCATCGACTCCTGCTACCTGAACAGCGACGACCACGCATGGGTAATGGCGAAACTGGGCGGTCACTGGTTCCACATCGACGCCACATGGGACGACGGAGATATCCCCGGTCACGACTGGTTCCTGCTGACAGATGAGCAGATAAAGAGCACCGGAGGTTCACACAGCACATGGCGCATATTCAAGCCCTCCACGCTGCACTCCTTCCAGCAGGATGAACTCCCGGCAAGCACTGAGAAAATGGGCGATATCAACGGCAACGGCATGATAGACGGCTCTGACGCCACGCTCATACTCGCTGCATATGCCGACCTTTCATCGGGCAGTACTCCGGACATTGATACCGTGCTCGCCGACATCAATTCCGACGGCATGATAAGCGGAGTTGACGCCACGAAAGTTCTTGGCATATATGCAGATCTTTCCTCTCAGGAAGAAAATTAAAGAAACCTCTTGACAAAAGCAATTTTATGTTGTACAATTAAGTTGAGCTCAATCAATCATCATTTTACAGGAGGTCATCTTAATGGATTACACTTACAAGACAAGCATGGTATGCTCACAGGAGATCAATTTCCACATCGAAGGCAATGTTATCACCAATATCTCTTTCCTCGGAGGCTGCAACGGCAACCTCAAGGCTATCTCCAAACTTGTTGACGGCATGACCGTTGAAGAGATCGAAGCAAAACTCAAGGGCAACACCTGCGGCAGAAGACCTACTTCATGCGCAGACCAGCTGGCAAAAGCAGTCCGCGAGGCATATGACGCTTCCCGTCAGGCTCAGTAAGGGGCGGATATGGAAGACAGATTCGAAGGTCTCAGGCTGAAAAACCAGATTTGTTTCCCCCTGTACGCCTGCTCGCGTGAAGTCATCAAACGCTACCGCCCGTTCCTCAGCAAACTTGACCTGACTTATACTCAGTACATAGCAATGATGGTCTTCTGGGAGGAAAAGGAGATAAGCGTCAAGGAACTTGGAGCGCGTCTCCTGCTGGATTCGGGAACGCTGACTCCGGTGCTGAAAAGTCTCGAAGCCAAAGGCTATGTGGAAAGACACAGAAGTACCGAGGATGAGCGCGTACTGCTGGTGAACATCACCCCGGAAGGAGAAGCTCTGCGAGAGAAAGCAGTGGACATCCCGGTGGAAATGGGGAAATGCTCATCTCTTTCTCCGGAAGAAGCCGCTGAACTCTACAGGCTGCTTTACAAGCTGCTTGAGATCGAACAGTGATATGCAGGGGGACACACGGCAATGATACAACTCACATCGACATCAGCTGCGGAGCTTGACTTCTTCACTCCGCACAACGAAAACCAACTGCTGCACTACTATGAACCAGAGCCGGGCATATTCATCGCTGAAAGTCCTCTCGTTATCGGAAGAGCACTGGACGCCGGATATGTCCCGGCTGCCCTGCTCTGTGACAGCACATCTCCCGATCCCGGAGACGCGGATATCATCGCAAGATGTGCTGATATCCCGGTATTCACAGGAAATACAGAGGAGATAGTGAATCTCACCGGATTCAGACTGATACGCGGTGCGCTCTGTGCCATGAAGAGACGCAGAGTACCTGAGCCGGAAGAAGTATGCGCCGGAGCTTCACGCATCGCTGTACTGGAGAATGTGGTGAATCCCACAAATATCGGTGCCATATTCCGCAGTGCGGCAGCTCTCGGAATGGACGCTGTTATGCTAACTTCCGGATGCAGCGATCCCCTTTACAGGAGATCATCACGAGTGAGCATGGGCACTGTTTTTCAGGTGCCTTATTCATTTGTCACAGGCGGCATACCTCAGCTTCGGGAACTCGGATTCAGCACCGCCGCCATGGCACTGAGCGACAAGAGCATCTCAATAGATTCGCCTTTGCTGAAAAATGCAGAAAAGCTTGCTGTTGTCCTCGGCACAGAAGGTGAAGGTCTCACGCCGGGAACAATATCCGCATGCGACTACACGGTGAAGATACCCATGTATCACGGCGTGGACTCGCTGAATGTGGCAGCAGCCTCGGCAGTTGCTTTCTGGGAACTCCGCCGCCGTTAGGCAGCGTGACGCTGCACCCTTGATCGCGGCTGAGTTTTTCAGACGGCAAGTTTTCCGCGCGTCTCTTGCTTTTTTCAAAATGCTATATGCTGTAATAAGCGTGCCGCTGCACCCTTGATCGCGGCTAAGTTTTTCAGACGGCAAATTTTCCGCGCGTCTCTTGCTCTTTTCTCACATGCTAAATGCTATATGAAGCGTGACGCTGCACCCTTGATCGCGGCTGAGTTTTTCAAACGGCAATTTTTTTCGTGTGTCTCTTGCTCTTTTCTGAATTATATGCTATAATAATGGAAAAACCGGCAAAGGAGGCTCACTTATGCCCGATGACAAGTACGAACTCAGTGACAGCACGTCCGGCGATGACAGCGCAGATAAGGACAGGGAAATAGTCGCAAAAAAGATCGCAAAGATACATAAAAGTCTTGCCGCTAAGGATGACAGAACTGCGGCTCAGCCCGGACAGAGCGTCCCTCCGCAGATGCACGGCACGCCCGGAAATGCCGCGGAATACGGCGCTCCCGTGAACAACGGATACTACGGCACATATTACGGTCCGGCAAATGTTCCGGCAGGTGCGTTCCCTCAGCCGCGGTATGTGCCCGAAACTCCGGCAGAAGAGCCGAAGGTCACTCCTCCGGATTTCCTGAAAAGCCGTCTCAGACACAGAAAAGTCAGCCGCTGGATATGCGGAGTGCTCGCTGTGATAATGCTGGTGCTGACCTTTATTTCAGCGCGTGAGATGGTGATGCACACCCTTCTGATCGCCGGCGCAGCCGCATTCTTCAACATAGCATACGAACTTCTGATAAATCATCAGAAGACAGACGATATCAAGGAAGAATACTTCTTCGGTCAGGAACTGCCTGTCACTATACTCAGATACACCTTCACATTCATAGTCTCGGTATTATTTTACAGATGGCTGAGGCATTATGAAGCTGTATACGGCGGATTCGATCCCCCGGGAGTCGCCGGGAACACCAGGTGGTGGTTCTACATTGCAATGTTCGCCGCAATGGCAGGCGGTATTATGTTCCTGGCAAACGATATCGGATACAGCAGCAAAAAACTCATAGGCATGCCGAACACCATACTGGCTGTCGCATGTCCGCCCGCACTTCTTGTAATATGGGCAGCTGCACTGAAGTCCGGAGAATTCACTCCGTGGAAAGGATGCAGATTCGTTCTGATAGCAGCTGCTGTCATCGCTCTCCTTGCGGTGACAGACAACGCATTGCAGAGCAGGATAGGCAAAATGGTAGGCGAAGGAAGAGTATCAAGATTCGCAGTGTGTGCAGGAATGATCGTCCTCGTGCATTATGCTGTCCGCGGACTTTTACTGCCGACGGTCCTCATAGCCGTGATAACTCTTCTCACCTATGAAGCAGTATTCGTGCTGAAAAAACTGAAACTGGACATAGCCGCAGCCGTAACAGGACTTGTATATCTGCCTGTTTGTACTTCGCTGCTCTACTACTGGCTCTACAGATATCAGAAATACATCTCGGATGATCCGCTTTCGGACATGGGTACAAAGAGAAAACTGCTGGTGATAAGCGCAGTAGTGACAGTCATCGTATGCTGCACACTGTTCGAAGTCCTCATAAACGAAGGCACATTCCCCTCAGGACTGGGAGGAACATTCACGATCTTGCTGCCGGCAGCATGGTATGTACTTTTAAAATGGCTGGACAAAAAGCCCGTGGACTACTGCTATGCTATCCTGCTCGCTCAGGTTGCTGCGGTCCTCACCGCTTTCCTTATGTACTACAAGAAGTACAAGCCCGCCGGAAAGACATCCGGCAGCGGACCGGATAAAAAGTGATAACTGCGTCCTTTCCCGGCGACAGCGGAAAGGGCGCTTTTGCCTGTGCATAAAACAGAAAGGTGGATACTATGACCGCAAATTACCATACCCATACAAAACGCTGCGGACACGCTTCCGGCGAGGACAGAGAGTATGTTGAACACGCTATAATGCAGGGAATGAAGGTGCTGGGATTCTCAGATCACTGCCCCTGGATATTCGACGACGGATATGTATCCGGCACAAGAATGAAACCGGAGGAAGTTGACGGCTACTTCACTTCCCTTCTTGACCTGAAAAAGGAATACGAAAAGGACATAAGGATATACATCGGGTTCGAATCCGAATACATCCCGGAACTCATGGAGGCTCAGGACAGACTGCTCGCGGGCTATCCCCTTGACTACATGATACTCGGTCAGCACTTCATTCAACGCGAGCCATACGGTGCATATACCGGCTTCCCCACAGCCGATCCGGATGACCTGATAAAGTACGTTGACCTGGTCATAGAGGGAATGGATTCCGGAAGATACAAATACGTCGCACACCCTGACCTGATAAACTTCACAGGCAGTCCGGAGCTCTATGATGAACAGCTTTCAAGGCTCTGCACTTATCTGAAAGAAAGGAACATCCCCGTGGAGATAAACCTGCTCGGTGTCCGTGAGGGAAGGCACTACACCTCCGGAAGATTTCTGGATATCGCAAAAAAATGCGGATGCTCAGCGATCATCGGCTGCGATGCTCATACACCGGATGCCCTCAGCAACAGCACCAACATAGAAAAATGCCGGAAACTGGCTGAGGCAGCAGGTCTGCCTTTAGTCAGCACACTGAAAGGACTGGAGTGAAAGATATGACCGAGAGAACAGCTTCCATAAGCGATATAAATACGCTGACCGAACTGCGTATAGCATACCTCAGAGAAGACAACGGCGGACTTGCGCCGGAGGCAGAGGCACAGATACGCCAAAACCTTCCGGACTACTTCCGCCGCAGGCTCGGCAAGGAACTCATAGCATACTTAGCCGAAGAAAACGGTGAAGCTGTCAGCTGCTGCTTCCTGCTCATTACAGAAAAGCCAGCCGGTCCACGATTCCCGGGAGGAATGACCGGAACGGTGCTGAATGTGTACACAAAACCGGGATACCGCCGCCACGGCATCGCAGGCAGCCTGATGAAAAGGCTGCTGGAAAAAGCTTCAGAACTGCGGCTCGACTGCCTTGAACTTAAAGCAGTGAGATCTGCTGTGAAGCTTTACAAATCCCTCGGATTCGAGGAGAGTTTCTCAAAATACACAGATATGAAATACGATTTTTAAGGAGAAGACCATGAGTATTTTTGATATATTCGACCGCATTTCCACAAATTCGCCTGCTGCGCGTGGTAAAATAGAGTATGTGATAGCCGGACTCGGCAACCCCGGAATGGAATATGACGGCACACGTCACAACGCCGGATTCAATGTCCTTGACACCCTTGCCGCACAGCTCGGCGAGAGCATCGACCGCCTGCGTTTCAAGGGCAAGACCGCTGAGGTCACCATAGAAGGCAAGCGCTGTCTGCTGCTCAAGCCCACCACATACATGAACAACAGCGGCGAAGCTGTCGTACAGGCAATGGAGTTCTACAAGATCGAGCCTTCTAACCTCATAGTCATCTGCGATGACATTTCCCTTGATCCCGGAAAGCTCAGGATAAAGAGAAAGGGCAGCCACGGCGGCCACAACGGTCTCAGGAGCATCTGCGAACTCACCGGCAGCGATGATTTCCCGCGCATAAAGATAGGCGTCGGAAAGAAGCCGCATCCGGACTACGACCTTGCAAAATGGGTGCTGGGAAAATTCGGCAAGGAAGACGCTGAAAAAATGAAGACCTCTTCCGAAAATGCCTGTGAGTGCATAAAACTCATGGTGCAGGGAAAGATCGACGAAGCCATGAACAAGTACAATTCATGAGCCGTTCCCGGTCATTCTCCAGAACAGATACGGAGCATTAGAATGAACATATTCAAGGAACTATTTACCGAGCTTGACGGATACAGGAGCATCAGTCAGGCGATAGAGAAAAAGATATCGCCCGTCTCAGTGACGGGACTTTCCCATATACACCGGGCACAGCTCATAACTGCCCTTGCCGGTGAAAAAGTACACCTTGCCGTGACCGGCACGGAAGCGGAAGCCAAAAAGCTGTGCGATGACATAAACTCCATGTCCGGCAGCGATACCGCCGTGCTCTTTCCCTCAAAGGAACTGGTGTTCACTCCCGTGGACAGCTCTAACCATGAGTATGAGCATATGCGGATTTCCGCACTCACCCGTGCGGCAAAGAATCAGTGCAGCGTCATATGTGCGAGCATAGAAGCTGTGATGCAGCCGGTCATACCTGTCGGCGTACTGATAGCAGCAGGTATAGAAATAGACCGTGACACGCCTCTTGACCTTCCGGCGCTCTGCCTCACGCTGGCAAAATGCGGCTATCAGCGCTGTGAAAAGGTGGAAGGTCCTTCGCAGTTCTCTGTGCGCGGCTCTATCATCGACATCTTCCCCGTTCAGGCAGATAAACCTGTGCGTATAGAATTATGGGGCGACGAGATAGACTCCATAAACGAATTCGAGACCGACACACAGAGGCGTACCGAGCCTCTTGAAAAGCTGGAGATATACCCTGCCGGCGAGATACTCTACGACGGGAACGAACTGGCTGACAAAATAGAGGAACTCTGCCGCAAAGCACGCGGAAAACGTGCGGAACTGATCCGCCAGCATCTCGGCGCTGATGTGAACCGTCTTCGCGCAGGCGAGATACTCGCCCACGGCGTGAAATACTATCCTCTGGTATACGGCGAGCCTACCACTATTTTCGACTATATCGACGGCACCGTGCTTTTCAGCGACTATTCCGAGATAATGGAAAATGCAGCCGGCATCATCTCGCGCTACAGCGAGGATATGAAGATACTGATAGACGACGGCTGGCTCTGCAAGGGACTGGAAGGCTATACTCTCGAACTGGCAGAGATACAGCACATTGCCGAAAAGCATGTATGCCTCTACATGAGCAGCTTCATGCAGGGCGGAGAACGTATCGACTTCCGCCGGCTCGTAAGCTTTGAAGCTATGCAGACTGCACCATGGAGCGGTGAGATGAAACAGCTCCTTGAAGACCTTGCAGAGTACCGTCAGCGAGGATACCGCATACTTCTCGCTGCCGGAAGCGAAAAGACGCTGCCCATAATACAGGACGACCTCCGCGAGGAAGGCATCCCCTGCGAGCTCATCTCCGAGAACATAGTCCCGGAAAAAGGCCATGTCTGCCTTATGTCGGGCAGCTTTGCAGGAGGATTCGAATATCCCGAGAACAAAACTGTACTCATAACTCAGGGCAGGGCTATGGATTCCGTCCGCAAGAAACGCCGCACAAAACGCAATAAAGCCGAGGAGATACGTTCTCTCGCCGACATCACAGAAGGCGACCTTGTGGTACATTCCGGTCACGGCATAGGCCGTTTCATCGGCATACGCAAACTGGAACTCGAAGGTGTCACCAAGGACTACATAACCATACAGTACGCCGGTACGGACAAACTCTACATCCCCGTCACACAGCTGGACATGGTGTCCAAATACATCGGTCCCCGTGATGATTCCGGCGTAAAGCTCAACAAACTGAGTTCCGGCGAATGGCAGAAAACACGAAACAATGTCAAGCGTGCCGTAAAGGATATGGCGCATGAACTCATCGCCCTTTACGCAAAACGTGAAAAGAGCGTGGGATTCGCATTCTACCCGGATGACGAGATACAGCGCGAATTCGAAGAGCGTTTCCCCTATGTGGAGACTGATGACCAGCTCCAGTCCATTGAAGAGATAAAAGCCGATATGGAACGTGCGCGTCCAATGGAAAGACTGCTGTGCGGAGACGTCGGCTTCGGAAAGACCGAAGTTGCTCTGCGTGCGGCGATGAAATGTGTCCTTGCAGGAAAGCAGTGCGCAATACTCGCGCCCACCACGGTTCTCGCATGGCAGCATTACCAGACGGCTCTGCGCAGATTCGAACATTTCCCGGTAAACGTTGAACTGCTCAGCCGCTACCGCAGTCCCAAACAGCAGGAAGAGATAATCAAGAAGCTGAAACAGGGCAGGATAGACCTGCTGATCGGTACGCACAAGATAATCCAGAAATCTGTGGTATTCAAGGATCTGGGACTTGCCATAATAGACGAGGAGCAGCGTTTCGGCGTTGCCCACAAGGAAAGATTCAAGGAGACATTCAGCGGAGTGGACGTGCTGATGCTCTCGGCTACTCCCATTCCGAGAACGCTGAACATGGCTATGAGCGGAATACGCGACATGTCAGTACTTGAAGAGCCTCCGCAGGACAGATACCCCGTGCAGACCTACGTCATCGAATACAACGCCGGGACTGTAATTCAGGCTATAGTCCGCGAACTCAGGCGCGGAGGTCAGGTCTACTACATCCACAACCGCGTCGAGACCATACAGGCATGTGCCGCCCGTCTGAAGGATTTCATACCTGAAGCCCGGATAGCCTATGCACACGGACAGATGAGCGAGGATGAGATGTCCGATATCTGGGAACAGCTGGTGGAGCATGAGATAGACATTCTCGTCTGCACCACAATTATAGAGACCGGAGTGGATGTGCCGAACGTCAATACGCTCATCATCGAAGACTCCGACCGTTTCGGACTTTCACAGCTCTATCAGCTGCGCGGACGTGTAGGACGATCCAACAGACGCGGTTACGCATACTTCACCTATCAGCGCGACAAGGTGCTGACCGAAGTGGCGACCAAGCGTCTCAACGCAATGCGCGAATTCACACAGTTCGGCAGCGGTTTCCGCATAGCTCTCCGTGATCTTGAGATACGAGGTGCAGGAAGCATACTCGGAGGCAGGCAGCACGGTCACATGGAAGCCGTGGGGTATGATATGTATCTGAAACTGCTCTCGGAAGCCATAGCCGAGGAAAAGGGCGAACAGCCCGAGAAGGTGCCGGAGTGTCTGGTGGATATACAGATCGACGCACACATCCCCGAGAAGTACATCTCCAGTCTCAATCAGCGCATTGACATGTACCGAAAGATCATGCTCGTGAACGAGGATTCCGACAAGACCGACCTCATAGACGAACTCATAGACCGCTACGGCGAGCCGCCTAAGTCGGTGGTGGGACTGATAGACGTTTCCCTGCTCAGGAACAAGGCCGCAAAACTCGGCATCACCGAGATCTCACAGAAGAACGGCAACATGTACTTCTACACCGAATTCCTGAACACCAACCAGATAGCCGGACTGTCATCTGCATACAAGGGCAGGATAACTTTCAACGGCATGGGCAAGTCCTATGTGTCCGTAAAGATCAGCCCGAAGGTGCGGCCTTTCGATATGATGCGCAGCACAGTTGAAATAATCTACCAGAACCGTGAAAAATGAATCCGGGATGCCGGCAGAAGGCTTAAAACCCCCGATTTTATGGCTAAATGTGTAACATATGACCATGAACGGTATACGAAGTTTGTTTAATTTGCTACTTTACTTTGTGTATGTTTTGTGATACAATGATGATATAAAAATATAAAGTGCGATGTTTATGTTTAGGTCCAAATTTCCGCACTTGGTAAGGAGTTTTTATTATGAAGATGAAGAAGATTCTTGCAACTATGGCAGCTTCTGCTATATCTGTTTCTGCTCTCGCTGCTATGGCACTTACATCCAACGCTGCTGAGACAACTATTGCTTACAAGGACAATGGCACAACAGCTAACATCGACGGTCTTGACGGCAATTCTTACCGTCTCAACATCTACAACATCTGGGGCAACGATGTCAAGGATATCGACGCTGACACAGCTGCTGTAAATGACTACATCGCTGTTACTTTCACAGTTTCCGGTCTCGGCGAGCAGAGCGCAAACAAGAACGAGGACGGCTCAGATGCTGATGCTTACTTCGCATACCTCGGCGGTGCTTGCGGCACAAATCCTGACCACCACTCAAAGCCCACTGATGAGGAAGAGCTCACAGCTATCAACGGTGACGGTCAGTACACAGTAAAGTGGAAGCTCGCAGAGGGTTCTGAGTCTATCAGCTGCCTCTATGTTCAGACAAACATCAACGCTTACAACCTTCCTGAAGGCAACAACTTCGCTATAAAGGTTGACAGCATCACAACTGACGACGGCGTTGAGCCTTCTTCTGAGGAAACAACAGAGGGTTCTTCTGAGGCTGAGACTACATCTGCTGAGGCTACAACAGGTGAGTCTGCTACTACAGGCGCTGCTACAACAGGCGCTGCTGCTACTACTGGTTCAGCTGCTACAACCGGTGCTGCTGCTACAGTAGCTTCTGCTGCTACAGGCGACCTCGGTGTTGGCGTTGCAGTTGCTGCTCTCGCTGCTTCTGTAGGCGTTGCATTCGCAGTTAGAAAGAAGGACTAATCAAGTTCCGAGTTTTTTATGAACTTAATGCCCTCTGTTCGCAGAGGGCATTTCTGTTATAAGGAGATATAAAATGTACTACAAAAAATTGCTTGCAGGCGCTCTTGCATTCTCACTTGCTGCCTGCGCTTATTCCTGCGGCAGCAAGGACAGTTCCTCTTCCGGCGATACTTCTTCTGCCGACACCACTGCCGCTCCCGAGACTGAAGCTCCGGAGACTGCCGCATCTGCCCCTGAGACCACCACCGAAGCTCCCTCAACAGAGTCGGAGACTGTTGAAGTCACCGAGGCTGAGCTGCCTCCTCCGCCGGTCCCTAATGAGGCAACAGATCCCAACACCGTGACTTTCGATGACGGCGACTTCTCTTTCGCAGCTCCCAAGACCGTTGATGCTGACTGCGCTATGGGTACTCTTGAGATAGCTGACGTACAGGGCAACAAGATGCTCAAATTCGTGGACGACTTCTCAGTACCGCTGGACGGAAAAGTCCAGAAGGTAGAGATACATCCTGCTCCCCTCATCGGTCAGGAGAATCTCGGCAAGGTAAGACGCATCGAATTCGATGTTTACGCTGACGCTCTCGCTCCCAATTACAAGAACGAGGACGGCGAACTCACTCAGGTGCCCGGTACTATATGCGGAGGCGGCGGTACAGTCACAGCTGCACTCGACAGCAAGGGCGAAGGCAAGTGGTATGACTTTGCCGGATTTGAAGGCGGCGAGTACAATTACGACTTTTCAGGCGCTGTTCACGGCGAATTCAAGTTCCTGCTGGCAGGTGCCGGTCAGTGCTGGGATGAGACCATGGAGGACGCAAACTTCCTCATCATGCGCTGGGGAAGCGAGAACGATTCCAATTTCTATATCGACAACATCGTTTTCTACGATGAGGACGGTAACTCTATCCCCCTCGTTAAGTGAGAAAAACACAAACTCTATCATATAAAAAGAGGGCCTTTCATCTGAAAGGTCCTCTTTGTTTTGTATATCAGGTATCTCACTCGGAACGCAGAGCCGCTACAGGATCCTTCTTTGCAGCCTTCTTCGAAGGGATAAATCCTCCGATAAGGGTGAGGAAGATGCTGAGCAGTATCAGTACGACCGCACTTCCCACAGGCAGTGAAGCATTGATGTCATTTGAACTTGCAACGCTGTGTATTACAGCATTTACCGGCACGAGCAGCAGCAGTGTGATGATTATACCTATAAGTCCTGCGCACAGTCCTATGATGAATGTCTCCGCATTGAATACTGTGGAGATGTTCTTCTTTGAAGCACCTATGGCACGGAGTATACCGATCTCCTTTGTACGCTCAAGCACCGAGATGTATGTGATTATGCCTATCATTATGGATGATACGACGAGCGATACCGCAACGAAGGCTATGAGAACGTAGGATATCACGTTTACTATCCTTGTAACGGACGACATGATAAGTCCGATGTAGTCGTTGTATGTGATCTGGTCGCCGTCTTCTGCATTCTTGTTGTAATCATCTATGCACTTGGTTATGCCGTCCTTGTTCTCGAAGTTATCGGCGTAGATGTTTATGGAAGAAGGAGCGTCATAGCTGACAACGCCGAGAGCTGAGAGAGTATCATCAAATGTACCTGAAGATATGTACATGTCATATATGCTGAGCAGGATATTGTCATCGAGCTCGTCTACAGAATCATCAAGAGACTTTGCAAGCTCTGCCTCATCCATATCAAAGCCGCCGACGAAACTGCTAATGTCAATATTTTCCAGCATGGACTGATCGAATCCGGTGAAGGCTGAGAAATCAACGCCCTCCTGCTGCATCATGAGTGAAGGGATAACATTGCTGATGATGTTTGCCTTGTCGCTGACGCCGAGATTTCTGAGGAAGTTCTTTGCGTCTTCTATCCTTGTCTTGTCATCTTCCGGTGCGAAAGTCATACCGGTAATAACGCTCTTGTCCTTGCTTGCGTTCTGTTCCTTAACGATCTCGCTTTCGTTGGTGAGTTCGATGATGTGATCCGTGAGGGCTTTGGTGTAACCCATAGGTGCACCTATGAGTTCCGACTTACAGTCTTCATTGGGCTTGATAACGCCGACTATCTTCAGTTCAAGGGCATTTCCCAGCATAGTCTCAATGCGCAGAGGATCGTCCACGATATTATCGTATGTACCGGAGCTGTTCTTTACGAAGTGATCGCACTGAGGGATGAGCCAGTACTTGCGCCCGCAGATCTTTTCATAGTCCAGCTTTACGCTGTCCAGCTCAAGACCTTCGTTTTTCCTGATCTCCTTCATTATCTCCCTGTATTCCTCAGTCGGGAGGATACCCAGCTCATAGAGCCTTGTGGTGGGGAGAGAGTTGTTCTTGCTCAGGACGAGGACTATCTCATTGTACTCCTCCGGCATCCTTCCGTATACCACATCGTAATTGTCAAGCACCGTGGAGCTTATCATGCTGTCTCCGCCGGACATTATCTCTTCGAAATCGCTTCCGCCGAAATCAGTGACCTCAACTATTCCGCCGTAATCGGAAGTATTGGTGAGCTGGTAATTCTCCTCCAGCGTAGAGCCGTTGGTGTTTACGAACATGCCGTTGTCATCGTAGGTATAAACGCCGAATTTTGTATCGTAGGAGTAGATTATACCGTTCTTGCTGACATATTTATGTATCTCGCTGTCCGGATCGTCAAGGTACTTTTTGAAAGCTGTGAGGTTGTTTTCCTTGATGTTCATCCTGAAAGACGCACGCTCGTTCAGGTCAGAAGGATCGGAATAGACCGCATCGCTGTCGTGCTTTTCCTCACCGGAGTCAGATACGCTCATGCTCATGTCATCCTCCATGATCGCCGCCATATCAATGGTCCTCGACTCAATGGTGATCGGATATGAAGCCATGGTGTCACGCTGGACGTCGTCGATATAGTTGTTGACACCGTTGGAGAGCGAGAGTATCAGCGCAATGCCTATGATACCGATAGAACCGGCAAAGGCAGTCAGCAGCGTCCTTCCCTTTTTGGTACGGAGGTTATTGAAGCTGAGCGAAAGAGCTGTCAGCTTTGACATGGAAGCCTTGCCCATGCGCTTATGTTTCGGTTCAGGCATTCCTGAAGTATCGGGCTGGAAAGGATCGGAGTCGTCTGTTATCTTTCCGTCGCGCAGTCTGACTATCCTTGTGGCATATTTCTCAGCCAGTTCAGGGTTATGTGTTACCATGATAACGAGCCTGTCCTTAGCCACCTCAGCCAGCATATCCATTACCTGTAGGCTGGTCTCTGAATCAAGGGCACCTGTTGGCTCATCGGCAAGCAGTATATCCGGATCATTCACCAGCGCTCTTGCAATGGCAACTCTCTGCATCTGTCCGCCTGAGAGCTGATTCGGGCGCTTGTGTATCTGCTCGCCCAGTCCGACTTTGGTGAGAGCTTCTTTGGCACGTCTGCGGCGCTCTGAACGCGAGATGCCGGATATGATCAGTGCCAGTTCAACATTTGCGAGTATGGACTGGTGGGGAATGAGGTTATAACTCTGGAACACGAAGCCGATAGTGTGGTTGCGGTAAGCATCCCAGTCGCGGTCCTTGTACTTCTTTGTGGAAACGCCGTTGATAATGAGGTCTCCGCTGTCATATCGGTCAAGTCCGCCGACGATATTCAGCAGAGTCGTCTTTCCGGAACCGGAAGGACCGAGGACAGCCACAAATTCATTGTCGCGGAAACTGAGGCTCACTCCGTCAAGTGCGATCTGCTTGAGATCACCTGTGATGTACTCTTTGCGTATATCTTTGATCTGTAACATGTATTCCCTTTCTACATTATGTGACGAGTTTTATTTTAGCGTATGAGTGTAGAGGATGATAGATACATTTGTGTGTTCAGGCTGCTCCGCATTCCCTGCCGGAATCAATTATCTGAAAGCGTAGCAGTTTCCGTTGACAGTATATAATATGATGTCGAAATTCTGTCCTGTCCTGTATGAGAGTGAACTCTTTCCGTTGTCGTACATGATGTCGCAGGAAACGCACTTGCGTGAAGTTATCTGCGCATCAGGAGCGAGAGTAGTGATGAGAGAGTCATAGGAAGAGAAGTCCATACCGCTGCCGGCTGTCTGACAGTCAAGTGTCTGGATGTAGTTGAACTCAAAATCACCGCCGGTATAGCTCTTGATGTTATCATAAAGTGACGCAACATAGTTGTCAGTCGTTCCGCTACCAAGGCGTGATACCATGTAATCAGCCATGCCCGGGAACATAGTATTGCTCAGAAGAGTTGCATCCTTGGTGTTGATAGCATAGAGATAATCCGCAAGCTTTGAGTACTCTTCCACACTGAGGTAACGTGTATCGACCTCACCGCCTATGGCAACGCCGTCCTCAGCCTTGGTCAGCTTCATAAGCTGAGCGCCGTAGGGCATCTGGTCAAGCTCAACATTTTCATCACCGTTGAGTTCGCCGCCGGCAAGATTTCCTTCGTGGTCATGGTCATGGTCATCAGATGATGAACTGCTGCATGAGAACATGGAAAATGTCAGTGCTCCCGCAGCCAGCAGTGCAGCTGCTTTTCTGAATAATGCTTTCATAATAGCCTCCTTTTAGCCAAAGGTATAATATACACCATCCTGCATCACAAACAGGATATTGAATCCGCTTATCAGCATGGATTCCTCTCCGTCACTGTCCTCGGCAATGACAGAGAAGGTGAGGTATTCGGTCTTATCGACCGCCGACATAACTTCGGAATAGTAGTCCTTTTCAAAAATGCTGTCGTAGGTGCTGAAGAAATCCTTTATCTCCGCTTCCGTATCCACTGTTTCACCGAGGTATTCCTCGGGAGTGAATTCGTCTATTGTCCCCACAGGCACAGCGCGTATTCGCGTTATCTTGTAGCTGCCGCCCATGTTGTTCTCAAGGTTCGCACACTGAGTCTCGAAAGATGTGTCAAGTCCGTACTGGTAATCCCGCTGGAGATACGCTTCCATATTCTCCTTGTAGCCCGGATACAGACAAGTGAGGTATGTCTCATAATCATGCTTGGAATAGCTGGTGAAATACTTCTCCAGTGCCAGCATGAGCTCTGTAGGCACATCCTCATCGTTATAATAGAGCTTTATCCCTGACGAGCTTTCGCGGTAGCTTCCCAGGTCCGCATCCTCATCATCCTCAGCCGGGGTGATGATATCGCCTACTCCGTTCTCAACAGCTGCATCTGAAGCAGCCGTGGTGATCTCAGAGTTGTCAACGCTTATGCTCGCATCCTCATCATCCTCAGCCGGGATGATGATATCGCCTACTCCGTTCTCAACAGCTGCATCTGAATCAGCCGTAGTGATCTCAGAGTTGTCAACGCTTATGCTCGCATCTTTTCCGCAGGCAGTGAAGCATGAAACGAGGGCTGTGCAGACAATAAGTGATGATACAAGTTTTTTCATAGTGATCTCTCCTTGATTCCGAATCATAATATTTTCCGGGTATGAGCGGATCAGTATTTTCCCATAGCAGAAGCCCATTCTGCTACCGGAGTTCCCTCGTCTGCGTAGACGATGAGCGGAAGCTCTTCAATTCCCCATGCTTCGTATGCAAGCTCCGGATTCTGGACGTAAATGGCAGTGAGGCTCGCACATCCTGTGAAAGCTTCCTCCATTACACGCTCAACAGTTGCCGGGAGCGTTATCTCTCTGAGGCTGGTGCATGCAGCAAACGCGCCTCTCTGTATCTCTCTGAGCTGAGGCGGTATGCTTATAACATTGAGTGCAGCGCAGTCTGAAAAGGCAAATTCGCCGATAGTGGTCACAGTGTCCGGAAGATATACCTCTTCCAGATCATACTTTGCTTCAAAGGCATAGAAGCCTATCTCTGTGACGGGAGCACCGCCTATTTCAGCCGGAACCTCCACAACGCTGTCATTTCCCTTGTACTTGGTGATGATAGCGCCGCCCTCATATATCTCATAGTCGTAAAGCTCGTCAGTGGAAACGATATCGCGTTCTCTTACAGTGACAAGCGGTACCCATGTATCCGATTCGGTGGATATCTCTTCCGTCGGCTCGGAAACAGCCTCGTCAGCAGCAGTCTCCGGCACAGAAGTCTCCTCAGGTGCGGAAGCAGTATTGCTGACTTTATCGCCGCATGATGCCATAGAGCACATCATAGCGGCAGCCAGAAGGGTACATATATGTTTTTTCATGGTTTCCTCCATTCTGTTGCGTCAGGCACGTCCGTCCGGGGACGGACACCGGGTTCATACACTTACTGAAGCTTTGCAGCGTTGCCGCGTATCTTGGCACGCTGTGTGTTGCTGAGTATGCGCTTTCTGATACGCAGGGACTCAGGTGTTACCTCCAGCAGCTCGTCATCAGCGAGGAATTCAAGGCAGTCTTCAAGGCTGAGCACTCTCGGCGGAACGAGTCTGAGCGCATCATCGCTTCCGCTTGCACGGGTATTTGTGAGGTGCTTCTTCTTGCAGACATTGACAACGAGGTCCTCAGTCTTGGGAGAAGCTCCTACGATCATGCCCTCATAAACAGGGGTGCCGGCTGTGATAAAGAGCTGACCGCGTTCCTGAGCATTGAACAGACCGTATGTAACAGCCTCACCGGTCTCGAATGAAACGAGAGATCCAGTGCTTCTGCGGTCGATATCGCCCTTGTAAGGCTCATAGCCGTCAAATACATGGCTCATGATGCCTTCGCCCTTGGTATCTGTGAGGAATTCGCTCTTGTATCCGAAAAGGCCTCTTGCAGGCACAAGGAACTCGATACGCATACGGCTGCCCTGCGGGTGCATAGCAACCAGTTCGCCCTTTCTGCTGCCCATTTTCTCCATTACGGAACCTACGCAGTCCTCGGGAACGTCTATAACAAGGCGCTCGATAGGTTCAAGCTTCTTGCCGTTCTCATCGGTCTTGAAAAGCACTCTCGGAGTGGATACTGCCAGCTCGTAACCTTCTCTTCTCATATTCTCAATGAGGATAGAGAGGTGCATCTCTCCTCTTCCGGCAACACGGAAAGCATCGGTGGACTCAGTCTCTTCAACACGGAGAGAAACGTCCTTGAGGAGTTCGCGGAAAAGTCTCTCACGGAGCTGACGTGAAGTGACGAACTTGCCCTCACGTCCGGCGAAGGGGCTGTCATTTACAGCGAAAGTCATCTCAACAGTAGGCTCGCTTATCTTTACGAAAGGCAGAGGCTCGGGAGCATCAGTTGCACAGATAGTATCTCCGATAGTGATGCCTTCTATACCGGAGATCCATACAATATCGCCCACTGTAGCTTCCTGAGCGGAAACTCTGTTGAGACCTTCGATCTGAAGGAGCGATACTATCTTGGAGTTGTAGTTCTTCTTTGAGCCAGTGTAATCACATACTGTTACAGGCTGGTTCACTTTGATCTTTCCGCGGACTATTCTGCCTACACCGATACGTCCGACGTACTCATTGTAGTCGATAGAGGAGATGAGCATCTGGAGAGGCTCTTCCTCTTCACCCTTAGGTGGTTCGATATAGTCGATGATAGTGTCGAAAAGCGGCTTGAGATCTGTACCTGCTTCATACTGGCTGAGAGAAGCAGTACCGCTTCTTCCTGAGCAGAAGAGTATGGGAGATTCCAGCTGCTCTTCATTTGCATCCAGATCCAGAAGGAGTTCAAGGACTTCATCGCCTATCTCATCAAGACGGGCATCGGGACGGTCTATCTTGTTTACCACAACGATGATCTTATGTCCCATTTCCAGTGCCTTGGAAAGTACGAAACGAGTCTGCGGCATAGGGCCTTCAGCAGCATCTACAAGAAGGAGAACACCGTCCACCATTTCCAGTACACGCTCGACCTCGCCGCCGAAGTCAGCATGTCCGGGAGTGTCGATGATATTGATCTTAGTGCCGTTATACATTACAGAGGTATTCTTTGCGAGGATCGTGATACCTCTCTCACGCTCGATGTCGTTGGAGTCCATGACTCTCTCAGCGACAGCCTGGTTCTCACGGAACACGCCGCCCTGCTTGAGCATTTC
>DFJW01000097.1:21018-22465 GCA_002373775.1 Ruminococcus flavefaciens | reverse complement strand
CCCAGAGCTGCTCGGGATCCATCTCACCAAGACCTTTGTATCGCTGTATCTCTACATCCTTGTACTTTCCGTCCTCGGAAAGCTCGGCGATGTATTTATCCCTCTCCTCGTCGGAGAATGCGTAGCGTATCTTCTTCTTCCTCTCAACTCTGAAAAGCGGAGGCTGCGCGATGTATACGTTTCCGTTGCTGATGAGAGGTCTCATGTACCTGAAGAAGAAGGTGAGCAGCAGTGTGCGGATGTGCATACCGTCAACATCGGCATCCGCCATGATGATGACTTTTCCGTATCTCAGCTTTTCGATGTCGAAGTCCTCGCCGATTCCCGTACCCAGCGCGGTAACTACCGGCGAGAGCTTGTCGTTGCCGTAGATACGGTCAATTCTTGCTTTCTCAACGTTCAGCATCTTGCCCCAGAGTGACAGGATAGCCTGAAAACGTCTGTCTCTGCCCTGCTTTGCAGAACCGCCCGCAGAATCTCCCTCGACGATATAGATTTCGGTGTATCTCGGATCGCGTTCGGAACAGTCAGCCAGCTTTTCCGGCATGGATGTGCCGCCGAATGTGTTCTTCTTGCGCTCTGCATCTCTTGCACGCTTTGCAGCTTCACGGGCTCTCTGTGCGGAGATACCCTTCTCGAAAATGAGATTTGCGGTCTCGGGATTCTCTTCGAGGAAGTTCATCAGCTTCTCCTGCACCAGTTTCTCCACGAAAGGTCTTACTTCCGGATTTCCCAGTCTGCCCTTGGTCTGACCTTCGAACTCGCACTCCGTCAGCTTTACGGAGATTATGGCAGTGAGTCCCTCGCGGACATCCTCGCCCTTGAGCTTGTCCTTTGCGTCCTTTATCTTGCCCATTTTCACGCCGTAGTCGTTTATGACCTTGGTGAGGGCATTCTTGAAGCCGGTCTCATGGGAGCCGCCGTCCTTGGTGTGGATGTTGTTGGCGAATGAGAGGATTATCTCATTGAAGCTGTCGTTGTACTGGAAAGCTATCTCGGCGAAGGAATCGCCCTGTGTGCCGGATATGTATATAACATTTCCGCTGACCGATTCCAGCTGTCTTGTGGCGTGGATATGTTCAACGAACTGACGGATACCGCCCTCGTAATGGAGAGTTTCGCCGACAGTTTCGTTCTCGTCGCGCTTGTCTGTGAAGACTATCTTTATGCCGGCATTGAGGAACGCCTGTTCACGCAGTCTGCGCAGGAGAGTGTCGTAGTTGTAGACCGTGTTCTCGAATATCTCACCGTCAGCCTTGAACATTACGGATGTACCGGTCTCGGTGGTATCGCCAATGACTTTCAGTTCCTCGTCATAGTGTCCGCGCTGGAAACGCTGGAACCAGACATGCTCGCCGTCCCTGACTGTGAGTTCCAGCCACTCGGAGAGCGCGTTTACTACGGATGCACCAACGCCGTGGAGACCGCCGGACACCTTGTATCCGCC
>DFJW01000097.1:3933-20966 GCA_002373775.1 Ruminococcus flavefaciens | reverse complement strand
TATCCGCCGCCGCCGAACTTTCCGCCGGCGTGGAGTATGGTATAAACGACTGTTGCTGCCGATATCTTCTCCTTGGGATGTATTCCTACCGGGATGCCTCGTCCGTTATCCGAAACGCGGATGACATCGCCGGGAAGTATCTCTACTGTTATCTCGGTACAGTATCCGGCAAGAGCCTCGTCTATGGAGTTGTCCACTATTTCGTACACAAGATGATGCAGACCGTCCGGACCTGTTGAACCGATGTACATTCCGGGACGCTTACGCACTGCTTCAAGTCCTTCCAGGACTTGTATGTCGTTTTCGTCATAGTTATTATTCTGCTGACTCATTTTCTACCTCCAAAGGTTTTGTATATGTCATTTGCCCGGTTTACGGGGTAATACTCTGTTTAACTCATACGATGCCTGCCCGGAAAGATTCAGAATCCGCCGTTATCCAGTCTTTTCCTGAGAGTGGCGGCGGAAAGCTGGGAGATAAATACTTTTTCCGAGCCGTTCTTCACGGTGATTATGAAGCTCTTCGGCATGTCGTAGGTGGTATACACGCACCTGTGTTCCTTTTCGGAACGGTCCAGCAGCGATTTCGTGCAGCTGCCGACGGTGGTGTTCTCTATATCGAATATCCCGACGATGTCCCTGACATCCACGGAAAAATCATTGCCTATGTGTAGGTATACAGTCCTGTTCATCGACTATCCTTCCTCCGCTCATGCGCAGTATCTTTCCCTCTATCTCGGGGAGAATGGCGCTCTCGTTTGGTGTGGTGAGGAAGACCTGCATCCCCTTGATGATATCGAAGACGAATCTCTGACGAGCCTCATCCAGTTCGCCCATTACGTCGTCAAGGAAGATCACCGGCGATTCCTTTGAGCGTGACCTGTATATCTCCGCCTGTGTCAGTTTCATGACCAGCGCCGTGCTCTTTATCTGTCCCTGCGAACCGTAATCCTTCGCACTGACGCCGTTTATCTTTATCACTATCTCGTCGCGGTTTATGCCGGCATGAGTAGAGCCTGTGCGGATGTCGTATTCCTCGGTGTCACGCAGTTTCTGATAATACTGTTCGTACACCGTGTCATTGCAGGGACGGCTGAAATCCTCGGGCTTGAAGACGTTGGAACGGTACTCTATCTCCAGTTCCTCGGAACCGCCTGAAATGGTCTTGTAGAGCCTGCCGCATATCTCGTTGATCTTTCCCACATAGTCATTTCTCATGTAGGATATCAGTGAGCCTTCATGCGCCTCCTGTCTGTCCCAGACTTCCAGCACCGATGCCGGCGCATTGCCCTGCATTATCTCTTTCAGCAGCACGTTGCGCTGGTTCATGATGACATTGTGCTTGCTGAGATGCACGACGAAAAGCGGATTCAGCTGTGAGGCAGCCATGTCGATGAAACTGCGCCTCTTTTCCGGCGAACCTTTGATGATGTCCACGTCATCCGGTATGAAGGCGATGCACTTGAAGACATCGAAAAGCGCTCTTGTGCCTTTGAGCTTAACGCCGTTGAGGTGTATTATCTTCTGCGGATTGGTGCCGCGGAGCATCTCGAATTCTATCTTCTGCTCCCTTACTCTGTCCCGCATCTTTATCTTCGAGGACATCCTGTTTCCGCCGAGGGCGATGTAGTCCTTTTCCTTTGAACCGCGGAAACTCCGGCACCCCGAGAGTATCCACATGGCTTCGAGAAGATTTGTCTTTCCCTGCGCATTCGGTCCCACGATGATGTTATAATCATTGTCCGGTTCAAAGGAGATGCCGGAGAGATTCTTGAAGCCGTCTATCTCAGCGTAGGAGATCTTCACTCTACAGTGACCTCGTTATCGCCCAGCTTCACTGTGTCGCCGGGACGTATCTTCTTTCCTCTCATGGTACAGACTTCGCCGTTCACCAGCACCATGCCGTCCTGTATGAGCTGCTTTGCCTCACCGCCTGAACCTGTGAGGGACGCGAATTTCAGCAGAGCGTCCAGCTTGATGAACTCTGTGGTTATCTTGATCTTTTCCGCCATACTATTTTTTCCTTCTCTCTGTGAGCTGACCGTACTGGTCGGTCGTGTATCTTGAAGCAAAATCCCTGTTGAGGGATGCTGCGTATCTGTATGCGTGTGGATTTTCCTTGCAGTATCTGTATGCGAATCTCCCGCTCTTCTTTATCTTTCTTCTGATGACTGCCTCTGCCAGTTTCCTTGACACCTTTGAGGATACCAGTGCAAGGACTGCTGCACCTATGACCATAGCAATAATGGCAGCTATCCATTTGCCGTCCGGTCTGATGCTGAGTTCGAAAGGACCGATGCTTTCCGGCATGAGTTTCAGCGCAATGGCAGCTACGATTGCAATTGCAGCGAAAAATGCGAGAAGTGCCGATAAAAGGGCAGAAATGACCGAGAGCACAGTTGCAGACTTTGCATGAGCGAACTTTCTGTAGATCATAGCATCACCCTTTTCAAAAAATAAAACAAATACAAAAGACGGCGGAGCCGCAAATCAGGGTTTCCAAAGGGTTCACAACCCTTTGGCAGGGTGGTGACCGAGGAGGGACAGCGTCCCTCCTAAAAGGTAAGCAAAACAGCGCAGCGCCCTTTTGCGTCCCTTCCGCATCAGTAACCCTCAGGCAGAAGAACTCCCGCCCATATCACAAAAGTAAGCAAACAGCGCAGCGCATTTTGCGTCCCTTCCGCATCAGTAAACCTCAGGCAGAAGAACTTCCGCCCCCTACAGTTTCATATCAGTTCTTCAGCTGTATGGGCATGATGAGGAATATGAAACTCTCTCCGGTCATTGGGAGTATCTCGATGACCTTCATAGCACCATTGAAACGTATTCTCACCTTGTCGCCGTCGGCAGCTCTTAGTGCCTCCAGCACAAGTTTGTTATTGAATCCGATAGTAACGGTCTCGCCGTTGATATCGGCGGATATAGCGTCATTTATCTTGCCTATGCCGGTCTTGCAGCTTATCTTCATCACTCCGTTGCCGACTTCACAGCGGATAGGTGACTTATTCTTGTCGTCGATAAGGAGAGCGCATCTCTCAAGGCATGTGGCAAATTCTCTCTTGCTTATAATTACCTCGGTCTTGAATCCGTTGGGTATGCTGAGCTTGTAGTTATGGAAATTGCCTTCGAGCAGACGTGAGATCACAAATACATTGTTCAGCTCGAAGATGATATGTCTGTCATTGGTGTAGATCACGCACTGCTTGTCCTCGGCGTCGTCCTTTATGAGCGTTGAAACTTCCATCAGCGCCTTCTTGGGGACTACGAAGTGATAATTCTCGGTGCAGTCGGTCTTCTCGTTCCTTATGGCAAGACGGAAGCCGTCGATAGCTACCATGTTGAATTCTCCGCCCTCTATGTCGAAAAGCTCGCCGGTGAGCACGGGTTTGCTCTCATTGAGGGAAGCTGCATAGCCTGTCATATTTATCATAGAACGCAGAGTGGTCTGCTTGATGCTGAAACTTCTCTCGGAATCCACCTTGGGGAGTTCCGGATAATCATCCGCTGAAACAGCCGGATAGCTGCACTCGGTAGCATCGGATGCGATGTTGACCACAAGGTTCTCGTCGATGTCGAATCTGATCTCTTCACCGGACATCCTTCTTGTGAACTCGCTGAAAAGTCTGACGCTTACCACGAATTCGCCTTCTCCTTCGGTCTCAGCCTTAATGGAAGTGCGTATACCCATTTCAAGATTATAGGCAGTGAGTTCTACTTCACCGCTTCCGACTTTGACTTTTATTCCTTCGAGGACTGCTATATTTGATTTCTGGGATACTGCTCTTGATACGTTGCTGATAGCTTCGCTGAGTTCGGATTTATTGCAAGTGAATTTCATTTGAATGGACCTCCGTGAACTTTCATCCGGCACACCTGCCGGATAAAGATAAGATAGAATAAGATAAGATAAAGATAATATTGTTGTTGTTATAGGGGCGGTGGAAAAGTTTAAACTGCCGTTTCAGGGCTTGATTCCGGGGAAAATCGCTCCACAGCCGGCTGTGGTGAAATTTGGGAAAATGTTGAGGATATTTCCGCCGTGCGATTTTTCTGTGGAAGAGGTTGAAATATGTTGAGGGAAAGTATAGGAAAAGTTTAAAGATCCGTTGAATCGGATATTTTCGATATGAGTTTTCCATATCCTGTGAAATGTTGAATCAGGAAAACTGTTGAAAGCATGTCCGGGGAAATTTTTCCGGACCTCATCTTTCAGCGCAGTATATGTAATTTCAAAGCCTCCTGACTTTCCGCCGGGTTTTGAACAATGTGTTGAAAACTAAGTGGAAAACACAGGTTTTCAACAGTTTGAACGTTGACGGCAGGTGAAAACTTATGCCTTGCTCCTGTCGCGGATGTTCTTTATCACATCGTTGACCAGTGTCCTCAGGTTAGGATCCTTCTTCATCGCCTCAGTCACGCTCTGGACGGAGTAAACTATAGTAGAATGGTCTCTGCCGTTGAACTCGGTGCCGATGGATGTGAGGGGCATCTGTGTTATCTGACGGATAACGAATATGGCAACTTTGCGGGCAATGGATATCTGTGATGAGCGCTTGTTGGAACGGATGTCATCCGGCGATACACCGTAAACTGTGGCAACTTCCGAGATTATCTTCTCCACTGTTATCGGTATAGGCTGCTCGTCGGTGAGAACGTCGCGGATGACGCTCTGTGCCATTGATATGGTGATAGGACTGCCGGCGAAGTGGTTGAGCGCTTTCAGTCTGACTACAGCGCCTTCAAGCTGACGGATGTTGGATTTCAGACGGTTTGCCATGAATTCGGCAACTTCGCTGGGCATTTTCAGTTCCAGCAGTTCGGATTTTCTCTTGATGATAGCCAGCCTTGTCTCATAGTCGGGAGCTGAGATATCGGCGATGAGTCCGCCTTCGAATCTTGTTCTCAGACGCTCTTCAAGGGTGAGCAGCTCCTTTGGCGGCTTGTCCGAGGTGATGACAATCTGCTTGCCTTCCTGATGAAGTGCATAGAATGTATGGAAGAACTCCTCCTGCATACGCTCTTTTGCCTGGAAGAACTGAACGTCGTCGATGAGGAGGATGTCAGCCTTTCTGTACTTGTCGTGGAAGTCGGAGATAAGTCCGGTATTCAGGGCGTTTACCAGATCGCTGCCGAAGGTCTCGCTGGTGACGTAGACCACGTTGAAGTCCTTGTGGTTCTTCTTTACTTCATTGGCGATAGCGGTGATGAGGTGAGTCTTGCCCATTCCGGAAGGACCGTAGATGAAAAGCGGGTTATAGTCCGGAACAGCCTTGTTTCCGCAGTTCTTAGCCACTGACTTGCAGCATGCAAGGGCAAATTCATTGGATCTGCCTTCGATGAAGGTATCGAAAGTATAGTCATAATTGGCGAATTTATAGGACTGCTCCAGTTCCTCATTCTTCTTTTCCAGTTCGTCGTCAGTGAGGATCTGGTAGGGCTTGTTGTCCTCCTTGACAACATTGATGACCAGCTCGACGTCAAGACCGATGACATTGAGGAAGGCTTTTTCGAGGGCTTCCTTGTAGTGTTTTATGGTTATCTTCTTCTGAAGATCGGTGGAAACGCTGAAAACGAAGGATTCGCCGTCAAAGCTGACAGGCTGCATCGGCTTGATCCAGGTATCTATTCCCACACTGTTGATAAGCTGGTTTTCAAGACAGTAGTTCTTTACATTATTGAAGATCTCATCCAGTTCTGATGAATTGAACTCGTTCATAACAACCTCCGTATATATAAATTATGATCGCAGAGAGTTTTGAAAAATAACGATACTCTCCTATATTAATATATAGTATATTATATCATAATCCGCATTAAATTGCAAGGACATTTTATATAGCAAGATTTTAGAAAATCGGACCGGATTCCACATACAAATTGACATATTGTTGAAAACTGTGTGGAATCATCATTTTTTTGTGGAAAAAAGTTCCGTTTCCCAGTCTGAAAAGGATGCCGGGCTGTTGAAAGCTGTGGATAACCCCGCTTTCCAACATAGTTTTCAAGACTTTCAACATCTTTCACTCCACAGAAATGCCGGAAGTTCCACAGAATTATGCCGGTTTCAAGCCCATATATATTTTTTATATTCCCGTTTTTTCACGCAGATAAGGGATTATGACAATATGTAGAAAAACACCCGGGCTGACGCGGTAAAGAATTGTGGAATAACATGAAAATCTTCGATTTCCGGAAAAAATTACGGAAAGGACTTGACACCGGCTCTTTTTTATATTATAATCTATTAGTGTAATGCCGCAAAAAGGCATGTCCTGACAATTTAGGATCGGCAAGAGCTGGTCCTTATTATATCATTTGAGAAGAGAGGAGGACCTGAATATGAAAAGAACATATCAGCCCAAGAAGCTCCACAGAAAGAAGGAGCATGGCTTCATGAAGAGAATGTCTACAAAGAACGGCAGAAAGGTTTTAGCTCGTAGAAGATCTAAGGGCAGAGCAAGATTAACTCACTGACGAGGCTGACCACAAAATCCTGATTTTGTGGTCTTTTTTGTTATTTTGCTTTAAAGGGTATATTATGCTTTATACGGAGATACTCAACGATAATAAGGACTTCCTTACGCTCTACAGGAAGGGCAGGTTCATCGCCTCTAAATATTCCGTCATCTATGTCCGTCCCAACGGCAGACCTTATAACAGGCTGGGCATCACCGCCGGCAAGAAGGTGGGAAACGCCGTTTGCAGGAACCGGGCAAAGAGACTTATCCGTCTCGCCTACAGGAACGCTGAGATAACTCTGCCTGTGGGCATTGATCTTGTCATAGTCGCAAGAGATACTCTCTGCCGGATAAAATCCGATGAGTACTGCGGCTATATGAAAAAGTACGGAGTGCCGGGCATAATCAGTGCATTCAACACCTTCCCTGCTTCCGGGCAGAAGAAAAAGCGATGAGATATATCGCCATGGGACTGGTGATGATCTACAGAAAGCTGATCTCACCGCTGTTCCCGCCAAAATGCAAGTACTACCCTACATGCAGTGCCTACGCTTTGGAAGCTCTGAAACGCTTCGGCTTTTTCAGAGGTACGGCTCTCGCTGTCTGGAGGATACTAAGGTGCAACCCGTGGTCAATGGGCGGCATTGATCCTGTGCCGGACAGATTCACTTTCAGAGCCAGAAGATTCGACCTCTCACCGCAGGACAGCGAAGATGTCACGGAAGAGGAAAAGAATGAAGACGACAAATTGAATTATTAAGAGGGATGAATATTGTTTAATTTTCTTTACGATGTGATCGGTATCCCCTTCGGATACCTTATGAAGCTTATCTACTTTATCTTCAAGAACTACGCGGTGTCTATCATTGTGTTCACGGTAGTCACAAAGCTGCTCATGTTCCCGGTAAACTACAAGACTCAGAAGAACGCTGCAAGAATGCAGCTCATGCAGCCAAAACTTGAAAAGATAAGAAAGAGTTTCGCAAATAATCCGCAGAGAGTTCAGGAAGAGCAGCAGAAGCTCTACATCGAAGAGGGCATCAACCCCATGGCGAGCTGTCTGCCGGCATTTATCCAGATGATACTCCTTTTCGGTATCCTCGACGTTGTATACAAACCTATCACCCATATACTCAGGATATCCAAGGATATCCGTCTCAAGGCGTTTGAATTGGCAGGAACTTCCAAGGGAAACCTCAGATGCGAGCTCATCACCATGAAGGACCTCACACATAACGCTGACAATGCCGAGAACTACAAGAGCCTCGGTGAGAATTTCTTCACAAAGGTATCGGACTTCAGCGACAACTTCACTATATTCGGCGCAAACCTCGGTAATGTGCCCACACTTCACCCCGATTCATGGACAAGAGAAGCAGTGATACTTGCACTCATCCCCTTCCTCGCAGGTCTCGCACAGCTCCTCTCCACACTCTACAGCCTTATTCGTTCCAAGAAGACCAACCCGAATATGCAGGGCGGCGGCTGCATGACATTCATGATGCTCATGATGCCTCTCATTTCCATATGGTTCGCATTCAGCGTGCCTGCCGGTGTTGGTTTCTACTGGATATGGTCAGCACTTTTCTCATTCCTCATAACCTTCGCGCTGAATCAGTATTTCACTCCCGAAAGAACAGCAGCCATAAATGAGAAGGAAAAGGAAAAAGCCCGTATCTACGCTGAAAAGCACCCTGAGAAGAAGACTTTCATGCAGCGCATGATGGAGCAGCAGGAACTTGTGAACCAGCAGCAGAACGGCGGCGCAAGAAAAGCCGGCAATGATAAGATATCCCGTTCCGAGATGAACAAGCACAACAGGGACAAGATAAAGGAAGCCAGAAGGAGAATGGCTGAAAAATACGGCGATATCTACGATGATTCTGACAATGATAATGATGAGGATTGATTCCTCAGGGAGGTATAAATATGACTGAAATTTTCACAGCAAAGACCATTGAAGAAGCAAAGGCAATGGCAGCAAAGAAATTCGGAAAGGACATCTCGGCGATAAAGTTCGAGGTGATCGACGAAGGCAAGAAGGGCATCTTGGGTTTCGGTGCCAAGGACGCCAAGGTAAAGGCTACATGCGCTGATGCACCGGCTGCTAAGCCTGCTGCACCTGCTGCAAGACCGGCAGCACCTGCAAAGCCTGCCGAGAAGAAGACAGAAGCAAAGCCTGTTGAAAAGAAGGAAGAGCCGAAGCCGGCAGAAAAGAAGCCGGAGCCTGCCAAGGCAGCTGCAAAGCCCGCAGAGGTAAAGCCTGCAAAGCAGGAGACAGCATCCGCTGAGAACGAGCCTGCTGACGACGAGGAGGCTTATTCCCTCGATAACTTCACCCTCATCGAAGACGAAGCTCTCGTACACCCCAAGGTAAAGCTGGCAAGAGACTACATCACAAGCATCCTCAGAGCTATGGGAGTTGAGGCTCAGTTCACTGTATATCAGAACGAGACAGGCGCTGTTATCAACCTCGAAAGCGATAACAACGGCACTATCATAGGCAGACGCGGCGAGACTCTCGACGCTATCCAGTACCTCTGCTCCATAATCGCCAACAAGGGCGATAAGGACTACTACAGGATCACTATCGACTGCTACGGCTACCGCAGCAAGAGAAAGGAAACTCTTGAGCAGCTGGCAGTGAAGATCGCAAAGACAGTCCTCAGAACAGGACGTTCACAGCCCCTTGAGCCCATGAATCCATATGAGAGAAGAGTCATCCACTCAGCCATTTCAAATATCGAAGGCGTTTCTTCACGTTCAGTTGGTGAAGAGCCCTACAGAAAGATAATCATCTCTTCCAACAACCCCAGAAAGGGCGGCGGAAGAAGAGACGGCGGCAGACGCGACAACAGACGCGGAGGCAGAAGAGACGGCGGTGACCGCAGAAACAACCGCGACAGAGAAGTAGTAATGGAGCGCAGATCAGTTGATCTCTCCACAAGCTTCGAGAAGGACTACAAGAGACCTAAGCCGGAGGACAGCATCGAAGGCGGTCTCTACGGAAAGATCGAACTCTAAGACAAGACATCTGCCGGACAGTGCCGCTGTCCGGCAGTGTGACATAGTAACATATCAACGGCTCAGGGGCATCGCCTTTACGCCGTTGTTTTTTTAGGAGTGATATTTTGTCAACTGCTGCTGCAATATCGACACCGGATTCACCGGGAGGAATAGCCGTTATCCGCATTTCCGGCGAGGACGCGCTGAAGGTGGCTGCCAAGGTGTTCCGTCCATTCGGAAAGGATGACGTTATGTCCATGAAGGGCTACACCTGCGCTTTCGGCATCGCCCATGACGGCGATGAAAGGCTGGACGACTGCGTGCTGACGGTCTTTCGTTCACCTCACAGCTACACCGGCGAGGATGTCTGCGAGATATCCTGCCACGGCGGTATCTACGTCACAAGGCGCATCCTGCGCACTATCCTTAAAAACGGCGCAGAGCCTGCCGGGCCGGGCGAGTTCACGAAACGAGCCTTTCTCAACGGAAAGCTGGATCTCACTCAGGCGGAAGCTGTCATGGACATCATTTCCGCCAAGGGTGAAAGGGAGCTGAAAATGGCGGAGGAACTGCGTCAGGGCGCGGCTTTCAAGGTTGCGAAGAAGTGTTCGGAAAAGCTGCTGGGAATGCTTGCGGGACTTGCCGCGTGGGCTGACTATCCGGACGAGGACATCCCGGAAGTGCAGCCGGAGAATCTGCTCAGCGGACTGGAAGAAGTGCGGGGAAGTCTGAGAAAGCTGATAGCCGGTTACGACAGCGGCAGGCTCATCCGCGAGGGCATCCCGACGGTCATTGCCGGCAAGCCGAACGTCGGAAAATCCACGCTTTTTAATTATCTCGCCGGCTGCGAGCGGAGCATCGTCACCGACATTGCCGGCACTACGAGGGATGTTATCGAAGAGACTGTCCGTCTCGGGGACATCGTTCTGCGTCTTTCCGACACTGCCGGCATCCGCGAGACCGATGACGTGATTGAGGGTATCGGCGTCGGCATTGCCGAGAGGATGATAGACAGCGCCGAACTGGTCATTGCCATGTTCGACGGCAGCCGGGAACTTTCGGATGAGGATATCAGATTAATTAATAATATTAACAATAAAAATTCCATAGCAGTTATCAATAAGACCGACAAAGAACAGCTTCTGGATGTCAGCCGTCTTAACAAAAAGTTCACAAAATGCGTTTACATGTCCGCCAAGGACGGCAGCGGCATTGACAAACTGACGGCAGCAATTGAGGATATTTTTCACCTGAATGAGCTGTCGCTGAACTCGGCATCGGTCACGAATGAGCGGCAGAAGCAGTGCGTTGACTCAGCGCTGAGCAGCATAAATGCCGCGATTGATTCGCTGAAAGGCGGCGAACTGCTGGACGCAGTGAATGTCCTCATAGACGATGCCGAAAGCTATCTCCTTTCCCTCACCGGCGAAAGGATAACAGAGGCAGTGGTGGACGAGGTATTTTCGAAATTCTGCGTGGGCAAATAATGTTTCACGTGAAACAAATGAGGTAATCGTATGACATATAAAATGGGAGAATTTGACGTTGTGGTGGTAGGCGCAGGCCACGCAGGAGTGGAAGCTGCACTGGCGTCCGCAAGGCTTGGATGCAGGACCGCGATGTTCACAATTTCCCTTGACCAGATAGCAAATATGCCCTGTAATCCGTCAATCGGAGGAACTGCGAAAGGACATCTGGTCAGGGAGATCGACGCTCTCGGCGGCGAAATGGGCAAGGCAGCGGACAAGTGTTTCATCCAGAGCCGCATGCTGAACCGAGGAAAAGGTCCGGCAGTTCACAGCCTGAGAGTGCAGGCTGACCGCGTGAAGTACCATAACTACATGAAACAGGTCTGTGAGCGGCAGGAAAATCTGTACATCAAGCAGGGCGAAGTGGCTGAGATACTGACCGAGAACGGGAAAATCACCGGCATCCGGACTTCGCTGGGTGCCGAATACTCGGCAAAAGCGGTCATAATCGCGACCGGGACCTATTTAAAAGGCAAGATACACATTGGCGAAGCTTCATATGAAAGCGGACCGGATGCGGCGCTTCCAGCTAAATTTCTGTCAGCCAGCCTTGCTGAAAACGGCATTGAACTGCGCAGATTCAAGACAGGTACACCCTGCCGCGTCAACAAGCGAAGCATCGACTTTGACGCAATGGAAGTCCAGAACGGGGATGAGGAGATAGTTCCGTTCTCGTTTGACAATACCGGCGAGCATTTTGAGAACATCGTCAGCTGCTACATCACCTACACCAACAGCGACACACATGAAATAATCCTTTCTAATCTGGACAGATCTCCTCTCTATGCCGGACGGATCGAAGGAGTTGGACCGAGATACTGTCCGTCGATTGAGGACAAAGTCGTGCGATTTTCAGATAAGCCCAGACACCAGTTATTCGTCGAACCTATGGGACTTTCTACCGATGAATACTACTTGCAGGGCATGTCTTCATCGTTGCCCGAGGACGTACAGCTTGCGTTTCTGCGGACGATAAAAGGACTTGAAAATGTGGAGATCATGCGACCTGCATATGCGATCGAATACGACTGCTGCGATCCTGTCCAGCTGGAGCAGACGCTGGAATTCCGCAAACTCCGGGGACTTTACGGTGCAGGACAGTTCAACGGCAGTTCAGGATACGAAGAAGCAGCCGCTCAGGGACTCGTTGCGGGCATCAATGCAGCGCTGAAGATCCTCGGAAAACCGCCGCTTATCCTTGACCGCGCAAGTTCCTATATCGGCACGCTGGTGGATGATCTGGTCACCAAGGGGTGCAGCGATCCGTACAGAATGATGACCTCGCGCAGTGAGTATCGTCTGATCCTGCGTCAGGACAACGCAGACCAGAGACTAATGCCCTACGGTCACAGAATTGGTCTCGTCAGTGACCAGAGAATGGAAAAGCTTCAGAAGAAAATTGCGCAGGTGAACGCTGAGATCGACAGGATACGTCATCTCAACGTCGCTCCTACTGATGAACTCAACGAATATCTTGTTTCACGTGAAACATCTCCGCTGTCTACCGGCTGCAAAATGGCTGATCTGGTGAGACGTCCGCAGCTGAATTATGCCGATTTAGCGCGGTTTGACGCGGACAGACCAGAATTGAGCAGTGAAGTTGCGGAACAGGTGGAGTTGCAGATAAAATATGAGGGATACATCTCAAAGCAGCTCGAACAGATTGAGCAGATGCGCCGGCTTGAGTCAACAGTACTGCCCACTGATACCGACTATCACACCGTCTACGGACTGCGACTTGAAGCAATCGAGAAGCTTAATAAGGTGCAGCCTGCTTCAATCGGGCAGGCATCAAGAATTTCCGGAGTTTCACCGGCAGACATCTCACTGCTGAGTGTCTGGGCAAAGAACCTGAAAGGAGCGGAAAATGCTTCCTGAATTTGAATTATGTTGCTCTGAATTTGAAAAGTATGGAATTACTTTAAGCAGAGAACTCTACAATAAGCTTGACACTTACGCTGAGTATCTGGTTGAGTGCAACGAGCACATCAATCTGACAGCGATCACTGATCCGGAAGAGATACTTGTGAAGCATTTTATAGACAGTATCCTTGTTGCAAAACACTGGAATATTCCCAAAAATGCGCGAATTATCGACGTCGGCACCGGTGCCGGCTTCCCGTCGGTACCGCTTAAACTTTACCGTGAGGATCTGGATATAACGCTGCTTGACAGTCTGAATAAGAGAATAAAATTCCTTACTGAACTTTGTGGTAAACTGGATATCAGTGCTCAGTTTATACATGGCAGGGCAGAAGATTATGGAAAGAACGGCGAATTCCGCGAGAAATTTGACTTATCTTGCGCAAGAGCGGTCGCCAATTTGTCAACACTTTCAGAATTCTGCATTCCCTTTGTTGCACCCGGTGGTCACTTTCTCGCCTTGAAAGGACCAAACGAGGATATTGAATCTGGAAGAAAAGCAGTTGAACTTCTGGGTGGGATTATTGATGACACAGTCAGCTATGAACTTGGCGGCGAGCAGCGGCGTATCGTCGCAGTGAAAAAAATATCGCAGACACCGCCAAAATACCCCAGAAATAGCGCTCAGATAAAGAAGAAACCTTTGTAATTGCGTATTATCGGGTAGTTTCCGCGCAGAAATGTGCGAAACTACCCGAAATTTTTTTGTAGATTTACTTTCGTGACGGTGCTATAATTGGTTCAGACAACGAAAGGAGCGTTAAAAATGTCAGGATTTCTGAATTTTACAAAAGAAAAGCCGGTAAATAAGGTAATCGAGATAGAAGTCAGCCGGATCTCAGCCAACAGGAGCCAGCCGAGGACTGCATTTTCGGACAATGACCTCGCAATTCTCGCTCAATCCATTGCTCAGCATGGTATTTTGCAGCCGCTTTCTGTGCGGAAAAACGGCGATAAATACGAGCTAATCGCCGGTGAACGGCGTCTGCGGGCGGCGATGATATGCGGACTTACTGTGGTCCCCTGCATTGTTCATCAGGTCAGCGACAGGCATTCAGCGATTCTCGCTCTTGTCGAGAACATCCAGCGGCAGGATCTTTCGTTTTTTGATGAGGCTGCTGCTATCGAAAAGCTGATTCGTCTATACGGTATGACGCAGGAAGAAGTCGCCGCAAAGCTTGGCAGGGCGCAGAGTACCATTGCTAACAAACTCCGTTTGCTGCGTCTGACCGCTGATGAACGGGAAATCATTACCGAAAACGGACTCAGTGAGCGTCACGCCCGGGCACTTCTCCGGCTGGCAAGTCCCGAGGAGAGAATGTGCATCCTCGAAAAAGTGGTCAGCAATGAGCTGAATGTGGAACGGACTGAGCATCTGGTGGAGGACTACATCGGCAGGCAGAACGAACGTGCAAGTTATAAGCAGCGTTCGAAGGTGTTTCAGAACGTGAAACTCTTCGTCAACACCATCAACAAGGCGGTGGAGACCATGCAATCCTGCGGAATTGCCGCAGATTCGCGGAAAATTCAGAGCGATGACTACATAGAATACCGCGTAAGGATACCAATTCAGAAGAAAGCGTGAGAATGTTTCACGTGAAACAATGGGCTGAGAGGCTGTTTTGTGTTTCACGTGAAACATTTTTTTGTTTTTCATGGCTAAAAAAGCCGTTTTCGTATTTACATTTGCTCCAAAAGGTGCTATAATAGTTGTATAACTCAGGAAAGGAAGATCCTATGGGCAAAATTATCGCTGTTGCGAACCAGAAGGGCGGCGTCGGCAAGTCAACCACTGTCATAAATCTGTCCGCTTACCTCGGTTCACGCGGCTTCAAAGTGCTTTGCGTGGATTCTGATCCACAGGGCAATACTACCACCGGATTTGGCATAAAGAAAATGGAGGTCACTGCCTCCACATATGACGTAATTACGGGCAAAAAACGGCTTCAGGAGGCTGTTCTGGATACTGGTTTCGAGAACGTTTCAATCGTCCCGGCGACGGAAGGTCTCGCAGGTGCGGAGATCGAGCTTGCAGGCTTCGACAACCGCGTGAACAGGCTGAAAATGCAGCTTCTGACCTGCAAAGCCGACTATGATTACATCCTCATCGACTGCCCGCCGGCTCTCGGAACTATAACTATCAACGGTCTCGTTGCATGTGACACGATCATCGTTCCCATGCTGGCTGAGTTCTATGCGCTGGAGGGACTCTCACAGCTGGTCAACACTATTAAAATAGTGAAGACAAATTTCAACCCGGCTATTGAGATCGAAGGCATCCTCTTCACTATGTTCGACAGCCGTCTGAATGTGGCAAATGACGTCGTGGCTGAGGTGGAGAAGTATTTTCCGGACAAGGTCTTCGAGACCAAAATTCCGCGAAATGTCCGGCTTTCGGAGGCACCGTCCTACGGGAAACCCGTAATGTACTACGATAAGTCCTCCAAGGGCGCGGAATCATACGAACTGCTCGGCCATGAGATACTTGGCGAGGAGAGAGTGCTGCCGAAAAAGAAGAGACGCGGCATCTTCTCATTCAAGAAAAACGACAAAAAAGAAAGTTCGCAGGGGTGATAAGCTATGGCAAAAGGCGGTTTGAATACAGGGCTTGACAGCCTGTTCCAGAATAATACCAGCGACGTGCAGATCAAAAAGACGCTGAGAGTGTCGGAGATCGAGCCGAACCGTGACCAGCCGCGTAAGAATTTCAGCAACGAGGCTATAGCGGCACTGGCTGATTCTATCCGCGAACACGGCATATTACAGCCGATAGTTGTGCGTCCCATATCATCCGGCGGCTATCAGATCGTTGCCGGCGAAAGACGCTGGCGCGCTGCAAGGATGCTGGGACTGGATGAGATACCGGTAAATATCCGTGAGCTCTCCGACGAGGAGACAATGCAGATAGCCATTATCGAGAACCTCCAGCGCGAGAACCTGAACCCCATTGAAGAGGCGACGGGTTACAATGAACTCATCGAAAAGTTCGGCATGACGCAGGATAAAGTGGCAAAAATGGTCGGACGTTCACGCTCGGCTGTCGCAAATGCGGTGAGACTTCTCACCCTGCCTGAGAGAGTTGTGAAAATGCTGGAAAACGGCGAATTATCGGAAGGTCACGGACGTGCGCTGCTGGGATTCAAGAACGAGGACCTGCTCATCGCCACCGCTCTCACAGCGGCAAATGACGGACTTACCGTGCGTCAGGTGGAGAGAGCGGCACAGCGTTCCGCTGAGGAAAAAGACGACAGCAGCAAGGGCAGTGACAAGCGCATCGACAATTATTTCGTCGAAATGGAGCTTTCACTGAAGGAGAGCCTGGGACGTAAAGTCAAGGTTGATTACGGCAAGAACAAGGGTGTGCTCATCCTTGAATTCTACGATAAAGAAGATCTTGCGGCGCTTGCAGACAAGCTCGCAAAGGAAGAATAAAGGAGTAAGAAAAATGATCGACATCAAACTTATCAGAACAAATCCCGAACTCGTAAAGGAGAACATAAAGAAGAAGTTTCAGGACGAGAAACTGAAATTGGTCGACCAGGTCATCGAACTGGACAAGAAATTCCGTGAGACCAAGGTGGAGTGCGACAGCCTCCGCAATCAGCGCAAGGTAAAGAGCAAGGAGATCGGCGGCCTCATGGCTAAAGGTCAGAAGGACGAGGCTGAAAAGGTCAAGGCTGAAGTGGCTGAACTGGGCAGGAAGCTGGAAGAAATGGAGCAGCTGGAAGTCCAGACCGAGGCTGACATCCGCAAGATCATGCTCGTTATCCCGAACATAATCGACGAGAGCGTGCCGATAGGCAAGGACGACAGCGAGAACGTTGAGATAGAGCGTTTCGGCGAGCCTGCTGTGCCGGATTTCGAAGTTCCCTACCACGTTGACATCATGGAGAAGGTCAACGGAATTGACCTCGACAGCGCAAGAAAGACCAGCGGAAACGGTTTCTATTACCTCTGCGGCGACATCGCTCAGCTCCAGTCATGTATCCTTTCCTATGCCCGTGATTTCATGATCGACAAGGGATTCACATACTATATCCCGCCTTTCATGATAAGAAGCGAAGTTGTTACCGGCGTTATGAGCTTCGCTGAAATGGAGGGAATGATGTACAAGATCG
>DFJW01000097.1:0-3873 GCA_002373775.1 Ruminococcus flavefaciens | reverse complement strand
AGATCGAGGGCGAGGACCTCTACCTCATCGGTACTTCCGAGCACTCCATGATAGGAAAGTTTATAGATACTATCATTCCCGAGGGCGAACTCCCGAAGACTCTGACCAGCTATTCACCCTGCTTCCGCAAGGAAGTCGGCGCACACGGCATCGAAGAGCGCGGTGTTTACCGTATCCACCAGTTTGAAAAGCAGGAGATGATAGTTGTCTGCAAGCCCGAGGAGTCTATGGACTGGTTCAACAAGCTCTGGAGCTATACTGTTGAGTTCTTCCGCACACTTGATATCCCTGTACGCACTTTGGAGTGCTGCTCCGGCGACCTTGCTGACCTGAAGGTGAAGAGCCTTGACGTTGAGGCATGGTCTCCCAGACAGAAGAAGTACTTCGAAGTCGGCAGCTGCTCAAATCTCGGTGACGCTCAGGCAAGACGTCTCGGCATCCGCGTAAAGGACAGCGACGGAAACAAGTACTTTGCTCACACACTCAATAACACCGTTGTTGCACCTCCCAGAATGCTCATCGCATTCCTCGAAAACAATCTCAATGAGGACGGTTCTATCCGCATACCCAAGGCTCTCCAGCCTTATATGCGCAAGGAGATCATTGCCTGCAATAAGTGATCCTCAGGCGGAAATGATAATTAATGTAAGAGACGGCTCAGGCTGTCTCTTATTTTTTGGGACTTTACGGAACGCCGCCCCTACAGGTGGGATTTCGTGCCTGAGATCTACTGATGCGTAAGGGACGCAAAACGGCGCTGCGCTGTTTTGCTTACTTCTTAGGGAAGGCTCTGCCTTCCCTCGCACACCTATCCGCCAAAGGGTTGTGAACCCTTTGGAATCCCTTAATTTGCGGCTTCGCCGTTTTTATTTCTATTTACTACTCTCTACTCTCTTCTAAACTACTCACTAATTTGCTCTTGCATTTTTCTCTGATGTGTGCTATAATCTACTCAATATTATAGCGAAATGCTATAAAAAATAAAGATACCGGAGGAAAAAACATGGAAAATTTTAACTTTTACAGCCCCACTGAATTCGTATTCGGCAAGGGCAGAGAGAATGAGGTTGGCTTTTATGTCAGAAAGCACGGCGGCACAAAGGTCCTCATCCACTACGGCGGCGGCTCTGCGGTCCGCTCGGGACTTATCGACAAGGTAAGGGCATCCCTTGACGCGGAAGGCATCGGCTACTGCGAACTGGGGGGCGTTCAGCCGAATCCGCGCGATACTCTTGTTTACAAGGGCATCGACCTCTGTAAAGCCGAGGGCGTCGATCTGATCCTTGCCGTGGGAGGCGGCTCTGTCATCGACTCCGCAAAGGCAATCGCTATCGGCGTTCTCTACGACGGTGATTTCTGGGACCACTACTGCGGCAAGGCTGAGGTGAAACAGGCGCTCCCCGTGGGAGTCATCCTCACTATCGCTGCTGCCGGCAGTGAAGGTTCGCCGGATACTGTCATCACCAAGGAGGACGGCATGCTGAAACGCGGTGCAGGTTCTGATCTTCTCCGCGCAAGATTCTCTATCCTTGATCCCGAACTCACCCAGACACTTCCTGCATATCAGACAGCCTGCGGCGCGACTGATATAATGGCGCACGTTTTCGAGAGATATTTCACCAACACCCCTGAAGTCGAGGTGACAGACCGTCTCTGTGAGGCTGTACTGCTGACGATGATAAAGGAGACACCCCGCGTTATTGCCGATCCTGACAACTACGACGCAAGGGCAAATATAATGTGGGCAGGAATGGTCGCGCACAACAATATCGTAGGTGTCGGCAGACAGCAGGACTGGAACAGCCACGGCATCGAGCATGAGCTTTCCGGACTTTATGATGTTGCACACGGCGCAGGACTTGCGGTCATCATGCCGGCGTGGATGGAATACGTCCACAAGCATGACGTGATGCGTTTCTGTCAGATGGCGGTGAGAGTATTCGGATGCCATATGAATTTTGCTGATCCCGAGGCAACGGCAATGGAAGGAATACGCAGATTCCGCAGTTTCCTCCACAGCATCGGCATGCCCATTAATTTTGCCGAGCTTGGTGCGAAGGAAGAGGACATCCCCGTAATGGTGGAGAAGCTGGGCATAGGCAGCGGAAAGAGAGCAGGATTCATGGAGCTGAGTGCGGAGGACGTGACCGAAATATACCGCATAGCAGCCCACGCATCGCTGTAAGGAGGCGCGTATGAAGATACTGTTCATAGGCGGCACAGGCACCATAAGCATGGCGATAACACGTCTGCTTGCCGAAAGGGGCGACGAAGTCTACCTGCTGAACCGCGGCAGCAGAACTGCTGAACTGCCGGACAATGTGAAGGTGATACAGTGTGACATAAACGACGAAGAGGATGCTGCAAGGAAGCTGGAGGGCATGGAATTTGACTGTGCCGGAGAGTTCATAGGATTTGTACCCGAGCAGCTTGAAAGGGACTACCGACTTCTCCGCGGAAAGGTGAAGCAGTACATCTACATCAGCTCAGCGTCGGCATATCAGAAGCCTCCGAAGAGTTATCTCATCACGGAGGAAACGCCGCTGGAGAATCCTTACTGGGAGTATTCGCGGAACAAGAAAGCCTGTGAGGAATATCTCATGGGACTTTACCGCAGTGAGGGATTTCCGGTGACGATAGTGCGTCCGAGCCATACATACGACGAGAGAAGTGTGCCGCTGGGAGTACACGGAAAGAACGGCAGCTGGCAGGTGGTAAAGCGGATCCGTGAGGGAAAGCCGGTAATAATCCACGGCGACGGCACATCTCTCTGGACCATAACGCACAACAGTGATTTTGCGAAGGCATATGTGGGACTGATTGGTGACAAGACGGCGATAGGCGAGGCATTCCACATCACGAGCGACGAGAGTGTGAGCTGGAACGACATATATAAGGCAATAGCTGACGCAATGGGCGTAGAGCTGAAGGCATGCCATATATCGTCCGAGATGCTGGCAGCAATGGGAGATTTTGATTTCACGGGAAGTCTCATCGGAGACAAGGCAAATTCTGTGATATTTGACAATTCGAAGGTAAAGGCACATGTACCGGGATTTCATGCTGAAGTCAGCGTGAGAGAGGGAATACGCAGAACGGTGGAATATGTGCTGGCGCATGAGGAATGTCAGAAGGATGATGAAGAATTTGACAAGTGGTGTGATGAGACGATAGAAGCGATAGAAAAACTAATAAAAGAAAAAAAGGTAAAATAATAAAGGACGGCGAAGCCGCAAATTAAGGGATTCCAAAGGGTTTGCAACCCTTTGGCGGAAGGGTGAACGAGGGAAGGCAGAGCCTTCCCTAAGAAGTGAGCAAAACAGCGCAGCGCCGTTTTGCGTCCCTTACGCATCAGTAAATCTCAGGCACGAAAACAAATAATAAAGGGCGGATAATATGGCTGCTATCCTTAACGGAACTTTATTAAATTCATATGTAACCCGAGGGCATAATGTCCTCGGGTTTCTTCATTTTAGCAAGCTGCCTGTGCAAACGTCTTGTTTTCAGACGGCTTTAGAATCGGCGCAGGCTCATGAATTGTCTGGAACGTGTAGCGTATCAGTATAGTGTTACCGCAAGTTCGAGAGTATTTCTCAGGCTTCTCATAGACTTCAATTCGTGATATGAAAGCCCTGAGAAGTTCGGGAGTAAGCTCTTTCATCTCGATGTTTGTCTTTGCTTTCTCAATGAAGTCCTGCACATATTTCTCCTGTAAGCTCATGTTGTCGAGTTGATCAGAGAGCTCGGAGAGTTCGATTTTCAGTTCGGACTGCTCCTTTTCATAGCCTGAAGCAAGACAATCATAACGCTCTGGAGTTATCCTGCCGGTTACTCTATCTTCATACAGGCAGCGTATAATGTTGTCAAGCTCCT
>DFJW01000100.1 GCA_002373775.1 Ruminococcus flavefaciens | reverse complement strand
ATATCAGACTGCAAAATGCAGGAAGGTTCTATCCGCTGTGATGTCAACGTTTCAATATCAGAAGCGGGAAGCAATAAGCTGGGCACACGCTGTGAAATGAAGAATGTAAACAGTTTCAGTGCAGCTGCAAGAGCAATTGATTACGAGATACAACGGCAATCAGAACTATTGTCAGCGGGCATCCCTGTTGAACAGGAAACACGGCGCTGGGATGATGCAAAAGGCGTAAGCATTCTTATGCGTAACAAGGAAAACGCAAGTGATTACAGGTATTTTCCGGAACCTGACCTCGGGGATATCATCCTTGATGAACATAATGTAAACAAGGTCAGAGAAAGTATACCGGAATTGCCTGATTCAAAAGTGCTGCGCTATACGAAAGAATACGTTCTGACTCTACAGGATGCAGAAAGCATAGCCGCCGATCAGAGCAAGGCCGAGTATTTTGATAAGTGCGTCGCATCAGGAAAATGCAGTCCGAAAAGCATAGCCAAAAGAATACTCGGCATTGTTACCCAGCATCTGAATGAAACCGGAATATCTATAAATGATATCCTCATAAAGCCCGAACAGCTCACCGATCTCATAACAGAAACAGAAAACGGCACACTTTCAAGTTCCGGTGAAAAAAGTGTTTACATCCAGCTTGCTGAAAACGGCGGCGAGCTGGAGGACGTCATAAACAGTTCAGGTCTTCGTCAGAATTCAGACAACGCATATCTTGAAACACTTGCAAATACAGTCATAAACCAGAACCCTAAAGCTGTCCATGATTATAAAGACGGTAAGTCAAATGCCCTCGGACATCTTATCGGTCAGGCTATGAAACTCTCGAAAGGCAGTGCTGATCCTGCAAGACTCAGTGAAATAATAAAAAAGATGATATGACCAGGAGGTAATATATGTTATTTATCTGTTATCCCAAATGCACAACATGCAAAAAAGCCCAGTCATGGCTCAATGAAAAAGGCATAAGCTATGATGTCAGAGATATAAAAGTACAGAATCCCACTTATGATGAATTGTCAGAATGGTTCAGATCAAGCGGTCTGCCTCTGAAACGTTTTTTCAATACAAGCGGACAGCTCTATCGCTCGCTGGAGATAAAAGGCAAACTGCCTGACATGACAGAAGAACAGGCGCTTGAATTGCTTGCTTCCGACGGAATGCTGGTCAAACGCCCTATACTTATCAACGGCAGCAAGATCGCTGTGGGATTCAAGGAAAGCGAATGGCTCGAAGTCATCAAATAAGCAGACAATATGATTACACTCTATTTTTGTTAGCTTCGGTTAATTGACAGATGTCAAACTTTATGGTAACATAATATATATACCAGAATAAGGAGGACATTATGTGAAGCAATACAATGTTACCGGAATGAGCTGCGCTGCATGCAGTGCAAGAGTGGAAAAGGCTGTATCCGGTGTAAAAGGCGTTACGTCATGTTCCGTCAGCCTGCTGACAAACTCTATGGGAGTTGACGGAGATGCAAGTGATGCAGAAATAATAAAAGCCGTTCAGGATGCGGGATACGGAGCTTCTCTCAAAGGAGCAGGAAATACAGCGGCAGCTTCATCAGATGATGATATACTGAAAGATACAGAAACGCCGCTGCTGAAAAAGCGCTTATTTGCTTCCCTCGGATTCCTGATAGTACTCATGTATATATCTATGGGACATATGATGTTCGGATTTCCGCTGCCATCCGTAATGGAAGGCAATCATGTCATGATGGGACTTGCCCAGCTGCTGCTTGCTGCTATAGTAATGGTGATAAACCAGAAATTCTTTATAAACGGTTTCAAAGGTCTGATCCGCAGATCACCAAATATGGACACCCTTGTCGCTCTGGGCTCTTTTGCTTCTTTTGCGTACAGTACTTGCGCACTATTTGCCATGACTGATGCGCAGTTCAAAGGAAACACGTCCGCAGTGGAAGACTACATGCATGAATTCTATTTTGAATCCGCCGCCATGATACTCACACTTATAACTGTCGGAAAAATGCTTGAGGCACGCTCCAAGGGAAAGACTACAGATGCACTGAAGAGCCTCATGAAGCTTGCCCCAAAAACAGCAGTTATAGAACAGAACGATGAAGAGATCACAGTTCCGGTCGAGCAAGTAAAGACCGGGGATATATTTGTTGTAAGACCCGGCGAAAACATACCGGTAGACGGTATTATCATTGACGGAACAAGTGCTGTTGATGAGTCAGCACTGACAGGTGAGAGCATACCGGTCGATAAATCCGCAGGCGACAGTGTTTCGGCAGCAACACTGAATCAGGCAGGTTTCATTCGATGTGAAGCATCAAGAGTAGGGGAGGATACTACTCTTTCCCAGATAATCAGAATGGTCAGCGATGCAGCTGCTACCAAAGCTCCTATCGCGAAAATAGCCGATAAAGTCTCCGGTATATTCGTTCCTGCCGTTATAGCTATTGCCTGCATCACATTTGCTGTCTGGATGATAGCAGGAGAAGCGGTAGGCTTTTCACTGGCAAGAGCGATATCCGTACTCGTTATCAGCTGTCCTTGCGCTCTCGGACTCGCAACGCCCGTAGCGATCATGGTAGGAAACGGTGTCGGTGCAAAGAACGGTATACTCTTCAAGACAGCCGTATCTCTTGAAGAGACGGGGAAGGTCAGCACTGTCGCCCTTGACAAGACAGGCACGATCACTACCGGGGAACCTCGCGTGACAGATATTATCCCCGTAAACGGATACAGTGAGGATAAGCTTATTGAAATAGCGTATTCTCTCGAAAAGAAAAGCGAGCACCCACTTGCTAAAGCGGTCATTCAGTACGCTGAAGGATCCGGAAAAGTATCATATGAGGTCACTGACTTCACCGCTGTAGCCGGAAACGGTCTAAGTGCAAAAGCCGACGGTAAAACTCTTGCAGGCGGTAACTTGAATTTTATAGGTCAATTTGCCGGTTCAGATGATAACATCACAAAACGAGCAGAAGAGCTCTCGGCTGAAGGAAAAACTCCTCTATTCTTTTCTGAAGGCGATACTCTTGCCGGTATCATTGCTGTAGCCGATACAATGAAAAATGACAGTCCGCAGGCTATACGCGAATTGCAGAACATGGGCATAAAAGTGGTAATGCTTACCGGAGATAATGAGTGTACCGCAAAAGCAATAGGAGATAAAGCAGGGGTAGATGAAGTTATCGCCGGTGTTCTTCCCGACGGAAAAGAAAAAGTCATAAAAGAACTAAGAAAAAGCGGAAAGACTGCAATGGTAGGCGACGGAATCAATGACGCGCCTGCACTCACTGCTGCTGATATGGGAATAGCTATCGGAGCTGGTTCCGATGTTGCGATAGACGCCGCAGATGTAGTACTGATGAAAAGCCGTCTCAGTGACGTTCCGGCTGCTATACGTCTGAGCCGTGCTTCGCTGAAGAACATCCACGAGAATCTTTTCTGGGCTTTCATTTATAACATCATTGGAATCCCTTTAGCTGCCGGTGCATACATCAGATTATTCGGATGGCAGCTTAATCCGATGTTCGGGGCAGCAGCCATGAGCCTGTCAAGTTTTTGTGTAGTCACAAATGCTCTCAGACTGAATTTCCTGAATATCCATGACAGTTCAAAAGACAAAAAGATCAGGCGATCCCGAACCGGACTTGCCGGCTCAGAGATCTCTGAACTTACCGTAAACATTAAAGGAATGATGTGCGGACACTGCGAAGCAAGAGTTAAAAATGCACTTGAAACTCTGCCTTATGTTGAAGAGGCAGATGTGAGCCATGAAAAAGGAACTGCCGTGCTAAGCATAAAAGGTTCAGCCGACCTGAAAGCTGTAAAAAAGGCTGTAACAGATGCAGGTTACAAAGTTACAAGCATCAGATAATTCGAAAAAATATAGCAATCCCCGGAGTGATAAAGCATTCACTCCGGGGATCTGTTTTTTTGCTATACAATAGTTTAGGCACCGCACATGGTATCGTAAAAACCGTCGATCGTAGATGTTGCCAATATCTGCATAACTGTTGCAACATCGATCACGGCGTGACCGATCATTATCGGAAGAGGATCGCGATGTTTGTAATAATACCAGCAAAGCACAATAGTCAGCGGCAGAAAAGATAAGAACCTGTAGAACATATATCTTGCGTCGAACAGAGTAGGTATAAAACTATGCTGCAAAGCGAAAAAGAAAGCAGGTATCAGTATAGCAGCATACTTATTCTTTATCTGATTGACACCACAGCCAAGGTAGATCCCTTCTTCAGCCAAAGCTGTTGTGACAGGAAGAAGCGGAACATTTATTATCGCCAGCACAGCAGGTATAGGAGCTATCATCATCGGTGCAAGATATGGAAATACACCGTAGCAGATAAATCCGGAAAGGCACATACAGCCCATTCCGCTCAGCAGTATTGCCACAGTCACGGTCACTATCTGTCTGATCTTTGTTTTTCCTTTTTCATAATTTATCAGTTTCCAATATGTCTGACCGTTCTTTTTAGCCAGTTTCATCAGGACAAATACCGTCACAATGTTTACGATCGTAGCAATAACGGACCACCAGTTGCTTATTTCATGCAGATCAGATCCAACGATCAAGGAACCTATAACAAAGATCAAAACAAACACTGCGGAACGTACCGGCATAAGCAGCGGAAACAGCTTGTTCACCACGTCATCCTCCTATAAAATAATCCACAATCCCATTATTCTCAAGCCCAGGGATCAGAACTCTCAGGCTGTCTGATATCCGCAAGGATGAACTGTTCCCAAAGATACCATTTACCGTCTTTTGCAAGTCTCAGCTGAATTGCGCGGGGACTGTCTGCACCGCCTGACTTCACAAACAGTTTAGCGTAGTTTTCATCGGTATAAGAATACGGATTCTCACTTACTGTTACAGTATAAGGAACAGATGGCGCGTAATCGTTTGAAGGCACAGCACCTTTGAAGTAGGAACGCGGAACATAATCCTTGTCCATAAATCTATCTCTTATGAACTGTTTGTCCATAGGACTGAGCGGGCGAGGTCCTCTAAGTACATCAAGCATACTGAGGCATAATTCTTTATCCTTAGGATAATAGCAAAACGCTAAAACAGTCAGAGCCGCAGTCGCAAATGGTGATGAAAGATCAGCCTGCGGCAGAGCCTTGAACTCATCGAGGTTTTCGGGGAGGGAGTTGAAAACGACATCTGCCGACTTATCAGAACTTTTGTTTACATCAGCGCTTTCCTTTTTGAATGAATCGAATAATCCCATAATTATACCTCCTCAGGTCATAAATTCTATTGTTATTATAACACACGATCCAGAAAATGGCAAGAGATGCGTTGAAAAAATATAGTACAATTTCACATGCACGCTGAATAGAGATATTTATTTGATAAATGCTTGACAAACTAATAAAATTGTAGTACAATTACTATGTATTCTTATGTATGAAAGGAATGATCTTATGGGCATGACTTTAACCGAAAAGATCCTCAAAGCACATCTCGTTGACGGTGAATACGTCAAAGGTCAGGAAATTGGTATCAGAATCGATCAGACTCTCACACAGGACGCTACAGGTACTATGGCATATCTCGAATTCGAAGCCATCGGTGTACCTCGTGTAAAAACAGAGCGCTCTGTAGCTTATATCGATCATAATACACTTCAGAATGGTTTTGAAAACGCTGATGATCACAGATTTATCGGCAGCGTGGCTAAAAAGCACGGAATATATTTCTCTCGTCCGGGCAATGGTATATGTCATCAGGTTCACCTTGAAAGATTCGGAATTCCCGGAAAGACACTCATAGGTTCAGACAGTCACACTCCTACCGGCGGCGGAATAGGCATGATAGCCATTGGTGCCGGCGGTCTCGATGTTGCAGTTGCTATGGGCGGCGGTGCATACTACATAACATGTCCAAAGGTCGTTAAAGTTAATCTCACCGGCAAACTCCGTCCATGGGTAGCAGCAAAGGACGTAATCCTTGAAGTGCTCCGCAGAATGTCTGTAAAGGGCGGCGTAGGCAAGGTAATTGAGTACTGCGGCGAAGGCGTAAAGACTCTTTCAGTACCAGAGCGTGCTACAATAACAAATATGGGTGCCGAACTCGGCGCTACAACTTCGATCTTCCCTTCAGATGAGATCACAAAGCAGTTCCTTAAAGCACAGCAGCGTGAAGAAGTATGGACTCCTCTTGCAGCAGATGAAGATGCTGTATACGATGAAGAGCTCAACATCGACCTCAGCCAGCTCGTACCGCTTGCAGCATGTCCTCATTCTCCCGACAATGTCAAGAGCGTTGAAGAGATCGGCAGACTCAAGATAGATCAGGTTTGTATCGGTTCATGTACAAACTCATCACTTCTGGACATGCTCAAGGTCGCTTACATACTCAAGGGCAAGACTGTAGATCCGAGCGTTTCACTTGCTATCGCTCCCGGTTCAAAACAGGTACTCAATATGCTTGCACAGAACGGTGCATTATCCGATCTTATCGAAGCGGGTGCCCGTATTCTCGAAAGTGCATGCGGTCCTTGCATAGGTATGGGACAGTCACCCAATTCAAAGGGAATCTCACTCCGTACATTCAACAGAAACTTTGAAGGCCGTTCCGGAACAAAAGACGGTCAGATATATCTTGTATCTCCTGAAATGGCAGCTGTATCAGCTCTCACAGGTTATCTCACAGATCCGAGAGAACTTGGCGATATGCCTGAATTCAAGCTTCCGGAGATCTTCTCTATCAACGACAATATGATCGTTCCGCCTGCTCCGGCAGAAGAGATGGACAGCGTAGAGATCCTCCGTGGACCAAACATAAAGCCTTATCCGGAGACAACACCTCTCCTTGAAACTATCGACGCACCTGTTTCACTCAAAGTCGGCGACAACATCACGACCGACCACATCATGCCCGCCGGTGCAAAGATACTTCCTCTTCGTTCAAATATCCCGAAGATCTCTCAGCACTGCTTTGCAGTATGCGATGAAAGCTTCCCCGAGAGAGCAAAGTCACTCGGCAAGAGCATCATTGTAGGCGGTTCTAATTACGGTCAGGGCTCTTCAAGAGAACACGCTGCTCTTGCGCCGCTCTATCTCGGCGTAAAGGCGGTACTGGTAAAGTCATTTGCCCGCATACACAGAGCAAATCTCATAAACGCCGGCATACTTCCACTCACATTTGTGAACGAAGCAGACTACGATAAGATAGCTCAGGGAGATGAGCTCGTACTCGCTGATGTACGCAAGGCTGTATCCGAAGGCAAGTCAGAGCTTACAGTAGTAAACAAAACAAACGGTGCAGAAATACCGGTGCTTTGTGAACTCTCCGGACGCACCAAGGATATAATGCTTGCAGGCGGACTTCTTGATTATACAAGAGAGTCCATGAAGTAATTAATATGTATCACGAACCGAATAAGGAGATGCTGTTATGAAAGGCGCAGTCATCTTTCTGGTCTTTCTGATATTCCTGCTGTTATGTGCGTGGATAATGAAGATCATAAAAGGGAGCAGATACGGAAAGTATACTACTGTGCATAAGGTCATTGACATTATAGGCACGCTGCTCATAATCGCGTTGCTGATAGCAGCAGCATTTCCTTTGTTCAAGTAATAACAACAACGACCGGGAGGTAAAAACCGATGGCAAAGATAACCATGAAGACACCGCTCGTCGAAATGGACGGCGACGAGATGACCAGAATACTCTGGCAGTGGATCAAAGAGACTCTTCTCGAACCATATGTAGAGCTGAATACCGAGTACTACGATCTCGGATTAAAGCACCGTGAGGAGACCAAGGATCAGGTAACTATAGATTCAGCAGAAGCTACAAAGAAATATGGTGTAGCCGTAAAATGTGCAACTATTACACCAAATGCAGCAAGAATGCCCGAATACAACCTTACTCAGATGTGGAAATCTCCCAACGGAACTATCCGTGCAGCTCTTGATGGTACGGTATTCCGCACACCTATCATAGTTAAAGGCATAGAGCCTTATATTCCCACATGGACAAAGCCGATCACCATTGCACGTCACGCATACGGAGACGTATACAAGAACACTGAGATGAGAGTCAGCAAGGGAAGCAAAGCCGAACTCGTAGTAACAGACAAGAACGGCAACGAAACACGCGAACTCATCCACGATTTTTCAAAGTGCGACGGCATAATCCAGGGCCTCCACAATCTTGATGATTCGATCGCAGGTTTCGCAAGAGCATGCCTTAATTACGGACTTGACCTCAAGCAGGACGTATGGTTCGCTTCCAAGGATACCATATCCAAGAAATACGACCACAGATTCAAGGATATCTTCGCTGAGATATACGAAAACGAGTACAAAGAAAAGTATGAGGCAGCCGGTATAGAGTACTTCTATACTCTTATAGACGACGCTGTTGCAAGAGTCATCCGTTCAAACGGCGGTTACATCTGGGCTTGCAAGAACTACGACGGAGATGTAATGTCAGACATGGTATCGACTGCATACGGCAGCCTTGCAATGATGACTTCTGTCCTCGTTTCTCCCGACGGCATCTACGAATACGAAGCAGCTCACGGAACGGTCCAGAGGCACTACTACAAATATCTCAAGGGAGAAGAAACTTCCACAAACTCTGTTGCAACTATATTCGCGTGGAGTGGAGCACTTCGTAAGAGAGGCGAACTCGATAACACTCCCGAACTCTGTGATTTTGCTGATAAGCTTGAAAAAGCAACGATACAGACTATAGAAGAAGGCGTTATGACAGGCGACCTTTACCTGATATCCAAGCTTGATAACAAGCGTAAGGTTGACTCAAAGACTTTCCTTGACGAAATAAAGAACAGACTCGATCAGTTAATGTAATATATGCTTTTCAATCATCCAAAGAAAGAGGCATAATAATGTCAAAGAATACGATATCAAATTCAGTTATAAGAAGACTGCCAAGGTATTATCGTTTCCTTGGAGAACTCGAAAATAACGGCTATGTGCGTATATCTTCGCGGGAATTATCCGAAAAAATGGGACTTACAGCATCACAGATAAGGCAGGACTTCAATTGCTTCGGTGAATTCGGACAGCAAGGATACGGCTATAATGTAAGCGACTTACGTTCAGAGATAGGCAAAATACTCGGACTGGACAAAAAAACGCCAATGATACTTCTCGGCGTCGGCAACCTCGGTAAAGCCATTGCTTCTCATATTGACTTTCAGAGCAAAGGCTTTGATCTGATAGGTGCATTTGACACTAATGAAGAGATCATCGGAAAAGAACTCGGAAATCTTACCATAAAAGATATTTCAGAATTACAGAGTTTTTGTTCAGAGCATAAGCCCGTAGCAGCAATACTCTGCGTACCAGTGAATGCAGCAGCTTCCGCCGCATCCCAGCTTATCAGTCTTGGTGTAAAAGCATTCTGGAATTTCACACATTACGACCTCAGGATGGAGTACGATGGAGTCATCGTTGAAAACGTTCATTTAGGCGACAGTCTCATAACGCTGTCGTACGGACTTAATTCAATAGAATTATGATCCGTACCAGAAAGATCGTAATCGACCGCAGCTGAAGCAGCGGTCGATTTCAAAAAAATGTATGTGAATTTTTTGTCAATCAATTGCACCTGATATATGATATGTGGCATAATTATATTCTCAATCAGAATTGCTTGTAACTCGAATTATAGCGAGAATGCACCTTCAATGAACAAGTTTGCATCAATCATCCGCCTTTGAAGTTCTGATGTCCTCAAGTGCCGTGCTCATTATTTAAGCTGATATTCAGATAATGCACATGTAATCAAGTCAATTCTAACAAAAATGGATGACAAAAACTCAAAATTAATATCATCAATTTTCTGGAATATAGAATAGCATATATTGGCAGACCGATTAAGTTATCACTGATGTTTGTTAATTATATATCAACATGAGAATAGCAATATTCATAAAATACATTTGAAATTATTGCAGTTTGCTGATATACTTAATAATGTAGTAATATGACAGATCACGTCGGATGAATCCGCCGTGCGAATAATTATTTGGGAGTGGATAATCAATGGAATATCGTATTGAACACGATTCAATGGGCGAAGTCAAAGTACCCGCCGATAAGTACTGGGCTGCTCAGACAGAACGAAGCCATGAAAACTTTCTTATCGGTGTAGGCATTGAAACGATGCCTCGTGAGATCACTCACGCATTCGGCATCCTGAAAAAGGCAGCTGCTATAGCAAACAGCGCACTGAAGCCGGAGAAAATGACTGACGCCAAGCTTTCAGCAATAAGCCAGGCTTGTGACGAAGTTATAAGCGGATCTCTCAATGACCATTTCCCGCTTGTAGTATGGCAGACCGGAAGCGGCACTCAGTCAAACATGAACGCCAACGAAGTCATTGCTAACCGCGGAAACGAGATCGCTGGTTCAAAACTTCTGCACCCGAATGATGATATAAATATGAGCCAGTCTTCAAATGACACTTTCCCGACTGCTATGCACATTGCAGCAGTAATTGCTCTCGAAGACAAGGTGATCCCCGCAATTGATACGCTTATCGAAACTTTCAGGAGACTCGAAGCCGAAAATGAAGGCGTTGTCAAGAGCGGAAGAACTCATCTCCAGGACGCTACACCTATCAAATTCTCACAGGAGATCAGCGGATGGAGAGCATCTCTTGAAAAGGACAAGAAAATGCTCCTTCTTTCCTGCGAAGAGCTCAAGGAACTTGCACTTGGCGGTACAGCAGTCGGCACAGGTCTGAATGCTCCTGCCGGCTTTGCAGAAAAAGCTGCCGAGGCAATAAGTGAGCTCACCGGAAAGCAGTTCGTTACAGCTCCCAATAAGTTCCACTCACTCACTTCAAAAGATGAGATTGTATTCGCACACGGTGCTCTCAAGGCACTTGCTGCTGACATGATGAAGATAGCTAACGATGTCAGATGGCTTGCTTCAGGACCGCGCGACGGTCTCGGCGAGATATTCATTCCCGAAAATGAGCCCGGCTCATCTATTATGCCCGGCAAGGTAAATCCCACTCAGTGTGAGCAGGTGACTATGGTCGCTGTTCAGGTAATGGGCAATGATGTAGCTGTAGGCATGGCTGCTTCACAGGGCAACTTCGAACTCAACGTTTTCATGCCTGTATGCGCTTACAACTTCCTTCAGTCCGCAAGACTTCTTGCTGAATCCATACTCTCGTTCAACAAGAATTGTGCTGTCGGCATAAAGGCAAACAAAGAGAAGATGCACCACAACCTCCACAATTCGCTTATGCTTGTGACTGCTCTCAATCCGTATATCGGATACGAGAACGCTGCTAAAACAGCAAAGAAGGCGTTCAAGGACAATATCTCACTCAAAGAAGCCTGCGTACAGCTCGGATTCCTGAGCGAAGAAAAGTTTGATGAAGTTTTCCACCCCGAAGAAATGGTTTGATATGAAAGGATGCGTACTATGGAAACATTCACATATTACCCCGGCTGTACGCTGAGGACCAAAGCAAAGGAGCTCGATACATATGCCAGAGTCTCTGCCGAGGCTCTTGGCATACACCTCGAAGAACCTGCTGACTGGCAGTGCTGCGGAGGTGCGTACACAACAGCCAAGGACGAGATAGCTACCAAGCTTTCCGCTGTCAGGACTCTCAATGCAGCAAAAGACGCCGGACAAGCTCTTGTAACAGTCTGTTCCGCATGTCACAATGTCATAAAGCAGACTAATTATGATATCTCCAATGACGAAGATATGGCTATGAAGGTAAACAATTACCTTTGCCTTGAAGAGCCGTATACCGGCGAGACTACCGTCTACCATTACCTTGAACTGCTCCGTGATGTTGTCGGATTCGATGCTTTGAAGGAAAAGGTGGTTAAACCTTTCAAGGGCAGAAAGATCGCCGCATATTACGGATGCCTGCTCCTCAGACCTTCAAAGGCTCTCGCGATGGATGATCCTGAAAATCCCACAATCATCGAAGATTTCATAAAAGCGATAGGCGGTACTCCTGTGATCTATTCACAGCGAAACGAATGCTGCGGAGGCTATATCACTCTTGAAGATAAAGCTCAGGCTTCAAAAAGAAGCAGCGCGGTAATGGGATCAGCCGCTGACCAGGGTGCTGAAATGGTGATAACAGCATGTCCGCTGTGTCTATATAATCTCAAAAAGAACTCAGACAGTGAGCTTCCTGTATACTACTTCACAGAGCTTCTCGCCGAAGCTCTCGGCTTAAAGGAGGATGGCAATGAATAAGAACCTCAAGGAACAGGTCATCCGTTCCAGCGGTGTAAATGTTCTGAAATGTATGCGATGCGGCAAATGCTCCGGAACTTGTCCTTCTTACGGAGAAATGGAGTATCATCCGCACCAGTTCGTATATATGGTCGAAAAGGGCGATATCGAAACGCTTATGAGATCTGATTCGATATACAAATGCCTGACCTGCTTTGCCTGTGTGGACAGATGTCCCCGCGGAGTTGAGCCGGCAAAAGTAGTAGAAGCTGTAAGACTTGCCGCAGTTCGACAGCAGGACGGCAACCACCTTACACCTGACAAGATACCTTCACTGCTCGACGATGATCTGCCTCAGCAGGCTATCGTTACAGCTCTGAGAAAATATGCTAAGTAAGGAGAGATACTATGCAGAGAATAGGTGTGTTCGTCTGTCACTGCGGAACAAATATCGCAGCTACAGTCGATGTTAAAAAAGTGGCTGAAACACTGAGCCTCGAACCTGGCGTTGTTATCTCCCAGGATTATCAGTATATGTGTTCGGAGTCAGGTCAGAACCTGGTCAAGAATGCTATAAAAGAGTACGATCTCAGCGGTGTTGTGATCTGTTCATGTTCACCGCGTATGCATGAGAACACATTCCGCAAGGCAGCTGCATCAGCAGGTCTGAATCCGTATCTCGTAGAGATTGCAAACATCCGTGAGCAATGCTCATGGATACACAAGGATATCGCAAACGCAACTGAAAAGGCTGTCATCCTCGGACGTGCGGCAATTGCTAAAGTACATCTCAATGCCCCTCTCGTGGCAGGTGAGAGCCCTGTAGCCAAGAGAGCACTTGTCATCGGAGGCGGTATCGCCGGCATCCAGACTGCGCTTGACATCGCAGAAGCCGGATTTGATGTAGACATAGTTGAGAAGCAGCCTACTATCGGCGGAAAAATGGCTCAGATAGACAAGACCTTCCCGACACTGGACTGTGCCGCTTGTATCCTGACACCTAAAATGGTCGAAGCCTCGCAGAATGAGCACATTACTATACACTCATTCAGCGAAGTAACAGCTGTTAAGGGATTTGTAGGAAATTTCACAGTTACAATAAAGAAAAAAGCTCGCTATGTTGATGAAACCAAGTGTACCGGATGCGGACTCTGTACTGAAAAGTGTCCGATGAAAAAAGTCCCCAACGAATTCAATATGGGACTTGATAACCGTACAGCAGTTTACATTCCTTTTGCACAGGCTGTTCCGAAGGTAGCTACCATTGATCCAAATTACTGTATGATGCTCAAAAACGGCAAATGCGGTGTGTGCTCAAAAGTGTGCTCTGTAGGAGCGATCGACTACAAGCAGCAGGACAGATTCATCGAGGAAAAATACGGCGCTATCGTTGTAGCAACCGGATTCAATCCCATAAAGCTGGATAAATACGATGAATTTGCATATAATCAATCACCTGATGTAGTTACATCTCTGGAACTCGAAAGACTGATGAACGCTGCCGGTCCTAACGGCGGAACACTTCTCCGTCCTTCTGACAAGACTCATCCGCACAAGATCGTATTCGTTCAGTGCGTAGGTTCAAGATGTGATGACAGTAAAGGCAAACCATACTGCTCAAAGATCTGCTGCATGTATACTGCAAAGCACGCTATGCTCATCCGCGAGAAGTATCCGGACACTGAAGTATATGTATTCTACATCGACGTCCGTACACCGGGTAAGAACTTTGACGAATTCTACCGCCGTGCAGTTGAACAGTACAATGTTCACTACATAAAGGGAATGGTAGGAAAAGTAACTCCCCAGAGCAACGGAAAACTTGCAGTACAGGCTTCAGACCTTCTTTCAAATGAGCAGCTCCATATAGATGCAGATATGGTAGTTCTCGCAACAGCCATAGAGCCGGACAAGACTGCACGTCCGCTTGCGACAATGCTCACAACTCAAATGGATACTAACGACTTCTTCACAGAAGCGCATCCTAAGCTGCGTCCTGTTGAAAGTGCAACTGCCGGTATTTTCCTTTCCGGCGCTTGTCAGGGACCGAAGGATATCCCCGAGACCGTTGCTCAGGCAAGTGCTGCCGCAGCAAAGGCGATCGGACTTCTCTGCAAGAACAGCATAACATGCAATCCTTGTGTTGCACACTCGAACGAACTCATGTGCAACGGCTGTTCGTCATGTGAAAAGGTTTGTCCTTACGGAGCAATAACATATATCGACAAGGAATTCAGAATGCCCGACCGCACGACCGCTGTACGACGTGTTGCAAGCGTAAATCCTGCGGTCTGCCAGGGATGCGGAGCCTGCACAGTAGCTTGTCCTTCTGGAGCTATGGATCTCAACGGCTTCTCTAACAGTCAGATAATGGCGGAGGTAGACGCGATATGCAAGTAAATGATAAAGATTTTCAGCCATTGATAGTAGCATTCTGCTGCAACTGGTGCTCATATGCAGGTGCTGATCTTTCCGGAACCAACAGACTTAATTATCCGGAAAACGTTAAAATAATCCGTGTGCCATGCTCATGCCGTGTAAATCCGATGTTCATCCTCCGTGCTTTCCAGCGCGGTGCTGACGGAGTTATACTCTGCGGATGCCATCCCGGAGACTGCCACTATACATCAGGCAATTACTTCACAAGAAGAAGGATGACTCTTTTATTCAGCATGCTCGATTTCCTTGGTATCGAAAGGGGCCGTACCAGAGTTGAATGGGTATCCGCAGCAGAAGGTGCTAAATTCGCTGCAACTATGAACGAATTCACCGAAGCTGTAAGAAAACTTGGACCTAACCGCAGATTGGAGGATCTGAGATGCAGGAAGCAATGATAAAAAGAGCAAAGGAACTGCTTGCCGACGGTACTGTAAACCGCGTTATCGGCTGGAAAAAAGGTGAATTTGCATATGACATAACTCCTGCGATCTTTGAGACCGCAGAAGAACTTGATGCTGAGTTTGTATTCGACGATTTTACAGCAGCAAACGTATCTAAGTATCTCGTTAAAGAGAGCAAAAAAGAAGGAAAAGTGCTTGTATTCCTCAAGCCTTGTGACACATACAGCTTCAATCAGCTTATAAAGGAACACCGCATAGTCCGTGATAATATCTACGTTATCGGTATCCCCGGCGGTCCTAAGCTTGATATCGAAAAGATAAAGGCAAAAGGCATAACCGGTATCATCAGCGTAAAGAATGAGGATTTCACTCTCAAGATCGAGACTCTCTACGGCATTGAAACAATGCCTTTCAGCGAAGCTATACTTGATAAATGTGCATCCTGCAAGAGCAAAAAACACGTTGTTTATGATGAACTTATAGGCGAAGACGGTGATGTGCTTGATTCTAACCGCTTTGATATGGTTGAACAGCTTGAGAACATGACCGCTCAGGAAAGATATGACTTCTGGAGAGCTCAGCTTTCAAAGTGTATCAGATGCAATGCGTGCAGAAACGTCTGTCCTGCATGCACTTGTGAAAAGTGTGTATTCGATAACCCGGATTCCGGTATTGAAAACAAGGCTGCTGCTGACAGCTTTGAAGAGAACATGTTCCACATCATAAGAGCGTTCCATGTAGCCGGAAGATGTACTGACTGCGGCGAGTGTTCTCGTGTTTGTCCTCAGAACATCCCTCTCCACCTCCTTAACAGGAAGTTTATAAAGGATATCAATTCTCTTTACGGCAGCTATCAGGCTGGCGCAGATACCGAGTCAAGAGCGCCTCTTACAGATTATAAAATGGACGATTGCGAAGCAAGCATAGTTCACGAAAGGGGAGTTGAATGATGCTGAGAATATCTGCTGAAAAACTCGACGAACTGTTCACTCTGATATCTTCAAATCAGACGCTCTATATCCCTGCTGAAAGAGAGGACGGTGCGGCTGAGTACAAGAAATACGAAAGCGGCATGAAAATGAGCAGCAGACTCAATACCGTCAGAAGTGCAAAGGACTTCTTCTTTCCGCAGACCGAAAACCTTGTAAGCTTCAAAATGGAAGGCAAAAAGATCGAAGTCAACGATATAAGAAATGAATCTGAAGACTTCGTGATCTTTGGTGTCCGCGCATGTGATGCAAGAAGTTTCACTATCCTTGATAAAGTCTATCTTGTTGATCCTGTTGACAGCTTCTACAAGAACAGGCGCGATCACGGAACTGTTGTAACAATGGCATGCACAAGACCTGAAGAAACATGTTTCTGCCAGGCTTTCGGCATTGATCCGACTTCTCCTGAAGGAGACTGCGCAGTATGGAGCGACGGCTCTTACTACTACTTTAAAGCCAATACCGATAAGGGAACCGCTTTTGTAAACTCCATTTCATCTCTTCTTGAAGACGGCGATACTGCTGCACTTGACAGCACTATTGAAAAGACAAAGGAGATAATGTCCAAGCTTCCTCTCGCAAAGCTCTCAACTGAGAACTTCGGAGGTGACAAGCTCAACGAGTATTTCAATTCTGACAAATGGGGAGAGCTTTCCGAGAGCTGTCTCGGATGCGGCACATGTACTTTTGTATGCCCCACATGCCAGTGCTACGATATAAAGGATTTCAAGACAGCAGACGGCATCGTCCGTTTCCGCTGCTGGGATTCCTGCATGTACTCCGATTTTACAAAAATGGCGCACGGCAATCCGAGACTTACTCAGCTTGAGCGTTTCCGTCAGAGATTCATGCATAAGCTGGTATATTTCCCCGCAAACAACAACGGTGAGTTCGGCTGTGTAGGATGCGGCAGATGTCTTTCAAAGTGTCCTATATCAATGAACATCGTCAAGGTAATGAAAGCATTGGAGGTAAAATAATGAACAGTAATGATACATTGATACCTTATGTCGGAGTAGTTACCGACATAAGGATAGATACCCCTGATGTCAAGACCTTCCGTGTAGAAGCTCCTGAAGGCGGAAAAGTATTCGAGCACATGCCCGGTCAGTGTGCGATGCTGTCTATCCCCGGAGTAGGCGAGGCTATGTTCTCAATAACCTCTTCTCCTACAAACAAGGAATTCATGGAATTCAGCATTAAGAAGTGCGGATGTCTTACTAACTGGCTGCACGCTATGGAAGTCGGACAGATGATAACACTCAGAGGACCTTACGGCAACGCCTTCCCGGTCGAAACTGAACTCAAGGGAAAGGATCTGCTCTTTATAGCAGGAGGTATCGGACTTGCACCGCTGCGTTCAGTTATCAATTATGTAAGGGATAACCGCGAGAACTACGGTGATGTCCAGATCGTATACGGCTCACGTTCAAAGGATGATCTCGTTGATTATAAGGAGATCATTGATGAGTGGATGAACGATAAGGGGATAGAAGTTAATCTTACAATAGATAATGCTCAGGAAGGCTGGGACGGACATGTGGGATTTGTTCCTAACTATGTAAAGGAGCTCAATCCTTCAACAAGCAAGGCCGTTCTGGTATGCGGTCCTCCGATCATGATCAAGTTCACTCTTGCCGGACTCAAAGAGCTTGGCTTCACTGAAACTCAGGTCTACACCACAATGGAACTGCGCATGAAATGCGGAGTCGGCAAGTGCGGACGCTGTAATATTGGCAATAAATACGTCTGCAAAGACGGTCCGGTGTTCCGTTTCGATCAGCTTGACGAACTTCCGGATGAGTATTGATGATAAGGAGCAAGGTTCATGGATAATATGATTAATGTTTATCTGTTCGGCAAAAAATATGAAGTGCCGGCAGGACTTACAATAATGACAGCTATGGAATATGCCGGCTATGAGCTGGTAAGAGGCTGCGGATGCCGTAACGGATTCTGCGGTGCATGTGCTACTATTTACAGGATCAAAGGCGAATCTGCGCTTCACGGATGTCTCGCATGTCAGACAGAAGTACAGGAGAATATGTATGTTGCAACTCTCCCGTTCTTCCCGCTTGAAAAGAGGATATACAACATCGAAGAGATCAAGCCCACACAGCAGGTGATGATGCAGCTCTATCCTGAGATATATGCCTGTGTCGGATGCAATGCTTGTACCAAAGCCTGCACACAGGAACTCAATGTAATGCAGTACATAGCATATGCCCAGAGAGGTGAATATGACAAGTGCGCAGAAGAAAGCTTCGACTGTGTAATGTGCGGAGTATGTTCATCACGCTGTCCTGCCGGTATATCACATCCGCAGGTAGCTATGCTCGCAAGACGTCTTAACGGAAAATATATAGCTCCTGAATGCAAACATCTCGATGAAAGAGTAGGCGAGATCAACGAAGGTATCTTTGATGAAAAGATCGCTGACCTCATGACAAAAGCCGTTGACAACATCGACGAGATCAAGGCTATGTATAACAACCGCGAGATAGAAAAGTAAGGGGGAGAGAGTATGTACAAGATAGAAAAACTCAATGAACTTGCAAAAATAGTTGCTGAAAAGAGAGCAAAGAATGCTGCTCTCGAACCCAGAAGAATGACCGCAGAAGAGAAGGACGCTCTCCTTGCTTCCTTCCACCCGGACTATAAGCAGGACGAATTCACTGTTCTTTCAGCAGGTGTAAACAAGGGGGATAAGGTTCCTACACAGCTTGCTGAACTTCTCCAGGGCAAGAGCCGTATCAGTGCATCTGATGTTGACCTCAGCAAGCCTGATTATGAGACCGATGTTCTCATAATCGGCGGCGGCGGAGCAGGTGCATCAGCCGCTATAGAAGCCGATGAGGCTGGTGTAAAGGCAATGATCGTTACAAAGCTCCGTATAGGCGACGCAAACACAATGATGGCTGAGGGCGGAATCCAGGCAGCTGACAAGCCCAACGATTCACCGGCTATCCACTTCCTTGATGCTTTTGGCGGCGGACATTTCGCAGCTAAGCCCGAGCTCGTCAAAAAGCTCGTGACCAAGGCTCCTGAGGCTATCCAGTGGCTCAATAAGCTTGGTGTTGAATTCGATAAAGAACCTGACGGAACAATGGTCACAACTCACGGCGGCGGTACTTCAAGAAAGAGAATGCACGCTGCTAAGGACTATTCAGGCGCAGAGATAATGCGTACTCTCAGGGACGAAGTCATAAACAGAGGCATACCTGTATTAGACTTTACTGCTGCTATAGAGATAATCCTTGACAAGAACGGCAAAGCAGCCGGTGCTGTGCTCATGAACATGGAAACAAAGGAACTCCTTGTTGCTAAGGCTAAGACAGTTATCATAGCAACAGGCGGCGCAGGACGTCTGCATTATCAGGGATTCCCGACTTCTAACCACTACGGTGCAACAGCAGACGGACTTATCCTCGGATACAGAGTTGGTGCAAAACTGCTATATGCAGATACATTACAGTATCATCCTACGGGAACAGGGTATCCCGAACAGATCTTCGGTGCTCTCGTAACTGAGAAGGTACGTTCACTCGGTGCAAAGCTGGTCAACATCGACGGTGAAGTATTCATGCATCCCCTTGAAACTCGTGACGTAACTGCCGCTTCGATCATCCGCGAGTGTACAGCTCATAACAAAGGCATAGAAACACCTCTCGGAAAAGCAATATGGCTCGATACTCCTATGATAGAGTATCTGCACGGAGAGGGAACTATAGAAAAACGTATCCCTGCAATGATGAGAATGTTCGGCAAATACGGCATAGACATCCGCAAGGAGCCTATCCTCGTTTACCCCACACTTCATTATCAGAACGGCGGACTTGATATCTCCGATGACTGTGCAACAGGAGTTGAGAATCTTTATGCAGCCGGTGAGGTTGCCGGAGGAATCCACGGCAGAAACCGACTCATGGGCAACTCTCTGCTCGATGTCATAGTATTCGGCAGAAATGCAGGTATCTACGCTGCTGCCAAGGCTAAAGAGACAGCTGAGCCTGAAGGACTCACACTTGAGCATATAGAAAAGTTCAACAGCGAACTGTCAGCAGCCGGAGTTGCAGGTGAGACTGCATCACCTATGCTCCTCCCTCACTATGCAAGAAAAAACAAGTAATATATTTGTCGGGACGCTGATGCGTCCCGATATCATGTTATAACAGAAAGATTGAGTGATAGAAAATGGAATTATTTGACGGTATCATTACGATAAAAAGCGTAACATTCCTCATGTTCTCAGTTCTTGGCATTGCCGCACTCGGCTATATCCTTGGAAGAATAACGATAAAAGGCATATCACTTGGAACTGCCGGAGTATTTCTTGTGTCCCTTCTTTTCGGATGCATATTCCATGAGGAACTTACCGGACAACTTATGACTGACATAAAGGACGCAACTGGTGATGTAGTAGACAAGGTCACATTCGTTGACTCTGCATTGAAAATAGTTGACAATATCGGACTCATCCTCTTTGTAACAGCAGTCGGCTTCATAGCCGGTCCTAACTTCTTTGGCAACTTCAAAAAGAATTTCAAATCCTATGTTGTACTTGCCGTGATTATCATACTCAGCGGTGGTCTGGCGTGTGCTGGCTGCATAGCTGTAGGCCGCAATTTTACGGATCTTGACAGCGATGAATTCACTGCACTCATGACCGGTATTCTTTCCGGTGCACTTACAAGCACCCCCGGTTTCTCTGCTGCCAAGGATGCCGCTCCTGATTTTCAGGGCGCAGTATCAGTTGGTTACGGAATAGCATATATATTCGGTGTACTTGGCGTGGTCCTCTTCGTACAGATAATCCCGAAGATACTGGGAGCAGATATGGCAAAAGAGCGCCAGCTCCTCAGAGCCGCTGATACTAAGAGCGATAAGAAATCCAAGGAAGAAAAACTGATAGAAATGGATGATTTCGGTATCATGCCTTTTGCACTGGCAGCCGTTATCGGTATTTTCATTGGTTCCATAAAGTTCAAGAACTTCTCACTTTCCACTACCGGAGGATGCCTGCTGGTATCCCTCATCTTCGGACATTTCGGCCGCATAGGCAAAATCAGCATAATGCCAAAGAATACAACTCTGAAAGTATTCCGTGAGCTTGGACTCATGTTCTTCCTTATCGGCGCTGGAGTATCCGGCGGTGCAAAATTTGCTAAATACTTCGAGGCTATTTACTTCGTTTACGGTATCATAATGACAATGGTGCCGATGATAATCGGATTCCTGTTTGCGAAGTATGTACTGAAGCTGAGCCTGCTCAACAATCTGGGATCTATCACCGGCGGAATGACATCCACACCGGCTCTTGGTACTCTTATCAGTACAGCCGGCACAGAGGATGTTGCCTCAGCTTATGCTGCAACATATCCTGTAGCACTTATATCAGTGGTATTGGTATCACAGTTCCTGATAATGCTGTTTTAGCGAATAAAAAACGTCTCGTTTGGGACGTTTTTTATATTTTGCTGAGTTATTGCTATTGATATTTGTGCAGCTATACAAAGACGGAGAATAAATCGTCTTTTTGCCCTTTAAAAATCACTACTAATTGCTGAACTAAAAAGTTCGGAAAAAATGGAGGGAATATCATGAAAAGAATAACAGCACTTATTTTATCACTTACATTTTTAGTCAGTGCAGGCTCATGCGCAGCCGGAGGAGAGAGCAGTTCTGTAAACAGTGATGTCTCAGCGATTTCAGAGGAGCTTACTGCAACGGAAAAACTTACAAATCACATGACTGAAAACGAGCGCAGCAAAATATCAGTGGGAGAGCTGACTGTCTTTGAACACGAGCAGAAAGAGCAGGAACCGATAGTTCCAGAGGAAGGTGTCTATCTTGAGGTGTGGACCTACGATGACAACCTTGCGGAATACAAAAAATATTACGATGAGTGTCCTGAAGATTTTGACGGTCTTTCTTTTGAGGAGGCCGTCAAGTACAACGATAAATACTTCAAGGATATTCACGGAGCTTTTTACAACGGAGAACCGGTCTATACATTCGACCTTGATCCGGTCATCGGATACGACGGCGGTGAGCTTACCATATATGAGCCGATGCCGGTTTATTACATAACCGACGACGGAGAAAACTATTATTATGTAGACTCTGAAAAAAATAAAATTTCAGAAGAAGATGCGTTCGAAACGATGAAGCATTACCATGATGATCAGCCTACTATCACGTTTGAGAGCTTTGAAGAATTCAAGCCATATTTAAAAGAGCGGATAGAGCTTAACTCAACTCTTTATCCTTTAGAGAATCCTGAATATGAAGATGTCTATAAAAAAGAAAGTTTTGACAGGAACATAAAGGTATGGGAGGCTGTTATCGATAACAGCTATAAAACTCTCCCTGTAGGAACATCTGAGAAATGGATGGCCCAGTTTGATACTCCTGCGGAGGCTGTATGGGAAATAGACCATGACAAAGTAGCTGAGATCGCGCCTTATGTAAAGGAGTACAATATCTACGACGAGCAGCTCGATACAAATTTTGTGGTACACGTTACTCTGCCGCCGGACTTTGACCAGGATAAGACCTACCCTGCCTACGTCCTCACAGACGCTGTATGGCGCTTCAATAACTGTGCAGATATGCGCAAGTCAATGGAGGAGGGGAAGGCCGGAGATGTTATCCTGATAAGCATAGGCTACGATTATTCTATCAACGGAGCAGACGACACGAACCGTATAAAGTTTTTCTGTGACCGCTGTGAGGATTTCCTTAACTTCATCACCGATGACCTTATGCCCTACATGGGAGAGGAGTATAATATCGACTTTGGAGATTCTACATTCTACGGCCACTCACTTGGCGGTACCTTTGCACATTATGCCGCGTTCAATTCAGACAAGTATGAAAACCAGCCCTTCAAAAACTACATTATAGGCAGCCCTGCCTTCTGGTCACCCGGATTCCTGCCATATACCGAGGGAGACGAGTTCAAGGATGAATACGGATATTTTGACCGCAATGACAGTTTTGACAAAAATCTTTTTATCTGCGGCGGTGCAAACGAGGATCCTGTATACGAGGAATACTACGGCGAAAATGAATCAACTCTTGAAGGCATAGCAAGTCTCATGAAGAGGCTGGAGGAGCATGGTGTGACAACAGCCGAGAGCAAGCTGTATCCTGATTCTGAACACTACCAGTTCATTCCGGAGATGCTTGTTGAGACACTGGAGAAGTATTATCCGGCAGAATAAAATAAAGCCTGAAAGCTGTCCGGCTTTCAGGCTTTTTATCATCTTCCAAAAGGTTTATTGAATGAACCGATCTCTATCAGATTTCCTTCGGGATCAGCAATATAGCAGGTCCGCTGTCCCCACGGCTCAGTAGTAGGTCCTAATATCGGTTCTGCGCCTTTTTCAACGGCTTTTTTATATTCAGCGTCCACTTCCTCAAATGTGTCAACATACAGAGCGATCTCCGAATGCCCGTTTATGCCTTTCAGATATTCATACTTCCGGTTTGTCATTTTCTCAAAGTCATTTCGTCCGTAGAGCAGAAACAGCGTACCGTCTTTTATAAGGTAAACATTTGATGTATCCTCGTCTTCCTTGATCTCAAAGCCGAGTACATCCCGATAGAAACGTATCATTTTGCCCATATCATCAACAAAAAGTCCAAAGCCGTCTAATCTCATGATAAACCTCCAATCTAAAAAAGCAGTGTATAATTACAGCCTGTATGAGCCTTAACGGCACTCAAGGAACAATGCGATCAGTTGCTCAGATACCGTAAGTATTTCTGTACTCCAGCATTTTGTCCAGATATTCCTTACCGGGAACTATATCGTTTCTGATAGCGTCAATGATATCCTCCATAGTAACGATAGGGTAGACAGTCACACCGAAGTCACGCTTTACCTCCTGAACGGCTGAGAGCTCACCGGTACCTTTTTCCATACGGTCAACAGTGATGACCATACCTGTTACATTGACATCAGCAGCACTTTTCAGCTTGGGCATAGACTCACGGAGAGCCTTTCCGGAAGTCATAACGTCGTCGATGATAACGACTTTCTCGCCATCAGTGAGAGTTTTTCCCACGAACATACCGCCTTCACCGTGATCTTTAGCTTCCTTACGATCAAAGCAATAGGAAACATCTATCCCAAATTTGTTGCTGAGAGCAACAACAGCAGAAACAGCCAGCGGAATGCCCTTATAAGCCGGTCCGAAAAGTGTCTCTACATGGATATTGTTCTCATGTATGCACTCTGCATAGTATTCACCCAGCTTAGCGAGCTGAGCACCGGTCTTGTAGTTTCCGCAGTTGATGAAATAAGGAGCCTTGCGTCCGCTTTTCAGTGTGAATTCTCCAAAGGTGAGGACTCCACAGTCCACCATGAATTTGATAAAACTTTCTTTGTAAGTCATTGAGTTTACCTCCGTTGATATATTTGACCGCTATTTGATCAGCGGTTTGATCACATTATTATATGCTTTGCTACTTTACAAAGGCGCTGTTATCTGTCTCAAAGCCCGAAGAACTCGAATCCGCACTCCGGACACCGCGGATAATCTATCTCAAGAACTTTACCGCAGTCCGGACATTTCTTAACGGGCAGCTGATCGATCCTGTCATCAAGATCAGCGTTGAATCTTCCTACAAATCCCACAGGCTTTGTGCTCATGAATATCCCTGCAACAGCGCCGCATTCAGGACAATAGAACCCAAGAGTCCTGTCAAGCGCAGTTTCAGCTATCTTTTCATTATCTTTGTACCAGGCAGCAACGGGATAAGAACGATAAATGCCTTTATCTATACTGCGCTGCTCAAGCCTGAATTCGCCCTCTATCATAGGACGCCCACAAATACCGCACATCATTCTGTTTTCCATTGTCACACCTCACATTTCTATGTATATCCGATCATTCCAAGCACAAGCATCTCGATCAGCACAATGATCGGATAACTATATTATTATTATAACTCATTTTATCCGATATTGCAAGAGAATATATTTTACTTAATAAAAAACTGCACAAAATATCAAAAAGGGCTTGAAATATGACCGCAAAAAGGGTATAATATATGAGTACATGCACCAGTATCGGGTAGCAAAAACACATTTGCCAGATGTCACGGCGGAGTGGAGTTTATATGGATAAAAAACGAACAATTCAGCATATATCAAGCAAGAAGCGCGGAAGACCGAAGATCAGATTCAATTTCTGGATCCTTGTCATTATTTTCTTCCTTTCATTTGCCTCTTGCTTTGCACTATATATGGTATGGGCAAACTTTGACGGACACGTCCTTGACGAAAGCGAAGATGATTCGATAACATATTCTACAGCTGAAGCAGAGCCTCAGCTGGACAGCGAACAAACCACTGACGCTGCCGGATCTGATACAGAAGTTCAGGAACCTGCTGAAAACAGAAACAGCGCAGTTTCATATCCTGTGCCGCAGTCTGATCCGGTCGACGCTTCCTATCTTGAGAACTGCTGTCTCGTTACCGACCAGACACTGCTTGGTATTTCTGACAATACAGAGCTTAAATCAGTTATAGGCAGTGAGGAACTCAATGCTGCAAACTGTAACGATGTTCAGGTATACTCAACATACGGCAATCTTAAAGTATATGAAATAATGCAGAACAAGAAGCCGGATATTCTATATATCATGCTTGGAAGCGATATCGGTATCTCAGATACCTCAGACATGATATCGAGCTACTCAACGCTTGTAAATAATCTGCACGGATATCTGCCGGAAATGAAAATATATATAATGCAGCTTCCGCCTAAGCCATTTGACACTGCCGAAGTTACAAACGAAATGATAAACGATTATAACAACAGGCTTATTGAAATGGCGCGCTCGGCAGGAGTATACTGCATAGATACAAATTCAGTTTTAAAGTCGGGTGAAGGAGTGCTTGACGGCAAATACTGGGACAGTGAAAACGGCAGTTATAATACTGATGCTTACAGTAAGATCATAGGCTATATCCTCACACATACTGTTGAGTGATACAAAAGGCACACCACTATATATTGTGGTGTGCCTTTTAGCAAACGAGCAGTTCAAGAAAAGGCGCAATATAGCGAAAAACGGCATATTTCAACAGATATTATATGCAATACAGACAGTTTTCACAATCATGTGCATGCTGATATTGTGCTTTATCACAATTGACTTTGCCTTCAAATTGTTTTATACTTGTATAGAGACAAAGAAAGAGAGATACTATATATAGTGGTTGGAGGTAAGTTCACATGATAATTCATATTATCAAAAGGGACGGGCGAAAAGTCCCTTTCAACATTGAAAAAATAGCGAACGCTATCTTCAAGGCAGCCCAGGCAAAAGGCGGTACCGATTTCAATGCCGCTATGGAAATAGCTGTCGAAGTTTGCAAATTATACGAAGAACAGAACCCAGGAAAAACACCCACTGTTGAAGAGATCCAGGACCTTGTTGAAAAGACTCTGATTGAGAAAGGCCACGCAAAAACGGCTAAGGCATATATTCTCTATCGCTATGAGCGTACACGCTCGCGTGAGATGAAGACTAACCTGATGTGTGTACTCAACGAGCTTACGTTCAGTCCTGCCAAAGACAGTGATATAAAGCGTGAAAACGCTAATATAGATGGTGACACGGCTATGGGAACCATGCTGAAATACGGTTCAGTTTCAGCAAAGGAATACTATGAGATGTACGTTCTCGAACCCAAGCATGCTAAAGCTCACCGCGAAGGCGACATACACATTCACGACCTTGATTTCTATACACTTACAACTACATGTACTCAGATCGACCTGAAAAAGCTTTTTACTAACGGTTTCTCTACCGGACACGGTTTTCTGAGAGAGCCTAATGATATATCAAGCTATTCAGCACTGGCATGTATCGCTATCCAGTCAAATCAGAATGACCAGCACGGCGGACAAAGCATCCCCACATTCGATTATGCTATGGCTGAAGGCGTAAAGAAAACATATGCCGCAAGGTATACTCAGAATATTGCAAGAGCTCTTTCACTCATTGCAGGAGTTGAAAATGAAGCAGATATCGTAAAAGGAATCAAAGACGAAATCAAAGAGAAATACGGTCTCAGACCGGTACTTGCGAACGACAACGGTTATCAGGAGAAAGAAGCTGAACTGCTTGCTCAGTACACTGATGCAGCTACAATTGCCAAGATACAGGGATTCGCCCAAAAGAACGCTGAGAAGGAGACGGACAGAGCTACTTATCAGGCAATGGAGGCACTTATCCACAATCTGAACACTATGAACAGCCGCGCGGGTGCACAGACACCGTTCAGCTCCATAAACTACGGTACAGATACTTCTCCTGAAGGAAGAATGGTCATAAAGAACGTTCTGCTCGCACAGGAAGCAGGACTCGGAAACGGTGAAACCCCGATATTCCCTATACATATCTTCAAGATCAAAGATGGTATCAACTACAACCCCACTGATCCCAACTACGACCTTTTCAAATTAGCATGCCGTGTATCAGCAAAGAGACTGTTCCCCAACTTCTCATTCATTGATGCACCGTTTAATCTTCAGTACTATAAAGAAGGCAATCCCGACACCGAAATCGCTTATATGGGATGCCGCACCCGTGTTATCGGAAACAATTACGATCCTTCAAGAGAGATCGTTACCGGACGCGGAAACCTCAGTTTCACATCTATAAACCTCCCCAGACTCGCAATAACATCAGATCATAACGTAGGGCTCTTCTTTGAAAAACTCGACGAAATGATGGAGCTGGCTATAGATCAGCTCATGCACAGATTCAAGATCCAGTCACAGAAAAGGGTAAGGAACTACCCATTCCTCATGGGACAGGGCATCTGGATAGACTCCGACAAACTCGGTCCGGACGACACAGTAGGCGAGATACTGAAACATGGTACTCTTTCTGTAGGCTTCATTGGTCTTGCAGAAGCCCTCAAAGCCCTCATTGGAGCACATCACGGCGAAAGTGAAGATGCCCGCGAACTCGGCTTAGAGATCATTACAGCAATGAGAAAGCGTCTGGATGAAGAATCCAAGCGCACAGGACTCAATTTCTCACTTCTCGCTACACCCGCCGAAGGTCTTTCAGGACGTTTCGTTCGTATGGATGCTAAGAAATTCGGCATAATCGAAGGCGTTACTGACCGCGACTATTATACAAACTCATTCCATGTACCTGTATACTACCCGATCAGCGCTTTTGAGAAGATAAAGATCGAAGCTCCGTATCACGAACTCACCAATGCAGGTCATATAAGCTATATTGAGCTTGATGGCGATCCGCTGGAAAACCTTGCAGCATTTGAAAAGATAGTACGCTGCATGAAGGAATCAGGCATCGGATACGGCGCTATCAATCATCCGGTTGACCGCGATCCATGCTGCGGATACACCGGAATAATAGGTGATACATGTCCTTGCTGCGGCCGTAAAGAACACTCTAACAACGTGGCATTTGACCGCATACGCCGCATCACAGGCTATCTTGTTGGTACACTTGACCGTTTCAACAACGGAAAGCGTTCAGAAGAGCGTGACAGAGTCAAGCACAGTGTATAAGGTGATATTATGCAGTTAAGAATTGCCGGTACAGTCAATGATTCGATCGTTGACGGACCGGGTATCAGATTTACAATATTCACACAGGGCTGCCCTCACAATTGTGAGGGCTGCCATAACCCTCAGACTCACGATTTCAACGGTGGTGTACTCACCGACACAGATGAACTACTGAAAAAGATCCTCAGTAATCCTCTTCTGGACGGAGTTACATTCAGTGGGGGAGAGCCATTCTGTCAGGCAGAAGCTCTTGCTGAACTGGGCACCAAAATTAAGGCATCCGGTCTGAACGTAATAACATACACCGGGTATACCTTTGAAAAGCTATGGAGAGAACGCGATAATAATAACTGGCACAAGCTGCTCAGCGTGACCGATTATCTTATTGACGGACCTTTTATACTCGCTCAGAAAGACTGGGAGATCAAATTCAGAGGGAGCACAAATCAGCGCTACTTGGACTGTCAGAAGAGTATTGAACTCGGAAGAGCCATAGAATGTGAACCTTAAAAAACGGAGCCGGAAACAGTTAAACTGTTCCGGCTCCGTTTTTTTACATGAAAAAGTGCAAAAAAATCCGCCTTGCCGTCATATAGTGAATGAAACCCGCACGCAGCAGGTGGGTAAACGCCCGAATGTTTCTCGCTCCCTTCTTCCGCAAGCGGGAGGTCTGCAGTCCGCATCCGGAGCTGAATTCCCTTAGAAAATGTGTTGGATCAAATGAACTATAATACACCGAACAAGGCAGAATATTTATTTGTTGTATATATTATATCACATACAAATCAAAAAATCAATACCTTTTTTATGTAAAATTATGAAAATTTGGTTAAAATTAGTCTTCGCCTTCTAATGCTTCATGCATACGCTGTAAAAAGAAACCGGAAACGACTTCGTACTCATCATCATTGTCGATCGAAGCAAGTATCTCTTCTCCGTCCTCTTCAATGACTTTGAGTATTACAAGATCACAGTCAGCATTAAGGAAATCATCATCCTCGATCGCTGGTATCATGCAGTAATACTGTTCACCTTTGATCTCAGCAGCATCAATAAGCTCAAAATTCTTTTTATTACCGTTTTCATCAACGAGCTCAAAGAGTTCAGGGGTATATTCATTCATTTCAGACATATTATTCTCCAATCCGGCTCTCGCCATGTGATATACTAATTATACACAATAACAGACAAAAAATCAAGTGGAAATATCATACTATGAATCATTGTACAAAATGCACTATCAGGAGCAGATTACATTGTCATATCGAACAAACTTAATAGTTTTTTATCAATAATAGCACAAATACTATTGACATCTGCCAAAAGATGTGGTAATATATAATCAAGGAAAGGGAAGAACTTAAAGGGCGACCGATAGGGATTCCCGGAGCTGAATTTACTTGGACTGAGGCTTTGACCTCAATGTAAATTATTCTATGCGGAATGGAGTGTGAGTCCAATGGAAGGAACTAATCCACAGCAGCGTGAAGCCGGCGGGCTTGCTGAGTGATTGGATCTGAATAAGAGGGAATATAAGCTGTGATGCTTGTTCCGGTGATTGAAGGTTCAAATGTTATGATCTGATCGTAAGGCTGACGTATTGCTGAGGAAAAACGGCTTCATGTCTAAACTCAATTTGGATACAGGATTATCTGAAATTTCGACAATGAGTCTTTAGATATATTGCTAAAATTTTAGTGTAAAGGTTGAGTCCAATGAGAATAGAGTGATCTTTAAAATATAAATGCTCATACCGGAACGGACTGTTTCGGAGACGATGTTGAGCAAATACGGTTTAAAGGTGATTCCAATGGAGAGTTTTATTAAGGCTTAATTAATGATCCTTGAAAGGAACGATGTACTATGAAAATAACGAGGTACATGTTAGAATTCTGATACGAAAGGAATGAGTCCAAAGGATAATTTAGCCAAGTGATGAAAGTCGCTTATTACAATTGAATAATGATAGCCCCGGAGGTCTCCCGGGGCTTTTTATTTTATCTGTTATTCTCATTGGAACTCAGTATCTTGTTCCTGTACTGAAGTGCTGCCTGTTCCTGCTTATTATCACCAAATTCGTAATATTTCCGGTCTTTCAGTGCATCAGGAAGATACTGCTGCTTAACAAAATGATTAGGATAATCATGTGGATACAGATAATGCTGCCCCACAACTTTTGCTCCTGCTCCGTCATAATGAACATTTTGTAAGTGACGCGGAAATTCAAGCGCATCACTGCTCTTGACGTCCGCGAGAGCAGCATCTATCGCCATACACGCGCTGTTCGACTTCGGTGCTGTTGCCATAAGTATTATAGCCTCAGCAATCGGAAGTTTAGCTTCCGGAAGCCCCAGCTGCAATGCCGAATCAACACACGCTTTTACGATCGGAACAGCCATAGGGTAGGCGAGTCCCACATCCTCTGACGCTATACATAACATGCGTCTGCAAAGTGAGATTATGTCACCAGCCTCTATAAGTCGGGCTGCATAGTGCAAAGCTGCGTTCTCGTCAGAGCCTCTTACCGACTTATGGAAAGCAGACAGAATATCGTAGTGCTGATCGCCGTCACGGTCATAACGCATATTGCTTCGCTGAGCCAGAACTTCAAGTGAATCTTCAGTTATTACTACTTTATTTCCGGATACCTCGCCGCAAACTACAGCAAGTTCAGCCGTATTCATAGCCTTTCGTACATCACCGCCGCAGCTGAAAGCAATGCGCGTTATAACATCTTCAGATACTTGTATCTCGCAATTCTTATCCTCCGCCATTATATTGAATGCGCGTTTTATAGCTGGTCTAAGCTGTTCTGCTGTTACGGGCTTGAACTCAAAAACCGTACTTCGGCTGATAACAGCATTATAGACTGCAAAATACGGGTTTTCTGTAGTTGACGCAATAAGCGTAATATCTCCGTTTTCTATGTACTCCAGAAGGCTCTGCTGCTGTTTTTTGTTGAGGTACTGTATCTCATCAAGATAGAGGAGTATGCCGTTCTCACTGCCGAAGGTGCCAATGTCAGCGACTACATCCTTTATATCGGAAAGCGACGCATTCGTACCGTTGAGCTTATACAGCGACATCCCGCAGTTTTCAGCTATAATACGAGCAACAGTAGTCTTTCCGACCCCAGAGGGACCATAGAATATCATATTCGGAACAGTACCGCTTTCGATTATACGCCTAAGCGGCTTTCCATCGGCGAGAATATGCTCTTGACCGACTACGTCGGCAAGAGTTTTCGGACGTATTTTATCAGCTAACGGTGCAGACATAGCTAACCTCCAATTCTGTATCAATAATCTTCATCAAACGGACTTTTCAGTGATTTCCAGCAGCGGCAGCCGACATAGCATAACGCCGCATCTATCAAAATACGCAAGATAATAGCAACCGGTTCGACAAAAATACCAACAGCGGCATTTTGAACTGCATGCGTAAGAATAGCTGTCAGCAGCGTCACTGCGTATTTTTCATTATGTACCCCGTAAAAAATAATGACAGCAACAGCTGCACCTGAAACAGCTGCTATCGCCACCTCAAACGCTTGGAATATCAGTATATCAGGTGCAGCATTACCGGTACCGATCAGTCCCAGACATCTGATACCGATGCCCAATTCTTCATAGGCGTTATGACCGATGGAATAAGTAACAGCATCTTTACGGTTATCGTAAGACGTCAGTGCATAGCGCATCATCAGGTACTTCGTGCATTCTTCAAGAACTCCGAAGAGCAGTCCCTGCTGTATATAGAAGACGATAGCATTGCTGTGGTCGAACCCTGAACGAATAGCATTTCCCATGATAAAAACCGGAAAGCACACCAGAAACGCTGCAACGGCGGGGAACGCTCTTGCTCCGGTCTTTTTTGACCAGAACATCAGCATTATCATAGGACCGCAAAGATTTATAAGTCCTGCAAGCAAACAAGAAATATCCTTCATAGCGTACATTTTCTTTCAGTATAATAATAAAGTTTTGGACATATCATATCAGCTGAAAGCGTGGACATATGGCTCTCCTAAAAGCAGCTTGAATCAGACGCAAGATCGAGGACCATAAATATGTCGGCTTTCTGATTATCATTATAGCGCTGAGTATCTTTAAAGCCAGCACGCCGATAAAGACTGAGCGCTCTTGCGCTTGTGGATACAGTGTCAAGGTACATACTCCGGTACCCCTTATATTCGGCAAATCTGACCGCTTCCGCAAGAAGCTTATATCCAAGACCGCGCCCGTGATAAGCTTTATAAAGGTATAGTGATTTCAGTTCGCAGTCTTTATCACTCAGCCTTTTGACAGCAACAGTGCCAATTAGCTCTTCATTGCAGAAAAGACAGAGAAACAGCTCGAAGTATCCTGAAATATCCTTGTAGAAAGAATGTCTTCCATTGAGTTCAAATGTCTTGCCTGATTCCGGAAAACATTCAGCAAGAAAGCTGAATACAGTTTCCTCCATTCCTTTTTCAAAGGCATCGAGAGAGAAATCTTCAGTGATAATACTTGACTGAAAATATTTCTCCTGAAAGCTGACTTGTTCAGCTATTTCCTCTGTGGTGAACGACATCTCTTCCGGGCATACCACCCATTTTTCTTCAGCATCATCTTCACGGTGTATAACGGCTATTATCTTGCCTGTAAACTTTTCAACAGGCTTGCCGACACCAAGGATATACGCATCCTGTTCTTCACCATCTGGAGCGATAATGCCTTCAACATAACCATAATTTATCGGATAATACAGGTCTTTGAATTCAGGATGATAGCTTCCAAGTGGGCGGTCAACAGTTACGGTAACGATCTTTCCAATCATAATTACACCTTTTGAAAATGAAAGGGACGGACAGCTCGTCCGTCCCTTGATACTTATTGATTACTTATAAAGAGGGAACTTCTCGCAGATAGCATTAACGCCCGCACGGATCTCGTCAGCCTTGTTCTCGAAATCTGTAGCGCAGAGGTAAATGTACTCAGCGATCTTTTCCATTTCCTCAATGCCAAGACCTCTTGTTGTAACAGCAGGAGTACCGATTCTGATACCGCTTGTTACAAAAGGCTTCTCAGGATCGTTATGGATAGCATTCTTGTTTACTGTGATATAAACCTCGTCAAGTCTGTGCTCCAGTTCCTTACCTGTGATGTTGAAGGGACGGAGGTCAACGAGCATGAGGTGGTTGTCAGTACCGCCGGAAACGAGGTTAAAGCCTCTCTTGAGAAGACCGTCAGCAAGTGCCTTAGCGTTAGCAACTATTCTCTGCTGATACTCCT
>DFJW01000068.1 GCA_002373775.1 Ruminococcus flavefaciens | reverse complement strand
GGCTGACGCACGAAGGTGATGTTTTGCGGAGTGCGGAGCGGATCAACATTGTCCGCCATGAACTCCCTGTTATTGTGAGTCAGAGAACCCTTTCCCTGACCAAACGAGATTCTTTTCTGTTTCATAATTTCGCCTTTCTTATTCATTGGATTTACTTCTCTATCTCTACGAAATCCAATCAAAAAATCATAGGCATCACTCCTTTCTTGACCGCTAAGGCGGAGATTGCACGCACAAGACTTCGCTATGTGCTACGCCAGCCCTGACGGGCAATTTTCCCTGAACGACACAAAATATGGTCGCAGGAAAAAAGCTGCGGAGCAGCGATTACAACGGTGCAGAGCGCCGCTTGTAACTCCGTAGTACTTGCGGCAGCATCAGACCGCCACAAGAACTACTCCGCCCTGCGGGGCTATCCCTTACGGGAGAAGAACGGCTGACGGAGCAGCCGAAAACGTGGGCGCATTTATTCAAAAATCCGCATTACATTTTTGCAAAATCAGCATTTCAAAAATGATGATTCTGCTCATGAACTTTCGCTCAAAAGTGAGCTAAAGTCTATGCGATTATACTCAATTTAACTAGGACAAAAATGTCCAAGTTCGCCATTCTGAATCAAAACGGCGGCTCCTCCTCGACATCGAGAGTTTCGAGCAGATACTTTATCTCATCACGATAGAGATAACTCTCATATCCGTCGAGGTAGTGAATGTTGTGAGCAACAGCTTCACGCACATCAAGACCGCTTCTTTCTTCAAGCAGAGAAGTCAGCGCTTTTACCTTTTCCATATCGGGCATATCTCACACCCCCTTTCCGTTGAAGTAGGCGATCAGGTCAGCCTTGTTCACAAGGATTTTCCCGTTCCTGCCCTCGCCAGTGCGGACGGACTTCACCTTGCCCTGTCTCACAAGCTGGCGTACTGTGTGTTCGGAAAGACCGCTGATGAGTGCGGCACTTTCTTTGATAGTCAGCATCTCCACCTTGTCGGTGGTCGATGCTTTGACGTTCTGTGGAGCGGAGTCCTCCCCGTCCTCGGTGAGCTGAATGAGCAACTCCAGAATGTTGTCTACGATGGCTTTCTTTTCTGTTGTATTCATAGTAATAAACCTCTCTCTTTCTCGGTTTTATGTTTGTGGTCATATGAACTATCAGCATTTTCAGCACAATCGAAGTCCGAAAATGTCGATAATGTCGATTGTTCAGATATGGGGATTGATAAAAACCATGATTCCACTCTTGTTGTTGCCGTTCGCTCCCTGAATGGTCTCACTGCGAAGGTAGTTGTATTCCTCCAGCATATCCATTGTCTCAGCAAAGTCAGCGGCATTCTTGAACAGCATACAGCGGCACAGCTTGTACAAGTCGTTCTGCCTGATCTGCTGAATATGCTTGGAGCGTATCTTGTTCAGCACACGCTCTGCCTTGATCGTTCCGAGGTCAACGTCACCGAGACTGTAAGCGTAAATCGCCTGTTCACGGAAATACTCGCCTATCTCGATAGCGTTGCAGAAAGTGTCCAGCGTGACACGGTTCTCCACGGGGTTCACATCGTTCAGCGCACACTTGATGCAGTGAATGATACCGCACAAGCGGAGCAGTTCGCCGTGATACTTGTCGCCCCAGTCCTTGCAGAAAGCCATATCCGTGACGAGGTGCGGTTCGATGAAGTTGTTGTAGTAATCAACGAACTCGCCATATGCCTTGCTGTTAAAGTGGAGATACAGCTCTTTCTCGTCATGGTATGTGAACTTCGCACCAAGGAGCTTGTACACAAGGTTCTTGTAGCTCTCAGCGACCTGTTCGGGAACAGCCTGCGTGTCGTACTTGCGAGTGCCGATATTGCTCACAGGAAAACAATACATGAACCTCGCTATCAGTCCGCTGCCCCTGAACACAGGATTGTTTATCATTCCATCGAACACATAGGGCTGACAGGCAAGGCAGATGCTCATGTAAGGCTTTTTCAGCACGATGCTCGCCCTGGTCGCTCGGTCGCTGATGTAGGTCTCACCGTTCCACGATTTCAGCAGGAGATCGAGATTCGGAACGTTATTGGAATAACGACCGCTGAAATTACCGAGCATTCCGGCTTCGTCTGAGATCATCAGCAGAGTGCCGTTTTCTTCAAGCAGGTTCACAAGTGATTCAGGTGTAACATCGTCCACCGCTATCCTGCGAAAGTTGCTGGGCGGAATATTACTGATCTCGGTCTGGAGCCTGGCAATCTCCTCAGCAGTCACATCTTTCTTCTTTTCAAGGGCTTCCAGCTTACTCTGCAACAGCTTGCGTTCAGCCTGAGAAGTGAAGATGTCCTGCTTGTTGCTCTCGTTCCAGTCGTGGGCGAACTGAATGTACGGACGCTTTATCAGCGACATCACAGGCGACTTTTTGAAGCTCGGCTCTGCTATCGTTAATGTGTCAAGCACAAGCGGCTCGGTGTGGTCACGCTTTGCCGACATACGGTAAACTCCCGAAAAGCAGTAGCTCACTGCTGAGAGGATAGATGTACCTGCCATTGCAACGTCCGTTGATGTGGTAGTCGCTATCGCCTGTGCCATGTCTCCTATAATAGGTGGAAGGGCGTTCACAGGGAACGGCAGGAGGTTTGTCCCGTCGGGACGGAGGGGTGTGGGGGTTGCCCACTGGATAGATTCATTCAAGTTTCTATCAGTCCTTTCTGATGTTTTATGATGTGTCAGCTGTCTTTCTCCTGCTGACATGAATATTGTACCATTTCCAAACGCACCTTAGTTCGGATATTGCGTATAGCTCCAATCAAATACGCAAAGAATTTTATGATACGAAACACATTTATTTGAATACGCATATTATTGACAGACTGCGTATTTTATGATATAATAGAATAAGATACCAAAAACGAGGTGAGCCTATGGGAACTACCACAATTTACCGCATAAACGAAACAGACCGCACGATCGACATCGCACAGTCTGTACAGAATGATGACGAGAGTATTCACGGCGCAGTGCTGAATACTCGCACATATACCTTTGATGAAGTTATGAATCAACACAAGATGTTTCGGGAGCATACCGAGCCGTTTGATACCTTTCGTGACAGGCTTCACAGCGCTTTGCGTATAGGCAGGAGCATTGAAGTCAGCACCGATGATATGATCGCAAGGTTCGTTGCCGAGTATGGGGAAAATATCTTTTTCAGGGGCTTTGTGTCTGCGGTCATCGACCTGTATGATACTGAGCGTTATCAGCTTTTAAAGCCGAATGACGTTGTGCTTGCCAAGCTGAACAGGAACAAGATACAGACGAGCATTTCTGAACGCATCAATGCTTTTTTCGATACGCAGCTCAGCTTGCTGTCAAGTGAAGCGTATTTCAACTACAAAATGACTATGGAGCATTTCTCACTCTCATCTGGAAGAACGGTTATTGCTGTTGATGATTATACGTTCAATGTGTTCCGTGAAAGTGATAACTGCCTGCTGACTGTCCTTGCGGAGATCGGGCAGCTCGTTCATAAAAACAAGTGGACGGTCTGTGAGTGCGGTTTCTGCCACAAGCGGTTTCTCGGAAAGGAAGGCGAGGTCTGCTGTCACGCTGCCGAGTGCATCGAAGCTCAGAAGCAGCAGAAAGAAAAAATCATAGAGGAGAGTACGCAGGAGTATTCTGCGATCAAGAAGGACTATGATTCCTTTGTTCGCAGATACAAGGGCTATCTCGATGTGGTGGAGATCGACCGTTTTCACCCTGATGATTACGATGAATTTATGCAGGCAAAGCAGGAACGTATGGAGAAAATGACGGCGCTCAAAAAGAAGCTGATACGAAACGGTTTGCCCTCTGCCGAGTTGTATGAGCTGGGCAGACAGTATAAGGCTGAGATCAAGGCGCTCGCTGAGGGAATACTTGATAAGTATGGGTTTGATGTGACGGCAGTGGCTAAAATCAAGAAGCCGAGGAAGAAATAGTGGGGACTTTGATTCCGGTGGAGTCGAAGTTGGAAACAGCGTATAATCGGGAATTGAGGTTGCTTTTTCGACGAATCCATGATATAATATGTAAAAGTGCGAATAATGAGTTGAAACGCAATCTGAAAATGTACAGCATAAGAAAGAGGTGCAATATGTCAGTGTTTTTTATCAGAGATGTAGAACAAACAAAAGAGCAGATTTCTCGTCTCACACAGGCTGAGTTGTTTGATATAAATATTCACTGTATGAGAAAAAGCCTTTTTAAATACTTCCCAAACACAATCAAGAAGGTAGATGGTGTTGATCGTAACTTTTCCAAAGAAGCTCTTGCTAATAATACTGTTTATCTTTCAGCACCATCTGACTTTGACGATCCATATGATTGCAATATTTATGTTGATAGCAGCGACTTTACATTGCAGAGGGTACGATACTATGCATCATTGTGCGGTGTAGCCGTAAATCCTGAGTGGGATTATGCTGAGATTTCACGACATCTTGCAATGCGTGTTTTCATGCATATTACATCTGGCAGAGAAGTTGCATCATTATTCGAGTTGGACAAAACCAATGATCTTGTCCGTGCTCATCAAGAGTACTTTCTTCTTTCGATGGAAAAAGAACTATTAAAGGAACGGATAAATCCGGATGCAAGCGGTGAAAGCTATTACAAAGCGATAAATCATGTAATTGATACAGAATTCAGTGATATGCAGAAGACAGCAAACCGTTTCAGAGTTGCTTGTTTCGCACAAACACCATACTCAATGCTTATGTGGTCGCATTATGCGAAATATCATCAGGGATTTTGTATCGAATATGAAACACCTGATTATTCTGATGATAATGTTGGCATTTATCATAACTTATTTCCTGTAATATACACAGATACAAGAACACCTCTGACGGAATTAAGTTTGAAGTGGAATTTGACAGGAACACTAACAAATGAAAACTTGTGGGACTTCTATAAGTACTGTCTGCTCAGCAAAAGCCTTGATTGGAAATATCAGCAGGAATGGCGATTGATCTCATGTGATACGCTTATTACCGATGAAAACTACAACTGCAAGTTTTTTAAGATCAAGAGAGTCTATCTGGGCAATAAAATGTCTGCTAAGGACAGATTGGAGATCGTTGATATTTGTAAAAGCCAAGGTATACCTTATACCGGTGTGACTATCGCTCCCGATCAATTCAGCATGAGAGACTGTGGTATTCTTTGTGAAGATTGCGATAGAATAAAGCAATACATACAGTCTAATTCTGATATAACCTAACTTAGACTCCACTGGGTTCAAAGTAAACGAAAATATAGCCCCCTGTAATCCACAACGATTACAGGGGGCTTCTTTAGTCAAGCCACTTATTGTCTGTCGACTTATTGTGTTCAATGTTGTATAATAATGATAAAATGGAGGAGTATTTTATGGATATCGTTAAAGTGTTTGGCACAAATCTGAAAAAGTATCGTACCCAAAAAGGACTATCTCAAGAAAAGTTTGCTGAGAAGTGTGGTCTGCACAGGACCTATATCAGTGATATAGAGTGTTTCAGGAGAAGCATTGCCCTTGAGAATATCCAGCGTATTGCTGATGCACTTGATA
>DFJW01000057.1 GCA_002373775.1 Ruminococcus flavefaciens | reverse complement strand
AGAAAATGAAGTACCCCACGGGTTGCAGGTAGTCTGAAAATACGAATTCTGACATGTACTTCCCATTGCGAATTCGTCCATATTTGTTTTGCCGTACACGGTCATGCCGTTTTCAGCCATTTTCCTTACTGCCGTTGCGTCATAAGGAGATATATAGTCTGCCAGCATTTTTGAGCCGCAGGTCATTTTCTGACATCTTACTGCAATATTATCTTTTACTGCCACAGGAAGTCCGTCAGCTATAGGACCTTCTGGCAGTGTGATATATGCTTTGGTGTAAGGTTCAGTTTCTGCAATACGTTTTTTCAGTGAACTGAGTATCTCTTCCGGTGAACACAGTTTTTTACCGAGCATATCGATCAGCTCTGTGGCTGTTTTTCTGAATAATCCCATATCAGTATTTTACCGCCTGTGGGACTGAATAGCAGTTTCCGCTGCTTGCCGGTGCGAGTGATATGAGGGCTTCCGACGGTATCTCGCTGTCAATAATATCGTCACTGCGCAGTTCCATTTTCCTTTCTGTATCGGTTACCGGAATGATCGTATCCGGGAGCTCGGAGAATGCACGGGTAAGCTCTTCCATATCTTCTCGTATCTCAGCAAGTTCATTTTCAGAGAATTCCAGAGCAGATAACTTGGCGATGTGTCTGATATCAATATTCATTTTCACTTCGTCCTTTCGACCAGTTCCTGTTCAGTGAGTACCGGGATGCCAAGTTCATTTGCTTTTACTAATTTGCTCCCTGCATCTTCACCAGCGACTACAAAGCTCGTCTTTTTTGAAACAGAGCTGCTGACTTTTCCACCGTATGATTCAATGAGTTTCTTGGCTTCATCACGCTTCATAGTCGGAAGAGTTCCGGTCAGGACGAAAGTGAGACCTTCAAATCTGTTGTCGCCGTTTTCGCTTCCGGAGTATTCCATATTGACTCCTGCTGTGCGAAGCCGTTCGATCAGTTCGACTCTGTGCGGCTCACGGAGTGCACTGTACACACTTTCAGCCATAACTTCTCCGAAGCCTTCAATAGATGATATTTCTTTAAGTGAAGCACTGAGTATGCCGTCAATGCTGCCGAATTTCCTGCACAGCAGCTGCGCAGAACTCTGACCGATATTTCTTATGCCCAGTGCGCATACGAGCCTGTCGAGTCCGGCATTCTTTGATGAGCTGATAGCGGCGATGAGGTTTTCTGCTGATTTGTCTCCAAAGCGTTCCAGCGAAATGAGCTGCTCTTTTTTCAGGCTGTAGAGATCAGCCGGTGAGCTCACAAGACCGCTGTCAACGAGAAGCTTCATATTTGACTCGCCCAGTCCTTCAATGTTCATTGCGTTTTTGGAGGCGAAGTATATCATGTTTTTCAGCAGCTGTGCCGGACATTGAACGTTCGGACATCTGAGGACGCTTTCGCCTTCATAGCGAACTGAACCAGTTCCGCACACAGGACATTTATCTGGAAGTCTGAACTTTGATGAGCCTTCTGAATGGGCAGCAGATCTTAATACTTCCGGTATTATCTCACCTGCTTTGCGGACAACTATAGTATCTCCGATACGGATGTCTTTTTCGTCAATGAAATCCTGATTATGCAGTACTGCTCTGGATACAGATGTGCCTGCAAGCAGTATCGGTTCAAATACTGCAACAGGTGTTATAGCGCCGGTACGGCCTACATTAACTTCTATATCAAGGAGTTTTGTCTCTTTTTCTTCCGGCGGATACTTATATGCAACAGCCCATTTCGGAGTCTTTGCAGTTGCTCCCATTATGTCGCGCTGAGAAAGATCATTTACCTTTATGACTACTCCGTCTATGTCAAATCCGAATCCGGAGCGTTCATTGCCGATCCTTTCGATCTCTGCCTTTATTTCTGAGAAATCATGGCATTTCTTATAACTCGGTATCGTCTTGAATCCGAGTTTTTTAAGACGATCAAGTGAGTCTGTATGAGTTTTGAAACTCTCCCCTGCTACTTGCTGCACATTAAAAATGAAAATATCCAGCTTACGTTTGGATGTTACGCCGGGATCTTTTTGCCTCAGCGAACCTGCTGCTGCATTTCTCGGATTCTTGAACGGCGTCTCACCAAGGAGTTCCTGCTGGTCAGTAAGTTCAATAAAGCTGCTGACAGGCATATATACTTCACCGCGTACTTCGAGAAATTCAGGAGCACCGTCCAATCTGAGCGGTATCGTACGAATAGTTTTTATGTTGGATGTAACGTTTTCACCTGTAAAGCCATCACCGCGTGTAGAGGCTCTTGTAAGAGTTCCGTTTTCATATTCAAGTGATACTGAAAGTCCGTCTATCTTTGGTTCTACAGAAAACTCACATTCTCCAAGTTCATTGCGGCAGCGGGTGATAAAATCCTCGACCTGACCGTATGAGAATACGTCTTGCAGACTTGCCATCTGCACTGCATGCGGGACTTTCTCGAATTTTCCGGACGCAATTCCTCCTACACGCTGCGTTGGGGATTCCGGGCGTATGAATTCGGGATTCTCATTTTCGAGCTGCTTGAGTTCCTGCATGAGCATATCGAATTCATAGTCGCTTACTTCGGGAGCATCCAGAACATAGTATTGATATGTGTATTTATCAAGAAGCACTGAGAGTTCTTCTATGCGTTTTTTTGCTTCGTTTTTATCCATAACATCCTCCGGTTTTGGTAATAATGCGAAAATATCGTCTGAATTTGTAACACTCTGGTATGTGCGGATGAATATTTTATATGATACTTGATATCAAGCATGCTGATATTATATCACAAATGAGATAAAATAGCAAGATTACTGCAAAAAAAACAATATTGGTATTGCCAAACGATGATAATAATGATATAATAGTTATGTATGCAATCAAAGAAAAACAGGAGATGTAACATGAACAATTCTTATTACACAAATCAGATCAACGCTATTCTCAGTGAAGTCAAAAAAGCTGTGGTAGGTAAAGATACAATTATCATTAAAGTGCTGCTTGCCATATTATGCAAAGGTCATGTTCTGATAGAGGACATACCGGGCGTAGGAAAGACTACTCTTGCACTTGCTTTTTCCAAGGCACTTTCACTTGAACATAATCGTATGCAGTTCACTCCGGACGTTCTCCCTTCGGATGTAACCGGTTTTTCAATATATAATAAGGCTTCGGGAAAATTTGAGTTCCGTCCCGGTGTTGCTTTCTGTAATCTTTTCCTTGCGGACGAGATCAACCGTACTTCAAGCAAGACACAGTCAGCTTTGCTTGAACTTATGGAGGAAAAGAGCATAACTGTTGACGGCGTTACATATAAGCTCCCTGAGCCTTATACTGTAATAGCTACACAGAATCCCATAGGTTCTGCCGGTACTCATAATCTTCCTGACTCACAGCTGGATCGTTTCATGATAAAGCTCAGCATGGGCTATCCTGAATTCAGCGATGAAGTCTCTATTCTCAAGAATAAGTTCAACTCCAATCCATTGGATGCTGTTAAATCAGTTGCGGATGCAGATTCAATAATTGCACTTCAGGAATACATATCCAATATCTATATTGATGACAGGATATATGAATATATCGTGGCACTTGCAGCTGCTACCCGTAATCATCCTATGATAAAACTCGGTGTAAGCCCCCGTGGAACTCTTGCGCTCATGCAGATATCAAAGGGGATCGCTGTTGCTATGGGCAGAGATTATGTCATACCTGACGACATAGCTTACATATGCTCCGATGTATTTGAACACAGGATAATGCTCAGTTCTAAAGCTAAGATGGCGGATATCACTGCTTCGGGAGTGATATCGGAACTGCTGAAAAGTGTGCCCGTTCCAGGTATCGGAACTCCTCAAAGGTAAGACGAATGATACTGACAAAGATCCTTTTTATAGTCCTGATACTGATCTGTGCTGCTTTTTATATTCTCTACATCTGGGATTTTGCACTGGTGCTGCTCGTTGTTATGCTGATGCTGCCTGTGTTTCTGTTCATAACCACGTTTATCGCTAAGAAAATGATATCTGTGGATTTTTCTCTGCGTTCAGACACAGTTGCTAAAAATGACAGCTTTCCCGTACAGCTCTGTGTTACTAATCGCAGCATTTTCCCAATAGGCAAGGCAGAGGCACGGATCGAATACTATAACGTTTTTAACAACCAGATAACCGATTTTGAATTATACTTCCCTATCCAGTCAAGAAATTCTCAGAGGATAACTTTTCAGGTCAGCTCACGTTTCTGCGGCAATCTGAAGATAAGATGTGCATATATCAGTATATTCGATCCGATAAGACTTTTCAGATTCAGAACAGGTAAGAATACAACTGCCGAAGTATTTGTTATGCCGGAAGGACATGATATATCCGGTTCGATATCTTTTGCGGATCATTATACTGAGGAGAGCACCATGTTCTCCGAGTCAAAGCCGGGAGACGATCCCTCTGAAGTATTTGATCTCAGGGAGTATAACCCCGGCGATAAGCTGAACAGGATACACTGGAAGCTGAGTTCGAAGAAGGATGAGTTCATCGTCAAAGACTACAGCCTTCCTGTTGATGTGCCTTCAGCTGTATTCCTTGATCTTAAATGTTATGAAGACTCTGTTTATACGCTCCCGGTATTTGACACTCTTATTGAAACCGTGCTCTCTGTATCACAGTTCATGATAATGAATGAACGATCACATAAGCTCATTTATTTCAGCGGGAAAGAAAACAGCTTTGTGGAACGTCTGATAACCGATCAGGACACTCTGACAAATGCTATGCGGGATATCATACGTTCTTTTAACGACAATCTGTATTGTATGCCGTCAGCTGCATATTTCAATGATAATCCAACGCTTTCTCTCGCGTCGTTCACATATATTTCTTCATCAATGGATACAGCGGCTATGAATCATATAGATGATGAGCTTGATGCTGAGGCGAAAAATGCGGTGATCGTAGTTAAAAATCAGGGAGATGCTCTTAAACTCGGAGCAGGTTTTGATAATATCAATATTATTCCAGTAGTAATCGGCAGGATATCTGCCTCAATAAAGGACATTGAATTATAATGAAGTCAAAAACTATGAATAATACGAACGGTATCACGATATGTGACAGTATCGTGATGTCCGTCAGGAATAAACGTCCTAATTTCAGAAGGGCTGAATCGGTACTCATAGCGATCATGGGATTTGTATCGGTAATACTTGCTTTTCTGGGAATGTTTGAATTCAGATACAACACGCCTGCGGTGGTAACTGCTTCTGTTGCGCTATCAGCTTTCTATATCGTTCTCGTTCTTATCGGAGGCAAGGCGCTCTGGGTGCTGACAGGCTCAGTTCTTGTGTTTGCTTTTGCTGCATACAGATCCTTGGATAAGCTTACAGAGGGATTCAAATATGCTTACAATATCATCTACAGTGCTTCTTTCCACACTGATATAAAGTATTACAAACATGTTGATCCTTCACTTGAAGATGAATGCCTGACAACGCTTTTTATTTTCGGTATCTGGCTGCTGGCGATAGTAATATACTATTTCACTATAAGCCGTCCTAATCCCATATTGCCGCTTATGGCGACTTTCCCTCTTATCGAGATAGGTCTTTACAATGGTATAGAGATCCCGATATTCTGGGGAATACTTACAGTTGCTTACTGGCTTTCGCTCCTTGCGATGTCAACTATTGACGTAGGAGAGTATTCCGGCGGACATGGAGGTTTTGTCCGTAAGGATGATCTCTTCTTCCCCAAACGGCAGATGAAGCTGAAAGTTACGGAGAAATGCGGTATTCTGGTGATTGCTGCGGTCGTGATAATAGCAATGCTCACTTCTCTTATCATGAATCTTTCGGGTTATGAGCGAAGTGAAGAACTCAACCGTAAGAGACGTGACATAAGTGAAGCTCTCAGCGAGTTTACGCTTGAAAACCTGGCGGAGAGCATTTCAAGACTTACAAGCGCATTTGGATTCAGTTTCAGTTATGAGAACAACAAGCTTGGTACCAATGACCATATCTCTTATAAAAACGAAACAGATATGCTTGTTACTTTTGATACTCCGATAGACGGTGCAGTTTACCTCAAAGACTATAACGGCTGTGTATACGAGGATAATGAGTGGAAAGACCTCAGTGAAAGCGCATATAATGACAAAATGTTCTACGATTTCAAGTATTATGGTATACACACTCAGGATTTTCCGTGCCTTTTCACAAAGCTGAATGCACCGTCCACAATGGATATGACCATGTGGATAGAGCTCGACATGAAAAAGCCGCATACTTTTGCCCCTTATGGCGTTGACAACTATGGTGATCTGACATACGACGATGATCTTATGGTAGGATCGGATAACGGTACAGATGAGGAGTTTTCTTATAAATTCGTTCATATAGATGCTGAAAATGCTGCTCAGTATATCGATGAACGTCATGATGAAGAATTCAAGGCAGCTGAGATGCAGGATTCTTCATGGAAAGATTCGGTCAAGGAATACTGTGAGAACAATGATCTGTATACGTTTACTGACAATTTCAATGTAAGCAGCAGATACTATGCAGATAAGAATTTCCTGTACCATAATCCGCATCTGATACTTGCTGAACTGCTTGAGAGCAGATACAGCGAATTCGTGTACGATCATTATTTGCAGCTGCCTGATGATAATGATATGGATGAGATAAGGGAACACTATTCTGATATTCTTGACAATGCAGACAGTGCAGTTACTATACAGGAAAAAATGGAGATACTTCAGAGTATAAGAAAAAGAATGTCTGACGAAACTACTTATACCCTTTCTCCCGGCAAGACACCTTCAAATCGTGATTTTGTGAACTATTTCCTGCTTGAGAATCAGAAGGGATACTGTACACATTATGCGTCTGCCGGCGTTATTCTTGCCCGTATGGCAGGGATCCCCGCAAGGTATACTACCGGATATATAATCGTCGGTGACGATTTTGACGATGCGGAAATCAATCCGGACGGAACACTTACCATAGATGTGCGCGACAACAGAAGTCACGCATGGATAGAAGTGTATCTCGACGGATTCGGCTGGGTACCTTTCGAATGTACAGCAGGATATACACGCAGATCTGTAAATCCAGGTCAGAAAGAGCCGGCTGAACCAACAGAACCTGATCCCGATACTACAACTACTACAGCTGCGACTACAGTTACTGTCCCGGTCGAAGTTTCAACTCAGACCACTCAGCTGACCGTTACATCTTATGTCAACGCAACTACAACAGTGACAACTGCCGGGAATGGAAACGGTACAGGTATGGCGGGCAGAAGCAGTTCTGATGATGACGATGATTCATTTGAGATACCAGGATTTGTAAAGACTATAGCTGTTACGCTTATGTTAGCGCTGATCGCTGCCGGAATAGTATGGCTGAGGCGTTACATGATCGTCAGCAGAAGAAACAGGTTGATGACTACCGGCAGCAATTCAAGCAGAATAGGCTATATGTATCAGTATGCTGAAAAAATGCTTGCTTATCTGAAACTGAACAAGGAAGATATGAAGTATACTGAATTTGCCGAAAAAGTTGAAAATCACCTCGGCGGAACGCATTTTGAGCGCGGCAGTTTTGATGTGCTGGTGAATACCGCTCTTCAGGCTGGTTTCGGAAACAAGCAGCCTACTGAAGATGAACTTGCTGCATGCCAGTCCACTGTTTCTGCACTTGCAGGCAGTATCTATTCAAGGGCTGGGGCAATTCAGAAGCTGTATCTTAAACTGATAAACATTCTTGTCTGAAGTAGGAGGAAACTTATGGTTAGCAAAAGTGAATATAATATCAAGGGTGTTCTGCTTGCAGCAGGAGGACTGATAATCCTCCTGCTTCCGAAAATACTTACTTACTCATGCTATGTGATAGGTGGTCTTATCATCCTTACGAGTGTGCTTATGCTCCTGAAAGCTCCGGATCAGGGCGGTGCCTCATTCATGGGCATAATACTTGGTGCTATCATCATACTTCTGCCGCGTGTCCTTGCTGCGGTGATCTCATTTATAGCAGCAGGCGTACTCACAATACTGGCAATCATAAGGCTTACGAAAGCACTCAGCAGTACCGCTTCACACGATCAGAGACTTACAAACGGCATATTTTCGGCGTTGTTGTTTGTACTTGCTGTGATAGTATTCATCAAGCCTTTTGGAGCCGGATGGTTTACAAGAGTTGTTATAGGTGTTGTTATGCTGCTGTTAGCTGCATACAATTTCTACATTGCTCACGTTATCAAACAGCGTTATGGCGACGGCGGAAGTTCTTCTTCTGATATACTTGATCTGGATGAGTCGAAGTTTCATGACAACAATTGATAAAAGAAAAACTCCTGTAAGCTGCTGCTTACAGGAGTTTTTTACTTATTTATGTCAGTCTTCGATAAATACTCGGAATGCTTTATAAGCCATATATGTGTCAAGTTTTGATACGATCTCATATGGAGCGTGCATTGAAAGCACCGGTACACCCATATCAATTGTATCAACATCAAGATTAGCTATATATGCTGCAACAGTTCCGCCGCCGCCTTCGTCGACTTTTCCGAGTTCTCCGGTCTGCCATATAACTTCCTTTGAATCCATGAGACGTCTGATCCTTCCGGTAAATTCTGCGGATGCGTCAGATGTGCCGGATTTTCCGCGTGCACCGGTGTACTTTGTTATGCACACGCCTTTGTTGATATATGCACAGTTGTTCTTCTCGTTTACTTCAGGGAAAGTCGGATCATATGCTGCGTTTACATCAGCTGAGAGGCACTCAGATGCTGAAAGAACTGTTCTCTCATTGGAACCGAGTGCTTCTGCGATATCAGCGATGAAGTACTTGAGATAAGCAGAGCAAAGTCCGGTATTACCGTCGCTCCCCGTCTCTTCTTTGTCTGTCAGAACAGTTACTACTGTATGTGTGGGTGCAACGCAGTCCACTGTAGCTCTTAAAGCTGTGTATGCGCAAACTTTGTCATCATGACCATAAGCTCCGATCATGCTTCTGTCAAAACCGATATCCTTTGCCTTGAATGCAGG
>DFJW01000059.1:547-14048 GCA_002373775.1 Ruminococcus flavefaciens | reverse complement strand
TCTCCTTGTCGCCGAACTTCTTGCCTGTGATGCCTTCCATTTTTACGATATACTCGTTGATCTCAGCCATGATCTCATCAGAGATTCCGCCGTCCTCATAGTACTGAGTACAAGCCTCTGTTGTGATCGTGAAGCCCTGAGGAACAGGGAGACCGATGTTAGTCATCTCAGCCAGGTTTGCACCCTTACCGCCGAGAAGCTCTCTCATGTTAGCATTACCTTCAGAGAAAAGGTAACAATATTTGTGTGCCATTGGTATATACCTCCAGTTTTAAACATTACCGAACAGGACGCAGTACGCCCCATCCGACTTACATCTATTATACCATATATTACCGGAAATTACTATATCTATAATGAGAAAAATTGAGCGTTGATTTTACAGCATTTTATACAAAAATATGCAAACGAACACAAAATACCGAAAAAGTGCTTGCAATTATTGTTAAAGTATGTGAAAATATACATAGAGCCGGTGACATGTTTTTGTGAGTACCGGCAGCGATACAGGAAACAAGGAGGACATATCAATGAACAAAGCAATAATCTTAGCAGGCGGACAAGGCAAGCGAATGAAAGCGGATATACCAAAACCTCTTTTCAAAGTTCTTGGAGAACCCATGCTTGAGTGGGTGATAACAGCATGCAGTGCGGCTGGTATAAACGATATATGCGTGGTCAAGGGCTTCAGGGGCGAAATGATAGATGAGTACCTCGGCGGAAGATGCAGGACAGTCCTTCAGGCTGAAAGGCTGGGTACGGGCCATGCTGTAATGCAGGCAGTGCCGTTCCTTCAGGAGGATGATTCGGACAATACTCTCGTGCTCTGCGGCGATGCACCGTTCATTGATCCCGTTACCATAGAGGAGGCACTTGTTATACACAAACAGCAGGGGAATGCGGTAACAGTCATAACTGCCGAGCTGGACGATCCCAAGGGCTACGGAAGAGTTATCCGCACAGCTTCCGGTATCAGCGGGATAGTCGAGCACAAGGATGCGAGCGAAGAACAGCGCCTTATACGCGAGGTGAATTCCGGCGCATACTGGTTCAGGACCGCTGATCTCATAGAACTTCTCGGGAAGATCACCAATGATAATTCCCAGAACGAGTATTACCTGACTGATACCGTGTCTATAGCTATAGCTGAGGGAAAGAATGCCGGTGCCTACAAGTCGGAGAACCCTGAGATAATCCTTGGTGCGAACGACAGAAAAGATCTGCTTGCGCTCAATGATATTGCACGCAGGGCGGTTATCGAAAAGCATCTTGTGAACGGAGTGGAGTTCCTTTGTACAGACGGCGTCATCATCGAACGCAGTGTCGAGATCGGCGTAGGCACTCAGATACTTCCCGGCACGATACTCCGCCGCGGAACAAAAGTCGGCAGCAATTGCGTTATCGGTCCGAACACGGTGGTGGAATGCAGCATGATCGGCGACAATGTAACCCTCAACACGGTGCAGGTATATGATTCTTCAGTTGAGAGCGACGTAAAGGTTGGACCTTATGTACATATACGCCCTGGCAGCACCATAAAGAGCGGCGCTAAGATAGGAGATTTCGTAGAGATCAAGAATTCAACAATAGGCGAGAAGACTGCGGTAGCTCATCTTGCTTACCTCGGTGACAGCGATATCGGACGCAAGGTAAATATAGGATGCGGAACTGTTACAGTAAATTATGACGGCGTGGCAAAGAGCCGCTGTGTCATAGGAGACAATTGCTTCATAGGCTGCAACACCAATCTCATAGCACCTATAAAGCTCGGAAAAGCGGTATATACAGCAGCCGGAACTACAGTTACACGGGACGTTCCGGATTATGCGCTTGCCATAGAGCGCGGACAGCTGAAGGTCAATGAAGGCTACACTCTCCGCAAGCTGAAAAAGCAGAAGTGATATAAAAGGAGCCGCCGCCTCAGAAATGAAGCGGCGGTTTATTGTGGTATAGAAGAAGAAGCTCGATTAAAAAGAAAATAACGACTTTGATCGACACCCTCTCAAAAAGTCGATCAAGGCCGCTATCTCTCTATGCGAATACGCACCCTCTATACGCATTCACATGAACGGCACAGCACCTAATTCCGCAGTGCTGCTGCAATATTTCTGCCATGCTGAGACGATTACGAAACGTTGAAACTGACTAAAGCTGAATTTAGGCGATGAACATATTATAGGCATTAATGTTCAAAACAGCTGTTAGAAAAAAACGTATGCGGCGATTAGTAGAACGATCAAGACCGGCGGAGTTTAGACCGGAAGCAGAAAAAATATTACAGTTGCCGTTTTACAGGACACACAAAAATGTATCTGAAATGTAATTGTGCTGTGGAGCGTTTCCCTGTATTTAGGGGAATTCCGCATCCAACAATTGTATTATAAAACATTAGTGCAAGAAGTTCAATTGATTATATTGCTCAGATTTAGGACGAAATTGCGAAATAAAATTTATTATTTAACATTAACCTTTTGTAAATAAATTATATAAGTTGAATAATACATAATATATGCAATTATTGCGATAATAACAAAATATTTATAAGTTAAAAAGTAATTGAAATTCTGAAATGACGTAAAACAGCGGTTTTGCATGAGTATAAAAATATCCAGCACGATTATACAATTATTACTGCTCATTTACTGACCGCAAAAAATGATAAGCAAAAAAGTCAGATAAAATGATATACTTAATTGCCTGCCGGAAAATTTCTGAAAAAAATATTTCGCGAAGCCGAAAAACTTGAAGAACGGGCGGAAAGAGCCAAAAAAGAAGCTGTGCATCAATTTGCACAGCTTTTGCCTTTTATTTCTTGCGCTTGCGCTTTTCAGCTTTGGGCTTTACGGGCTTGACGGCTGCTCCTGAAGCTCCGGCTGCTGCCCAGAAAATAGGCGAGAATGTGATATTGCTGCATCCGACGAAGAATATCAGGATTCCTGTCAGAGCTGCAAAGTACAGCACGGTGCTTTCTGCGGGAGCGTTTTTCAGACGCTTTCTGCCGCTGGCTATTACCCAGATCAGGAGTGCGGCAAGTGCTATAAGTGAAGGTATGCCGCGTGTAGCAGCGGTATAGAGGTACTCGTTGTAAACCTTGTCGAAAGTACCGTCGTTGTTGGGGATTATCTCGCTGAGCTCATTGTACGAGTTCACGCCGACACCCATTGTGTAGAGCTGAGGATAAACAAGCTGCTCTGGACCTGTGCCTGTCATCGGATACTTCTTGATGAGTTTTAAGGTCTTGTCGTTCAGACGGCTGTATACTGCGGAAACATCTGAGATATCTACGACTGAGCCGTCGCATCTTCCGCTTCCCTGAACTCTCTGGAATGAATCCATAGACCAGAGGATGTAGCCGTCGCGGAGCTTATAGGAATCCTCGTCGCCGATTACGCCGGTCGCGGCAAAAGTTATAGCCAGTGCAGCCGGTATAACTGCGGACAATATAACTGCAAGACGTACTTTTGGTGCTTTCTTTATGAAGACTATGACTGCGGCGGAAATTATCGCAGCGCCAAGTCCGACGAATCCCTGTATACAATAGGTAAGAGGCATCACAAATGCGAAAAGCGCGGAGCATACGATGCAGAGGATACGGTTCTTTTTGCTGCCGGTGAGTATGGCGGCGGCAAGAGCGACAGTCAGTGCGAGTGACAGTACCATGGCAAGGAAGATAGGGGACTGACTCAGACCGGAAGCCGGATTTGCTTTGAAGCCGACATAATGCGCATCTCTGGCTGTGTAGAATGTGAGCTTGCCGGTGAATACCTGAATCAGCGACCAGAGCGAGTTGAGTACGCCTGCGCCGATGATGCCGGCGGAAAGAGTTTTAAGAGCCTTCTCATTCTTTATCGAGATGCCTGTCACGAAGAAACCGAAGTAATAGAGTATGGCGAGAAGTCCTTCGCCGCGTTTGGGGAATCCGTATACGCCGACGTTGTAATCGTAAGAGAAAATGAGCGATACAGCAGCCAGAAGGACCACGGCGCCGAATGCACACACCGGGAACAGTGAGTGCTTTCCGGAGAATTTGCGTATGAGTGAAATGAGTGCGAGTATCAGGCATATTACGCCGGATATCGCAAGACCGCCGGCTACGACTTCGTAGCTGACTTTTGTCGCAGAGTCTGCTTCACGGAAGATCTCCGGGATCATTGTGAACAGCGAGGTGCAGAAGCAGGCTGTCAGGAGTCCTATGGATGCGAGTTTTGAGTATTTTTCCTCGGACATGTTCAGTATGAAGTTGGATTTATCCGAGGAGTTGAACAGTGTTTTTGCCATGATGACTTATCCTTTCATGGTATATTTCCGTGTATCAGCGGATGCTGTGCATGGGATAAAATAAAAGCGGACGGCAAAGTACCGTCCGCAAAACAGCCTTACTTAGCGTAATCTGTTACTCTGCTTTCGCGAATGAGGTTGACCTTGATCTGACCTGGATAATCCATTTCAGTCTCGATCTGCTGGGCGATCTGTCTTGCAACAAGGACCATTTTCTCGTCGTTGATGACTTCCGGAACGACCATGATCCTGACTTCACGTCCTGCCTGAACTGCGAAGCACTTCTCAACGCCGTCGTAGGAGTTGCATATCTCCTCCAGCTTCTGGAGGCGCTTGATGTAGCTTTCGTAGTTTTCGCTTCTTGCAGCAGGTCTTGCAGCAGAGATAGCGTCGGCTGCCTGAACGATGCAGGCTATTACTGTTCTGGGCTCAACGTCGTTGTGGTGAGCTTCAACAGCGTGGATGATAATAGGATTCTCGTTGTACTTCTTACATACGTCCACACCGATCTGAACGTGTGAACCTTCGATCTCAGAAGTGAGAGCCTTACCGATATCGTGGAGAAGACCGGCACGTCTTGCCATGTTGGCATCAACTCCGAGCTCGGAAGCGAGAACGCCGCAGAGTTTTGCGACTTCGATAGAGTGATCGAGAACGTTCTGTCTGTAGCTTGTACGGAATTTGAGTCTTCCGAGGAGCTTGATGAGCTCGTGGTTGAGACCGTGAACGTTTGTCTCGATGACAGCGCGTTCACCTTCCTGCTTGATGCGGTACTCGACTTCGCGCTTTGCCTTTTCGACCATTTCCTCGATGCGTGTCGGGTGGATACGGCCGTCGGCTATGAGTTTTTCAAGAGCTATCCTTGCAACTTCACGTCTTATCTGGTCGAAACATGAGAGTGTGATAGCTTCGGGAGTATCGTCGATTATGAGATCAACGCCAGTGAGCGTTTCAAGGGTGCGGATATTTCTTCCTTCTCTTCCTATGATCCTTCCCTTCATTTCGTCATTTGGGAGCGGAACAACGGAAACGGCAGCTTCCGACACCTGATCTGCTGCGACCTTTGCGATAGCGAGGGAGATATAACTCCTTGCCTTCTCCTGACATTCGTCCTTTATCTGCTGTTCGTAAGCAGCTACCTTGACTGCTTTTTCGTGTACCAGATCATCTTCGAGCTTGGAGATTATGTATTCCTTTGCCTGGTCCTTTGTGAATTCTGATATCCTTTCGAGAACATCGAGCTGACCTTTCTTTATAGCATCAGCCTCCTTGAGTTTCTCATCAGCGGATTTTATCTTCTGGTTGAGGATATCCTCCTTCTTTTCAAGGTTATCAGTTTTCTTATCAAGATTTTCTTCTTTCTGCTGCATTCGCCTCTCCTGGCGAGACAGCTCTGCTCTGCGATCCTTGATTTCTTTATCTGCCTCAGTACGGAGCTTGTGGATCTCATCCTTAGCTTCGATGAGTGCACTCTTTTTCTTATTGTCTGCATCCTTTTCGGCGTCTTCTATTATGCGTTCAGCCTGCTGTTCAGCTGATCCGACGATAGATTCTGCCTGCTGCTTACGTTTTTCGACACCGGCGTCAACGCCCTTGCCGTATGCAAGAAAACCGGCGGCAGCAGCACCTATGATGAGTGCCAGGATGATAAGAACGATAGCGACGATCAAGTTCATCAGTGCATTACCTCCTTTTCAGAATAATAAAGTTTGTATCATAAAACTTACTACTACAAAGGCGGTAAATGCCGCGTCATTTTATTCATTTTTATAATATATCGATCAAGAGCACGCGGGGCGGCTCACAAAACATAGCGGACGAAAACGTCCATAATTTGTTTTATTCTTCACATTATATATCACGGCTGACATTTCTTTATTTTTGAGCCAGCAGCGTTAATGATGTAAAACAAAGCTGCATATACTGCCATAGTAATATTATGCAAATAAATACAACATAATTATTATATACTATTTTGGCGGCGGTGTCAATATAAATCTGTGAAATACCGGACAGGCACATGATTAATTTTTTGATTTTACTATCATTCTGTTCACAAAAAATTAACAATAACATACACTTTCTATGTTATAATTAGTTCAAATATAGTATATCGGAGGGGTATATCATGAAAATTAGCAGATTTTTATCCGTAATGGCAGCCGGTGTGCTGCTCCTGACATTCGCAGCTTGCGGCGATGACGACGACGGCGGCGGAAAAAGCAGTTCAAAAGGCGGCGCAAGTTCTCCGGAGGCGGCTGTAAAAGCTGTTGTGGACGGCATCAACAACCGCGATGTGGACAAAGTGCTTGCAGCTATGTATCCTGCCGATTACATAAAAGCGGCTGAAAAAGACGGCGGCGGTACTTATCCGACGATGAAAGAAGGTTTGAGTTCTGCATACAAGTTATACGATGATAATTTCGGCGATGACTGGAAAGCGGATGTGGAGATCACAGACAAGAAAGAGATGAGCAAAGACAAGCTTGACGATGTAAATGACGAGCTGAAGGATTTCTATGATGAATATAGTCTCGAAGCTCCTAAGGTGACTGACGGATACGATGTATATTACGATATGGAAATAAAAGGCAGCGATGATTCGCTGACAATGTCGGATGAATTTGAAGTTTTCGAAATAGACGGCAAATGGTATGCCATAGATTTCTGAAATTAGATGGAGGATCACTATGAAAATGAATAGGATTATTTATGGCGCAGCAGCTGCATGCATGATGCTCGGAGCATTTACAGCTTGCGGCGATAAAGAAAGCGGAAGCAGCGGCACAAAGATACCGGCAGGACATGAGACTCCGCAGGATGCTCTTGAAGCATTTTATGCAGCTTATAATACGCATGATGCAAGAAAGGTTTATGAGGCCGCTTTCCCGCAGGAGATCATTGATGAACTTGAGAAGAAGAATCCTGAGAAGTACAGCGAACTTATCGGCGAGTACCAGCGCATGATAGATCAGTTCACTGATTTCTACGGTGATTTCACGATAGAGTATGAGGTGCAGCATAAGTCAAAATGGGGCAAAGAAGAACGTGAGAAAGCACAGGAATACATCAATGAGATATACGAAGCAGCAGGGATAAAAGACGTTCCTGAGGTTACGGGAGTGTATTATTTTGATGTGGAATACTACCCTATTGATCCTGAAAAGCCCGACAAGAAAACCACATATTCCAATAATGTGATATTTGCTGAACTTGATAATAATGGCTGGTACGATTGGGATAACTTTATCTGACAGATGATATTGCTGCGCCTGAGAATGGTGCATATATTTGAAGATTTATTATATTCACCAAAAATTCAGACAAATGCGTGAAAAGTATAACACAACAATGACGAAAATGTGGTAAAATTAGTATAAGAAAATGTCGGAAGGAGGCGGTGTGATGGGAGACGAAAAGACTAACAAAAGCAGCAGTGTATTCAACGCTATAGATCAGCTCGATCCATCTACGCAGAATGAAGCGTATAACCAGCCTTTCAGACAGTGGAGAAAGAACAGGGAGAATCCGTATGCCCTGAATTATGAGGCGGATTCCCGTGAGAGAGTTTATGTTGACAGCCGGGGCTTTGAAGTACATTCAGTTGAAGAAGCTGAGAAGAAAGCTCTGACAAATATAGTGCGCATACTGGGCGTCGCTATGGTCGTGCTGGTGGTCATTGACGTTTTTGCGGGCAAGATAATTGCCGCGGTGATAAAACTGCTGGGCGGAGATATCGACATGTACTTTTTCAGTACGTCGCTTTACGGCGGCGGCTTTGAGATCGTTACTTTGTTCGTATCTGTGACGGTGATCGAACTCCTTGTGCCGCTGCTGTATCTCCACCGGAAACTCAAACTGCCCATAAAGGCGGAGCTTCTTAACAGCGTCCGGCATTCGTATGAAATAATAGGCAGTATAGGAACGGTACTTATACTATGTACTGCCATATGTCTGCCGGCTGCCTATTCCAGCGAGACAAAAGAGGTCTACAACTATTTCTCCAACCTGGATACAAACGTCTCGGTCTGGGGACAGAAGGAATTCGTTGTCTACACCGTGTTCGACGTTCTGGTGTTCTCTTTCCTTTCTGAACTGATATTCCACGGCGCGATATTTACAGCTCTCAGACAGTTTGGTGACGCTTTCGCGCTCATCATCACTTCCGGTGCAGCTGCACTGATAACCCGAGACTTCATCGAGATGCCGGCAGCGATGATGATCTCTCTTGCGGCCGGTCTCGGGATGCTCAGCAGCGGAACTATATTCACCGCGGTCATAGTGCAGGTGGTATACAAGATGTACCGCCTTGCGCTGATAATCCTTCAGAGCGATACATCCGGAAACATGTTTATAATAAGGAATGCTGCGATGCTGGTACTGCTCATCTTCGGTATAATCGCATTCACCGTGACGTACTGCATAAGGAAGCACAGCGGAGAAAAGCGCATAGCTGTCTATCGGTCAGAGACTCCGTTATCGAAGTTCGTCTGTTTTTCATTCAGGACATTTTCGTTTTCGGCGGCTCTGGTCATGTGTGTAATGGCAGCTCTGATAAAGCTAACTTTTTAGGTGCATATATGGAAAGATACATGAAACGTGCTCTCGAACTTGCCCGTATCGCCTATGATGAAGGTGAAGTGCCGGTGGGAGCGGTCGTTGTGAGAAAAGATACCGGCGAGATAGTCGGTGAGGGAAGGAATATGCGTGAGAACGCGAAAAATGCGCTTGCTCATGCAGAGATAATGGCTATTGATATGGCGTGCCGGACTCTTGGCGGCTGGAGGCTGCCGCGGTGCGCCATATATGTCACTCTTGAGCCGTGCCCGATGTGCTGCGGCGCTATCATAAATTCACGCATCGACGATGTGATATTCGGCGCATTCGATTTCAAGAGCGGTTCGGCTGTATCTGTACAGCGGATGTTTGAACTTCCTTACAACTACAGCCCCACAGTCACAGGCGGATTCATGGAGGATGAATGTGCCCTTCTTCTTTCGGAATTTTTCAGGGAACTGCGTGAAAAGAAGCGCATGCTGAAACAGTCTGCAACACCGGAACTGAAAATTTCTGAAAATTTTTTTGAAAAAGGTATTGACAAACCGGAAAAACTCTGATATAATATTAAGGCAGTCACGAAATGACTGCGTTGCGAGTGTGCTGGAATAGGCAGACAGGCTAGCTTGAGGTGCTAGTGTTGGAAACGACGTGTGGGTTCAAGTCCCGTCACTCGCACCATAAAACGCCCCGATAATTGTCGGGGCGTTATTATTTTTGTGTCACACGCGGCACAAAACTTTGAAACTGCATGTAGAAAAAACACATTTATCAGGAGCGGAATATGTTGATTATTACCCTCCGGACTGTTTGAAAACCGAAAAAATCACCGATATACTTGAAAAAATTTGAAAAAACACTTGATTTTTCTGTAAAAAGGTGATATAATACTTTATGATGATAGTAAAAGCAAAAGACCGGAGCATTCCGGTCTTTCGTTTGTATATGGCTATTATAAGATGAATGAAAGGACGGCTGCGAATGAAATTCAAGAAATTCGGCGGTACGGAACAGAAGGTCTATGACCTTGTAAAACCGATAACCGACGAGCTGGGTTACTATCTCTGGGATGTCTGTTACGTTAAGGAGGGTGCTCTCTGGTATCTGAGGATATTCATTGACCAGGATGAGGGCATAACCATACAGGACTGCGAACGGGCTACTGCACCGATAAACCAGATACTCGATGAAAAGGACCTTATCCCTCAGAGTTATATGCTGGAGGTCGGTTCTGCCGGTCTGGAAAGAGAACTCCTCAAACCGGAACACTTCGAGGTATGCGAAGGAGACAGAGTGCGTATACGTTTTATAAGAAGTGTGGACGGCGAAAAGGAGATAGAAGCAGTTCTTTGCGGAGCTGACAAGGACGGCATCAGCGTCCTGCTCGACAGCGGAGAGGAAAAGAAATATCAGCTCGCCGATATCGCATTTGTCAAGCTGTATATGGAATTTGAATGACAACGGACGTTTTACGGAATGTCCATTAATGATTAAAATAATACTGGAGGAATCAGCAGAAATGAATAAGAATAACGACTTCTTCAAGGCCCTGGAGTCCCTTGGAGAGGAAAACAGCGTAGAAACAGAGCTTCTCATAGATAAGGTAAAGTCCGCTATGCTCAAGGCAGCAAGAAAGGCTTATCCACACAGCGAAGACCGTATCCGGGTGGACATTGATCCTTCTACCAAGAAGTTCGAGATGTATATAGTGCAGGATATCATCGACGATTATCCCATTGATGAGAATGAGATAAACATCGACGTTGCAAAGACTATAGATCCCAACGCTATGGTCGGCGGCACTATCCTCAAGGAGATAGATATCTCAAAGCTGGGAAGAATGGCTGCTCTTTCCGCAAAGCAGTCCATAAAGGGCGACCTAAGAGAGATCAACCGCGAGCAGATGCTCAGCAAGTTCGAATCAAAGGAACATGAGTGCATCACAGCTAAGGTATCTCAGGTAGAGCCGGGCAGAGGTACTGTAACTGTTGATTACGACGGCACAGAACTCTATCTCTTCCGCAATGAGCAGATCCCCGGCGAGACTCTTGAAGAGGGCAGGACAGTCAAGGTTTACATCACAGGCATCATCGGAAAGACCAAGAAGCCTGTTGTTAAGATATCCCGTACACATAAGGACCTTGTAAAGCGTCTCTTCGAGATCGAAGTTCCGGAAATATACGACGGCACAGTTGAAGTGAAGTCCATTTCCCGTGAGGCAGGTTCAAGAACAAAGATAGCTGTATGGTCAAAGGATCCCAACGTCGATGCAGTTGGAGCATGTATCGGAAGCAACAAGAGCAGAATCACTGCTGTTGTGAATGAACTCAACGGCGAAAAGATAGATATCATCTCATGGAGCGAAGTTCCGGAGGAATTCATCGCCAAGGCTCTTGCTCCTGCTGAGGTGCTCAAGACAGTCATCACTTCCGAAGAGGAGAAGACCTGCACGGTAGTCGTTCCCAATAACCAGCTCTCACTGGCTATCGGAAACAAGGGACAGAACGCAAAGCTCGCTGCCAAGCTCACAGGCTATAAGATCGACATAAAGCCGCAGTTCGATCCCATGACCAAGGAAGAAGCTCCCGAACTCAGCCCGGAATTCAAGGTGCCCGAGAAGGAAGCAGTGCCGCAGTCAAATGACGAGGAAGAGGCTGAGACACTTGAAGAGACAGTTCAGCTCGGACTCGATGAGGAAACACCGGCAGATGACAGCGGTGAGTTATCATGAAGCCCAGAAAGATCCCCATGAGGATGTGTCTCGGATGCGGCGAGATGAAACCTAAGAAGGAACTCGTCCGCGTAGTAAGGTCGCCGGAAGGTGAGATCAGTCTTGACCTCACAGGAAAGAAGTCCGGACGCGGCGCATATATATGCCGCAGTTCCGAATGTTTCGCAAAAGCACGGAAGGGCAGACGCTTCGAGAAGACATTCTCCTGCATGATAGATGAAAAGGTGTATGAGGTGATGGCAGATGAGCTTGCAGAAGACGAAAACAGCTAATCTGCTCCGGATATGCCTCAAAGCCGGAAAAGCGGTAAAGGGCTTCGACAGTGCGAAGGAAGCTCTTGAAAGAGGAAAGGCGTTCAGCGTGCTTACCGCTATGGACGCATCCGAAAAGACCTTGAAGGAAGTCAGCTTCTTCTGTAAAAAATACGGCGCAGTCCATATCCGTACAGAGATCTTCAAAGAGGAACTGGGGATAATGTGCGGAAAGCAGACAGCGGTCATCGCAGTCTGCGACCAAGGATTCACAGAAGGGTTCCTGAAGATCGTCACAGCATGAACATGCAGTGTTTATATACATCATACCGTATTATTACTGATTATCGAATGAGTGTCCGGACCGGACACCGGAAAACGGAGGTATCATAAGCCTATGGCAAAAAAGATAAAGTTAAGCGACGCTGCTAAGGATCTCAGCGTCTCCTCACAGGATATAATCGATTACTTCGCTGAAAAGGGCGATACTAAGAAGAAGGCGGCATCTGCTCTTACTGAAGTGGAGATGAACGAGCTTCTGGAGCACTATACAAAGCTCCACGAAGTGAAGTCTTTTGATGAGTATTTCGCTTCTGTCAACGATCCGAGACCGGCAAAGACTGAAGCTCCTGCCAAGGAGGAGAAAAAGGCTGCTCCTGCTAAGAAAGCAGCTGCTCCTGCCAAGAAAGAAGATAAGCCTGCCGCAGTAAAGGAGACCAAAGCACCTGAGAAGAAGGAGACAAAGGCTCCTGAGAAGAAGGCAGTCAAGGCTCCCGAAAAGAAGGAAGCTGCGGCACCTGAGAAGAAGGAGATCAAAGTTCCCGAAAAGAAGCAGCCTGAGGCTGCAAAGCCTGCACAGCCTGTCAGGAAGCAGGACGAAAAGCCGGAAGTCAAGGCAGCTCCTGCAAAGGCTGAGCCTAAGAAGCCGGAACAGCCCGCAGAACCGGTAAAGAAGCCGGAACAGCCTGCTGAGCCTGTGAAGAAAACAGAGCCGGAGCAGGAAAAGAGACCTGCTGCTCCCAAGGCTGAGGAAAAGAAACCGGAACAGCCTAAAGCTCCCGAGAAGAAGCACGATAAGAAGAAGGAGCAGGCTAAGGCTCAGGACAGAGGCGAGAGATCAAAGTTCAACGCTTCATTCAGTTCAGAGACCGCTCAGACTTCAACTCAGCGCAGAACAGTCGATACACGAGGCAGCTATGTAGATCTCGATAAATACAACGAGCGCTACGATCAGATGGCTACTTCCAATAAGCACAACAGTGAAAACTATTCTTCAAAGAAGCAGAAGATTAACCAGAAGTCCGCACAGAGAAGCAGACAGCAGTTCTCAAAGAAGGAGAGCGAGGCTGAGAAGCTCAAGAGACTTGAGCTGGAGCGTGCAAGAAAGCAGCAGCTCAAGGTCCTCATCCCGGACAATATCACAGTCGGAGAACTGGCTACACGTCTCAAGGCTACAGCTACAGACGTTATCAAGAAGCTCATGGGACTTGGCGTAATGGCAAGCATAAACCAGGAGATAGACTTCGACACAGCTTCACTGGTCGCTGAGGAAATGGGCGCAAAGGTCGAGAAGGAAGTTATCGTTACTATCGAAGAGCGTCTTATCGACGATACAGATGACGACGATACAAATCTCTCTCCGAGATGCCCTGTAGTAGTCGTTATGGGACACGTTGACCACGGT
>DFJW01000059.1:0-499 GCA_002373775.1 Ruminococcus flavefaciens | reverse complement strand
CACGTTGACCACGGTAAGACATCTATCCTCGACCGCATCAGAAATGCTCATGTTGCCGCAGGTGAAGCCGGCGGTATCACACAGCACATCGGTGCTTATCAGGTGAATGTAAACGGACAGGACATCACTTTCCTCGATACTCCCGGACATGAGGCATTCACATCAATGCGTGCAAGAGGTGCTAATATCACTGATATCGCTATCCTCGTTGTTGCAGCTGATGACGGTATCATGCCGCAGACAGTTGAATCCATCAACCACGCAAAGGCAGCAGGTGTTTCCATAATCGTTGCTATCAACAAGATGGATAAGGAAGGCGCTAACCCTGACCGCATCAAGGAAGAACTCACAAAGTACGACCTCGTATGCGAGGATTGGGGCGGCGATGTTATCTGCGTTCCCGTTTCTGCAAAGACCGGCGAAGGCATCGACGAGCTGCTTGAAAACGTTCTCCTCGTTGCTGAGGTGAAGGAGCTCAAGGCTAATCCTGACAGACTTG
>DFJW01000093.1 GCA_002373775.1 Ruminococcus flavefaciens | reverse complement strand
TTGAAATTTTTCAAAAAAATTTTTCAGGGCACAGCAAAGCGCCTTTTACAGCCTGCTGTGCCCAATTTTTACTTCAGTGACGGAACTTTAGCATGCACTTCATCCATAAAAGAATCAACTGTGCTGTCCCAGTCAGTATCATAATAGCAGTATTCCCACTGGACTGCTGAAACAAATGCTGACTTTATCACTGCATCATACTGAGTTATCATACCATTAAAACCGATCATAGATGCACTGTCGGCAAGCAGAGAGTAGATGTTCTGCCTGTCCTTGAAGGCTCCGGTGACTTTATCATTGAAGACTACGTTCCTGCTGATAAGATCGTTCATTATCGCCGCATTATTCACGAATTCCGGCTTTTCCATTGCATACAGACGCATGCGCTGAGGATCGCAGACTGATGCGTATATAAAGTCGCGTGCTTCACTGCCGTTATCTGTCTTAGGATTGACAACTATCCATGTACCGCCCCAGTAATATGGTGTCGGTCCCTGACATAACGCCCATTTGCCGTAATTATCGCCTACTGCATCCATGAAGAAACCGTTGAATCCCCATGTGGAAACAAAATATCCCATGCAGCTGCCATCAACTCCGGCGCCTGTCCATTCTTCATCGCTCCACTGGTTATTGTGGGTGACTCCTCCGGTCTCCCACAGGACCTTCGCTATATTTGCAAATGCCTCGCATGAATCGTCGATTGTTACTCTTCCGTCTACTACCCACGGCGATGACCTTGCGCATGAAAATGCCTGCCATAAGCCGCCGATAGAATCTGCAAGGGCAACTCTTCCGTTCGTCTGGTCGGCAATATCACATGCTGTGCTGACAAATTTGTCCCAGTCGTCTATCTTCGCCTGCATCTCCTCCGGATCTTTTACGCCGAGATACTTCTCCGCCAGATCTGCCCTGTATGCAAAACCGCCGACAGCTGCCTGCCATGATACGCCCTTTCTCTCACCTGTCACTGTGCTTCTTCCGACATCATCCGTGTAGCTGTATATGTTCCGGAAACACTCATCGCCGAGTCCGAGCTTACTGAGCGCCAGAGTCCGGCTGTCGTCGTTTATGTACTTCATCGCCCAGTCTGCCTCGCAGAAGTATACATCCAGATCCTCTCCGGAATTAAGCATAACATCGTAATGCTCAGATACATTTCCGCCGCCCACATTGAAATTGATGAAGTTGATATTATCAACATTGTTCATTTTCAGCTGCTCTTTGTAGTATTCAAAATCTGTCTCGCCCTGCCATGAAGCAAGAAGCGCAGGAGCATCATCTGCATTCCACGACGCTATCGTAAACGTCCTTCCTCCGTTTCCCACACTGCTGTCCATTGCACCGACTCCTGAGGGAAGCTGCTTCGGAGGCGCTGTTGTCGTAGTTGCAGCAGTCGTTGTGGTTGAAGTGGTGGTCGTCGTTGCAGTGGTTGTGGTCGTACTTACAGCACCGGAAAGCGACTCCTCGCTGCCTGTTGACGGTTCTTTCGTTTCGTGGATGACTCCGCCGTTTTCTTCGAACATTTCCGCCAGCGTGAGTTTTTCCTTGTTCTTGGCGCCGTCCTGTCCGACGGCTTTTTCATTCCATGTATCGGCATAATAAACCCTGAGTTCACCGTTATCAGCTATTATCAGCCACTCATAGTCTACATCTGCCTTTTCATTTATTGCTTTCCTGTAGTCAAAAGTCTCATCATCCTGAGTGCAGTACTTCGTCGCAGAGGCTATAAATCCACTGTAATCATCCGCCACAATGCTCTTCGCCGCTTTTGCCACATCTTCAGCTTTTCGCTCACTCTCATCTTTATTTCCGCATGACACTGAGCTTATAAGCACAGAACATGCGGCAGTGAGCGCCCACATCCTCCTGTTGAGCATCATCCATCCTCCTTAGTTACCCAAAAGAGGGCGCATTCTGATGCGCCCTCTGCAATTCATTATTCATCCGCACCCATTGATGTTATTACTTCTGTCAACAGATTTGCCGGAAGCTGTTCGTATCTCATGAAATCGAATGTGAAACTTCCCATGCCTCTTGTGGTCTGGCGAAGGTACATTGCGAAATCGTGCATCTCTCTCATAGGCACTTCAGCCTGTATCATGGTCACACCGTGGGAAACCGGCTCCATGCCAAGTACACGGCCGCGGCGCTTGTTGAGTTCGCCCATGATATCGCCGGTGTTGTCATCAGGTGCTGTTACCTTGAGCTCACCGATAGGTTCGAGCATAACAGGATCAGCCTGACGAAGACCTTCCTTGTAAGCTATAGCTGCTGCTGTCTTGAACGCCATTTCCGATGAGTCTACGGGATGATATGATCCGTCAACGAGTATCGCCTTGAGACCTACAACCGGGCAGCCTGCAAGTACGCCCTTCTTTACGGAATCTTCAAGTCCCTTCTGTACAGCCGGGAAGTAGTTCTTAGGTACTGCTCCGCCGAATACCTTCTCTTCAAATACGAGGGTATCACTTACGCATGGCTCAAACTCGATCCATACATGACCGTACTGACCGTGTCCGCCGGACTGCTTCTTGTGCTTTCCTTCTACCTTTACCTTCTTGCGGATAGTCTCCTTGTAGGCTATCTTAGGTACAGTGAGTTCGATATCAACTCCGAATTTGCTCTTCAGCTTAGCGGCAGCCACTTCAATGTGCTGTTCGCCGAGTCCGCTGAGTATCTGCTCCTTTGTGCTGTCATCCTGAACGTATGTCAGAGTAGGATCCTCTTCGATAAGTCTCTGGATGCTTGTGGATATCTTTGCCTCGTCGCCCTGTGACTTTGCTTTTACTGCCATTGAATAGCAAGGTCTCGGGAATTCCATGGGGGCAAATTCTATTATCCTTGAAGGATCTGTAAGAGTATCGCCTGTATTAGCGCCTATCTTGGAGGCAACTACTATATCACCGGCATATGCGCAGTTCACATCCTGCTGCTTCTTGCCGCAGAGGGTGAAAAGCTTGCCTATCTTTTCTGTTGCGCCTGTTGTGGAATTTATAACATCAGTGTTTGATGCGAGCTTTCCTGACATAACGCGGATCATCGACATCTTTCCTACGAAAGGATCGGCAATGGTCTTGAATACATATGCTGCAAGCGGTGCGTCTTTATCGCACTTTACTTCAACTACTTCCTTTGCGGGATTGTATGCCTCTGCCGGATATACCTCACTCGGTGCAGGGAGAAGAAGTCCTATCTCCTTGAGGAGCATGTCTATACCTGCCAGATCAGCAGCAGATGTGCACACAACAGGAGTTATTACTCCGCGGTTCATACCGTCGTGGATACCGTCTATGAGTTCCTTCTGTGTGAAAGCCTCACCTTCAAAGAACTTCTCCATGAGTTCGTCTGATGTCTCTGCTACAGCCTCTGATACAGCTGCTACAAGTCCGTCTACACGGTACTCAAACTTCTCTGATATCTCAGATGTGGGCATATCTGTCTCGATCGGATTGCCCTTAGCGTCGTATTTATAACACTTCATCTCGATGAGGTTGACGTACTCAACGATCTGTCCGTTGCTTACAACCGGAACTACTACGGGGCACACTGTAGGTCCGAAAACTGTCTTCAGTTCTGTGAGGACATTGAAGAAGTTAGCGTCCTTGTCGTCGATCTTTGTAACGACGAACATCTTGGATTTGCCCTGCTTTACTGCTTCGTCATACGCTTTTCTTGCGCCGACTTTTACGCCTGACTTTGCAGATACGGTTATCATTACTGTGTCTGCTGCGCGTATTCCCTCAATCATCTCAGCTGCAAAATCAAAGAGACCTGGTGTATCAAGTATATTTATCTTATAATCATTACATTCGAAGGAAGCGAGAGATGTGCCGATAGAGATCTTTCTCTTGATCTCCTCAGGATCGTAATCGCATATAGTAGTACCGTCAGCTGTCTTGCCGAGTCGATCAGTAACACCAGCCTTATAAAGCAGTGCTTCAACGAGAGAGGTCTTACCGGATCCATTGTGGCCAGCAAATGCTATGTTTTTTACCTTGTTGATATCATATTCCTTCATAGTGATTTTTCTCCTCGAGTATAATTTCTGCATATAATCTGTGCAGTGCATAGGATTATTATAATTCATATCCGAAACAAATGCAATAGTTATTTAATAATTTCTACATTTCATTGTATAATCGGTATATTTAATTGTCAGTTTTGCACAAAGAGTCTGATATTTTTTCTATCAAACACCCTCACTTTTCCCAACAGGCAGAATATCGCACAATAGCCTGTGCACCATAATGCAACAAATACGGCTATGCCATGGAGATGTTCAGTGTCCAGTCCTGCTGTCCGGGTGAGAAGTTCCGCTGTGCCCATTGTAAGGAAAGAATACAGCGCCGGCACTGCTATCATACCGGCAGCACTGAATTCCATTTTCGCCGCTTTCTTCAGGCGTATGAACCTCGAACTGTTGCCGATGATGTTGCTCGCATAGTACGATGCCGCAACTCCGGAAAAGCCTGTCAGCGGCACAAATATCAGGACCACTGCTATGCGGACAGCGTACTCTGCAAGATAATTCAGCGAAGAAAACCCCTGCATCCCCATTCCCTTTATCATCGCTTCAAGGAATATCTCCATGTATATGAAAGGGACCACCGGCGCTATCAGGGTTATCAGTTTACCGGCTGTTTCTCCGCCTCCGAGCAGTTCACCAAGCTGTCTTCCGAAACGCATGAGCACGGATGATGAAAAAACGGCGTATACCAGTGTCCAGCGTGTCAGCCGCTCTGCAATGCTCTTTATGCGTTCGCTGTCCCCGGCTGCCGCCGCCCTCGCAGTTTCGCTCACTATCATTCCGGCTATGGAACACAGCACCACCGACGGAAAGAATATCGCCGGTATGACTATCGCTTCGAATATGCCGAAACGACTCAGTGCTTCGGTGACAGAATCGCCATACTGGCGCAGACAAAGCGGTATCAGCGCATCATTGGCACTGCTCAGTACTGATGTAAGTATGCTGCCGCCCATTATCGGCAATGCAAGGCTTATGTAACGCCGCAGACCAATGCTGCATGATCCGCCCGTTCCTGTTCTTTTCCTGTAATATGCCGCCATGCAGCATATCAGCGAAAAAATGTTGCCCGCTATTATGCTGCCTATCATTATCTCGCTTATCTTTTCTTCATCCGGTCTCTCCGACGCGATCACAAGTGCGGCTGTCACGCCTGAGCGGAGAATGAATTCCAGTACGTCAACTGCTGCAGCTTCTGCCGATCTCCGGCATGCGTTCAGATATCCCTTGAAGCAGCCGGATAATGCTCCGGGAATAAGCGCAAAGGGCATCAGCCTTACCGCATGTGCCATGCCGGTACCTCCGGAAATGCGGATGCTGATGAGATTTGCCGACAGACAAAGGATACACGACACCGCTGTGCTCAGCATCATGCAGAAGCATATGCCGTGACGCAGCACCCTCTCCGGACTTCCTCCCCTTTTCCCGAGTTCTTCCGATACAAGACGGCTCGCACACAAAAATGAATTTCCGCCGGCAAGTATCCCGGCAAGCCCGAGAAATGAGCCTGTAAGTGCAAGTATCCCCGTGCCGGACGCGCCTAACCTTTTCGTTATGAATACATTCAGCAGCAGTGCGGAAGTATCAAGAAAAAGCTGCATCAATGTGAGCAGTACCGTATCACGAATGAACCTACTTCTGAACATCGCTTCACCCCATAAAATGATATGTATCATTATATGCCGGCATTTTTCGTTTCATGTAAGAGCTTTGCGGATATGAAAAAGCCCCGAAGCATTCTGTGATATCCTCGGGACTTTGTATCAGTTTATTCGTTTCAGCCTTTCAGCTGCATGGTCAATGACAGGATCAGCAGCAACGAGTATCTGTATGAGATATCCGGACTTCTTCAGCATCACTGTCCCCTCCTTTGTAAAACGGTCACTTTTCTGAGAGCAGCCGTTTCAGCATCACTTTCCGGCAGTTCTTTTCAAGCGAGTCATCAAGTGCTTTCAGCTCAGTCTTCTCCTCGCTTCCCCTGTTTATACAATAGGATATCATGTAGTCCGATATCTCGGGATTCTTGGCAAGACACGGACCGTGAAGATATGTTGCTATGACGTTCTTCTCGGTATATCCTTCCGCTGTGCTCTTGGAGCAGTTTCCGTTTCCGCAGAGGACTTCTCCGAAAGGCGTTTTCACATCATGAGTCTGGCCGCCGTGATTTTCAAATCCCACCACTTCTACCGGCTTTCCCGTTATCTCCGTGCGTATCACGATATTTCCTATACAGCGCTTTCTCCGGCTCGAAGGGGCTACTGTATAATAATCGAACAAACCGAGACCTTTTATCTCATTGCCGTCTGCATCACGGTAATACTTTCCCATGAGCTGATAGCCTCCGCATATCAGGAACAGGAAAACTCCTTCCTTATACGCTTTCATTATGCCTTCGCGGCATTTCATAAGGTCTGCTGATATATGCTGCTGCTCAAGGTCAGCACCTCCGCCTATATATATAAGATCGTAGGACGAAAAATCAGGCATATCCGAATCTATCGAATAGGAGTCAACTGTACAGTCTATCCCGCGCATCCGGCAGCGGTATCTCAGTATCTCCATGTTTCCGCTGTCACCGTAAAGGTCAAGCATATCCGCATACATATGAAGTATCTTTATTGATCTCATTCTGTCTTTCCTCCATGCTTGGTGATGTAGCGCTTCAGTGCGCTTCTTGTGGGCTGTACGGCTGTATAATTCGCGATGACGAATTTGCGTCCGGGAGTTGATGCGAGTTCCTCTACCGCTTTGTCAAGATCAGGGCGCACAACTATTTTAGAAGCATCATAGCCGGAACACTTTATCCTTACAGCTATATCATACGCTCTCGTACCGGATGTGACTACTCTTGTAACACGCTCAAAGACTGTGAAGTTTATATCCCATATCCATGATACGTCAAGTCCGTCTGCTATATTGTCGTTCAGCACAAAGAGCAGCTCCTTCTCGCCCTGCATCTCGTTCATTACGCGGAGAGTCATATTTGCACCGACAGGGTTTTTCGCAAGGTTCAGCGTAGTTTTCCTGTCGCCGAGCATGAAGTTCTCCATTCTGCCGTTCTTGACTGTATAGCTTGAGATAACGCTGTCAGTCACGCTCTGGCTTATTCCGTAAAGCTTTGCTGCTGAGGCTACGGCTGTCATATTATATACATTGTAAATGCTGTTCAGCTTTGGGGTGTACTGATGACCGTCAGCACTGAATACCGGCTTGTCAAGGTCTATGCCGCTGGCGGTCATGTACGGTTCATAGTCACCGAATCCGCACTTCTCACACCTGAATTTGCCTATGTGTGAGTACTGGTAATAATCGTAAACCAGTGCTTCTCCGCAGAAAGGACAGAATCTTCCTTCCGATGCTTCATACACCTTGTCAGACGCGAATTTGTATGGCTCTGCATGGAAATACTTCACGTTCTTATTTGCCGGATTCGCCCTGCCGAGACGTGCTGTATTGGGATCATCTCCGTTGAGGATGAGATTGCCTTCAAAGGTCTTGCAGAAGCCGTTTATCTTCTGTATCAGTGTCTCCATCTCGCCGTTTCTGTCAAGCTGGTCACGGAAGAAATCAAGCACGATGAGCGTGTCAAGTTTCAGCTGTGAATAAACTACCGGGACATGCGACTCGTCAGTTTCGAGTATCAGATAGTCTGCCTTGACTCTTCCCTTCATATCACAATGTCTGAGCAGAAGGGAACATATTCCGGTATCAAGATTGTTTCCCTCGCGGTTTGTTATTATCGTCTTGCCGCTGCGTTCAAAAAGCTGGGCAATGCAGTTGGTGACCGATGTCTTTCCGTTGGTTCCGGTAACTGCGATTATAGGGCAGTCCACCTTGAACATGGACACCGCTTTGTGCCGGGATATGTGCCAGAGCACTATTCCCGGCAGATTGCCTGCATTGCGCTTCATCAGATGCAGCAGCTTAACTATTATCTTGCCGATGAGTATCTGTAATCGTTTCAATTTATGCCTCCGTTTTTGCCGGTATATCTCAGTTTCCGGCATATGTTATTTTTCCGTCTTCACCGAATTCAAGTGTTCCCCTGCTCTTTGACTCGCGTATTCCAAGCGATACCTGTGTCTCTATGGCAGGTGTGATCCTTGTAAATCCGAAAAGATGCGCTGTTTCGCGTATAAGATCTGTGCGCAGCATGGATATCTGACGCGACATGATGAAACCTATGCCGCATGCTATTTCCTCAGGCGGGATGTCGTCGATGTCGCGGCGGTCTTCGTCCGCACATACTGCACGGCATTTGTCGTATGCTGCTGCATCCTGTGACGGCAGCCATATATACTCATTGTCGCCTGCTTTGCGGACCTGTGCTCCGGAGCTTGCCAATGCCTCGTCAAAAGCCTTCTTCACATTCGGACTTGTGCGCGGTATACCAAAGCATGCGTACACTTTTTTAGTAAGTGCTTTCATGCTCACCGGAGCTTCAGCTTCAAGTATGTCGTTTATGCACCTGACTATCTTTGCATTGCCCTGCCCTGTGAAGTCTTCCGGCTTGCCGTAAGCTTTTACCTTCATTGGTTCATACTTTTCACAAAGGTCAGCAAGCTGAACCGGAGCTTCGGTCTCAAACACCATTTCCTGCTTTGGCTTGTTATCTTCCTGCTTTTCTTTTTTGCCGGGATCGCGGTATGCCGCTATGGCAGCCTCGATATCATCGCGGAGTTTTGCCAGCGTTTTGTCACGGTTATCCAGCCAGTCGATGATATATACATTTGTAATGTTCCAGCCGAGACCTTTAAGCACTGCCGGCTGAGAAAGTGTTCTGTCGCTTGCTGTGCCGTTATGATAATAGGAGATGCCTCCGCAGTTTATGCCCATGATGTAAGTATCCGGCTTGTCGGGATTGCATACGGCTACGTCTATCTTGTAATCAGAGCAGCCGACGTTGCATCTGCACTCATATCCCAGTTCACGGAGCTGCTTTGCCACTGACTGCTCAAAGCCTTCCTTGGTACTTGCAGCGCTGCTTCTGACCGCAAGGGCACTGCGTCCCTTGGCGGCAAATTCCAGGAATCCCTTCAGACCTTCGACACCATCTGAACGTGTTCTGCTCAGGTCGATCTGGTCAGGCGTTATGACAGAGAATACTATCATCTTACACTTTGAACGTGATATCGCTACATTGAGTCGTCTCCAGCCGCCGTCTCGGTTAAGGGGACCAAAGTTCATGGATACCCTGCCTTCCTTGTCAGGACCATATCCGATCGAGAACATGATAACGTCACGCTCGTCTCCCTGTACATTTTCAAGGTTCTTTATCAGTATCGGCTCATACTGCTCGTTTGCGAACGTTTCAAGTTCCGGATCGCTCCTGTAGGCATCCATGAGCATATCGTCGATGAGATTCTGCTGAGGCTGGCTGAATGTTACTACGCCTATGCTCAGTTTGCGCAGCTCGGGATCTCTCAGGCGGCGTGATATCTCTTCAACGATAGCCTGAGCTTCTGCCTTATTCGTCTTGGTAGAGCCTTTATCATAATAGCCGTCTACATGCACCCAGCTGACCTCAGATACCTGATCGTCAGGAGACGGGAATGTGAAGAGCTTGTTCTCATAGTACTTGGCATTGCTGTAGGCAATCAGGCTCTCATGCTTTGAACGGTAGTGCCAGAGAAGATGCTTCTGCGGCATTGAAAGCGCGAGACAGTCATCAAGCACGCTTTCAAGGTCTTCCTTCTCATAATTCTCTTCATCCACCTGATTGGTCGAGAAGAAGCTTGTGGGAGGAAGCTGCTTGGGATCGCCGACAACTATGACGTTCTCGCCTCTCGCTATCGCTCCTACTGCTTCGCACGTGGGAAGCTGTGATGCTTCGTCGAATATTACAAGATCAAATTTCGGGTATGCCGGATCTATATACTGCGCTACCGATATAGGGCTCATCAGCATTACAGGACACATCCTGCGGAGTAGATTCGGTATGCTGTCAAACAGCTTGCGTATGGACATCATGCGTCCGTTGCTCTTTATCGCCTTCTGGAGTATGCCTATCTCTGAGCTGCCTGCTGCTTCACCGGCTGACGGTATCTTTGCCGACAGCTCAGCCACAAGTTCCTGCATAGAGAGGTTGGTAAATGTCGTCTGTGCCTCTCCGAGACGGCGTACCGTGTCTTCGAACAGTGTGCCCTGGAATCTCGAAAGCTCACTGCTGCCAGAGATGATATGCGTTATCATAGCCTTGCTGATATCAGCATCGAAGGAACGTATGAGCCTGTCGTTGGATATCTTTCCGTCAAGATAAGTCTGTGCCACATTGGCTATGCCGAAACTGCGGAGCTTGTTGCATATCGTTACTATGCCTGTCCATTCCTTCAGCTGCGGAAGAGCATCTATAAATGCGTCAGTCCTGCTGATGGCATCAGCACACCAGTTCTCGCCGTTTATAAGTTTTTCCGGAACGAATCCGTAATCATCCCTTAGTGCAAAAACGCTCTTCTCAAGTTCTGCATAATCAGAAACGAGTTTCTCTGTATCGCTCTTATACTGCTGCTTGAGTGATGGAGTTGCAAATCTGGAGGTGAGGGCTTCGGTCAGCCTTATCTTCTGCTCACCGCTCAGAGGAGATGCAAGCACTTTGCTGCGCAGTCCGTCGGACATGCTGCATGCCTGTGACAATACTGCCCAGTCTGTATTCTCTCCCTGCCAGAGTGCACCGAATACTGCTGTAAGTTCAGGCTGTGCCGAATCCAGTTCTTTCTGGAGTTCGCTTATCCTGTTGAGTTTCTCGTAATAGCCGGTGATACTTGATGCAGTAACTGTGCCGGAGGACTTGGCATGCGCTGCAAGCTGCTTCACAAGCTTCTTGCTCTTGAAGTGCTTAGGTATGAACCACTTGTCCTGCGCTGCCTTCCAGCTGATCATTGCCTCTCCGCTGTTGAACGAGAATACGGTCGGTTCGAAACTTTCAAGTATCTCTGTCTTTGCTGTGCTGAGTTCGGATGCGCACTGTATCAGTCTTTCAGCCTGAGGCTTTCTGATGTCCCATTCACTGCCTGTGAGGACCGCAGACAGGATATATCCTTCGCCTGATGCGTTGGCTATGATATCTGCGGCTGCTCTGCACTGTTCATAAGTCAGTGACTGAGCTCCGCATATCTCACAGATCTCTGATGTATCAGATGAGGCAGCTTCAAGCTGCTTTTTCAGTTCTGTAAGCTTATTGCCGACTGCACCTCTCGTTTCCGGAGTACAGGAATCAAGTTCGCATACATTCAGAGGCGTCGTAGTCACATCTCCGAATCCGTTTCCGGCTGCTGCAAGACTTTCAAGCGTCTCACGCCATGAAGCATATGAAGTGTCGCTCATAGCGTCGAGCTGACTGCCGGTGAATTCGAAGACTCCTGCATAGTCCCTGTTATCTTCAAAGCGCACTGCTGCATCATAGAGCGAGAATCCGTGATTATGCGGTCTGTGGATCTCATCCATTACGGAGTTCAGTTCCTGACGCATTGCATATATCTTTTCAGCCTGTGCCTTATACTCAGCCGGATGCTTTATCTTTCCAACATTAAGTGTATCTTCAAGCTGCTTCAGTACGGCACGCTTCTGCGCCTTGTTGGAATGGAGTTCAAGGCAGAACGGACCGAGACCGACTTTGTTCAGTCGCTTTTCTACTACTGAGAGCGCTGCCATTTTTTCAGCTACGAACAGCACGGATTTGCCGTGATACAGAGCACTGGCTATCATATTCGTGATAGTCTGCGATTTTCCGCTTCCCGGAGGTCCGTGAAGTACGAAACTCTTTCCTTCGGCTGCTGCATATACTGCTGCAAGCTGTGAAGAATCAGCGCTCAGCGGTACCGCAAGGTCAGAAGGCTTCACCTTCTTGTCAAGATCCAGAGGAGAGATGTATATGTCTTCTCCTGCCCACTCGGTCTTGCCAGATATCAGACTTGCTACGACTTTGTTCTTTGCAAGCTCATCTGCACGGTTGCGTATATCGTTCCACATGATGAATCGTGTGAACGAGAACTGTCCTACGAAAGCGTATTCTTCGATATCCCAGCGCGACTTCGCCATTATCCCCTGACGTATAGTGCTGAATATCAGTTTCAGATTGACGCCGTTCTCATCCTCCGGAACAGGATCAAGTCCCTTTATGTCTATGCCGAAGAACTGTCTGAGCATCTCAAGCATGGTGATGTTCACCTGAGTGTCCTCATCACGCATCCTTATAGTATAGGATTTCTCCTGCACTTTCCTTGTTATATCTACCGGGACAAGTACCAGCGGTGAATATCGCGGTTTCTCGCTCTTGTCGGTCTCATACCAGCGGAGGAATCCAAGAGCAAGATAGATAGTGTTAGCACCGTTTTCTTCCATGCTTACCTTAGCCTGACGGTGGAGTTTCTTCATCAGCTTTTCAAGTTCGCTCTCGCTGAGGAATGTTCTGAGCCGGCGGCTCTTGAACTCCGACTCTGCTATGGCTGATATCTGATCCCTGTTGTTCTCTGTCTCAAATATCTTGCTGTCCGATATTGAAAGGCTCATGTCATTGGGCATGGGCATTACCTTGAAATCCTCTCCCTTTGACATTTCGTCCTCAAGTGTACCGAGATCGTCTATCATAAGCTGGACGCTCATGGTCGTCGGGCGGAAATTGAGAAGACTGTTTCTCAGACTGAGATCAAGGAGTTTCCTCTCCCATATCACCTGCTTTGTCACTTCACGTTCGTCGGAAAGACCTGTGCCGTCTCCGATTATATCCATTTCACTGGGGGCAGATGTGATCTCCTTCTTGTCCCTTTCGCCGTAATCCACGGACTTGAATGTGCCGTTTTCGGATATCCTCGACGGCATCGGACGTATGCCGCTTGAACGTGTCCGGCTGATATCTATGGCAAAATAGAAGTCAGCCGGATCTGCGAGCATGTCCGCTGCATGCTTCTCTGATACGTCAAAATCATTCTTCTTGCCGACAACAAAATCAGTGCATTCCACCACGCTTATAGCATCTATCCCGTGGGCTATCCTTTTGGTAAGGGCACTCATATCGAATTGCAGACAGTCGGGGAAAGTCTCGTTTTCCAGCCAGCAGCCTGCAAATGCATGTCCTTTTACAAGTATCAGCAGCGGATTCAGTCCTATGGCTTCAAGGCATGAACAATAGAGCACGGCAAGATCAAGACAGGTACCTGATTTTCCTTCGATAACTGCGTCAGGCATGCGGATGCGCTGTGCTTCCTCATAGCTTGCAGGAGGCATGGTATAGGCGATGTTCATCTCCTGAAGTGCAGCATATACTGCTCCCATCTGCTGCTTTACTATGTTCGGATTACGGGACTGGTAGCCTGTGAACGAAGGATCCTTTGTCCACTTCTGGAGGTAAAGGCTTGCTGCCGATATTACTTCCTGCACCTTAGGGTGATTCGGTGTTACGAATGCCGCAGCTATCTCCGGCATGAACATAACGCCTGTCCACTGGTCATAAGCCAGCAGCTCTATCGTGCGCGATTCAGAAGCGATGACCGAACCTTCCTGCACTGCTTCCAGAGTAACATTTCCCACGAACTTTTCTGTCAGTCCGAAAAGATACTCCGAATTCATGACTATGCGCACAGGCGAAAACTCCACCGGCTGTCCCGGCTTCAGCTCAACAGGTGCAGCTTCATAGACTTTTGCAAATTCCGGTTCAAAAGTTATGCGTAAAACTACTCCGGTAAGTACAGCATCGGTATTGTTAGTCATAGTAATACTGCGAAATACAGGAACGTAATTCTGCTGCATCGCAAAATTGATCCTGGCGGTCATTGCTCCGCCGAATACTATCTTATTGTCCATTTTATCCTCCATTCTGCTGACAGCACATAAATATACATATTAATAATACCATATTTCTGCTCAGATTACAACATTTTTCTAAAAAAAGAAGCGTGACGTTTCATCCTTGACCGCGGCAGATTTTTTTATACGGCAATTTTCTTTCCGCGTCTCTTGCTATTCTCAACATTCTATGGTATAATTAATAACATACGATTTAAGGAGGCTTATGAATGAGCTTTACTCCAAAAGAGATCCTCAGCTTCGTTGAGGAAAATGATGTAAAATTTATCAGACTTACTTTCTGCGATATGTTCGGGAATCTGAAGAATGTCGCTATAATGCCGAATGAACTGCCTAAAGCTTTTGAATACGGAGTCCCCTTCGACGCTTCATGTCTGCATGAAGGCTGCTCCGATCTGCTGCTCGTTCCGGATATCGCCACTCTTTCCGTTCTCCCGTGGAGACCTAAGTCCGGACGAGTGGTAAGATTCTTTTGCAGTCTGAAAAATCTCGACGGTTCAGACTATTCCGGCGATATGCGCACAAGACTGACCGAGTACATAAACACTCTCCGTCTGGACGGATATTCCTGCGAAATGGGCACTAAATGTGAGTTCTATCTGTTCGAACTGGATGAAATGGGAAGACCTACCAAAACTCCTCATGACAGCGGCAGCTATCTTGATGTTGCTCCGCTTGACAGATGTGAGAATGCAAGGCGTGAGATATGCCTCTCTCTTGAAGAAATGGGTATGAATCCCAAAAGTTCATGCCATAAACATGGTCCTGCTCAGAATGAGATTGACTTCCGCGAAAGCGAACCTGTGACTGCCGCGGACAATATGGTCCACTACAAGACAGTCGTTAAATCCATCGCCGCTCAGAACGGTCTCTTCGCTTCCTTCATGCCTATGCCTCTTCCGGATGAACACGGAAGTGCCCTCAGCATATCTGTCAGCCTCAAAAAAGGCGGCGATTACATATTCCCGGCTCTCGGAGAAGAGATGCCTTTTGAGGGAAAATGCTTCATAAACGGTGTGCTTTCGCGTGTATGTGATATAACTGCTTTCCTCAACTGCACTACCAATTCATACAAGCGTTTCGGTCAGGGCTATGCGCCTATGTCCGTGAACTGGTCATACGAGAACCGCAGTCAGCTCATCCGCGTTCCCGGTGCCGCCGGTACTTCTCCGCGTATCGAGATACGCTCTGCCGATGCTTCCTGCAATCCGTATATCGCATTTCGTCTCATACTTGCTGCCGGCATTGAGGGCATTGAAAAAGGTGATACTTCACTTTACGAAAAGACAAAGGATGTACGGGATTCCGGCATCAGGCTCCCCTATTCCCTCATTGACGCAATAAAACTTGCACGTTCCAGCGATTTCGTCCAGAAGCATATTGATCCCGAAGTCAGCTCAACTATATTCGGCAGACTTGAAGGCAACTGGTATGAATACAGCACCAAGCACTCTGAAGCTGAACGCACCGCATTCGAAGATTCAACCTATTTCCGTTATGTATAATCCAGCATTATGAACAGAGCGATCATAGTTTCTTCAGCAAACGAAAACAACGATATAACAGAACAGCTTCTCCGGTTGGAGGGCTTCGTTACTATAACTTTCGCAAACAGCGGCAGTGAGGCTCGCAGGCTCGCTCTTACCGATCCCGAGCCGGATATTGTGGTGATAAACACTCCGCTGCCGGATGAATTCGGTCAGGAACTTGCAGTCACTATAGCAGAGAATACTGCTGCCGGTATTATCCTGCTCTGTCACAGCGATATTTCAGACGATATCGCCGACAGCGTTTCCGACAGCGGAATAGCTGTAGTCCCTAAACCGGTCAGCCGTCAGCTGCTCAGCCGCGAGATAAGACTTGCTGCTGCCACACGTTCGCGCATGATAGGCGTCAGCCCGGAAAGTGCTGACATTCTTTCAAGGATAGAGGAGATGCGCGTTATCAACCGCGCAAAATCCGCACTCATGAAGTATCTGAAATTTACTGAGCCCCAGGCTCACAGGTATATTGAGAAACAGGCTATGAATAACCGTCAGACCAGACGGGAAGTCGCAGAAAAAGTCCTCGCTACTTACGAGAAATAAAAATCCGCACAGGCTGTCGTCTGAAACGTCAGTCTGTGCGGATATTCTTTTATCAGAGTGTTGCGTAAAGATTGGTTTCCCATGCCGGGATGTAAAGCTGATGACGAACATAAAGCTTGTATCTCGGATTCAGATCCTTGATAAGCAGCGGAAGCTCAAAGATGTCCTCATTGCGGTGGTAGAGCGCTACCATCATCTTCGGAGCATAATGTGCGATCGTCTGGGCTGCTCCCCATATAGCTTCACGCTCAAATCCTTCCACGTCCATCTTTATTATAGTTGCCGGCTTTCTGCCGAGTATACTGTCAACAGAACGGGCTGATACCATATTCTCGGAACCTGCGGTTATCGCCGACTGTCTTCCCGCCTTGGCTGCGAATGGAAGCTCGCAGTCCACACACCATGCAGCTGCATTGTACGCATACACATGATTCATGCCGTCAACAAATTTCGCCAGCTTCTTGAAGTTCTTGCGGTCAGGTTCAAAGGCATATATCGACGCATACTTTCCGTGAGTGAACTCAAGGAGTTCCCTGATAGTATCACCGTTGTATGCACCGAGATCAAAATACACCTCGTTCATTGTGGGATGTATGATCTTCTTGTATATCTCTTCCTTTGGAGTGGTCACAGATGAAAGATACTCTATCCTTCCGCTGATCTTGAAGTTTATGATATTTGCATATACTTTCCGTGAATAGTCGTCAGCAAGGAGGTCATATACCTTCTGTATCTTCTCCGCATTCTCCATGCAGTACTCATATGTAAATAGTCCTCTTCCCACTACCGGCACATCCGGTACATACAGAGTATGTCTTGAAGCGATATCGTGTATCTTGTCCACTATCTCCTGATACCCTGCGGCAAACGCAAGTACTACTACAAAATCCTCCACCATCTCTTCGACTTCGGAAAGCTTATGTACACGGAAGCCTTCAAAGGAATGACCGCGCACAAAATCGTCGCTGGCAAATATGCCGGAAACGACTATGCCCTTTTCCCTGAAAGCAGACATGATCTTCAAAGCACCGTCGCCCATTCCATATATGAATATAGGGCGCTTCTCTGCCCTGAGTCTGTCCCAGCAGGACTGTTTTTCCGTTATAAAGGAGAGCATCTTAAATTATCACCCCGTGGTCTGTAAAATTGCATCAATTATCATTATAGTCTTCGTAATCACCGTGGTCGCTATAGTCATCATAGTTGTCATGACCGGCGTGGAGTCCCATCATATCACGTCCGCGGATGCCGTACTTATCGCGCATGATATTGAGGTACTTATCTATCAGCTCAGATACCTGACGCACCTGCTTTATGCAGTGTATCTCCTTGGAAGGAGTATCTGCATCCCTGCTGTATATAATGATAGTACCACAGCGGAAAAGACGCTGGAAGAAAGGATAACGCACTTTCTTGTCTGTTATCTTGTAAAGATCTATCTCATCTTCATCCACACTGAAAAAGCCGCTTCTCGTTATAAACTTTGTCTCAGTGAGAAAATATCTTGTAAATGAGAGCGGAAGTCCGAACAGTGTCCGCTTCTTATCTGTCCATACATATTTTATATCACTTTTTTTCATACCATTTTCCTCCATTCTAAGAGTAAGATCAGTATTGCCTTTTATATTTTATCACAAATTCAACCAATAGTCAACAGATATCAGCAATATAATTGTGAAAAAAGAGAGTCTGTGTTCCGGAGAACTGATATATGATTAATTATAGCACATAATTATGGAAATAGCAAGAGACGCGCGAAAAAACTTGACGTTTCACAAAATATAGCCGCGATCAAGGGTGCAGCGTCACGCTGCTTATAGCACATAATTAAGAAAATTGCAAGAGACGCGCGAAAAAACTTGACGTTTCACAAGATATAGCCGCGATCAAGGGGGCAGCGTCACGCTGCTTGCAGCACATATCTGTCATTTTTTCAAACCACTGTATTCTGCCTTTTACTTGCAGCTTCAAATAATATCGTTCTTTAGGTTGACAAACTGCTGATAAATAGTGTATAATATATTAGCAGATCTTTTGTCTGCCATTATTGATTTGGAGGAAAAGCTATGTGCGGAATAGTTGGCTTTACAGGAACTTCACCAGCAGCTCCGATACTGCTGGACGGACTTTCTAAGCTTGAATACAGAGGCTACGATTCTGCCGGCATCGCGGTTCGTGACGGCGATGGCGAAACAGAAGTCGTAAAGGCAAAGGGCAAACTCAAGGTCCTTAAAGAAATGACAAATAACGGTGACGCTGTAAAGGGTTCATGCGGTATCGGACATACACGCTGGGCTACTCACGGCGAGCCTTCAACTCTCAACGCTCATCCCCATTGCAGTGACGATAACCAGGTCATCGCTGTACATAACGGAATAATCGAAAACTATCAGGAACTCCGCGAAAAACTCTCAAAGAGCGGTTACAGCTTCAAGTCACAGACTGATACCGAAGTTGCTGTAAAGCTCATCGACTACTACTTCAAAAAGTACGGTCTCGGTCCTGTGGATTCTATCGCACGCGCTATGATACGCATCCGCGGTTCTTACGCTCTCTGCGTTATGTTCAAGGATTTCCCCGGAGAGATCTACACCGCCCGCAAGGACAGCCCCATGATAATCGGTATCGCCGGCGGCGAGTCATACGTTGCTTCCGATGTTCCGGCTATTCTCAAATACACAAGAAATGTCTACTACATCGGCAATATGGAGATCGCAAGGCTCCGCAAGGGCGAAGTTACTTTCTATAATATCGACCGCGAAGAGATCGAGAAAAACGTTACCGAGATCAAGTGGAATGCTGAAGCTGCTGAAAAGGGCGGCTATGAACATTTCATGCTCAAGGAGATCCATGAACAGCCTAAGGTTATCCGTGATACTATCAACTCCGTCGTAAAGGACGGTAAGATCGTCCTCGAAGAATTCGGTCTCACTGATGATGAGGTAAAGGAGATCTCACAGATATACATCGTCGCCTGCGGTTCTGCTTATCATGTAGGAATGGCTATACAGTATGTCATAGAAGAACTCACTACTATCCCTGTAAGAGTCGAACTCGCTTCTGAATTCAGATACAGGAAAATGCCGCTCAATAAGAAGAGCCTCGCTATCATCATCAGCCAGTCCGGTGAGACCGCTGACAGCCGTGCTGCCCTCACTCTCGCCAAGGAAAACGGCATCAAGACTCTCGGTATCGTAAATGTTATCGGTTCTAACATCGCAAGAGATGCCGACAACGTTTTCTACACTCTTGCAGGTCCCGAGATCTCAGTTGCTACTACAAAGGCTTACAGCACTCAGCTCATCGCAGGTTACCTTCTCGCTATGCAGCTCGCTAAGGTTCGCGGCGAAATTACCGACGAACGTTTCAGTGAACTCATCGAAGAGATACAGACTCTGCCCGACAAGGTGGCTAAGATACTCGAAGATAAGGAGCGAATCCAGTGGTTCGCTGCTAAATTTGCAAACATCCGTGACGCTTTCTTTATCGGACGCGGTATCGACTACGCTGTCAGCCTCGAAGGAAGCCTCAAGATGAAGGAGATCAGCTACATCCACTCCGAAGCTTACGCTGCCGGAGAACTCAAGCACGGTCCTATCTCTCTTATCGAGGACGGCACTCTCGTTATAAGCGTGCTCACTCAGCAGTCTCTCTTTGAAAAGACCGTTTCCAATATGGTAGAGTGCAAGTCACGCGGCGCTTATATCATGGGACTTACAACTTACGGCAATTACAGTGTTGAAGATAACGCTGACTTTACCGCTTATATTCCTAAGACAGATCCGCTTTTCGCAGCAAGCCTTGCTGTAGTCCCGCTTCAGCTTATGGGATACTACGTTTCCGTTGCAAAGGGACTTGATGTCGATAAGCCGAGGAATCTCGCCAAGAGCGTTACAGTTGAATGATCTTTCAGCGAAATAAATAAATCACAATACGAAAACAACGTCATAGCATTTCTGAATCCGTATCAGATATGCTATGACGTTCTTATTAACAAGAAATACCGGGGAGAACTTATCTGTCCTCCCCGGTCATTTTTTTATTAACTTACAGGCTGAATCGTCAGCTCATATTTTCACTTTCTCAGCCCTGTCTCTTTGCTTCGATCTCTGCAAGAGCATCCTTGCGTGAAAGGTTGAGACGGTTCATGCGGTCATAGCCGAGCACCTTTACAACGATCTCGTCGCCTACTGTAACTACATCGTCTACCTTCTCTACTCTTGACTTATCAAGCTTGGAGATGTGTACCATACCCTCAACGCCGGGAACGATCTCTACAAATGCGCCGATCTCTATAGTCTTTACTACCTTGCCTCTGTAGATAGCACCTACCTCGGGACCAAATGCGATAGTGTTGACGATCTGGAGAGCCTTGTTTGTGTTCTCAGAACCTACGCCGCTGATGAATACGTTTCCGTCATCGTTGATATCTATCTTTACGTTGCAGTCAGCAGATATCTTCTGGATGACCTTTCCGCCGCTTCCGATAACTTCGCGGATCTTATCAACAGGAACCTTTGTCTGGAGCATCTTGGGGGCGTAATCGCTTACCTCGCTGCGTGGCTCAGGGATAGCCTTGAGCATGATCTCATCAAGGATGTAGATACGAGCCTTTCTTGTCTTCTCAAATGCTTCCTTGATTATTGCAGGTGTAAGTCCATCTACCTTGATATCCACCTGGATAGCTGTGATACCCTTGTGAGTACCGCCTACCTTGAAGTCCATATCGCCG
>DFJW01000102.1 GCA_002373775.1 Ruminococcus flavefaciens | reverse complement strand
GAATGTCCATGTACAGCGGACTGGAAGTCCGTGTCCCGTTCTGCGATCATCGCATAGCGGAATATATGTACAATGTGAAATGGGAGTACAAGGACTGGCAGGGACGTGAAAAAGGCCTCTTGCGCGAAGCCATGAAGGAATGGCTGCCGGAAGAAGTCCTCTGGCGGAAGAAAAGCCCCTACCCCAAAACTCACAATCCCGGATTTCTGACCGCGGTGACTGAAAAGCTGCGCTTCATACTCAATGAGGACGGAGAACGTCTCACTCAGCTTGTAAAAAGGGATGCACTTGAACGCCTTCTGCGGCATGAGAACAGCGTACAGTGGTACGGACAGCTTATGAATCTGCCCCAGACCATCGCCTTTTTCATCCAGCTTGACTACTGGCTCAAGCGATTCGATATCAGGCTCGTATGAGCGGACAGAACACAGCTTTTTCATCGTTTCCGGTGCTGAGAAGCATAAAAAAACGCCATAGTATCTCCGGTGTCAGAGATACTATGGCTCATCGTTTTTATCGTCAGGAAATACATCGTTACTCCCTGACTTCGCCGTTTTTCAGGCGTTTGACATAGGACTTTGTCTCGGCGGCAACAACTCCCGAAAGCGCTATAAGTGCAATGACGTTCGGTATCGCCATAAGTCCGTTGAAAATATCTGCAAGCGTCCAGACTGCTTCAACTGTGAGATAAGGTCCTACAAATACCGCTGCTACATATACGACGTGGTAAACTCCTGCCAGCTTTGCATTCTTTCCGGCAAGATATGAAAGACAGCGCTCGGAATAATAATTCCAGCCGAGTATGGTCGTGAAGGCAAATACCGCAAGGCACACCATGAGTATGAATGCTGACACCTTCTCCGGAAAAGGAAGTCCATAGGCGAACGCATCGTTGGTTATGGAAACGCCCTGCAAGCCTTCCTTTTCATGACTGCCGGCAATTATTATGGAAAGTCCGGTCATTGTGCAGACGATTATCGTGTCGATGAATGTACCGGTCATCGTAACAAGTCCCTGACGCACAGGCTCATTGGTCTTTGCAGCTGCTGCCGCAATAGGAGCTGAACCAAGTCCTGCTTCATTCGAGAATATTCCTCGCGCTACACCATTGCGCATGGAAAGAGACATCACTGCCCAGCCGACTGCACCTCCTGCAATTGGACGCAGACCAAATGCCCCTTTTATTATTTCAGCAAAAGCACCCGGTACCTCGCTTATATTGCAGATGATTATCGTGACACAGCTGAGCACATACATGATTATCATAGCCGGCACTACGACCTGCGAAACGCTGGCAATACGCTGGATACCGCCGATGATTATCAGCCCTGCCAGCACGGTTATGATGAGGCCGGCAACGATAGTGGTCACAGTGTAATCACCGAAAGGCAGACTCACGGACGCCGACCTGTCCGGATCAAAGAAATCATTTGCAGCTGTTGTTATGCCGTTTATCTGGGTTATAGTTCCTATGCCCATAAGTCCGGCAAGCAGTCCGAACACTGCGAACATCTTTGCGAGCCATTTCCACTTTTTGCCCATTCCGCGTTCTATGTAGTAGAAAGGTCCGCCAAGTACGGTGCCGTCCTTATCAGAAGTACGATACTTGACCGCAAGAAGTCCTTCGGCATATTTGGTTGCCATTCCCAGGAACGCAGCAACTTCCATCCAGAACAGTGCTCCTGCACCTCCGGCAGCAAGAGCTGTGGCAACTCCGACGATATTGCCTGTTCCAACAGTTGCAGAAAGTGCCGTACACAGAGCGGCAAAGCTGGATACTTCGCCGCTTCCGCCCTCTTCGTTCTTCAACATATACTTCAGTGCCTTGCCAAGATGACAGACCTGAAGCAGCCCCAGCCTTATGGTCAGTATCAGTCCGCAGGCTAATATCAGGAATATCAGCGGCAACCCCCACACATATTCGTCTATTTTATTGATCATCGTCTCAAAGCTGCTCATTACTCGTCTCCTTTGTTAAAAATATGTCATACTTTTGAGATTATACCACATTTCCGCGGTTTAGTCAAGTGTTTCGGACATTAAAATAGCGGTGTTATTGACCGGGGATACTGATACAGACGTTTTGTGCCATATTATTTCCGATTTGCAGTCAGAAGTATTACGGCATTTAAATTGACAGTGCAGCGAAGCTCCGAGTACCCCAATACAAACAATGCCCCGAACCGCTTTGAAACGCTTCGGGGCAAAACTACTATATAGGGTACCCGTCATAAAACACCGGCAGTTTTTACCCCTTCAGAGCGACACGTCTTATCTTGCCGCTGATAGTTTTCGGGAGTTCGTCGCGGAATTCCACGATACGGGGATACTTATACGGAGCAGTATGCTTCTTGACGTAATCCTGTATCTCCTTCTTGAGTTCGTCAGTTCCGACTGTGCCCTTCGTGAGAACGATAGAAGCCTTTACCACCTGACCTCTTACCGGATCAGGTGCCGCACTTACGCCGCATTCCAGAACATACGGAAGTTCCATGATAACGCTTTCGATCTCGAAAGGTCCGATGCGGTAACCTGAGGATTTGATAACGTCGTCAACACGTCCGACATACCAGAAATAGCCGTCCTCATCCTTCCATGCGGTATCACCTGTGTGATAGAATCCGTCATGCCATACGTCGTCTGTCTTTTCCTTGTCATTGTAGTAGCCAAGGAAAAGTCCGCAGGGAGCACCTTTATCAGTACGGATAACTATCTCGCCTGTCTCACCTGTCTTTACAGGATTGCCGTCAGGATCAACGATATCCACATCATAGAGCACACTGGGCTTGCCCATTGAACCGGGACGGCATGTCATGCCGACAAAATTTCCGATCGAGAGCGTTGTCTCGGTCTGACCGAAGCCCTCCATGAGCTTTACGCCGGTGGCTTTGAGAAACTGGTTGTACACCTCGGGGTTAAGAGCTTCGCCGGCAACAGTCGCGTACTTTATTGAGCTGAGATCATATTTGGAAAGGTCTTCCTTTATAAAGAAACGGTACATTGTCGGAGGAGCACAGAATGTTGTGATGTTGTACTTCTTGAACATGGGAAGTATCTTATGTGCATCAAAGCGGTCAAAGTCATATACGAACACACATGTCTCGCTGAGCCACTGACCGTAGAGCTTGCCCCAGAGCGCCTTTCCCCAGCCGGTGTCAGATATGGTGAAGTGGATGCCGTTGGGATCAACATTATGCCAGTAGCGGGCTGTGATAAAATGGCCGAGGGCATAAAGATGACTGTGTGTAGCTATCTTCGGGTAGCCTGTAGTACCTGATGTGAAGAACATTAGATTCGGTTCATTGCCGCAGGAGAGCTTTTCCGGATCGGAAGGACGCTCGAAAACGTCGCTGAACGCCGGCATTTCCGAATTGAAGTCAGCCCAGCCCTCACGCTGTCCGTTTACGATCATTCTGATAATATCCATGCCGGATTCCTCAACAGCGAGATCGACCTGATGAGCAACATCGCCGTCACCTGTACAGACGATAGCCTTAACATCGGCAGCCTTGAAGCGGTATGTAAAATCATGCTGAACGAGCTGATTTGTTGCAGGTATAACGATAGCGCCTATCTTGTGGAGTGCGATTATCGAGAACCAGAACTGATAATGTCTCTTCAGTACGAGCATTACCTTATCGCCCTTCTTTATTCCCTTGGACAGGAAATAATTGGCAGTCATGTTTGAGTATTTCTTTATATCAGCGAACGTGAAACGCTTTTCCTCAAAATCATTGCTGACGTAGATGAGAGCAGTCTTTTCGGGACATTTAGCCGCAAGTCCGTCCACGATGTCGAATCCGAAATTGAAAGTATCAGTATTCTTGAAGCTGATGCCTTTGAGAGCACCGTCCTTATCGGTCTCGCATGTCACGAACTTGTCTGCCACAGGATCTTCGATGTGGGCAAGATCAAAATTGGTCACACCCGGAAGGATAACGGGATCAAGATGAGAGATGGCGTGCTGAGGCTGGTTTACGCCGCAGACTACCGCATAGAATTTGCATTCCTTGCCGCCGACTGCCCATTCATCGTGAGGTTCGGAGCTGTCGTAGTAGATAGAATCGCCCTCATTGAGTATCTCGATGTTGTCCCCCACCTGTACTTTGAGCTGACCGCTGATAACGATATCCATCTCCTGTCCTTCGTGAGTATGGGGATGAGGGACACGGTATTCCTCGTCAACATAGGGAATGGTTACAAGGAAAGGCTCTGCCAGCTTGTTCCTGAACTTAGGAGCAAGGCGGAGATAGCTCAGACCTTTTCTTCTTGCGATAGGAAGCCCCTCGCCTTTTCTTGTGATATCAAAGCTGTTGATACGCGGTGATTCGCCCTCCATGAGGTCAGCGATCTCAACTCCGCTGGCATTTGCAAATTTATAGATAAAAGAAAAACTGAAATCCTTTGCGCCGCCTTCATAGGCGTTGTATTCAAATACGGAAACGCCGATCTTCTCAGCCATTTCCTCCGGAGTCAGGCCAACTGATTCGCGCGTGGCTCTAATTCGCTCAGCGACCTCTCTTATTTTAAACTCGGGATTCATCAGATTGCTCATTAAAAGCCTGCTCCTTTCTTCAGATAGTCAAGCAACGAAAATACTGTATCCGTGCTCACATAGCGTACCAAATATTATACCACTTACAGGCGGATTTGTCAATAAACAAAACTGACTTTGAAAGTCCTGTCCGGTGCGAAATGTTAAATGATATATCAGCGGCAGACCGGTATATGTTCTTCGCTGCCGCTTATATGCTTTTTATATGCCGTTTTGCGTTGCCGGGCTGTGATTTTATTCATAGAAGCTGTTTTTTGTTCAGTAATATTTTACATAAGCGTAAAAATTTCTGAAAACAGTGATTTTGCTCTTGATATGTGGCAAATTTTGTGGTATGATTAATAGTGTATTGGTAGACGACAAGTTTATACTTGTGTGCTTGCGTCTCTGACATCTAAGTATATATTCCAAAAGGAGGAATTCTGTGAAACTCGTTTCAGTCGTAGTCCCCTGCTATAATGAGCAGGAAGTTCTCCCAATGTTCTATGACGAGATTACACGCGTCACCGGTGAAATGGCAAAAACTTATCCGGAGCTCACCTTCGAATACCTTTTCATCAATGACGGTTCTAAAGATAATACCCTCTCTATCCTTCGCTCACTGGCGGAAAAGGACAAGAGAGTAAGATATATCTCATTCTCGCGCAATTTCGGTAAAGAATCCGGTATGTTCGCAGGTCTCAGCAATGCCAAGGGCGATTATGTCGTCGTAATGGACGCTGACCTCCAGCATCCGCCGTCATTCCTTCCCGAGATGTACAGCTATGTGCGCGACGGCGAATTCGACTGCGCTACCACACGCCGCGTAAGCCGAAAGGGCGAATCCAAGATACGCTCATGGTTCGCAAGAAAGTTCTATAAGATCATGAACAAGATATCCCAGACCGAGATAGTTGACGGTGCTCAGGATTTCAGATTCATGACAAGACAGATGGTCGATTCCATTCTTGAAATGACCGAGTACAACCGTTTCTCAAAAGGTATCTTCAGCTGGGTGGGATTCCGCACACGCTATATCGAATATGAGAACGTCGAGCGTCCTGCCGGAACTACATCATGGAGCTTCTGGGGACTCTTCAAATACTCTCTCGAAGGCATCATGGCATTCTCTACAGCACCTCTTGCCATTGCTTCGCTTCTCGGAATCATAAGCTGCGTAATAGCTTTCATACTTATGATAGTGACCGTTATAAAAACTTTAGCCTTCGGCGAGGACGTTGCCGGATATCCCACTACTATCTGTGTGATATTCCTTCTCAGCGGTCTTCAGCTCTTCTGCACCGGAATCCTCGGTCAGTACCTCGCCAAGACATACATGGAGACAAAGCATCGTCCCATATATATCGCAAGCGAGACTGAGACAAGCTACCTCGAACGCAAAAAGGAAAGAGCGGAAGCTGAACAGAAAAAAGATGAATAGATCGCGGAGGTGCTGTCCCGTTGAATAAGCATATGAGACTTGTAGCGTCCGTGCTCTTCATCGTTATCATACTGCTTGCCATAGCGATAACAAGGTTCTATTCCGACACCTCACAGAAAACAGGCGGCGGAAATACTCAGACCGATATCGTTCGCAGGCTCTCGGATGACGGGAACGGAAACCGTATTTTTGAGGACAGCAGCGGACTCTACGGTGTCGTTGACCAAAACGACAACATCATAATCCCGGCTGAATGGCTGGAACTCAGCTTCACCGGCAGCGATCTGTGCATGGCTTCAAAGCGCATCGGCGGAAAACTGCTGACGGGATGTGTGGACTATGACGGCAATGTTGCTGTCCCCTGCATATTCCGCAATATCACACGCCACCAGAGCGGTAATTTCGTATTCTATATCGCTGACTCCGATCTCGACGGCACATGCGTTGTTTACAGCGAGAACTTCGTCCCCTGCTTCCCGAGATCATGGACGAGCTGTTCACTCAGCGGCGATTCGCTGACTATGACCAGCAGTACCGGTTCGTATTCCTATACTGTCACCGATTCCGGATTTTCCTTCGACAGCGCCGCTATCAACGGTGAAGCCCTCGGATGCAGCTACAAGCTGGACATATTCAGCAAGCTCATGCTTCAGAAGCTCGATATCGCAATGCTTGAGGATATGTCCTCAGCTGTCGCACACTATCTGGAATTCGCTTACACAGGCAACGGCGATTATATCTCAGCTGTCCGCACAGGCGGCAGACCGGTCTTCACTACGCTTTTCCCCGAGGATAAGCGCATAATCACAAAGCGGCTGGAGAATATCTCAAGCGTATCCATCTATTCGATCAGGTCTGAAGAAGAAGTGCCGCGCTATTCCATAGCAGTCGTTGCAGATACGGAACTCACCTATCTCCTCGAACCTGACAAGGAAGACAGCAAGGTCGGTACTATCCACGACAAATACAAAGCCGTGATCGAATTCAGCGGAAGTTCTGCAAATGATCTTGTGGCGATATCCGGAAACTTCACAGAAAGCTCTCCGGAATATCCTGATCCTGTTATTGAAAACAATGAGCCGCAGGAAGGCGATACGCCTTATCCGCCCTATGAAGGTGACGGCGGCATCCCGGCAGACATAACAGCCGGCACTCCCGATCCTGATGGCATCATCACCGCTGATATCCCCCAGTTCATAGAATAACCCCTGTGCAGCACTGATGCTGTACAGGCAGAAATATAAATACATCCAAGGAGAATGAACATGTCAAAAAAAGTTGCAGTTATCATGGGAAGCGACAGTGACTTCCCTGTTGTTAAATCAGCTCTTACAGAACTGAAAAAGTACGGCGTCGAGTTTGAATGCCGTGTAATGAGTGCTCACAGAACTCCTGCCGAAGCATGCGGATTTGCTTCCAAGGCAAGAGAGAACGGATTCGGCGCTATCATATGTGCTGCCGGAATGGCTGCTCATCTGGCAGGAGTCGTAGCCGGACACACAACTCTCCCCGTTATAGGCATACCGATGAAGTCCAAGGCTCTCGAAGGTGTAGACGCTCTTCTGGCAACAGTAATGATGCCGCCCGGAGTTCCTGTGGCTACAGTGGGCATAGACAGCGCAAAGAATGCAGCTGTACTCGCAGTCCAGATGCTGGCGATATCCGATGAGACACTGGCTGCGAAGCTTGCTGCTGAGAAAAAAGCAATGGCTGACGGCGTTATCGCAAAGGACAAGGCTCTTCAGGAGCAGATCGCTGCTCTTTGATGGACAGATACAAATGTCTGTTATTCGACCTTGACGGGACTCTGATAGATTCAGCTCCCGGCATAATGGAGTGCTTTCAGTACACAGCTGATAAGCTGGGCATCCGCATGCCGGAGGATACAGGCTGTCTGCTGGGACCTCCGCTGATCTTTTCCTTTGAAAAGTACTTCGGTCTGGACAGTGCGGCAGCTGAAAATGCCGTTCAGGTCTACCGCAAGCATTACGGAAAAGGAAGCCTTTTCAACATCCGTGTCTATGACGGCGTGCCGGAAATGCTCCGGCGGCTGAAAGATGCCGGTTTCCGGCTCGGAGTAGCCACCTGCAAGGCTCAGGTGTTCGCTGAAAGGATACTGGAAAGGTACGATCTGGCTCAGTTCTTCAGCTATATCGGCGGCGCCGGCACAGACGGCAGCCGGAATTCAAAAGCTGAGGTCATAAGCCATGTTCTCAGGAACATGGAAAACCCTGAAAGATCCGGCGTTCTTATGATCGGTGACAGGGATAATGACGTTTACGGCGCTGAGAGCGCCGGGGTAAAGTGCATGGGCGTCCTCTGGGGCTACGGTTCAGGGAAAGAACTTTCGCTCAGCGGTGCAGCACACATCGCCCGTACCCCATGTCAAGCAGCAGATATGCTCATAAACTGACGATCTTATATCACACCTACAATTTCCGCATAGACGCGGAGTTGCATATACATTTATATAATTCTCAAGGAGGAATTTCAAAATGGCAAACATTGAAAAGAAGGAACAGCTCTATGAGGGCAAGGCTAAGAAGGTTTACGCTACAAACGATCCTGATCTCGTTATCGTTGACTACAAGGACGACGCTACAGCTTTCAACGGCGAAAAGAAGGGCACTATCGCAGGCAAGGGCGTTATCAACAACAAGATGACAAACTTCATGTTCAAGATGCTCGAAAAGGAAGGCGTTCCTACTCATCTCGTAGAGGAGATCAGCGACCGCGAAACTATCGTTAAAAAGGTTTCCATCGTTCCCCTTGAGGTTATTATCAGAAACGTTGCTGCCGGCAGCTTTTCAAAGAGAATGGGCGTTGAGGAAGGCAAGCAGCTCCTCTGTCCTATACTCGAATTCAGCTACAAGAACGATGACCTCGGCGATCCTTTCATCAACGATTACTATGCACTCGCACTCGGTATCGCTACAAAGGAAGACCTCGACACTATCTCCAAGTACGCTTTCAAGGTAAACGAGTTCATGGTGAAGTTCTTCAAGGGCCTCAACATCGACCTCATTGACTTCAAGATCGAATTCGGAAAGACTTCTGACGGCACTATCATCCTCGCTGATGAGATCTCTCCCGATACATGCCGTTTCTGGGACAGCACAACTCACGAGAAGCTTGATAAGGACCGCTTCCGCAGAGATATGGGCGGTGTAGAAGAAGCTTATCAGGAAATCATGAAGAGACTTATGGGAGAATGATCTATGGGCGGATTTTTCGGTGCAGCCTCAAAAAACGACTGCATAACTGATGTGTTTTTCGGCACTGACTACCATTCTCACCTCGGCACTCGCCGCGGCGGTATGACATCATACAGTGAAGACAGAGGGTTTCAGAGGAATATCCACAGCATTGAGAATTCACCTTTCCGTACAAAGTTTGAGAACGACGTCGTAAATATGCGCGGCAGACTTTGCATCGGATGTATCAGCGACACAGATCCTCAGCCTATAATGGTTCGTTCAAAGCTCGGTCTGTACGCTGTCTGCTCAGTAGGTATCATACGCAATGCAGACGCTCTCGTGAATGAGCTCCTTGAAAAGGGATGCGCAAACTTTGAGGCGATGTCCAGCGGAAATATCAATTCCGGTGACCTCATCGCTGCTCTTATCGCTCAGCGCGATTCCTTTGTTGAAGGCATCCGCTATGCTCAGGATAAGATAGAGGGCACTATGTCGCTCATAATACTTACAGACAAAGAAATAATCGCAGCCCGCGACAAGTACGGCAGACTTCCTATAATCATAGGCAAGCGCTGGGACGGTTTCTGCCTTTCCACCGAGTCCTTCGCATTCCAGAAGCTCGGCTATGAGACCTACAAGGAACTCCAGGCAGGCGAGATCATCAGAATGACTGCCGACGGCTGTGAGACAATAGCAGAGGGAGATCCTTCCAAGATGAAGGTCTGTACTTTCCTCTGGACTTATTACGGCTATCCTACAGCTGTATATGAGGGCGTGAATGTTGAAGTAATGCGTACCCGCAACGGTGAGATAATGGCTGAAAACGATATGGCAGCCGGAAAGCTCCCCGATGTTGACTATGTATGCGGAGTCCCGGATTCCGGTACACCGCACGCCATAGGCTATGCAAACCGCAGCGGCATCCCCTTTGCACGTCCCTTCATAAAATATACCCCCACATGGCCAAGAAGCTTCATGCCTACAAACCAGAGCATGAGAAACGTAGTGGCAAAAATGAAGCTCATCCCCGTCCATGAACTTATCGAGGGCAAGAAGCTCCTCTTCGTGGACGACAGTATAGTACGCGGCACTCAGATGCGCGAGACTGTGGAATTCCTGTACGAGAACGGCGCTAAGGAAGTACATATGCGTTCTGCCTGCCCGCCGATAATGTACGGATGCAAGTATCTCAATTTCTCACGCAGCCACTCTGAACTCGAACTTATCGCACGTCAGATCATCGACGAATTCGAAGGTGAGGAAGGCGTGAAGTATATTGCGGAGTACAGCGATACGAATACGGAAAGAGGTCAGCGCATGCGCGACGAGATATGCCGCCGCCTGAAGCTCACTTCCCTTGAATTCCAGTCACTGCCCGGCAAGATAAAGGCTGTAGGTCTGCCTGAATGTCAGCTCTGCACATACTGCTGGAGCGGAAAAGAATGATCCGCGTACAGCGAGCATATAAAATGAATCGTGCAGCGGCAGACGCTCCCGTCTGTCCGCTGCACAAGATGATAATATGGAGGACTAATCTATGAACAACAGTTTTTCCGAAAGCTACAAAAAGGCAGGCGTTGATGTTACTGCCGGATACAAGTCTGTTGAGCTTATGAAAAAGCACATCGCAAGAACAATGATACCCGGCGCACTTTCCGGAATAGGCGGATTCGGCGGTCTTTTCCAGCTTGACCTTACCGGTATCAGCAAACCTGTCCTTGTATCGGGCACAGACGGAGTCGGCACTAAGATAAAGCTGGCTTTCATCATGGACAAGCACGATACTGTCGGCATAGACTGCGTAGCTATGTGCGTGAACGATATAATCTGCTGCGGTGCAAAGCCTCAGTTCTTCCTCGACTACATCGCATGCGGCAGGAATGAACCTGAAAAGATCGCCCAGATCGTATCCGGCGTTGCAGAAGGCTGTGTACAGGCTGAGTGCGCTCTTATCGGCGGTGAAACTGCTGAGCATCCCGGTCTTATGCCTGAGGATGAATACGATCTTGCCGGCTTCTCTGTAGGTGTCGTTGACAAGGACAAGATTCTCGATCCTGATTCCCAGAAGGCAGGAGATGTACTTATCGCTATCAAATCCAGCGGTGTTCACTCCAACGGCTTCTCACTCGTAAGAAAGGTATTCAATGTAAATGCCCAGAATCTCGCTATGCACTTCGATGACCTCGGTTCAACTCTCGGCGAGACTCTCCTCACACCTACACGCATATACGTCAAGGCTGTTATGAAGCTCATAGATACTGTTACCGTAAAGTCAATCTCTCACATCACAGGCGGCGGATTCTATGAGAATATCCCGCGTTCACTCCCCAAGAACCTCGCTGCAAAGATCGAAAGGAACGCTGTACAGGTCCTCCCGATCTTCGACCTCATCGCACGCACAGGCGATATCCCTGAGAGAGACATGTTCAATACTTTCAATATGGGCGTCGGCATGATAGCATGCGTTGACAAGAACGATGCTGACAAGGCTATAGCAGCCCTCAAGGCAGCCGGTGAGGACGCTTACGTTCTCGGCGAACTCGTAGAATCCGAGGAAGGCGTTATTATCTGCTGAGCTGTCTGCAACAATACAGAATGCAGGTGATTATATGAAAAAGACTGTCATAAATATCGCTGCCATTTTATCAGCCGCAGCTCTGACTGCGGCTGTACCTGCTTTTTCAGTCGATGTACCTATGGACTACAACGGCGACGGTGTGGTCGATTCGTTCGATATTTCCTCCGCCCGCAGGCTCGGAGTATCGGATTCGGAACTTATCGCCGTTCAGGACTTCGTCCTCGGCAGGAACAGCAGTATCCCCTCTTATGAGTACACAATTGACGAGAGCTGCATACTCGAACCTATGGGAACTGTCCACACCGGAGAAGGCACTTTCTACGGCGGCGGATATGAGGGCGGACATGCTATGCTCGATCCTGTCTCCCGCGATTACTGGATAGTGGCGATGAACCACGCGGACTACAATGAGGCTCAGCTGGCTGGTGCCTATATACAGGTCACAGGTGAGCTCGGAACTATCAATATGCTCGTCACAGATGAGCTCCCGGAAGGCAAAAAGGGCGATCTTGACCTTTATACCGATGCTTTTCCGCTGATAGCTCCTGTGGAAAAAGGACGTGTGCCTGTGAGCTGGAAGATCATACCGCTCGATTCAGCAGCAGATGCTCCCGTATCCTACAAGTACAAGGAAGGCAGCACCAGATACTGGCTCGGGATACAGGTGCGCAACCACCGCTACCCCATAACCAAGCTCGAATACCTGGACAAGAACGGCGAATTCGTTGAGATCAAGCGCCGTCCTTACAATTATTTCGAATCCGACCAGATGGGCGAAGGTCCATTCACGTTCCGTATTACAGATATCTACGGCAGACAGGTCATAGACAGGGACATCCCGCTGTGCGAAGATGACACTGTCATAATACCCGGTCATGTACAGCTGCCGGAATAAGAGGATATTATGAAAGTTGAGAAAATTGATATTGTATGGTCCGTATTATCAGTGGCACTTATCGGCTGGTCGTTCCGTCACGGAAGGCTGCCTGACGGTCTGCTGATAGTCTATGGACTCATGGTGCTGCTGTTCCTGTTCCATATCTACATGATACGCAGACGCTTTGCCGGAACTGTGGCAGTATACGGTACTATATCCGACTATCACCAGAACCCTGCCAACAAAAAACGTTGGTTCCCAATAGTCAAATATGAGACAGAAGGCGGCACTCCTGTAACTGCCGCATATCCCGTACAGTGGAACGAGAAATACTACGAGATCGGCTCAGAAGAAATGATATGCTACGATCCCGATGATACCAGTTTCTTCTATTTTGCCGGACGTGAGAATGAACTCACCCAGGATTACTTCAAGTTCATCCTCTTCGGCAGCATCGCTGCACTGCTCGTTCTGGTAGTAAAGCTCACATAACGCGATATATACAGATATATCCATGGAGGTGCTTATATGAAATGTCCTAACTGCGGAGCAAACCTTTTCGGTCCGCGATGTGAATTCTGCGGCGAAGACGTAAGCTTCATGTATACAGAAACACCGGAAGTGGCTGCGGACAAAAACATTCCTGAGGATGATGCTCCTTACAGGGAACTGCACATTTCTCAACCGAAGGATGCTGTCTGCGATAATTCGTTTCAGGAAATGAGCGGCAAAAGCAGGTCTGTGGCAATGCTGCTCTGCGGTATCGGTCTGTTCGGTTTCTCCGGTCTGCACAGATTTTATACAGGCAAATACATTTCAGGTATACTTTACCTGCTCACCTACGGCTTCCTATGGATCGGAACTATCGCAGATCTTATAAGTCTAAGCAATGGTACATTCACTGACAGCGAAGGAAATATGCTGTCTTCTTGAACGGAGGTAATAATATGAAAAATATAGTCGTACTCGTTTCAGGAGGCGGCACTAATCTTCAGGCACTGATAGACGCAGAAAAGTCCGGAATAATAAAGGGCGGAAAGATAACCTGCGTCATCTCTTCAAAGCCGGGCGCGTATGCACTTGAAAGGGCAGCAAACAACGGCATCCCCACAAAAGTGATACCGCGGCGTGACTACGCCGACAGCGTCAGCTACAGCCGTGCCATACTCGATGCTCTCAATGAAGAAAAGGCGGATCTTGTGGTACTTGCCGGATTCATGACGATCCTCGATGAATGTGTCACATCAGCTTATCCCTATAAGATAATAAATGTACATCCGGCTCTTATCCCATCTTTCTGCGGTGAAGGCTTCTACGGTCTTAAAGTCCATGAAGCTGCTCTGGAATACGGAGTAAAAGTCAGCGGAGCAACTATACATTTCGT
>DFJW01000043.1:1408-7381 GCA_002373775.1 Ruminococcus flavefaciens | reverse complement strand
CGTTTGCAGCCCAGCCGCTCTTGTCATAAGCATCAGGATTGATCTCGGGGAAAGTAACAGGCTCCATCATCTGACCGAGAAGACCGTCAGCGAGGATCATTGCGGGCATGCGGTACTTGTCAGCACGGTCGAATGCCTTTACAACGTAGTCTACCATTTCCTGAACGGAAGCGGGAGCGTATACGAGAAGCTGGAAGTCACCATGACCGAGAGCCTTTGTAGCCTGCCAGTAGTCAGCCTGTGAAGGCTGGATGCCGCCGAGACCGGGGCCGCCTCTTTCAACGTTGATGATAACTGCCGGAAGGTCTGAACCTGCGATATAGGAAACGCCTTCGCTCTTGAGTGAGATTCCGGGTGATGAAGATGATGTCATGGCTCTTACACCTGTGGATGCAGCGCCGAGTACCATATTTATAGCAGCTACCTCAGACTCAGCCTGAAGGAATACGCCGCCTGCCTTATGCATGCGCTTTGCCATATAAGCGGCAAGCTCTGTCTGGGGAGTGATGGGGTAACCGAAGAAGCACTTACAGCCTGCACGGATAGCAGCCTCAGCGAGAGCTTCGTTGCCCTTCATAAGATTTCTTTCCAAAGCTAAACAGCTCCTTTCAACGATAAATGATTATTTTTCGATAACGATAGCACAGTCGGGACACATAGTTGCGCACATTGCACAGCTTATGCAAGCGTCCTGATCGGTACATTCTGCGTAGAAGTATCCCTTCTTATTGCGCTTCTCCTTCTGGAGGACAACGATATGCTTGGGACATGCAGCGGTACAGAGTCCGCAGCCCTTACAGCGTTCTGTAATGACTGTCATCTTTGCCATACGGTCACACTTCCTTTCAAGTGGCTTAAATATTTATATTGAGAATTCAGAATAGATGTCCGGCTGTATACAGCGCAGCCTTTGCACTGTGCGAGCCTCCACTCTCCATTCTCAATTCCCGATCAATATGCTTTTTGCGGATGCGAGGTCACACATCCCATGGTGTCTTCACATATACCTTAGCCGGAAAAACGTCCTGCTTGTCCGGGAGCTCGGCACAGTACTCGGGGTACACAGTGCATACCACCGGCAGACCTGTCCTCTCCGAACACTCCTGCGCGAAACCGCGTGACTGCTCCACTATATCCGCAGTAGTCTCACGGGCAAGGTTAGTATTGTTCACGATGCCTGTATGCTTCATATGGGCAGCAGCTTCTATCTCGTACATGAGGGTGATAGCCTCATCCGGCACATGGGTGAGATATCTGCGCTGATTTATGACATACAGCATGTCGATGTCGTCTGTAAATGGGGCGAGAGCCTCGGCGTAGCGTCCGAGGGCAGTAGCGCCTGCGTCATCTCCGCCCACATCAATGATAAGGCATTCCTCATTGAGAGCGAACTGCACCACGTCGAACTGTATCGACGGTATATCAAGGTTGCTGTTGGCGAAATCCGGCGCGATGAGTCTGATGCCCTTCTCTTCGAAAAGCTGACGGAAATCCGCTGTACGGAAGTAGGGATTGACTATATCAAGATCGACGATAGCCGCCGATTTTCCTTCCTCTGCTGCACGGACAGCAAGATTCACGGAAAAATTAGTCTTGCCGCTGCCGTAATGTCCGGTGACTATTGTAATTCTTTTCATAAACATACCTGCTCCGAGTAAAAATTCTATACCTTATATTATACCACCTTAAAGCGGTAAATGCAAGCCCCTTAAAAAAGTTGAACGTTTGTAAAGGCAAACCGTATCCAATGGCATTTTCTGCTGCCGGAAAGCCGCAAAAAGGCTGCATCCCGAAGCTTCTCCGGTCAGCAGCCATGATGTCATTCCTCGGTTTTATCAGTGCCGGCATCGTTGATGAAATCCGCGATGATATACCTCGGTCTCTGCTTGACCTCCGCGTATATCTTGCCGACGTATTCGCCGATTATGCCGAGACAGAAGAGCTGTAGTCCGCCGATGAGCCATATGGAGCAGATAAGGCTGGACCAGCCCAGCTCCGAAAAGCCTGCGAACTTCGCGACGAACGCCCAGATGAAGGCGAGCACGCTCATCACGGACATTATGAATCCCAGAGCGGTTATCAGCTTCAGAGGCTTCGTGCTGAATGAGGTGATGCCGTTCACCGCAAAGGAGAGCATCTTTTTCAGCGGATACTTGCTCTCGCCGGCAAAGCGCTCGTGACGCTCATAGTAGACGCTGCAGCTCTGAAAGCCTATCAGCGGCACAAGTCCGCGCAGGAAGAGGTTCACTTCCCTGAATCCTTCCAGCTCCTTCAGCACTCTTTTGCTCATGAGACGGAAATCCGCATGGTTATAGACCACGTCCGCACCCATGACCTTCATGAATTTATAAAAGCCTTCCGCTGTGAATCTCTTGAAGGCTGTATCTGTCTTTCTCGCACTCCTGACACCGTAGACCACCTGATTTCCCTCATAGTACTTCTGCACCATTTCGTCAATGGCGTTGATATCGTCCTGAAGGTCGGCGTCCATGGTTATCGCCATATCGCAGATATCCTTTACGGTCATAAGTCCGGCAAGCACTGCATTCTGATGCCCTGCATTGTGGGCAAGGTCGATACCGGAAAAGAACTCCGGCGCCTCTGAATGCAGCTCACTGATGATCTGCCATGTGCGGTCCTTTGAGCCGTCGTTCACGAAGACCACACGGCTGAGAGGGGATATCATCCCACGTTCTATAAGAGAAACGTACTTTTCACGGAGCTGCCGGGCAGTCTCACGGAGAACTTCCTGCTCATTGTAGCAGGGTACTACCATATACAGTATTTCAGCTGACATCACGTTACCTCGCTGTCTTTTTATCTTAGTATAGTATAGCACAGCCGTCCGCAGTTGTCAACCGCGTAAAGATGCGGAAATATACCCCTTGACAAATGGGAAAAAGTGTGATAATATGTATTTACAGCAGAAAACTATGACGAGGAAGGTACTTCTCCGCTGCGTCATTTCCAGAGAACAGCCGGCTGGTGCGAGGCTGAATGACAAGGAATGTACTCACCGCCTCCGAGTGCGCCCAATAAGCGCCGGCAGCTCCCGTTACAGAGCCAATGAGATACGGATCATCTTCCGTGTGAATCAGGGTGGAATCACGGTAATCATCGTCCCTTGTGCCTTTGAAGGCGTAAGGGGCTTTTTATTTTTTAATATCCGGAACACCGAAGGGAGGTGCATCATGAGCAATATCTCTTACAACGAAAAGGAAGAAGCTTTCGAGCTGCCCTATAAAATATGGGGCTCTGAACAGACCGTCAGGTTCTATACAGAGGCTGAGGCTGATATCATGAACAATCTCACGATAATCGCCAAAAAACTGGCAGAACTGGACGGCAGCAGAAAAAAGATCGCCTCCCTCATCGCCGATGAAGGCTACTATGAGGGCGGAGATACCGACTGCCTTGCAAAAGAACTCAACCTCGAAAATGTCTACGTCGATATCGAAGAGGACGACGCTGTGGTCTGTATCACCGTTGACAGCTACGACGGCTATATGCCTTCCGCTGTCTGCATCGAATTCATCGACGGCGTTCCCGAGATCACCGGGAAGGCGTGATGGACGCAAAAAGACGAATATTACGTCGGATGACGCAAATATACAACAAAGGAGAAAAGAAGAAATGATAAAACTTACACTTAAAGACGGCAGTGTACGCGAGATAGAGTCCGCCCAGTCTGCCGCAGAGATCATCAAGGGCATCGGCATGGGACTCTACAAGGCAGCATGCTGCGTAAAGATCAACGGCGAGGTAAAGGACATCCGCACAGTTGTTGACAGCGACTGCAATTTTGAGGTATGTACATTTGATACCCTCGACGGCAAGAAGACATTCTGGCACACAGCATCACACATCCTTGCACAGGCAGTAAAGAGACTTTATCCCGCTGCAAAGCTGGCTATCGGACCTGCTATCGACAACGGATTCTACTATGACTTTGACCTTGAAAAGCCCTTCACACCTGAGGAACTTGAAAAGATCGAGGCAGAGATGAAGAAGATCGTCAAGGAAGACCTTGCACTGGAGCAGTTCGAGCTCTCACCTGCTGACGCAGTTGCAAAGCTGAAGGAAATGGAAGAGCCCTACAAAGTAGAGCTCTGCGAAGAACATGTGGGAAAGGGCGAGCCTATCTCATTCTACAAGCAGGGCGAATTCACAGACCTCTGTGCAGGACCTCACCTCATGTCAACAGCACCCGTCAAGGCATTCAAGCTGCTCTCATGCACAGGTGCATACTGGAGAGGAAACGAGAACAACAAGATGCTCTCCCGTGTATACGCTATCGCATTCCCCAAGGCTTCACAGCTTGACGAGTATCTCAAGATGATCGAGGAAGCAAAGCTCCGTGACCACAAGAAGCTGGGCAAGGAGCAGGGACTCTTCATGTTCGACAGAACAGCACCCGGAATGCCCTACTGGCTCCCGAGAGGCTGGAAGCTCTTCAATGCTCTCCTTGAATACTGGAGAGGCGTTCACGAAGACCACGGCTACACCGAGATATCCGGACCTGTTCTCTCAAAGAAGGAACTCTGGGTAACTTCCGGTCACTGGGATCACTATCAGGACGGCATGTTCGTTATCCCCTCTGAGGACGAGAACGAAGTTTACTGTGCTAAGCCCATGAACTGTCCTAACGCTATAAAGGTATACATGAACAAGCAGCGTTCATACAAGGAACTGCCGCTCAAGTTCAATCAGGTGGACGTTATCCACCGCAAGGAGAAGTCCGGCGAGCTCAATGGTCTCTTCCGTGTTCAGCAGTTCAGACAGGACGACGCACACATCCTCGTTACAGAGGAGCAGATAGCTTCCGAGATCAACGATATCATGGATATCGCAACTGAGATATACAACACATTCGGTCTTGAATACAAGGCTGAACTCTCCACACGTCCTGACGACTTCATGGGCGATATCAAGGTATGGGACAAGGCTGAGGCTGACCTGAAGGCTATCCTCGAAGAGAAGTACGGTCCAGACGGCTACGAGCTCAACGAGGGCGACGGCGCATTCTACGGTCCTAAGATAGACCTGAAGATGAAGGATGCTATCGGCCGTGAGTGGCAGATGGGTACTATCCAGCTTGACTTCCAGCTTCCTCTCAACTTCAGCATGAAGTACATCGCATCCGACGGTTCCGAAAAGCAGCCCGTTATGATCCACAGAGCAATTTTCGGTTCATTCGAGAGATTCATCGGTATCATCACCGAAAACTTCGCAGGCGCATTCCCGTTCTGGCTCTCACCGATGCAGGTAGGTATCGTTCCTATCAGAACTGACCATAACGAATACGCAAAGAAGGTAGCTGATCTTCTCAAGAAGAACCGCATCAGGGCTGAGGTGGACTACACCGACGACAACATGAAGAACAAGATCAGAAAGTTCAAGGACTTCAAGGATCCCTATGTTGTTATCATTGGCGACAGCGAAGCTGAGAATGAGCAGGTATCAATCAATATCAGAGGCAATAAACAGCTCAAAAACGTTCCTCTTGCCAAGTTCATCGAGATGTGCAATACCATGAATGAAACTCACTCTCTCGATATCATTGACACTCTCTGATCCGGACTGAGAAGAATATGTAACGGAATAACAAAAGGCTGTGCAGGTGATCCTGTACAGCCTTTTTGCGTTGTATGGACAAAGAAGTAAAAAGAAAAAATAAAAATAAAGACGGCGAAGCCGGCAAAATAAGGGATTCCAAAGGGTTTGCAACCCTTTGGCAGGAAGGTGAACGAGGAAGGGCAGAGCCCTTCCTGAAGAGTAGTCAGACGAGCGAAGCAACGTCTGACGGCTGTTCCGCATTGGTAACCCTCAGGCGCGAAAACTATTCATGCCGGTCTTCGCCGGGAGCGACTTGTCCGTAAGGGACGCAAAACGGCGCTGCGCTGTTTTGCTTACCTTTTAGGGAAGGCTCTGCCTTCCCTCGCACACCCATCCGCCAAAGGGTTGTGAACCCTT
>DFJW01000043.1:0-1333 GCA_002373775.1 Ruminococcus flavefaciens | reverse complement strand
TTATTTTGCGGCTTCGCCGTTTTTTATTTTCTTTTTTTTTATTTTCTTTTTTCTTTTTCTACTCCACTACTCACTGCACAGTGCCGCCATTGCTTCTGCCATTATCTCCGCATTCCTCAATAACTCATCTGCACCGATAAACTCATCCGGACTGTGCATATTATGCTCCGTTCCCGGAAATTCTGCCCCGAATGCCACGCCGCCTTCTATCTCATGCACATAAGTCCCGCCGCCGATAGCAATGCACCGTCCCTTATCTCCGGTCACGGCTTCGTATGTTTTCAACAACGTCTGCACGAATGTTGAATCCTCGTCCGTACAATGAGGCTCAACTCCCTCGCAGGAATCCACGGTGAATCCGGCTTCTCTCAGCTTTTCGCAGATGATTCCGCCTATCTCAGCCTTTTTCCTGTCCAGCGGGAATCTTATGTCAACACCGCCGCAGAGCCTTCCGTCCACAGTATCCAGCATGGACAGCACACAGGTCATCTTTCCCGATATCCCGTCAGAAAATCCCAGTCCGCATGCACTTCCGTCCGTTTCTCCGTGAGGGAAAAGCCGTCCCAGAGCCGATATCAGCTTATTGTCACCGCCGCATTCCGCCAGAAATGCGGTTATGGCGTTCACGCCCTTTTCCGGTGTGGACGCATGTGCGGACTTGCCCTCAAACCGCAGTCCACCCACTTCACAGCTTGCCGGCACTGCATTTATGACCGTTCCTCCGTGTATCTCAGCGTCGGTGAAAGGGGCTGAGAAATACACTCTCAGCATGCCTTTTTCAGCATTTATCACCGGATATTCGCCGTCCGGAGTGAACACCATGGGCGGCAGTTTCCTCTTGCTGCGGTAGTAGGCAAGGTCAGCCGAGCCGTTTTCCTCGTTCGTGCCGAATATGAGCCTCACGCCCTTTTTCAGCGGTATCCCGAGTTCCTTGACTGCCTTTGCCGCGTAGAGTGCCGCGACTGCCGGTCCCTTGTCGTCGATAGTTCCGCGTCCGATGAGCTTGTCTCCCGACACTGTCAGCGTAAAGGGATCGGATGACCAGCCCTCGCCTACAGGCACAACGTCCAGATGTGTGAGGACTGCCAGCGCCGGTTCAGCATCGGAAATATCCGCCGAGCCTGCATAGTTATCCACATTTTCCACAGCAAAACCGCTCTCCCTGCACTTTCCGAGCATTATCTCCAGCGCCCGTGCAGGTCCGCGTCCGAAGGGGAATCCCTCCTCAGCCTCGCCCTGAACACTCGGCACAGCCACAAGTTCCGCGAGGAAAGCAATCATTTCGTCCTTTTTCGATTCCAGATATTTTCTTATCTCTGACATGTTCACGCCT
>DFJW01000031.1:8079-14047 GCA_002373775.1 Ruminococcus flavefaciens | reverse complement strand
TGAAGTCCATCATCTTGCCGAAGTTTACGAACTTATAGCCGATGATCTCATTGTCTTCGTTAAGAGCAAGACCTGTGATATAGCCGTCAGTAAGTTCAAGATAGCGAGGTCCCTTAGAAAGAGTACCGTATGTAGTACCGATCTGTGAACGGAGACCCTTACCGAGGTCCTCGAGACCAGCACCGACAACGAGACCGTCCTCAGAGAAAGCGGACTGTGAACGACCGTAAACGATCTGGAGGAAGAGCTCTCTCATAGCTGTGTTGATAGCATCACAAACGAGGTCGGTGTTGAGAGCTTCGAGAAGAGTTCTGCCGGGAAGGATCTCAGCAGCCATAGCAGCGGAATGAGTCATTCCGGAGCAGCCTATAGTTTCAACGAGAGCTTCCTGGATGATGCCCTCCTTAACGTTGAGTGTGAGTTTACATGTTCCCTGCTGGGGAGCGCACCAGCCTATACCGTGTGTAAAGCCGGAGATATCCTTGATCTCCTTAGCCTTGATCCACTTTGCTTCCTCGGGGATGGGAGCAGCGCCGTGAGCAACGCCCTGAGCGATAGGGCACATTGTTTCAACTTCGTGCGAATAAATCATTATAAATACTCCTTTCGGTTATTGAGCAGCAGGATGACTTTTCCTTGCATACACTACAATTATACAACATTCTGTTGCATGAATCAAGAAAAAACCTCAAAAAACAGCCGATTATCGTTAGTTATCCCTAACATTCTGGGTGTTGATTTTGATCTCTGAGCGTATTATAATTGAAATACAGATCAGTGCTGATAAAAACAGAAAGGATAGTTGATTATGGCTGAAGATCATGCAGAGACGGCATGCCGATATTTCAGGGACGGTATGAACTGTGCCCAGTCAGTGCTCGCAGCATTTACTGATGTGACCGGAATGGACAAGGGATTTGCGATGAAGCTTTCGTCTTCATTCGGCGGAGGAATGGGGCGACTTCGCGAGGTATGCGGCACCTGCTCTTCCATGTTTATGATAGCCGGCATATTGTACGGACTGGGTGAAGGGTTCACCTATGAAGAAAAAGCAGAGCACTACAAGCGCATACAGGAACTTGCGTCGCAGTTCAAAGAGGTACATGGGACGATCATATGCCGTGAGCTTCTGAAAACACTGAAAGTGACCAGTACTCCCGAACCTGAAAAGCGGACCGAACAGTATTACAAAGTGAGACCATGTGTCCGGTTCGTCCGCACAGCCGCAGAGATACTTGACAGGTACATAGCGGAGAATCCGCCGCCGTCGGTTTCGGATGAGATATGAATATAAAAAACAGGGATATCAGCGGATATCCCTGTTTTCGTATCAGAGTTCTGTAGTACTTTTAAGACCGATAGCAAGAGTTGAGGCATTATGAAGCAGCGCCGAAGTAGCCGGAGGCAGAACGCCGACAACTCCGAGAGCGATCAGTGCAGCGTTGAAGCTTATGATAGCGCGGTAATTCCAGTGAATACGTTTCATAAGCGCATCGCTGAGCCTTTTTAGTTCAGTAAGAGCATACAGATCGTCGGCAGATATGGTTATATCCGCGATCTCACGGGCGATAGCAGCGCCGGTACTGATAGCGATCCCGGCATCGGATTCGCTGAGGGCAGGGGAATCATTCACTCCGTCACCGATCATGATGACTTTCCTGCCGGCTGCATGTTCTCTGCGTATGAATTCCGCCTTATCTTCCGGCAGGACGCCTGCGTGGTATTCGTCCACACCGACTTTTTCCGCCACAACTCTGGCGGTACGTTCATTGTCGCCTGTCATCATAACGACCTTGCTGATACCGGCAGCATGAAGAGCGTTAATAACTTGCGGAGCTTCTGAGCGCAGAGGATCTTCTATACATATGACCGCAGCTATCTCGCCGCCGATAGCAAGATACAGATGAGAGTATTCCGGAGGCAGTGAAAGGAAACGTTTATCATCCGGCAGGGTACACTTCGCATCTTCGACTACGAAGTGATAGCTGCCGATTATCACGCGCTCACCGTCCACAGTGCTGGATATACCATGAGCCACCACATATTCAACTTTTGAGTGCCTTTCCTCGTGCATGAGACCGCGTTTTGCTGCTTCATCCACAACAGCATTTGCAATAGAGTGCGGATAGTGTTCTTCAAGGCATGCGCCGAGCCGAAGCATTTCGTTTTCGTCACGTCCGCCGAAAGCGATGACTTCGGCAACACGGGGCGAGGAATAAGTCAGAGTGCCGGTCTTGTCAAAAACTATAGTATCAGCCTCTGCAACAGCCTCCAGGAATCTTCCGCCTTTTACAGTTATTCCTGAGCGGCTGCATTCCTTCATAGCCGAGAGTACGGAGATAGGCATGGCGAGCTTGAGTGCACATGAAAAATCCACCATGAGTATGGAAAGAGCCTTAGCAGCATTTCTTGTCAGCAGCCAAGTGAGGAGAGTTCCGCCGAGGCTCCATTTTACGAGACCGTCCGCAATATGAGATGCCTTGTCTTCGGCAGCGGATTTGAGTTTTTCCGATTCCTCTATCATTTTAACTATCCGGTCATATCTTCCTCCGCCGGCAGTATTCTCGACGGATACTGTACATTCTCCGTCCTCTACAACAGTTCCGGCATAGACGTATGCACCGTTGCTTTTATGTACAGGAACAGATTCACCTGTCATGGAAGCCTGATTCACCATAGCATCTCCGCCGATGACTTTTCCGTCCAGCGGTATCATGGAACCGGTCCTGACTGTTATGACATCGCCTTTTACGATGCTTGATACCGGCGCGAGAACTTCAGTGCCGTCCGCAGTTTTCAGCCAGACGTTCTCAATACCGAGAGACATGGTGCGTGCAAGATCATCCACAGATCGCTTGTGAGTCCATTCGTCGAGGATATCACCAACTTTCAGCAGGAACATTACCGAGCCTGCCGTATTCGTATCACCGCGCAGCATAGACACGGCGATAGCGGTAGCATCCAGCACCTCGACTCTCAGCTGACCTTTGGCGAGACATTTCAGTCCCTTTCGGATATGACCGGCTGATTTTACGATCATCATCAGCTGCCTTATGGGAGCAGGGAGTATGAGCTTGCTGATAAACCGCTTCATTACAGAAGCCGCCAGCTTGTCTTCGTATTCTCTGTTGAGCATCCTTCCTGTGTGTTCGGGAACGAGAGAAGTATCAGCCTTATCATAGGAAAAACGCGCGAGTATCTGCAATATCTCCTTTTTTGTACACGAATAGCAAATGACTGCATCACATGTACGGTCATATACTTTTACGCGTTCTACTCCTGAAACAGCAGCGAGGGTGTATTCGACTATATCAGCCTGAATCATTGTCATCCTTTTCTGACAGAACCGGACACGCATACGTCCTTTGGATTCATGAAGGATAGTACATTTCATCAGATACGCCTCCTTTATATTATGGAAACAGACCGCATGAGCGGTCTGTTGTTTTTATTCTGCCTCATCTGTTATTTCGCCGCAGTCATCGGATTCATCTTCGATCACAGCAGCTTCTTCAGCGGCTGCACGCTTCTCGTTGATCTCCTTAGCTTCGGCAAGGATATCATCGCAGTTTTCACGAACGTTTGAAACCGTTTCCATTACGGAATCCTTAGCGCGGAGCACTGCGGCAGTAGCGCCTGTATAGCATTTTTTAGCGTCCTTGCTTGAAAGCACTTTGATGCCGGCAGTACCGAAAAGCACGCCTCCGGCAAACAGACCTAATTTTGACCATGAAATACCTGACATGAATATCACCTCATATTATAATATTATTGAACAACAGTTCCTTTGTAATAATATTACCATAACTGATAGCGTGATTCCGCTCCAACAGGACTAAAAATGTTATGTATGGCTCACAAGCCTGAAAAGGCGTAAACACGGCAGTTACTCAGTGGAAGGCGGCAAACCGCTCCTTTTGGACACAACACTCTGGCGGTATTCTCTCGGCGAAGTACCGATCACATCTCTGAAAGCCTTTGCGAACTTGCTCCCGTTGTCGTAACCGTATTCACACGCGATGTCCAGAACTGTGCGGTCAGTGGAAAGCAGCATCTTAGCAGCCGAACGCATTTTTACAGCTCTGATGTACGAATAAACGGGGTATCCGTATATCATTCTGAAAGTCTGCTTCAGCTTGGTAGGGGAGATGCGGTACGTTTCCGAAAGCTGCTCTATCGTATAATGCCTGTTAAGGTCAGAGCAGATAGTTTCCTTGATTTCCTTTATTATGTCGGCATGCCGTACCGAGCAGCACCTTGAACTGCTGCATGAATCTTCCGGGGAAAGGCTGTTTATCCCGTCGAGAAGTTCCAGTGCCTTTATCCTCAGCCATCCGATAGGCATGCTTTCACGATTATCGGATATCTCGCTGAATATACCTTTCAGTTTGTCATCAGCCGGGGTTATGTAGGAACCGCTGCTGCAAAGCCGGGCTGTAGTTTCTTCCGGATCTATCCTTATCCCTTCGAGGAATTCCGGCATTTTCGTATCTGAAGCACCTGAGGATACAAGCAGCGTTATCCCTTCGTAAATGCCGCCGGGATATTCGGGCTTGCATTCTCCGGACCGGCGCACGAGTATGTCTCCGGCGGAAAGGCAGTAGTATTTGTCACCGTATCTGTAACCGCAGTTTCCTTTTCTGCACCAGCTGACTTCGAGGCAGTCTTCAAAGCAGCTGATATCCGGTACGCTTTCAGGTCCGGCATATACGATCTTCATGAATGGGAACAGATCAACAACAGCCATTTCATCAAATCCTTCGTTAGAATTAGCTAACCCGCATGTAAAATAAAAGATAAGCCGCAACGGTTAGCTTAACATAACAAATTATAGCATTACAAGCATTATTTGTCAATACCTTTAGGCGGCAGGAAAGCGCTTGCTATCGCTGAAAGACGGCAGATGCGTGATCTCTGATAAATAATGGATCGCTCCAATATTGTTAGCTTTTACTAATTAATTGACTGGAATTGAATATCGTGCTGATAATATGCACAAAATCAAAACGGGAAAGCTTTTGCAGGTTGACAAAAACAGAGACAGGTGATAAAATAATATATGTTAGAATTCGCTAACAAAAAACGGCAGTTTAACGGAACTGCATTTCACTGAATGATTCCGTTCATGAATAAACAGCCGCAGAATGCGGCAGATAGGAGAAGAATATGGATTTTCTTGAAATTGAAAAAGTCGTAGGCCGTGAGATCCTTGATTCCCGCGGAAATCCTACAGTAGAGGCAGAAGTATATCTCGCTGACGGTACTATCGGAAGAGGTACTGCTCCCAGCGGTGCATCGACCGGTGAATTCGAGGCACTTGAACTCAGGGACGGTGACAAGAGCCGCTATCTCGGAAAGGGTGTACAGAAGGCTGTTGAGAACATCAATACTATCATCAACGATGTGCTCATCGGCAAGGATGCTTCCGACATATATGCAATAGACAAGGCAATGATCGAAGCAGACGGCACAAAGGATAAGTCAAAGCTCGGTGCAAATGCTATACTTGCTGTATCTATCGCTTCAGCAAGAGCAGCAGCTGCTGCACTCAACATTCCGCTCTACAGATTCCTCGGCGGCATCCAGGGCACAAAGCTTCCTGTACCGATGATGAACATCCTCAACGGCGGCGCACATGCTGACAGTGCAGTTGACACACAGGAATTCATGATAATGCCTGTAGGTGCTCCTTCATTCAAGGAAGCACTCAGATGGTGCGCAGAAGTTTTCCACACACTCAAAAAGCTCATCAAGGATATGGGCGACGTTACAGCAGTAGGTGATGAGGGCGGTTTTGCTCCCAATAAGCTCACAAGTGACGAAGAGGCTATCGAGAAGATACTTGAAGCAATAAAGGCAGCAGGTTTCAAACCCGGTAAGGACTTCATGATCGCTATGGATGCGGCTTCTTCCGAGTGGAAGAGCGAAAAGGGCAAGGGATTCTACAAGCAGCCCAAGTCCGGCAAGG
>DFJW01000031.1:0-8026 GCA_002373775.1 Ruminococcus flavefaciens | reverse complement strand
AGCCCAAGTCCGGCAAGGAATTCACATCTGACGAACTCATCGCACACTGGGAGTCACTTGTTGACAAGTACCCGATCATCTCCATTGAAGACGGTCTCGACGAAGAGGACTGGGAAGGCTGGCAGAGAATGACCGCTAAGATCGGCAACAAGGTACAGCTTGTCGGTGATGATCTCTTCGTAACAAATACAGAGAGACTCAGCAAGGGCATTTCTCTTGGCGCAGGCAATTCCATCCTTATCAAGCTCAACCAGATCGGTTCTGTATCAGAGACACTTGAGGCTATCAAGATGGCTCACAAGGCTGGATATACTGCAATTTCATCTCACAGATCAGGTGAGACAGCTGACACTACTATCGCTGACCTTGCAGTTGCGCTCAATACATGCCAGATAAAGACCGGTGCGCCTTCACGTTCTGAGCGTGTTGCTAAGTACAACCAGCTTCTCCGCATTGAGGAAGAACTCGGAGCATCTGCTGATTATCCGGGAATGGCAGCTTTCAACGTAAAGAAGTGAGAACGGATATAAGGCATTGAGGGAGCCTGTCCCTATGCCTGAAAAAATGCTCCCTGCTGCATTTAAGTTCATGATACAGCAAGGGAGCATTTTTGCATCCGCCGATACTATTATAATATAGGAGGTAATATGTCCGGGATGATAGAAGGGGTAATGCTGCCTTTTGCAGGGACTGTGCTTGGTTCTTCATGCGTTTATCTCATGAAAAAGGAGCTCAGCATCACCGTAAGACGAATACTGACCGGCTTTGCTGCTGGCGTAATGACAGCGGCGAGCGTGTGGAGCCTTCTGATGCCGGCTCTGGAGCAGTCAGAGGAGGATATTGGCAGACTTGCATTCATCCCCGCATCCATAGGATTTCTGGCCGGGATAACATTTCTGCTCCTGCTTGACAGATTAATACCTCATCTGCATCTTGACACAGATAAAGCTGAAGGCGTAAGCTCACATTTTTCACGCAGCACCATGCTCCTGCTTGCGGTCACGATACATAATATCCCAGAGGGCATGGCAGTAGGAGTGGTCTACGCCGGACTGCGTTGCGGAGGCGCAGAGGTATCCTCAGCCGGAGCATTTGCACTTGCACTCGGCATAGCGATACAGAATTTCCCGGAGGGAGCGATAATATCAATGCCGCTGAGAGCGAACGGCATGAGCCGGAACAAAGCGTTTATCTTCGGCACACTTTCCGGGGCAGTCGAACCTCTCGGCGCACTGCTGATGATAATTGCTGCCGGCTTACTTGTGCCAGCTATGCCGTATCTGCTGAGTTTTGCGGCAGGTGCGATGATATATGTCGTAGTGGAGGAACTGATACCTGAGATGTCCTCAGGGGAACACTCCAATATCGGCACAGTTTCATTCTCAGCCGGATTTGTGCTGATGATGATGCTTGATGTAGGTCTTGGATGAAGAAAAAATGCGGTCTGCGTACAATATACTGTGCAGACCGCATTATTATTGCATATATATCACAGGAGATCAGCAACTTCGAGAATCATTTTCTCAGTCTTTTCCCAGCCGAGGCAAGGATCGGTTATGGACTTGCCATAGATATGTTCGTCGATCTTCTGAGATCCGTCTTCGATGTAGCTCTCTATCATGAAACCTTTGACAAGATCGCGGATATCGCTGTTATAGCGGCAGTTTGAGAGGACTTCCTTGACGATCCTCGGCTGTTCGAGAGGGCGCTTTCCGGAGTTGCAGTGATTGGTGTCGATGATAACAGCCGGATTGCTGAATCCCTTGCTGACATAGAAATCATGGAGCAGCTGGATAGTTTCGTAGTGATAGTTCGGCATGCTCTGGCTGTGGTGATTCTCATAGCCTCTGAGGATAGCATGGGCGAGGGGATTGCCTTCGGTAGTTACTTCCCAGCCTCTGTAGAGGAATGTGTGACCGGACTGAGCGGCTTCAATGGAGTTCATAAGAACGTTGAGACTTCCGCTGACCGGATTTTTCATGCCGACCGGCACATTGAGTCCGCTGGCAGTAAGGCGGTGCTGCTGATTCTCAACTGAGCGTGCGCCGACAGCAACGTAGCCGAGGAGATCATTGAGGTAGCGGTGATTCTCTGGATAGAGCATCTCATCAGCACATGTGAAACCGGTCTCTTTTATAGCACGCAGGTGCATTTTGCGGATAGCAACGATACCTTTATACATATCCGGTTCCTTGCTCGGATCAGGCTGGTGGAGCATTCCTTTGTAGCCTTTTCCGGTAGTTCTGGGCTTGTTAGTATAGATACGCGGAACGATGAGGATCTTATCGTTTACTTTTTCCTGAACGTTTCTAAGACGGCAAATATAATCTATAACGCTGTCCTCGTTATCCGCGGAGCATGGACCGATGACGAGCATGAGACGCTTGTCTTTGCCGGTGATGACATCAGCGATCATGCTGTTTCTTTTGTCTATAGTCTTCTGATCGTCTGCTGATACCGGATACTGTTCCTTGACCTCAGCCGGTATCGGGAGTTTGCATTTGAAATTCATATTCATATGTATTACCACCTTGTATTTGTAATTAACAACTCTATTATTATATCACATAATTACGGAAAGAGCAAGAGACGCGCGAAAAAACTTGATGTTCATAAAACAATGCCACGATCAAGGGTGCAGCGTCACGCTGCTTATAACATAAAGAGCAAGTAGAGAGTAGTGAGAAGAGAGTAGAATGTAGGGGCGGCGTTCCGCCGCCCGCAAATCGCCAAAAAGAGCAGTGTTCCGCAGCCCGGAAAACACGTTCAGCCCGGACAATAAGTTCAATGATGAAAAGCGTCCCGCTGCACAAAGACTACCCGAAAGGGTAGTTGTTTTTTTGTGAGATTATGGTAGAATAAGAGTATAAAATATAGCATGTCCGTAAGTCAGTGTCGGGGGAAACTGACGCGGGATATGGGTGGGAGGTTGTTATGAAAAAGGTATTTGGACTTATTCTTCTGATGTGTACATTGATGATGACACTGACAGGCTGTGGAAGCAAGGACTTTGACGGCAAATGGGAATGTGTTGAAGCAAATGTCCAAACATATGGAAATGCAGCGCTGAACAATGCGTACGACACTATCGAGGACAACGACGGAGTTTTTCTCCTCTGTCAAGTCAAGATAGACGGGAAAGATATAGAGTATAATGAAAGCACGACCAAGTACAAAGTATCCAACGTAAAAAGGTCTGATGATATCATAACCTTTACTGCAACAGGACTTTTTGACGTTGATTATGAAGTAAGACTTGAACTCAGCGATGACGGAAAGCAGATAACAGCTTACAGAGACGGCGATATATATACCCTTGAAAGATCAGACTTCGTTCATAGGGTATTACTCGGCCAGCCGCTGTGGGTATATCTGGTATTAGGCGGAGTAATCGTGCTCCTCATCGTAGGAAAGGTGCTGGCGATAAAGAACAAGAAGGCACAGAAGCAGCAGGCTCAGTTCAATCAGCCCCAGCAGTACAATGATCCGAACAATCCGTTCCAGCAGTGAGACGCGGGGCGTTCATGAAATAGGGAATAACAATTTGAAATAAGCGCAAAGACTCCTGTCTGCATTTGTGGGCAGGAGTCTTTTGCATGTGTAAAATCGTGCAGCTTTCAGAACATCGGAAACGATATTACATATTATCCGTATAATATCTTCATAAAATATCTGATAATCCATTGACTGCGGCGGGCGATGACCTTATAATAAGAATGAAGGCATTATATTGTCAAAAAGGAGGAAAAAACTATGAACACGATCAAACGCATAGCAGCACTGATGACAGCTGCATTCACCCTCTCACCGGCTGTGCGCATTCCCGGTTCTCACGCAGAAGACGCAGAAACTGAGTACTTTTTCTACGAGGATACTGGCTACCTTGCAGGAGATGTAAACAACAATTCCGTACTTGACATATCTGACGTTGTCATGTACCAGAACTGGCTTCTCGGAAGGAGCAATGAAGGCTACATATACCGTGCAGATCTTGTGCATGATGCAGTGCTGGACATCTACGATCTTGTAAAGCTGAGGAAGATGCTTGCAGGTTCACTGCCGACAGAGTGGATAGAGCGCGGAAGTGAGATACCGCAGGGAGAATATCTTCCGTCGGTCGTGGCGCCGTTCAGTTCATCAACACCTTCAAAGGGCGATGTGAAAATGTTGTGCATCTATGTGGATTTTGCAGACGCCAAGTATCTTGACACAGCGTATACCAACGAACAGCTGGAGCAGGAACTCTTCGGTCAAGGTCGGGAACAGGCTCCCTACGAAAGCGTGACTGCATGGTATGAACGGGCATCCTACGGCAACCTTCATATAAGCGGCGATGTATACAGATACACATGCAGCGGAAACATGGCGGATTATTCCTATGGACAGTATGAATACGAGACCATGGCGAAGGAAGTCCTCGCAGGACTTGACGGACAGATAGATTTCAGCGATTACGACGGTGACGGTGACGGGTATATCGACTGTATTTCCTTTACAGTACCGCTGGACAACGCATCCGATGATATGAAGCAATACTGGTACGGCTGTACAGGCACATGGTACAAGAACCCGGGATTCACAGTTGACGGCACGAAGGTCGGCAGTTATATAATCATGGACGTAATGCCAAATAAGAGCGATATGAGATATCTGAAGCAGACGCTCATACATGAAATGGGACATTCTATCGGACTTCCGGACTATTACAAATACGACAGCAGCGATTATGAAGGCATGCACGGAGAAGCCGGCTATGAGCGCATGGATGATTCCATAGGTGATTTTTGCAGTTTCTCCAAGCTGATGTACGGCTGGCTGAGGGAGGATGAAGTCCAGAGCTACAGCGGAAGCGGAACACAGACATTCGAGATATCCGATGCTTCCAGTGTCGGCAGCTGTCTTGTGCTTCCCATAACAGGAGAGCCGGGGGACTACACATCCGAGTATTTCCTTGTCGAGTACATCACCCGCACAGGCAACAACGCGGATATATATTCCTATGACGAAGGAGTAAGGGTGTTCCATGTTCAGGCAGAGCTGGGTTATGACGGCTTCAAGTACAACAATTTCTCGGACTACTACATGGGTGATGAAAAGATAAGAGTGCTTCGTCTTGTAAATGACAACAACGGCTTCTACCACACAGGAGACAGCATAAGCTACGGAACATCCAATTTCGCTGCATACGACAGCAATGGTGACCAGACGATAAACACCGGCTACACAATAAATATCGGAGAGATAAGCGGCGGAAAGTGCAGTATCACCGTCAGCAGGTGAATTAGTGAATATGCACAAAAGCGATAGTTGACTTTTATTAGTTATAACTATTGACAAATCGGGGGGGGGTAGAGTATAATATAAGTATAGGGGGTAAAACTTCTATTATCATAATCCATATTTAGTATCTGGTTCTTAATAAAAGGGGGAATAACTATGAAAAAAATTATATCATCTTTTATAGCCTCTGTGTGTGTGATTTCAGCTTTGCCGGTATACTCAACCTCAGCAGAGCCTTTGTTTGGTACAAACCGTGAAGAAGTCTTTGAAAACATGATAGAGATACCAGAGTCAATAACTATATATAATTTATTTGATAAAGAGGACTTATCTTATTTCTATAGTTGTACTTCTTATCCGGTTGAGAACACTCCTGTGTCTATGCACTATTATACTTCATATAATAAGAAATACGGTTACTACAGTAATTTTTCATATATCAAGGAGTTCCATACCGGAAGGCTCGAGTATTCTCTTTCAGAAGGAAAAACAAATGATGATCTTAAAGCATTGTTATCGGAATACAACAGTGCGAACGGCAGTAATTTTGATTACTTCCCACGGTATAATAATTGCATAACAGATATGAAAACAGACATTTCGGATGTTAATGAGGCGCGTGGTATCGCTGATTATCTGAAAGAAAGCGGATGCGTTTCATCGTGTGTTTTTTACGGAGCAATAACTTATATCGCAATTTCAAGCCGTTATCCAACATGTTATGAATACAGTCCTGAGACAGAAGAACTTCTGACATCATATGTTGAGGAAAAAGGGCTGGATGTATATATTGCCCGTGATCCCAGTGTCTATGATGATAAATTCTATCCATATTATTATGATATGGCAAATTATGATTCTGAAACACAGGAATATGTATTGCCTCCTTACATCTACCTGATACCCAAAGAAAAGATATCCGATCTTGAGCTTCTCGAACTTGCACAGCAGGTGTACGACGATACCGGTCTGGTAACTAAATATGGTTCAGGGCGTATTACCGACATAGCACAGGATAGATATGATATTAATAGCACAATCGACATGTTCGACTACGAAGAAGGCGACGCCAATAACGATACTTCCGTCAACATGGCAGATGCAGTAATGGTAATGCAGTCCCTCGCAAATCCCGATGTTTACGGCATAGGAAAGCCCGACGGCATAACCGAGCAGGGCATGTTCAACGCCGACATCTGCGACACCGGCGACGGCGTCACCCTCTCCGATGCCGAGACCATACAGCTCAGGCTGCTTGGATTATGATCTTATAAAACACTCGCTCTCTGCTGCGGAGATCACCGCGGCAGAGAGTTTTTTTGCATATTCCGGATTAAATTTCGTCTGTGCTATTGAAATTCTGACAAAGATATGATATAATAAAAGTTAAATCAGCATTCCGCACGGATGATGTTTTTGCGGATATACTGAAAATAGCAATGCAATGGAGGTATCGTTATGGAGACCATTAATGAGATCGCTGCACGAGTGCGTGAACTGCGTGAAGTGTGCGACTACTCACAGGAAAAGCTTGCAGAAGAACTCGGTATCGAAGCTGAGCAGTATGCAGAGTATGAAAAGAACGGTGATTTCCCTATCAGTGTGATATATGAGATCGCCAATAAATTCAATGTGGATTTCAACGAGCTCGTAACAGGCGAGCCGAGCCGCATAGACACATATCAGGTCGTCCGCAGAGGACACGGAAAGAGTATAAGCCGCTTCCCCGGATATCGTTTCAAGGACCTCGCGTTCAGATATGCAGACAAGATAATGCAGCCTCTTCTTGTAACGCTTGAGCCTTCCGACGAGCCCGCAAAACTGGTAACACACTCCGGACAGGAGTTTAACCTCGTCCTGAAGGGCAGTGTTGCCGTAGTATTTGAAGATCAGGAGATCATCCTCAACGAAGGAGACTCTATCTATTTCAACCCCACCTATCCACATGGTCAGCGCTGCTACGGAGATACCAAAGCAAGATTCCTGACTATGATCGCTGAATGATAATATAAAGGAGTACTGAATAAAATGCTTTTAGACCGCTATCTGCCCCGTATCGAATTTGATTCCTATGAAGACTTCAAGGAGAACTACAGAGTCAACGTGCCGGAAGATTTCAACTTCGGCTGGGATATCGTCGATGAGTGGGCAAAGCAAGAACCTGACAAAAAGGCAATGCTCTGGCTGAGCCATGACAAACAGGAGCGTACTTTCACCTTCACAGATATATCGAAGCTTTCTAACCAGACCTGCCATTATTTCCGCAGTCTCGGTCTTAAAAAGGGCGATGTTGTCCTTCTGATACTCCGCCGCCGCTGGGAATACTGGGTAATAGCCACAGCTCTCCATAAGCTTGGCGTCATCCTCATCCCCGGAAATCTGCTTTTCACCACACATGATATCGCGTACCGCGGAAACATGGCAGAGATATCAGCTATCGTAGCATGTGACGACGAATACATACGCGGTCAGATAGACGGAGCAGCACCACAGATAAAGACACTCCGCAAGAAGATCGCAGTTGCAGAACCCCGTGAAGGCTGGGATTTCTTCGAGGACGAAATAGCTAAATACCCCGACACATTTGAGCGCCCCACCGGAGATCAGGCTACAAAAGCAACAGACACCATGCTCATTTACTTCACATCCGGTTCTACAGGAATGCCGAAAATGGTATGTCACAATTTTGCACATCCTCTCGGTCATATAGTTACAGCCAAGTACTGGCATCAGGTACAGGAGAACA
>DFJW01000037.1 GCA_002373775.1 Ruminococcus flavefaciens | reverse complement strand
CAATGTCATCTATGAAAATCGAAGTGAATTTTTCGAGATTTGGGTAGCAAAAAAGCCCGATATTTCGGGCTTTTTTGACTATGTCATCTATTTAGTCATGACGAAATGGTTGGGGTGGAAGGATTTGAACCCTCGAAATAACGGAGTCAGAGTCCGCTGCCTTACCGCTTGGCGACACCCCAATATGTTGTCTGCTTGATTCAGCTTTATTATTATATCACTAAAATCCGCGCATGTCAATAGGCTAGAAATATTTTTATTTTTTAATTATAGTGAACTACACTTGAAATTATATGAAAAAGCGAATATAATATATATATAACCGGTTATAATACCGCATATGATATGGATTATATTGCGCTGCAAAGGATGGGGTAAATTGAAAAAGCTGTATTTCATAGTAAATCTTGTAGCCGGAAAGGCCTCTGTCGCTGATAAACTTGGAAGGATCGTCGATGAATTCACTAAAGCCGGGTATGAAGTCACGATACACACCACACAGGGCAGCAGCGATGCTGTTACAGCTGCTGAATATGCCTGCAAAGAAGGATATGATCTGCTCGTATGTGCCGGTGGGGACGGTACACTGAGCCAATGCCTCCAGGGCGTTATGCACAGCCCGGAACGGATCCCGATAGGCTATATCCCGGCAGGTTCGACCAACGATTTTGCCAAAAGTCTCGGCATTCCAAAGGATATGCTGGACGCGGTGCATACTATTATAGAAGGAACTCCGTGCAGCTGCGATGTCGGCGGTTTCAACGACGACTATTTCTCGTATATCGTAGCTTTCGGAGCATTTACAAATATAACTTACGAAACCTCGCAGAATATCAAGAATATTTTCGGTCATGCTGCTTATATTTTCAGCGGACTGATGCAGCTGACCGGTCTGCGTTCAAGGCGGATGCGCATAGAATGGGAAGATAATGTCATCGAGGACGATTACCTATTCGGCATGGTCACTAATACAGCTTCCGTTGCCGGTATGCTCTCAATGGACGATTTTCTGCTGGATGACGGAGTGTTCGAAGTGCTTCTCATCAAAAAGCCGGCTAACGCTATACAGCTTCAGAAGATAGTATTATCCCTGCTCAACATAAAAGAGGAGATAGATAAAGAATACATCCGGTTCTTCAGGACAAATAAGATAACCTTCACTTCCCTCGGTGAAGAGCCTACAACATGGACACGCGACGGTGAATACGGCGGCAATTCCAGGGTAAATACCGTTTTCAATTATAACCGTGCAGTTTCTTTTGTAGTGAAAAAGGACAAAGATGATAAATTCACAAACGACGAAGACGAAGAGTTCGAGTTCATGGAGGAGTTCATCGACGGTTGACAAATAATACAAAAATGCAGTATTAATTTGTATTATTCAGCAGTTGAAATAACATTTAAAATATGTTATACTAATATGAGATCATAGTTAAAACATTGCCGGATCTACTGGCACTTGTTCCGGTGCCTAAAGGAGTTGCGATCATGTATGCTGCTATAATGGATAAAACAGACAACCGAAGCTTCTGGGAAGGATTATCAGCCGGAAGCTTCCACTTTGATATATTTAACACAGCCGGTCAGCTCAATCTGCTGCCTAAGCCGGATGTGATCCTTGTTTCGGCTGAGTATCTTACAGGTCAGCCGGGCTATACTTTTCCACAGCTGCGGGCTTTCCCCTCTGTTTCTGCTATACCGGCAGCAGCTGTTACACTTGATCCGAGCTGTGAAAATCAGGAAAGGCTCTGCGAAATGGGATTCGACGATGTGCTTTGCATCCCGATGAGCAGGAACCTTTTCATAAAAAAGCTCACCAATCTCGTCAATTCTGCCCACACAACCGGTGAAAAAGCTGATCCCGAAATTCTCTCTCTCATGGGATATGACGGCGAGATCGGCTCATTCTGCGTAAGATCAGAAGATTTTACATACATATATAAATACGTCCTCAGACTGCTCGAAAGGCTTGACAAGGATGCTCAGATGCTCATCCTCACTGTCGATCAGAGTACCGATATCACCGGTGAAAAAGTGATTCAGGTGCTTTCAGACGTTACACAGCGCTGCCTCAGGCGCGGTGATGTTTCTGCGGTCTGTGGTGAAAACAGAGTTGTCGTGCTTCTCATCGGTACAGATGATGAAGGCGGGCACCTCGTGGCAAGCAGGATAGTAAGCAGTTTTTACAGTGAGTTTGAAGACGACAAAGTAAGACTCAATTACGACATCCGCGCTGTAAGAGCCCGCAAGAACGAAAAAAAATAGCAATTTAACGAAGCTGCACCTTGCGGTGCGGCTTTTTTCAGGCAGCCGGGTATTGCTCCGGCACGATGCATCGTATAATTTTTACGGAGGCGCACATGAAAGGTAAAAGAACTCTCTCTATTATAATGGCAGCCCTCGTCCTCGGAACTGTCGGCTGCGGAGAAAAAAGTGACAGTTCAGGAAGTGACGGAAATTCGGACAACGGTATGGTAGATTATGAATGGAGCAACGTTGCCATAGGCGGCGGCGGATACATAACAGGCATAGTATATAATCCCACAGAAGAAGGTCTTGCATACGTCCGCACTGATATCGGCGGCGCATATCGTTTCGATAAGGAAAAGAACAGATGGGTAGCGATCACCGACTGCTTCGGAAATGACGAATGGAACCTTATAGGCATTGAAAGCATCGCCACTGATCCTGTGGACACAAACAGAGTTTACGCTGCCTGCGGTACTTATATGGGAACCAACGGCGCTCTTCTCGCTTCTGATGATTACGGCGAAACGTGGAAAAGGTTCGATCTGGACTTTGGCTGCGGCGGAAACAATTCCGGACGCGGCACCGGTGAAAGGCTCATGGTCGATCCCCAGAATAACAGCAATGTCTACTTTGGTTCGCGTATGAACGGACTCTGGAAATCCACTGATTACGGTGAGACATGGTCGCAGGTCACCAGTTTTCCGGTCACAGGCGACTATATACAGGAAGGAAATAACATCGGCATAATGTGGGTGAGGTCCGATCCGAATTCAGGCGATATTTATGCCGGAGTTGCTATGCGCAACGGAGAATGTATTTACAAGTCCTCTGACAGCGGCGAAACATGGGAGACACTTCCGGCAAACGCCCCCGGACTCTACCCTCTCCGCGCAGAGATATCGCCTAACGGCAAGATGTACCTCGCCTGCTCCGACACTGCTGGTCCTAACGTGGATCCTCATCAGGGCGCGGTTTATTCCCTTGACCTTGCTACCCAGAAATTCACGGATATAACTCCGGATGTGGATGACGGCAGGTACGGAGGATTCGGAGGCGTTACTCTCGACGGCAAGGACGAAAACACTATCGTTGTCACTTCCCTCAGTTTCTGGGATGACCGCGGACACAACATATACCGCTCAACAGACGGCGGTGAGAGCTGGGAAGCGCTCTATACAAACGAAGAGAAGAACTTCAGAATGGACGTTACTGATGCGGACTGGCTCACATGGGGGCGCGAAGAGGCTTCCATAGGCTGGTGGACTTCAGCAGTTGCTCTCGATCCTTTCAATTCTGATAAGGTAAGCTACGGTACAGGTGCTACGCTGTATTCAACCGAAAATCTCACCGATCTCGGCAGCGATACGCCTGTTACCATTAAATTCGACGCCTACGGCATAGAAGAGACTGCTGTATTCGATATGGTAGCTCCGCCATATACCGAAGGCAAGCCCCAGATGTACTCTATCATGGGTGACCTTACCGGCTTTGCCCATATAGACGTTGAGAAATGCCCGGATGACGCACATTTCTTCAAGAACGGAGTCGCAAGCTCAGTGGACTGCGGCTGGCTCGACAGCAACTTTGGCGTATATACCAGCGATTCTTCACGCAAGCCGCTCAACTACACCACTGACGGCGGAAGCACATGGAATGTGATAACACGTCTGCCTGATAAGTCCTACGGCGGTGATGTGGCAATGTCGGCTGACGGAAAGACCATCATATGGAAGCCGGGTTCGCTTACAGGGAAGCCGTATCTCACACCGGATTACGGTGAGACGTGGTACAACTGTGAAGGTTTGTCCTACGGTGCAAGAGTGGTGGCAGACCGCGTTGATCCAGATACATTCTACGCTACTGTGGAGGGAACATTCTATGTATCCACGGACGGCGGATATCATTTCAGCGCTACCGGCGCTATTCTGCCGGACAACTGCCGGCTCACCGCTGTTGGTGACAAGCAGGGACATGTCTGGGCAGCAGGCGGTTCGATGATATTCTTCTCTGAGGACGGAGGAGTTACTTTCAGTCCCATAAAGACTATCAACGCAAAGGCTATCGGTTTCGGTGCTCCTGAACATGAGGGCGATTACATGACCGTATATGCCATAGGAAATGATAATGTCGAAGGCAATGACGAGCCTCACGGCGACGGCATCTACCGTTCAACTGACAAGGGCGAGACATGGCAGAGGATAAACGACAACGAGCACCTTTTCGGAAATATCTCAGATCTGTCAATTACAGGTGACAGTGAGAAATTCGGAAGAGTATACTTCGCAACTAACGGACGCGGCATTGTTATGGGCGATCCGTCAGAAGAATAAAAATCAGACATTTCCGGAACATCCGGGAACAGGAGGAAAATAATGCAGCCATTTTTACTTAAAGCACCGTTAAAAGACTATATATGGGGAGGCACAAGGCTCCGCGATGAATTTGGAAAGGAGAGTGATCTTCCCCGTATTGCTGAGAGCTGGGAGCTGGCATGCCATAAGGACGGCGTATCAGTTGCAGCATCCGGCGAATATGCAGGCAGGACTCTCGCAGAGATCATCAGCGAAGGCAAGGATATCATCGGAAAAGGACGCACTGAGCTCCCGGTACTTGTAAAGCTGATAGATGCCAGCGACGATCTTTCTATACAGGTGCATCCGGATGACGACTACGCTCATGAATATGAGAACGACAACGGCAAGACAGAGATGTGGTACGTTGTGGATGCTGCTGAAGGTGCAGAACTTATCTGCGGCTTCAAGGAAGAGATCTCAGAAGAAGAATTCAGAAAAGCTATCGAAGAGAACACTCTCATGGACAAGCTGAAACGTTTCCCTGTCAAAAAGGGCGATGTATTCTTCATCTCCCCCGGCACTCTCCACGCTATCGGAAAAGGGCTCCTCATCGCTGAGATACAGCAGAGTTCCAATGTCACTTACCGTGTTTACGATTACGGCAGGCTCGGTGCTGACGGCAAGCCCCGCGAACTTCACGTTGAAAAGGCTGTCGAAGTCACCAGACGTGAGCCTTTCAAGCCGCACAGAATGCCTTCGCCGCAGAACTGCGGAGGTGAGATGATAGTTCAGCAGCTTGCTGACTGCGAGTACTTCCATGTATTCAGCTTCAATATAATGAATGCTCAGGGCGAAATGATGCTCCAGGGTGCTCCCGACCGCTTCCAGCACCTTCTCGTTACTGAAGGAAGCTGCAAGCTCACATGCAAGGATGAGGAACTTTTGCTTGAAAAGGGTTCAAGCGTATTTGTACCGGCTGGTTCGGATACGTTTAAAATACAGGGTATATGCAATATTATACTTACCACAGTTTAAGGAGGATTTATAAATGAAATATTATGTAGGTATCGACCTGGGAGGAACTAATATCGTTGCAGGTGTTGTTGATGAAGAGTACAACATCATCGCTAAGGCAAGCACAAAGACTAACTGTCCGAGACCTGAAAAAGAGATCGCTGACGATATGGCAAGAATGGCTCTTGAAGCTGTTAAGAATGCTGATCTCACCATCGACGACATCGAATGGATCGGCGTCGGAACTCCCGGTATCGCAAACAGCTCTACAGGTATAATCGAGTATTCAAACAACCTCGGATTCAAGGACACTCCCATGGTCAAGTACATACAGGAGACTATTGACAAGCCCGTATTCATCGAAAACGATGCAAATGCAGCTGCTTACGGCGAATTCGTTGCAGGTGCTGCCAAGGGCGCTAAGAACGCAGTCTGCATCACACTCGGCACTGGTGTAGGCGGCGGTATAATCATCGACGGCAAGATCTACGCGGGCTCTAATTTCGCAGGCGCTGAGATCGGTCACACCGTTATAGAAGTGGACGGCGCACAGTGTTCATGCGGACGCAAGGGCTGCTTTGAGGCTTATTCTTCAGCTACCGGTCTTATCCGTATGTCAAAGGAAGCTATGGAAGCTAATCCGGACAGCCTTATGAACAAAATGGCTGACGAAAAGGGCAAGGTCACTGCCCGCACTTCATTTGACTGCATGAGAGCAGGCGACAAGTACGCCAAGGCTGTTGTTGACAAGTACATCAAGTACCTGGCAGCAGGCATAACAAATACTATCAATATCTTCCAGCCCGATATCCTCTGCATCGGCGGCGGTGTCTGCAATGAGGGCGATCCCCTTCTGCTGCCTATGAAGGAACTCGTGAAGAAGGAAGTATATACACGCAATTCTCCCAAGAACTGCGAGATAGTTATTGCCAAGTTAGGAAATGACGCCGGTATAATCGGTGCTGCATTCCTGGGCAGAGCTAATCAGAACTGATAACACCTTTCTCGTTTCAGCTATATGTACAAAAGTTTTGTGACTGATTTGTGCATATAGCTGATTTCTTTTTTCATGATGCAACAATTTGCGCTGTGTAATACACTTAGTGAGTGAATCGGTTCAAAGGAGGGATCGGAATGATCGAATTCTCAGCAGAGGATGTCCGGCTGGCGCAGAAAGGCAGTTCAGAGGCATTTGCAAGACTCTATTCGAAAGTATACGAAGATATGTACCATATAGCACTTTACAGCCTGCGCAGTTCTCATGACGCATGCGACGCGGTAAGTGATACAGTTCTTGACGCATTCTGTTCCATAAAAAAACTGCGAAGCCCGGAAAAATTCCGCAGTTGGATAATGAAGATCCTCTCAGCAAAGATCAAACGTAAACAGCGTGAATACTTCAATACATCCGAAGAGCTGGATGAAAGCTCAGGAACAGATGATTTCAATTTCGAATCAGTGGAACTGCGTGAAGCAGTCGAACGGCTTGACAATGATTCAAGGCTGCTTTTATCCATGGCAGTGCTTGGCGGATATACCAGCGATGATATATCAAGGATATGCGATATAAAAGCAAGTACGGTGAGATCAAGGCTTTCAAGGATAAAGGAAAAGCTGCGGCTCGAACTTACATAGCAATGTCAGGCTGCACTAAGTTCAGGCAGTAACAATAAGTATTGAAAGGAGCAGGCATTATGAATAAGAACGATGAGAAGGTAAGAGAAATGCTTGAAAACGAGCCTGTACCTCAGGAACTTGAACCTGAGAACATAAAGACTATGCTGGACGAAAAAGCTCCGGCGATCAGAAGAAGCAGGATCACAGCAGCTTCCAGATTTGCAGCAGTTGCGGCTGCATGTGCAGTTATAACCGGTACGGCAGTACATTTTGCCGGCAATGACAACAGCAGCGACAAGTATACAGACAGCAGTATTGCTGAGCTGACAGAGAATACTTCCGGAACTGAAAAGATCACGCAGAGCATTGAAGCAGCGACCGAAAGTGCCGGTGATGACAATGAAGAATCTGTCCCGGAATCAGATGATGGAACTGAAGCAGCTCCATACATGAAGAGTGCTGACAGTTACTCTCAGGTCTATAAGCTCATTCGCAGACACGACCGCAGATGGAATCGCGATCACAAGTATTTTTATGGATCAGGCGACGGGATGATGATCGAAAACGAAGCTGTGTACGAAGACGCTGCTAAAGCGGAAGATGCTCCGGAAATGAATGCTGAAGAAGCTGCCCCGCCAAGCACTGCCGTCACCGGTACTAATGACGAGGCAGAAGGCGGATACGATACTCCCGAATACAGCAATACCTACAATCAGGAAGAGAATGTCCTTGAGGCTGATATCGCCAAGACCGACGGCAAGTATATTTACTATATCCCCGGATCGACTTATGATTATTACGGCTCAAACAAAACACTCAACGTTGCAGCAGCCGAAGACGGTCAGTTCACATACAATGAGCAGGTAGATATCACTCTCGATGTCAGCAGACTGTTCGATGAATCCTACAGTGTCAATATCAATGCAAAGGATATGTATATCTATAATGATATGCTGGCTGTAGTCGGCACAGTTTCAGCTTATGCGCCGCGTGATTACTCGGAAGATGTGGTATATGATGATGCTTGCGAATACGAAGCTATCCCGGCATACGGTTACGATAAAAGTGCCACATTCGTCGCTTTCTATACCACAGGCGAAGCTCCGGAACTCATTGACGTATATTATCAGGACGGATACTACACCGACGTAAGGATAGCTCCGGACGGATATATGTACCTCATCTCGTCATACAACGCGCAGTATTTCAGCACTATCGAGAACGAGGAAAGCATCGACAAGTACATCCCTTCAGTTGGTGTTTGCGGAAATATCGGATTTGTCGAGCCTACAGACATCCTCCTCCCCGATGAGGTCGATCCGAATATGTACAATTTCTCGTACTCTGTCATTGGCAGCATCGACCTCAACGAAAGCGGTTCTGTAAAACCGGCTGCTACAAAGGCTCTTGCAGGATATACAGGCAGCATCTACTGCTCAGCTGACAATCTTTATACCGCATACGGCTGGGATGACACCAGCATAACCCGTATCGCTATCGAAGAAGGCAATATCACACCTGCCGCTTCCGGAAAAGTTGAGGGCAGGATAAAGGATCAGTTCTCAATGAGCGAATACAACGGATACTTCCGCGTTGCGACTACAGAGGATTCATATACAGAAACATACTACTCTGAATACGATGACAGCGAGATCGAAGTACCTGATGAAGAGGTTGAAGGCGGATACTATGTCAAGGGTAATTATTCACGCGACAACCGCGTATACGTTCTCGACCTTGATATGAACATTGTCGGCAGCTTGACCGGATTCGGTGAGGATGAAGAGATAAAATCCGTTAATTTCAGCGGCGATACAGCTTATGTAGTTACCTATGAACAGACAGATCCGCTGTTTGCAATAGATCTTTCCGATCCTACAGCTCCGACAATAATGGACGAATTCAAGATACTCGGCTACAGCACATATATGCAGCAGTGGACTGACGGTCTGCTTCTCGGATTCGGCGTAGATGCAGACGAGAATGCTGTTGAGCAGGGAATCAAAGTCGTAATGTTCGACAATTCCGATCCCTATGATCTTCAGGAGAGAGGCATTTACTCCATCCTGCGTGAGGACAGCGATAATTACTATGAATACATCTGGTCTGAGGCACTGAGAGACAGAAAAGCTCTGCTTATCGCTCCTGAGAAGAATCTCATAGGCATCCCCGTATCTGTCGAGACCTGTCACTATAATGAAAATGAAGATTCTATATACGGATACTATAGTGAATGGACATACATCAGCAAATACGTTATGCTTTCTTACGAGGACGGCGGATTCGTTTACCGCGGTGAGATATCCATTGATGAAAACGAAAACTACAGAGAAAACCTTATCAGCAGAGCTCTCTATATCGGGGACTATGTATACTTCCTCTCTGAGAAAGAATTCATTGCAGCTGATATAGATACTCTCAGCATTACTGATGAAGCGTTCTTCAACTGAACCTCAAGCGAAAATAAGGCGGTGATATTATGAATAAAAAGCTATTGGCAATGCTCACGGCAGCACTGATGCTCGGCGGATGCGGTCAGGTGGACAGTTCCTCAGGCAAAAACGAAGGTATGGATGTTGAAGTCCCCGATACCAGCGAGGGCACTTCATTCTGGGTAGAAATGCCGGAATCCTGCCGTGCGTTAGGAACTGTATACGAAGTTACTGACGACTATGTAGGCATAGTGCTCGAAAACGAAGGCGAGACGCATGTTAGCAGAAAAGGTCTGGAAAAGTTCAGTGATCTTATCGACGGACTGGTGGAAGGTGACTTAGTAGCTATACTGTACACAGGAGGTATAATGGAAACATACCCTGCTGTAATAGACAGTGCTATATCTATCGAATACGCTGAAGCTTCGGAAGCTCCGGGGGACGAAACCTATATCGGCAGTAAATGCGCAATAGTATTCACTCTGCCGGAAGGCTGGGTATCAGAAATGACCAAGGGTGAAGGAAATGATATCACCATAAGAGTTGCACCGGAAGGTTCGGAGGAAAGTCTGGATATATGCTGGCGCGACACCATGGGACTCTGCGGAACAGGTCTCACAATAGATGACTGCAATTACTCAGGCATGGATGCCAAGGCATATTTTTACGACGGCGCAAAGTACTGGCAGTTCATAAACTTTACGGGAGATTATGAACACTTCTGGATAATCAGCCACGCTTCTGATGAATTCATGGGCGAACAGCTGACACCTATAGATGAACTGCTGAACTCTCTGAAATTCTCACTCAAAGAGGAGCAAAGCGTCCTGACGCCTCCTCCGGGACAGGTCTCCGGCTCACCAGTTGAAACAGATATACCTGATGTTATCACATCAGACTATCTTGAAAACATCACAGGAGACCAGCTCCTTGCCCTTATTAAAAGCAGCATGCCTCATGTTTCCGACTATACTGAGATAGATCTCTCGGGAAAAAATGTGCCTGATGACTACAAAGGCAAAGTTGACTATGTGCGGGCATACCCTTCCGATACGGGATTTGCCGGTATCGACGAATGTGCAGACCATTATCTTGCACAGCTCACAGATACGAGCTGGCAGAAAGACAACAGCTTAGACCGCGGTGATATCATATACTCCTATAAGGATACAGAAAAAAACATCATAGCCGAAACCGATGAATATTACTTATACCAGATGAACTACACAGCAATGCGTGACTGGTACGACGGTCCGGATTTAAGGCACGAAGAATATCCCACTATCAGCTTCTATATGTTCATGAAGGAGCTGAAAAAAGACGGAAATGATGTCTTTTATACGGGCGATATGACTGCGGATGCGATCCAAAAAACTCTGGATATCTATTGCCACGCTGATCCTATGTGCCGTGAGGTGACTGAAACCGACGACAGTTTCGAGTATAAGTATTACTATGCCTACACTTCCGACGGAGACTGGGGAATGGATTCCACTGCCACACTCACAAAGCAGATCATGACCATCGACAAGGCAGACGGCAGATTTGCCGCTTCAGATCATATCGAGATCCAGACATGCAGTATCCCGGGGACAGCTATAGACTGCCCGATCGAGTAGACCAGCGCTGCCAGCATCAAAGCAGCGGCAAACAGCTGAGCGGCAGATATGCACCTGCGCCACATTCTCTCCCGGACAGTACCGGTCACGAGTATGTCCAGCAGTGTCCCGCCGTCAAGCTGATAGAACGGAAGAAGATTATATACAGCTGCGGCAAGTTCAAGCGCAGCGGTCTCTCCGCTGTGACCGGAGAGGATAAGACACATACACATAACAAGGTTCGCAGCAGGACCTGAAAGAACAACTGCGGCATCGCGAAGTATTGGCGATGCCGCGTTTTTTTCTGTGGTTATCCTTATACCTATGCCAGTGAAAACTATCCGCCGGATCTTCACTCCAAGAAGACGGGCGGCAAAGAGATGCCCTGCCTCATGAATGGCACATACAGCGTACAGGCAAAGTATGTATCCGGTATCACAAAAAGCAAAGAGCAGTGTATTCAGCAGCAGGAAGGAAAATCCGATATGTATTATGTTCAAAACAGTCCGATTAGTGCCTCTATGGGATCGCTGAACAATTCATGTTCTGAAGCAGAAAGTGTCTTTACCTGTTCAAGCACTTCCCCTGCCCTTTCCGGCGAAACAGCGTTCAGAATGAACAGGCCTGCTGCAAAAATAATACATATCACTGCCTGCAACACTGCCGGTTCACTTTCAGCATGCCGGTGGTCATATTCTTCCAGAAGCATGATGTCGTCGCTTTCGGTCATCGTGTTTTCCTCCATATCACCGCCTCCTTTGCTGCATTATATGCGGAAAAAGAAAGAAAAATGCCGCAGGACGAGCCTGCGGCGAGAACGAGGTGTTGTATATTGAGAGGTGTATATTAAAGCTCGGAGTGGAATGTACGCGAAATTACGTCATCCTGCTGCTCCTTTGTGAGCTTTACAAAGTTCACGGCATAGCCGGAAACTCTTACTGTAAGCTGTGGGTACTTCTCCGGATGTGCCTGAGCGTCGAGAAGTGTCTCTCTGGTGAATACGTTTACATTGAGGTGATGTCCGCCTTTTTCAACGTAACCGTCGAGGAGTTCGATGAGGTTATCTACCTGTTTCTGATTATCCATAATATTTCCTCCTTAATCTTCATCTTCAGATCTTTCATTGGGCTGACAGCATGCGCCCTTGATGCCGCAGTCGGTACTTTTTACCGTTTCCACACGGAGAGCGCCGCTCTGTTCCTGTTCAGAAAATATATTTACATGGCCGCTGCCGTCCGACATGAGCTTGTCTATGAGTTCCACCAGCTCTTCAGGCGACTGTGCTTTGCCGTAGATGTTTGACTCTGTCATCAGTCTTCACCCTTGAGCTTGTCAAGATCAATATCTCCCATGAATACGTCCATATCCTTGCCGAGCGCATTTGGGATAATTGAGAAGGTGTTCGATATACCGTCCTGTGCGTGACGGAACGGAAGCTTGGCAACAGATGAAAGCGAAGCTACAGCACCGTGAGTGTCTCTTCCGTGCATGGGATTTGCTCCAGGTGCAAGCGGAACTCCCTGCTTTCTTCCGTCAGGTGTGTTGCCTGTCTTCTTGCCGTATACTACATTTGATGTGATAGTGAGGATAGACATTGTAGGCACGCCGTCGCGGTAAGTGTGGTGCTTTCTTATGCAGTCCATGAACTTGCGCACTACTGTAACTGCCAGCTCGTCCACACGGTCATCGTTATTGCCGTACTTGGGGAAGTCTCCTTCGATCTCATAATCAACGACAACGTTCTTGGCAACGTCAACTACGTTTCCTGCCTTGTCCTTTATCGCGATATCCTTGCGGATAGGCTTTACCTTTGCGTACTTGATAGCTGAGAGCGAATCTGCAACAACTGAAAGGCCAGCGATACCGGTTGCAAAATAGCGCTTTACGTCTCTGTCGTGGAGAGCCATCTGAAGTCTCTCATAGCTGTACTTGTCGTGCATATAGTGGATGACATTGAGGGTATTTACATACAGACCTGCCAGCCATTCCATCATGTCAACATACTTGTCCCAAACGTCGTCAAATTCAAGGTATTCTGTGTCGACCGGTCTGAATTTAGGACCTACCTGAAGTCCGAGGCGCTCGTCAACGCCGCCGTTTATAGCATAGAGCAGGCACTTTGCAAGATTTGCTCTTGCGCCGAAGAACTGCATCTCCTTGCCGACTCTCATTGAGGATACACAGCATGCGATAGCGTAATCGTCGCCGTGTACTACTCTCATCATATCATCGTTCTCGTACTGGATGGATGATGTCCTGATAGATATTTTAGCGCAGTACTCCTTGAACTTGCGCGGGAGCTTTGTAGACCAGAGCACTGTCATATTCGGCTCGGGAGCAGTTCCGAGGTTCTCAAGAGTGTGGAGATAACGGAAGCTGTTCTTTGTTACCATGTGGTGACCGTCAACATCCACGCCTCCGATAGACTCTGTGATCCATGTGGGATCGCCGGAGAAGAGGGAATTATACTCAGGTGTACGGGCAAATTTAACGATACGCAGCTTCATGATGAAGTGGTCGATGAGTTCCTGAGCCTGCTCTTCTGTGAGGACTCCTCTATCGAGGTCGCGCTGTATATAGATATCAAGGAATGTTGATGTACGTCCGAGAGACATAGCAGCACCGTTCTGCTCCTTTACTGCTGCAAGGTAGCCGAAATAGAGCCACTGTACAGCTTCCTGAGCGTTTGCTGCCGGTCTTGATATATCAAATCCGTATATCTCACCCAGCTTCTTCAGTTCCTGCAAAGCTCTAACCTGCTCTGCAAGTTCTTCACGGAGACGGATGTTCTTTGAAGTCATTCTTACTAAAGATGTGTCGATCTGATGCTTCTTGTCCTCTATGAGGATATCTATTCCGTAAAGAGCCACACGTCTGTAATCACCTATGATACGACCTCTGCCGTAAGCATCCGGGAGACCTGTGAGTATTGCAGAATGACGTGCAAGACGCATCTCGGGAGTATATGCATCGAATACACCCTGGTTATGTGTCTTTCTGTACTTTGTGAAAATATCCACGACTTCCTGATCCACTTCATAGCCGTACTCTTTGCATGCCTGCTGAGCCATACGGATACCGCCGAAAGGCTGAAGAGCGCGTTTGAAAGGCTTGTCAGTCTGGAGACCTACGATCTTTTCCAGATCCTTATTCAGATAACCTGCGCCGTGTGATGTTATAGTCGATATGATCTTTGTGTCCATATCCAGCACGCCGCCTGCTTCACGCTCCTGACGTGAGAGCTCCATGACCTGATCCCAGAGCTGTTTGGTCGCATCTGTAGGGCCTGCGAGGAAGCTTTCATCGCCTTCGTACTGAGTGTAATTCTTTTTGATGAAGTCGCGAACATTTACTGAGGTATGACTCCATCTTCCCTCGTTGAAGCCATCCCATTCCGGTGCCCAAGTTTTGATCATGATAAAGAACTCCTTTGCTTAGAATTATTACTATACAATATTATCACATTGTCATAGTTTTGTCAATCTCCATGTTAGCCGAAGTTATCCCGATCCCGGCTTATATCGTTTGAATTTATTACTAAGGCTAAGAACTTTAACGATTAGAAAGGCGGTCATTCTGCGGTTTATGGTCTCCGGAAAAAATCAGAAGACTAAAACTGTGCGCAGACGTTTGGATTATTTGTCTATTTAGGAGAATTTTTCTCCATCCCGTGTTTTTTACGGTGTTTGCTTGCGGCAGGATCCGTTTTCTGCGGTTGCTGCTTCTTCGTACTTTCCGGTACGGAAGGAGGCGCAGTACCGGATGCAGCTTCTATTGCTTCAAGCTTCTCGAAATACAGCTTATAGCATGTCGCTGCAAGAGGTACGCCGAGCACCATGCCTATTATGCCGAATAATCCGCCGCCGACTGTTACAGCAGCCAGCACCCAGATCCCGGGAAGTCCTACTGATGTACCCATTATCTTAGGATAGATGACGTTATCGTCTACCTGCTGGAGTATTATCAGGAACACAAGGAATATCAGCGCTTTTGTCGGACTTACCGTGAATATTATGAAGGCACTGAGTGCAGCACCACAGAGTGCACCGACAATGGGAATAAGTGCGGTAACGCCTATTATAGTGCCTGTCATCATGGAATACGGCAGATTCAGAAAATGCGAGCCTATGGCGGTGAGTGTACCGAGCAGCAGTGCTTCTATGAACTGACCGATAAAGAAATGCGTGAATGTATCATGTGCAACGAAGCAGATATGGTTTATCTTGGCGTTCTTCTCTTCGCTGACATGTGCCTTCATGAATCTGCGCACGTCAGTGTACAGCTTGTCTTTTCGCAGGAGAAGATATATAGCGAAGATTATGCCGATAACGGTATTCATGACCGCAGATGTCACTGCACCGATGAACGCGATGATAGAGCCGAATATCCCGAATGCTCCGTTTGAGATCTTTTCGATCATCGCTGATTTGTCAACCTCAATATTCTCAAGTTCCTTCCTCACATCCGGATACTCATCCAGCTTGTCAAGGAGTTTGTCCTTGGCTTTCATGAAGGTCGGAGGTATCTCGGCATATATCAGCTTGAAAGCGTTGACTATCTCCGGTATTATTATGTTCATCACGAGAAGTATTATCGCAATAGTTATCGCAAAGGAGAATATAAGGCATGCGGGCCGCCTTGTGGCGTGTATCACTTTGCTGTCACTCTTGGGAAAATAATGCTTCTCAAAAAAATTCATTATTATATTGAACACATAAGCCAGCGCACATCCGATTATCAGCGGAGTGAGTGCTGAGAGCGCGATGCCGGCAAAGCGCAGGATGTGACCGAAATTGAGTACTATCAGGCATCCGGCAACAGCGAGTAATGCGATGAAAGAATAACGTTTTATGTCCTTATTGTCCATTGACTTTAAATATCCCCCAATATTCCATATATATCAGGCATGGTTGATCCAAAAGGATATGCCTGTTACAAACATTATACACTTAATATGTGATGATGTCACGATATAAAATGTTAATTTTTTGTAAATTTCAAAAAACAATGAATATCTTTTCGCATATTCATTGTTGAGCCGCACGATCTCACCGCTCCATTTAACGCGGCTGAGTTTTCAAACGGCAAATTTTTTCCCGCTTCTGTTGCTCTTTTCCGAATTATGTGCTATAAGCAGCGTGACGCTGCTCCCTTGATCGCGGCTATATCTTGTGAAACGTAAGGCTTTTCGCGCGTCTCTTGCTATTTTCTTAATTATGTGCTATAATTATGATTGACAAATTATAAAACAGATAAAGGAGTGAAGCTATGGCGGCAGGTGAATTTCTGAACGAGAAAATGTACATGATAGGCAGAGCAGTCGTCGACAAGAGTTTTCATACCCAGAGTGCGGATGAGCGTTTTTTCAGCTATTTCGGAAACGATGTCATCTATTCGATAAGGCGTACTATAGATGACGAGGATTTTCCGCGGATACTCGAATGTGTCGAGAGCATAAAACCTGGCGAGCTGAAAAAAACCGTGATACGCATGAAGGGCATAAACGGATACCTGCGTTGGATACTCGCTTCCGTAAAACTTCTGCCTGGAAATGAAAACGGACCGCTTTACGATATATCGTTCAGTGACGTCTTCTCGCTGGAGGCTCAGGCTTACAGCCGGGAAAAGCAGCTTGCTGAGCAGAGATATGTCCTGAGCCTTATAAGTGACCTTGCTTTCGAATACAGCTTTGAGACAAAACGGCTGCGCATATATATGTTCGACTGCTACCGTGAACTTGTACTGGTGGACGAAGACCTTGAAAAATGGCGTCTGGATTCGATCAATTCCGGATATGTGCTTTCAAGATACATCGAATCTTTCAACAGCCTTTGCAAGGATATCAGCAGCGGAGTATACCGATTCGATCATGAGATAGAATGCTCTGTACTGACCGGCGGAAAGAACCGTGAACTCTGCCTTTTCCGGGGCATCACACGATTTGACGATCCGGATAACAAAAAAGTCACCGGTATCATATCTGTAGTCAGCTCGCGTCAGAAGAACAAGGACGTCAATCTTGCGCTGGAAGCCAACAAGGACACCCTTTCCGGTCTGCTGAACAAGAGGGCAGTGACCTCATATGCCGCTGAACTCCTCGATTCAAAGCCGTCCTGCAATGTAAATGTTGTCATTCTCGATATCGACAACTTCACCGCCATCAACAGCAGTTACGGTCACCTATTCGGTGATGAGGTCATATATACAGTCGCCGGCATCATAAAGACCGGCATCGGTTCCAGAGGCATTGCCGGCCGTATCAGCGGAGGCGGTTTTCTCATAATCCTTGAAGGTACAAGAGATGAAGAGGATCTCCGCGGTATCCTGAGAGCTATACGCACACGGACAGAATTCGCTTTTGCTGACCGTTTTGAGAACTTCCGTCTCACATGCTCCATGGGCGTATCCACCTACCCTGTGGACAGTTCGGATTTCGACGAGTTGTTCATGCAGGCTGACAAAGCTCTGTATATCGCACAGCAGAAAGGTCTGAACCGCTATGTCATATACGATATCAACAAGCACGGTCCTGTCGAAAAGGACATCGACAACAAGATAGTTTTCCTAAGCGGAAAGGATGACGCAACCGAAAAACTCAGCTTTGCAGGTCAGCTCGCTG
>DFJW01000098.1 GCA_002373775.1 Ruminococcus flavefaciens | reverse complement strand
GGGCAAGCTCTACGGTCAGTGGATGAACGAAGCCGCTGTATTCGTCTATGATTTCGACCGCTTCCACGCTGACGATATTCTTCCTATGTTCAAGAAGTACAACGTCACATCTTTCTGCGCTCCTCCTACTATGTACCGCTTCTTCATAAAGGAAGACCTTTCAAAGTACGACCTCTCGTCGCTCAAATATGCCTGCATCGCAGGTGAAGCTCTCAACCCTGAAGTATTCCACCAGTTCCACAAGGCAACGGGCATCAAGCTTATGGAGGGCTTCGGACAGACCGAGACCACTCTTACGATCGCAAATGTTGTCGGAATGGAGCCCAAGCCCGGAAGTATGGGCAAGCCCAATCCGCAGTACGATGTTCAGGTGCTTCTCCCCGACGGCACTCCCGCAGGCGTCGGTGAGACCGGCGAGATCTGCGTTAAGCTCAAAGAGGAGAATGTTCCCGGCTACGGTGTTCCCGGACTTGCACTCTGCTATTTCGGTGACGAAGAGAATACGGCTGAGACATGGCGCGAAGGCTACTACCATACCGGCGATACCGCATGGGTAGATGAGGACGGCTATTTCTGGTATGTCGGCAGAGTTGACGATGTTATCAAGTCCTCCGGCTATCGTATCGGACCGTTTGAGATCGAAAGCGTTCTTATGGAGCTTCCGTATGTACTTGAATGTGCTGTTACCGGCGTTCCCGACGAGATCAGAGGACAGGTCGTAAAGGCTACTATCGTTCTCACAAAGGATAAGACTCCCTCTGAGGACCTCGTAAAGGAGATAAAGGATTACGTCAAGGAACGTACCGCACCTTACAAGTATCCGAGAGTCGTTGAATTCGTTCCCGAACTGCCCAAAACGGTCGGAAGCGGTAAGATCCGCCGTGCGGCTATCCGCGAAATGGACAAGGCAAAGTATAAGGCAAACTAAAACTATTTCTCAATCAACTGTACAAAAAGAAGCCAGCTTCCGTATAGAAGCTGGCTTTTCTCAGCTAAATCAGTACTATCAATTTTGAGGTATAGCAAACAAAAAAGGACTCAGTTTCAGCATTTTCACAATTCGTGAAATACTCTTAAACCGAGTCCGGATATTTTTACTGAGAGAACATATGCTTTTCCACAAGAGCGCGCTTCATCAGAATAAGGTCGAATACATCGAGTTTATCATCATTATTTAAGTCGGCAGCTTTCCAGTTATTAAGAAGCATATCAGGTGAACCGAGCAGCCATTTCTGAAACAGAACAACATCTGCTAAATCAAATTCACCGTCAGCATTTCCGTCGCCTAAACATATGAGATCGTGTTCATCATCGCCAAGACTGATAAACTTGCAGCCCCATTCTTCCGCAAGTTCCTGCGCAGTGGAATTGTCATAGCCGTAGATGATCCGTACATACGGATACCCCTGCTCACTTTCGACCTCACATTCGGGATTCAGGAATTTGATATATGCAAGGCTCAGTGCATTATCGAAAGTACGGCGTCCGACATATTTCAGTGATCTCGGAAGTGTAAGCGTTGTAATACCACAGGCATGGAACACATCTTCTCCTATCCTTTCCACTCCCTCGGGAACGTTAATGTCCTTCATTCGTGAAAAACCGAAAAATGCGTTGCTTCCAATGCTTGTGATACCCGGCTCCAGAGTGACACGAACGATACTACCGGTCAGGTGTCCCCACGGGACATCACTACAGCTGAAATCATACATATCGCCAGTTCCCGAAATCGTCAGGGTACCGTTATCTTTATATTGCCAAGAGAGATCAGCTCCGCATTCTCCGCTGTATTTCGGAGGTTCTGTAACTTCGACATAATCTGTTTGTTCGCCCGTTTCAATATTCAGAAACGAAACGTAATGTACCTGGGCATATTCCTCAGCTGTTGAGCCTTCATATCCGCAGATAAGACCGGGCACAGTAGACTCAATAGAGCAGTTCGGATTAAGGAAAGTCACACGTTCAAGATCCGGACAGTAGGATAAAGCCTGATTTTCCACCAGAACTGTATTGACAGGAATAACCAGTTCGGTCAGACCAAAGCAGTTGTTGAAAGCGTCCTTTTCGATGACATTCAGCGACTTCGGCAGGTCAAGTGAGCTGAGATCTGAAAAATGTACGCCGTGAAAGTAGCTTTCTCCGATACCAGTTATCCCCTCTGCAATTACGACCTTTTTTATCAAGGCAATATTAGAGCTTCCAAGAGTTTCTATCCATGAATTGTCCGTCATAGTGCCGGTGCCGGAGATAGTCAGTACACCATTTTCGTCCAGTTCCCACGGATTGACACTGTCCGGCGGAGAGACATATGTTTCAGCAGTTACCTGCATTTGCTGTACCGGCGGCATTGTTCCGGTCATCTGGCTGATAAGCAGACAGCAGGTCGCTGATGCAGCGAAAAAGGATTTCAGTTTCATTTTATCATCTCCTGAGCAATAGTTATTCCATAATCTGACCGAGTTTGAACTGCGATCACAGCAGTATAAACTACACTACTTTTATGATAACATCTTTTGCGGATGTATACAATCAGATTTTGTAAACTTTTATTCTGCTCATTAATATTTTTAGCAATCAGCAACTTACAAAAAAAGGAGAGCCTTGCGGCTCTCCCGAGTATTGATTTAATATGCTGCAATTAGAATTCTTTAATGGCACCTAAAAGGTATTTGGAAAGGAGATTAATATCTGCTGAATTTACCTTACCATCAAAGTTAAGGTCAGCCTGAGCTCTCTCAGCAGGTGTAAGTGACTTTGTGCCCATTACAGCCTGCTTTAAAATTACGAGATCGAAAGAATCGAGTTTTCCGTCATGACAAAGATCGCCTATGATCTCGTTATTATCATAAATATGTACTCTATTAAAAGCAGTCTTGACCTTTACTACATATTCGCTCTGTGCCTTGTTCTGTACTACCTTCTGTGTAGCTTTTACCATAGCATTTCTAAAGTTTTTGAAATTTGCTGCAGCAGCACCCTTGGGAATATAATCAAGTGCATTGAACCAGATCTTTGCACCAGTAGTAGCATCAATACCAAGATTATCCATCCAGTATGCAATGTGATGAACTATCTTAGCATCTTCGTGCGCCTCAACAGTTTTTCCGTTGAAGTTCTTTCTTACATGACCGTCTCTCGGTCTAAGGTATTCCGGAAGAGCAGAATAACTGCAAAGAATATGATCTGTTCCATGTATCCATTTACGGTCTGATGTAGCACAGCCGCTGAGTATCTCGCAGTATGATCCCATAACGTCACTATATCCTTCATCTATAGCGCCTGTTTCGCCAGAGCTGCCCCAGCCGATCTTTGAAGCTGTAACACTGTGAGTATACTCATGAGTAACTATATCAAGTGCACTTCCGTAAGAACGAGTTTTTTTGCCATCGCCTTCACCAAAACCGATCACTCCGCCAAAGCATATAGCATTATCCATCCTTTTGTTTCCGGCTTCTCTTAACTGTGACATTATCACAAGCTCGGAACCCTTTCCGTCATAGCCCTTATAACCATTGAACGTATTCTTGTAAAAATCATATGTCTTCTGAACATTATAAAGGATCGCTGCGCCTAACTGATCAGAATCGCTGTTGGTAAACTGATAATTGTAAGATTTAATCG
>DFJW01000007.1 GCA_002373775.1 Ruminococcus flavefaciens | reverse complement strand
CATCTATGAAAATCGAAGTAAAATTCCAGAGATTTGGGTAGCAAAAAAGCCCGATATTTCGGGCTTTTTTGGGCATGTCATCAATTTTGTTATGCCATCATGGCAGGGGCAGAAGGACTTGAACCCTCGGCACGCGGTTTTGGAGACCGCTGCTCTACCAACTGAGCTATACCCCTAAGACTTAATAATCACTGAGAACAGTATTAATTATACCAGACTTAGTAAGGGAAGTCAATAGTCTCAGATATATTTTTTTATTTTAACTATACAAACTGACATAGTCATATCGATTGCTATTTACAAATCCTTCTTCACATGATATAATATACACATAACGCACCTATAATACGTCATATCAGACATTATCAAGGAGATAAAAATGAAGTTATATAAACAAATTACAGCCTTCATATTAGGCTCTGTCACTGCTCTCAGCAGTTTCACCGGTGCATCTTCAGTCTTCTCAGCTGCTACACCTGATAAAGCGGACCACTATCCCGTAGATGCAAACTGGGCAAAACTGCTTCAGTATTCTCTGTATTTCTACGATGCAAACATGTGCGGTACAAATGTAAGAGACCATGATCTGCTTTCATGGCGCGGCGACTGCCATGTGTACGATGCAAAAGTGCCGCTTGCGCCTATGGACGATGAACATAACGGGACCAACTTATCCGCCGAATTCATTGATGAATACAGGGATATCCTCGATCCTGACGGTGACGGTCATGTTGATGTCTCAGGAGGATTCCATGACGCAGGAGATCATGTTAAATTCGGTCTTCCGGAAGCATATGCCGCATCTGTAGTCTCATGGGGATACTACGAATTCCGGGATTCATACATAGCTGCCGGTCAGGCTGAACATGTAGAGACCATATGCCGTCACTTCTGCGACTATTTCATGCGCTCTACGTTCCGGGATGAAAACGGCGATGTCATCGCTTTCTGCTATCAGGTGGGCGACGGAGCTATCGACCACAGCTACTGGCAGGCTCCGGAGATCGACGCAATGGCGCGTCCGGCGTTCTTTGCAACGAGTTCACTTCCTACGACCGATGATGTGTCTGAAAGTGCAGCTGCGCTTGCAGTGAACTACCTTATATTCAAGGATGATGATCCTGAATATGCAGAGAAGTGTCTCGACTACTCAAAGGCACTGTTTGATTTTGCTGCAAAAAATGATAAAGTCAAAGGCGATGGCAAAGACGGTCCGGCAAGTTTTTACACCTCTTCCAAATGGGAAGATGATTTCAGCTTTGCCGCATGCTGGCTCTATCTTATCACTGACGATCACTGGTATCTTGAACAGTGTCTCCCCTATGTTGACTATTATGCACCTCCGGGATACGTTCTCTGCTGGAACGACATGTGGAACGGTGTATCTATACTTCTGGGACGCATACAGGACAGATACCCTGCCGTTTGCGAGGAATACCGGACTGCTGCAAAAAGGAATCCCTACGAAGAGATAGATTTCTGGTACATGGAGGCGAAAGCACTGAACGCCTATATGACCGGTGAAAAAGGAAAGTATACTCCCGGCGGATACCTCTGGTTCGATAAATGGGGAAGTGCCCGCTACAACACTGCCGCTCAGTTCTGCGCACTGCTCTATGACAAGTATCAGAACGGCAAGGACAGATATAACCCGGATAACCCGGACTACTGTTTCTCCGAATGGGCTAAAGGTCAGATGGAATACGTCATCGGCGACAATCCGCTCAACAGATGCTATGTGGTCGGCTACGGCGAAAACTCTGTAAAACACCCTCACCACAGGGCTGCTTCCGGACTTACTATGGCGGAAGATAAAGCTGAACACAAACACACTCTCTGGGGGGCACTTGCAGGCGGTCCCGGTCAGAATGATGAACATATCGACCTTACCGAAGACTGGATATATAATGAAGTTACTATCGACTACAACGCTGCTTTCGTCGGTGCAGCTGCCGGTCTTTACCACTTCTTCGGTGATGATTCAATGCAGCCCGAGGCTGACTTCCCTCCGCCGGAAAAAGAGGATGACTCCCAGCTTTTCTCCGGTGACAGTTTCTGGGTATCCGGTTACTGCTCTGATGCACCGGAATCCACAGGCGCAGGTGTCACCAAGCTTACATTCTTTGTAAACACCGATTCCCTCGAACCCAAAACGGATATCTCTATCCGCTACTACTTCAGTATAAAGGAATTCGAGAACAACACCTCCATACCTGCAAGTTTTGTTTTGCAGAAAACTTACGATCAGGTCCAGACTGAAGTCAGCGGAAAGGAAGCCACACTGTCACAGCCTAAGCATTATAAAGACGATATCTACTACGTCGAGATATCATGGGACGGTTATGCTATATGCAACTCCAACAAGAAATACCAGCTTATAATCGGAATGTACTACGGCGATAACTGGGACAGTTCCAACGACTGGAGCAGACAGGGCATAAAAGAGATAACCGAAGATTACGACAATATCGTCGGCGGTGTTGAACTGGCAGAAAAATGCGACAACGTATGCGTATACTCTGACGGCAAGCTCATAGGCGGTACTGAGCCGGACGGTACAGTTCCGGCAAAGGTCTACAAAGTCGCTCAGCTCGTCCGTCTGCACCGCATGCTCCTGACTATCGAACCTTTCGCCTCAAAAGAGATCGCTGACATGTTCGACTTCAACGAAGACGGCAATATCGACATTTTTGATGAAGTATGCCTCAGACAGCTTCTCGTTTCACAGACTCCCCCGCTCTGACATTATCCGGTGACATAATCATTATCTGCTTCACACTATACAGTTATATTTCCAAGGAGGATATTATGATATTCAATTGCAAACTGAAAAAAGTCGTGGATGATACCTATGATATCGAGATAGGTCACGGATTGCAGGATAAGCTCATCAGCGATCTGAAAAACGGTCTTACGGGCAAAAAGAAATTTGCCGTGGTTACTGATTCTATAGTTGAGCCGCTGTACGGCCGCGATATTTTCAACAGGATAACAGATGCCGGTTTCAAGACTGATCTCTTCGTGATACCCGAAGGAGAAAAGAGCAAGACCAGACAGATGAAGGAATTTGTTGAGGATTCCATGCTTGAAAAAGGTTACCGCAGAGATTGCGCCGTCATCGCAGTCGGAGGCGGAGTTGTTACTGATCTTGCCGGATTCGTTGCCGGAACATTCGGCAGAGGAGTCCCCTTCGTCAACTATGCGACTACCCTGCTGGCTGCTGCCGACGCTTCTGTAGGCGGCAAAACTGCCGTTGACACTCCCCTCGCCACCAACCTCATCGGCATTTTCAATCAGCCGGACAAAGTCTACATTGACATTGATACATGGAAGACTCTCCCAAGAGTGCAGATATCCAGCGGTCTCGCTGAGACTGTAAAGCACGGCTGTCTCGGTGACAGGGCACTGTTCGAGTACCTTGAAGCTAATGTTGAAAAGGTGCTTGAAAACGATGTGGATGCCTGCGAGTTCATTTCCGAACACAACTGCGCTGTGAAATACAATGTTGTGATGAAAGATGAACGTGAGAGCGGACTGCGCGAGATACTGAACCTCGGTCACACTGTCGGCAGAGCTATCGAAACTGTTTCCGACTACCGTCTTTACCATGGTGAAGCAGTGTCCATAGGAATGGTCGCTCAGGCAAGACTTGGCGAAAAATACGGCTACATATCAGAAGCTGACCGTCTGCGCGTTGAGACATTGCTGAGCCGTGCAGGTCTGCCGGTAACGATACCTGAGTATATAGATAAGGCGGCACTTGTGAAGAAGCTCTATACCGATAAGAAGGTCCGTGACGGCAAGCTGAGATTCGTCTTCCAGAAAGGCATCGGTGATGTGATGCAGTTCGGTGAAAACAACTTCGCAAAGGAAATAACAGAAAATGAGATCGCCGGTATCATCGCCGGCATGTGAGCAGCAGCGTGACGCTGCACCCTTGATCGCGGCAAAGCTGCACACACCGCACATTCCTGCCGCGTCTGCTGCTGATTACGATATGATATAATAATATCCCCGGAAGATGTTCTATGAACTCCTCCGGGGTTTTTTTATGTATTATAATTAAGGAACGAAATAAACCTTTCGAATCCTGCCCTGCCGGCGGGATCGCATTTGTACACTCCGCAGTCCTTGAGTACCTGCTCAAAAACCGCTCCCACCTCTGCCCTGATTATGCCGGCTGCATTCTCAGCGCAGAAGTCAGTGTGCCTTGCTATGATGTCCCCTGCCCACTCGGCGTGATGTGATGTGAGAGGATCAGAAGCCGGATCGTCTCCGCGGACAAGGATCTCTTCCAGCCTTTTCAGTTCAACAGCGAGCCTTGACGGAAGGACGGCAAGTCCCATTACTTCTATCAGTCCGATATTTTCCTTCTTTATATGATGAAGTCCTGCTCCCGGGTGGAAAACTCCCATAGGGCGCTCGTCTGTAGTTATATTGTTCCTGAGCACAAGATCACATTCATAACTGCCGCCGTTCATGCGTGCTATGGGGGTTATCGTGTTGTGCGGAGTTCCGGAAGTCTCTGCATAGATGCCGCATTCCGGATCACTGTATCCCCTCCAGCAGTCAAGTACAAGGGCACAGGCTGCCGAAAGTGCAGCCCGGTCTTCCGATGCAAGTCTGATGACCGACATCGGCCACCGGACTATGCCTGCCTTCACGTCCGGATGCCCTTTCATCTCAAAGGATGTGATTACAGGGGCTTTCGCCATTGCGAATGTGTATCTTCCGCCCTGAAAATGCTCATGGCTCAGTATCGAGCCTCCAACTATGGGAAGATCGGCATTCGAACCCACAAAATAATGGGGCAGCTTGTCGGTTATATCAAAGAGCTTATCAAATACTGCATGGTCTATCTTCATGGGAACATGCAGCTCATTGAACACGATGCAGTGCTCATTGAAATAGCCGTACGGTGAATACTGCATCTGCCAGCGCTCCCCGTTTACATTCATCTCCACCGGACGGAGATTCTGCCTTGCGGGATGTGTGAGCGTACCGGCAAATCCGGCATTCTCCGCACAAAGCTGACACAGCGGATATGAGGTCTTCTTCTGCTCCCTTGCGGCAGCTATGTCACGGGGATCTTTTTCCGGCTTGGAAAGATTTATTGTGATGTCGAGTTCACCGAAATCACTGGCATACTTCCATTTCAGATCCTTCGCTATCCTGCCTGCCCTTACATAATTCAGACGCTTGCTCAGGTCATAGTACCAGTCTGTAGCAGCTTCCGGTGAATCAGCATAGCGCATGCGGAATCCGGAGTTTACTTCATGAGGCATGGGAGTGAGTATCCCCATGAGTCTGGTGTCGAAAAGATCCCGGGAATTTGCAGTGTCCGGTATCATCCCCTCCGCACAGGCATAGTCTGTCAGGCTGTCAAGTATCTCGTCGATGCCTGCTCCGCCGGAACTGATGCCGCCGGATACCTGCCAGTCGGTCAGAGAGAACACTTCCATGAACCGGTTGCGGATAACGTATATATCCTCCGGAGTGATAAGCCCGTATCTCAGGGCGTAATCTATGAGTATTTGTATTTTATCGCAGATCATACAGCACTTCCAATCTGATATTCTATCTCTCATTAGTTTAGCATAATGGGCAATAAAAGTCAAGACCAATGGAGAAATAGCAATATAGTGCAAATCGCCAAAATCCCCCCGATGCACTTCCGCATCAGGGGGATGATCTTACATATCAGACATTGAATCTGAACAGAACGATATCGCCGTCCTGCATCACATATTCCTTGCCTTCAAGTCTTACAAGGCCTTTTTCCTTTGCCGCTGCCATTGAGCCGCAGTCCATGAGGTCGTCGAAAGAGATGACCTCTGCGCGGATAAAGCCCTTTTCGAAATCCGTATGTATCTTGCCTGCTGCCTGCGGAGCCTTTGTGCCTCTGGTTATCGTCCATGCACGTACCTCCTGCTTGCCGGCGGTGAGATATGAAATGAGACCGAGAAGCGAGTAGCCTTCCTTGATGATACGGTTAAGACCGGATACTTCAAGTCCCAGTTCGCTGAGGAACATCGCCTTGTCTTCATCGGACATATCCGAGATCTCTGCCTCTATCTGTGCGCATATTGGAAGTACTGCGGAATGCTCTTCCTCTGCCAGTTTGCATACAGCTTTGTAATTCTCATTGGTGTCGATATTGTTTGTGAAATCTTCCTCGCTGAGATTAGCTGCGTAGATGACCGGCTTTGCAGAGAGCAGAGGTGTGGACTTTATCATCTCACGCTCGTCTTCCGTGAAGTCAAAGCCTCTTGCAGACTTTCCGTTCTCCAGATGCTCTTTCAGCCTTTCAAGAAAATCTATCTCTGCAAGATACTTCTTATCGCCCTTCGCTGCTTTCTTTGCGCGGTCGATACGGCGGTCTATCATCTCGATATCCGAGAAAATAAGTTCAAGATTGATAGTTTCGATATCTCTGAGCGGATTTATGCTTCCGTCCACATGTATGATATTCGTATCCTCAAAGCATCTTACGACGTGTACTATAGCGTCAACTTCGCGGATATCAGCAAGGAACTTGTTTCCCAGTCCCTCTCCCTTTGACGCGCCTTTTACAAGTCCTGCTATGTCTACGAATTCAAGTGTAGCAGGTGTGAATTTATCCGGCTCGTACATCTCAGCGAGCTTGTCCAGACGCTCGTCCGGGACTGATACTATGCCCACATTCTTTTCAATAGTACAAAACGGATAATTCGCCGATTCTGCACCGGCATTCGTAAGTGCGTTAAAGAGAGTGCTTTTGCCGACATTCGGCAGTCCGACCATACCAAGTTTCATTTAGATTTACCTTTCTTTCCTTTTGTGATTTATACCTGTACTTCATGCTGAGATGAAATACGGAAGTTCAATTGCTGCCATGAGTAATGTGCTTATTGTTCACCAGAGAGCTTACAGTTGAATTCTGTATCTGGAGGTCTCCGCTGCCGGTACCGATATCCTTAGGATGTCCGGCAAGCACTTTCATCGTAATGGCAGAATCAATTATCGCTACAGTTCCCGTTCCCTGTGCATCACCTATGCCGGTGATCTCGTCGCCTTCGGAATCTATGGATATCTCGGCATTGCGTATCTTTGTGTTCACGCTGCCGTTTATGGCGCCGATGCAGGAATGTTTCGCTGAACGCATCTTCATATTTATCTTGCCCTGCGTAACAAGTATGCTGCCTTCGCCTTCTTCAAGCACGCCGATGCCCACAGCCTGAGCACCTGTGCATGACATGTCTATATTGGCAGCAGATGTGATAGTGGATATGCCCTTGCAGCTTCCGATACCTGTTACCTTGATGCCGGAGATAGTTATATCCATATAGCAGTTCTCTCCGATGTTTATGTTAGAGTCGCCGTTGAAACTTCCGACAGCAAGTCCGTTGTGAGAGTACATGTATATCTTTATCTTGCCTGACCGCAGGTCTATCTCGGAATCGTCATCGTTATAGCCTCCGCCTATGCAAAGGGACTCAACGCTGTTTGCGATTATCTCAAGACTGCCCTGCATATCCACAGTTATATCTCCGTATCCGTGGTCGTAATCATTTCCGATACCGATCCCCTCTGAAGCATAGCAGTCGATGGTCAGCGTACCCTTTCCGCCGAGCACGAACTGTGATCCCATAGGCACATATATTCCGGAATACCCCAGTTTATTGTTCTTTACAACATTCAGCACAAGCCGTGCATACTCGCCCACTGCTATGGTGGGCTTGCTGTTGCCGCTTATCATGTTCACATTTTTCAGCGTGAGTTCACAGCTGTGGTTGTCCATGATTGTAATATTCATCTTTACAGGCTTCTCGGGATCACCCACGATCGTCAGCTTGCTCTGGTAAACATGTATATCGGTGTACTTTTCAAGGGCAAGCTTCAGGATGTCTATCTCGGAATCGTTCTGTGCTGCGTATATCTTTTTCATGCCGTTGGGACGGGATTCGAGATTAGTCTTGATTATCTCATCCTTTATGTCATTGGCGATACTGTTGAGGAACAGCGGCTTGGGCTTTGATGTGTAATACCCCTGTACAAGATCAACGCCGAGGCGTATCACCGTCTTCAGCTCCTGAAGTGTCTCAACGCCCTCAGCCAGCGACTGGAGCTGGTTGTCACGGCAGAACTCTATTACTGATGTGACAAGCTGCTGTTTCTTCAGATCGTTGTGTATATCGCTGATGAGCGAACGGTCTATCTTTATGTAGTCAGGCGAATAGTTCAGGAGATTCGAACTGTTGGAATATCCTGTACCGTAATCGTCGATAGCAAGCATGGCATGTGTGAAGCTGCATCTTTTTTTCAGCAGTTCTATGCCTTCTGCCGTTGCATTGCTGTCTTCTACGATCTCGATGACCGTCTTCTCGATCAGTTCCCCGTAATTGAGGTATAGTTCATTGAAGTCCTCATCGGAGAGAAGGCTGTCAGCCATGCAGTTGATGAACAGTTTCCTGTTTTCGAATACCTGCTGATTGTCACTGAGCAGTTTGAGAGTGTTGAAGAACGTCAGCTTCTCGACAGCATATGTATTGTTCTGGCTCTCGGCTATTTTCAGTATCTGGCTCGGCGTCATCTTTATATCGCCTGTAGTTCGCATCAAAGCTTCATATGCAACTATCTCGCCGGTATGTGTCTCGACGATAGGCTGCATATAGTATGTAAGCAGATTGTCCTGTACGATGCGTGAGAAAAGCAGAGCGTTGCGGTAAGAATCCTTGTCGCGTATGTAGTTTTCCTCGGAGAACCAGTTTATTACTCCGCGCCTGTCTGTACGGGCTTCGTAAAGTGCGAATTCTGAATAATTCACAAGCATGTTGAAGTCCGATGCTTCCTCAGGATATGACGAACATCCTATTGAAAGGCTGAGACGGCTCTTATCCGAAATATCTATGATCTCACCGAAATCATCTGTCAGCACACAGTTCTGCACGGCTTCATCCATGCTGTTGAGTATGTTGTATACCGACATCTTGTCACAGTCACGGAAGAACGCACATATCTCGTAGTTGGACTTTGAACCGATAATGAGAGTATCGCTGGCAAAACTTTTGAGCACTTCCGAAACAGATGTTATGCAGCTGTTCGTGCTGTCCACGGTAAGATACGATCCGAGCTTGTCGATGCCGTTGATGTAGATCGTCGCAAGACAGCAGTGCTGCACTTCGGATATGAGCTTCTTGACCTGCTGTGAGAATGAGGGATACGAGGGAAGTCTCGTGACAGGATCATATTCTATAAAGCTTGATTTTTCACTTATGTCCGCGATCTTTCGTGTGAAATCCTGAACAAATCCGAGCCACTCTTCGCTGCTCTCGTATATGTTCATTTTTATGTACCTTGTAATATTGCCCTCTGTAAAGCGATAGATATGCTTCTGTCCCTCTACCGGGTTCTTTGATATTTTCTCAAGAAGGTTGAAGAATTCAAACTCATTGAGTCTTTCACTGCCGCAGGATAACATGCGGCACGCTGCTTCATCAAGATATGCAGCCTTTTCTTTGGCGATGTAGGTGAACGCTCCTATATTGCCGACAAATTGCTGAAATACCTGCCAGTCACGGCTCAGCTCGGGAGGATTTTTGTCAAGATTGAAAATACTCATAAGCTCTCCCTTTCCGATGGTTTTTGCAAACTCATGCGTCTCTGCGATTTAGCGGTGTGCAGATCACCGTAATAACATATTTATACATAATAATTATACATCACACTGCATGAAATGTCAACATATTTTTATGAATAATGAATAACAGATCATCCCGGAACGTGCAGTTCTCATATAATGAAAAGCCGGTACATCTGTACCGGCTCTGCTGTATTATCAGCTTCTGCGTTTTCCGCAGTTGGCGTCAAAGGACGGATTGCATGCGTAGAAGTTCCTGCTATCAAGATTATCCTGCGCTATTCGGAGAGCTTCACCGAATCTCTGATAATGAACTATCTCCCGCTGCCTCAGGAAGCGTATGGGATCACGGACGTCAGGATCATCTGCAAGTCTGAGGATATTGTCGTACGTCGTCCTCGCTTTCTGCTCTGCTGCCATGTTTTCATTGAGATCTGTTATGATGTCTCCCTTGGACTGGAAATACGCCGCCGTAAACGGTGTACCCGATGCTGCCACAGGATATATGCCTGTTGTGTGATCTACGAAATATGTGTCGAATCCGCCCGACTTTATCTCGTCGATACTGAGCCCCTTTGTAAGCTGATATAATATGGCGGATATCATCTCTACATGCGCCAGCTCCTCTGTTCCGATATCTGTGAGAAGTCCTTTCACTTCAGCGTACGGCATGACATATCGCTGATTAAGATACCTGAGCGACGCTGCAAGTTCTCCGTCCGGTCCGCCAAGCTGAGATATTATAACTTTCGCAAGCTTGGGATTGGGCGTTTTAATATTTACCGGGTATTGCAGTTTTTTCTCATATTGCCACATATTTTATCTCCTTTCCCACGGCCACGGATCATCTATCCACGACCATCTTCCGGTATCATCTGACTGTTCGGGGACAAGCGGACCGTATCGTGACACATATTCATCAACTGCGCTGCTTCTGAGATCCTTATACTTTCTGAACATAGCAAGTGCTCTGCGGCAGTCAGGGTGAGTGTCAAGATACAGATTCAGCTCCTTGAGCGTGAAGTCATACTTCTTGATCTTCATGAGAAGAGCTTTCTTTTCATTCACGGGACGCACCTCCTCTGAACGGAAGATCAAGTTCCGGGAAAAGTGTTCCCTGACAAAGGGCTTTATCATCATCATATACATCGCCCCACTGCTGGTATGGCACATATGCCATAGCAAGAGGCGTTTTTGAAGGGAAACGTGTCATTCCCGCGCTGCTTTCAGCTGTCCGCGGATAGTCCGGTGTTCCGAGACTGCTTTCGCGTTCGCGGAGTATAAAACCGTCCATATTATCTATGAGATCAAGGTTCATTTTACTTCTCCTTTCTGTTTCTTATACGAAGAAATGCTCCGTACTCTTTATATTATTCACATCCGGAAGGAATTGCCACTTGCATCTCATAGTCCTGTTTCTCATACAGATATCAAAAGGCTGCACATCATTTCTGATATGCAGCCTTTTTCTGTTTATCTGAACCCCCGTTTGCGTCAGGTCATATCCTGAACGCCTTTTTTACTTATCATTTAACTTTTTAATTTCCAGTCTTATCCTGTCTGCGACAAGAGCAATAAGTTCCGAATTCGTGGGTTTGTCACGGTATCGGTTTACCGGGCATCCGAAAAAAGTGTCAAGATGCTTCTGATCCGCTCTCTCCCATGCAGTGTCTATGGCATGACGTATAGCCCGCTCGACACGGGACGCTGTACTGCTGTATTCACTGGCAATAAGAGGATAGAGCTGCTTGGTTACCGAATCAATGAGATCAGGCGAAGATATTGTGCGCAATATAGCTGATCTCAGGAAGTGATATCCTTTGAGATGAGCCGGCATACCCATACCCCTGATGATATCGGTAACTCTTATCTCAATGTCGATATCCCTGTTTCCGATGCCTGCTCCGGAAAGTCCCATAAGCACCTCGGTGAGCTTTGCCGTATCCACAGGCATAGAAGTGCAGTACAAGGCTCCGGCACTGATGACCTGCCGTTCAATGAACGAATTCTCAATATCGGAGACCACGATGAATGCCGGAGAACAGCCTGCTGCCGCTTTGATGTTCTTCATGAGAGAAGTTATGTCTGTACCTCGGAGTGTAAGACCGCTGATGACTGCATCCGGCTTTTCTGCTGCGATAGTTCTTATAACTATTTCGGGATCACGCTGCCTTGTATAGGCGTATAAGCCGTTGTTGCGCAGCACATCTGCCAGTCTTGTCCCGAATTCAGCTGAGTCGTCTGCAATGAGTACTTTTGTAATTCTTGTTTCCATTTGTTTGTTACTCCATTCTTTTAAGTTCTGCATATTGCATTTTACTACAATAAACCTGATAAATCAATAGGTGACCGCAAATTAGGTGTCGACTTTTATATATTCGTTCATATGCACAATATTGTTCAAAAAAGTTAGATAAGCATACTATCATTTACCCGTTACGGCAGCATTTTTTTACCGCTAAAAATGCCTTGATATAAACAAAATTATATGGTATAATATAGATAATATATGCTGTTTGACTAATAAACAGTTCACGAAAGGAGCAGATCATATGTATCTGAGGTCAATTTCATTAATTACTGCTGCCATATCAGTTCTTACGCTGATACCACACTCATTAAGCTGCGTCAGCTCTGATGCTGCACCGATACTGACTGACAGCGGGATAGATTATACCGAAACTGTCGGAACTATACTCAATCCCGGTGCCGGCTATACCCAGACTATATGGCCTGTCTGCAAACCCGGAAGCACTCCGACTTATTCCCCTTCCGGCGGACTTGTACTCTTCTTCATTGATATAGGCGCTTTTTCAAGCGGTGCTAACGGCTACACCGATGACGACGGGACGTATCATGAAGGTACTGACTACGATCTCGATGATGCGTTTTTCAGTTCGTGGAAGACCACTTTCGAAAACTGCCGGAAAAACGGATGTATGATCGCGCTCAGATTCAGATATGACGTAAACGGAAAAGCTGATCCTGAACCGGCTTCATTCGATCAGGTCCTGAAACACATCCGGCAGATAAAGGACAGCGGACTGCTCGAAGAATACAAGAATATCATAGCTTTTGTCGAATCAGGTTTCGTCGGAAAATGGGGCGAACAGCACGGCGGAAAATATACTTCGGTCCGGTATAAGGCACAGCTGCTTGATGCTATGCTCGATGCTGTTCCGGATCCTATTCCGGTCACTGTCCGTACTCCGGATATTTTTGCGGAGTGGGCCGGCATATCACGGTCTGAACTTGCAGATTATGTCTGCGAACCTGGCAGCACAGCTTCCAGAGTAGGTATGTATGATGACGGATACATGGGAAGTGATTCCGACCTCGGCACCTATGCCGACCGCGAAGCTGAAACTGCATGGCTCGGCAATCAGTCTGTCCACACTTACTTCGGCGGTGAATTCTCCGGAAATATCGACTTCGCCAAGCAGTACGATACCTATCTCCCGGAAAACGCCATACCGGAAATGTACAAGACTCATCTCAGCTACATCAATTCCAATATTTTCAGTCTCTACAATGACTACACTTTCGGCGCCGACTGTGACGCGGATAACGTTGACAATTCCGCTTACTACGGACAGAGCGTATACAGATTCATCCGCGATCATCTCGGATACCGTTTTGTCCTCAGAAACTCCGGGCTCTCTTCCGAAGTCCGGCAGGGCGGTCAGCTCGACCTCGAATTCACTGTTGAGAATACCGGATTCGCAAATCCCATACCGGATACCAATGTCAGCTTTCTGCTCGAACGCGACGGGAACTATATGCGCGCATTCTCGGATATCAGTGCCAATGATTGGCTGTCACGCACTTCTTCGGAAGAACATATATCACTGCATATACCTGATGCCCTGCTTCCGGGAAAGTGGAATATTTATGTGAAGGTCGATATGGGAGACAATACTATCGGGCAGATGGATATGAGATCGGTCCGCTTTGCCAACAATGACATCTGGGATCCCTCGCTCGGTGCAAACTACCTCGGCAGCTTCACGGTCACTGAAGCTCCCGAAGGCAGTGTACCTACTTTTGACGGCAATTACTTCCTGCCTGTCGAACGTGAGGTCATCTCCGAACAGCAGCAGATGTATCTGGAAATGTATACCGTCAAAGGTCATGTGACTGCGGACGGTCTGATATCTTCGCCTTATGAATGGACGGATGATATGGCCATCGGCAGAAATGGTGACAATACAGTTTCAATGACCGCCGATGATGAGTACATCTATGTAATGGGACATCTCCAGGACGTTGCTTCTGCTCCGGTATACAACCTGAGACTGACAAGAGCCGACGGTGAATCCTACTGGATATACTTCCAGTCCAGCGGCTTCGTGTACTTCAATCATAATGACGGAAAATATGACGGCGCAAGCTGTAAATGGAACGGCGAGACTGTTGAATTCAGGATACCTCTTTCGCTCATGGGACTGAGTTCCGGCACTGAACTGGAAAAGATACGTCTCTTTCTTCAGGACAGCGGAAACAACTGGGAGGTCCTCGGAGAAGTCGATTCATCCCCCTGCTCTGTCCCTCATAGCTTTACCGTGTATTCGGCTAAAAACCGCCTTCTGCTGAAAGACTTCACCGGCACGAGTGCCTTCAATTACATGAGTATCGTTTCTTCTCTTGATGAGCCCGAGATACAGTGGATGCACAACGGCGAAGTCATCGAAAACGACGGAGAGGATCACATATATGACGGGAACATACTGCAATTCCTGAGACCGGAAACAGGTGTTTACTCAGTAAGGCTGACTGCTCCGGACGGCTCTTCAACCGTCGTTGATATTGCGGAAGTGGTCGGCGTTGTCACCATGCCGGAGGGTGATGTGAATCTCGACTTTACCAGAAATATCGCTGACCTTGTATCATTGCAGGCTTATATCCTCAGACGCGGAGTGTTCGTCTCACCTGAAAAAGCAGATATAAACCTCGACGGCACTGTCGATATTTTCGATGTTATCATGCTCAGAAAGCTTATTGCTGAATAGTCTGACTGACCGGACGGTGTTCATCTGTCCGGTCTTATTTTGTGTTTATACCGTTTTTTGCGGAAATCACAAAAAAATATTGACATTATGTTACAAAACTGATACAATTATATTATCAATATCGTCATTACTATATCATAATGGAGGTTGAAAACATGAATGGCAAATTTTTCAGACACACTGCTGCCGGAATAATGAGTCTTGCACTGATCCTCAATTCCAGCGGTGTAGTCAGCTATCCTGCTGCAAAAGCGGCAGACAGCGGCATTACTATCAATGAGATATGCGCTAAGAATTCACAGTATGCAGCTCCCGATAACGGGTTCTATGACTGGGTAGAGCTGTACAACGGTACGGGGAATACCGTTGATATCAGCGGCTGGGGACTTACAGATAAAGATACAAAGCCCTACCGCTACACTTTCCCGGACGGAACTTCTATCGCTCCCGGCGGCAGGCTGCTGGTTTTCTGCGATTCCACAGCCGGCACTACCAATACTTCTATCGCTCCTTTCAGCCTTTCCACAAGCGGTGAAACTATCACTCTCACCGACAAGGGCGGCAGTCAGGTAAGCACTGTGACTTTCGGCGCTGTTGCTGCTGATACTTCTTACGGACAGTATCCCGACGGCAGCGGCGAGTTCTATACTCTCGCCTGCTCTCCCAATGCGGCTAACCAGGCACCCGAGGGTTCGGACGCTGTAAGGCAGCCGGAATTCTCTGCACCGAGCGGTTTCTACGGCAGTGAATTCGACCTGACCATTACTGCACCTCAGGGAACCAAGATAGTCTACACTCTCGACGGCAGCACTCCTTCTGCTGATTCAGAGGCTTACACAGGTCCTATACATATCAAGGACAGATCAAACGAGCAGAATGTACTCAGCGCAAGAACAGATATCAGCGCAAGTGATGTAAAAGCCCCGCAGAAGAATGTTGACAAGGCTATGGTGGTAAGAGCTGCCGCTGTTGATGATGCCGGAAATGTCAGCGAACCTATAACGGCTACTTATTTCGTCGGAAAGACTTACGACTCATATTACAGAAACATGAAAGTTGTCTCTCTCGTTACAGATCCAGATAACCTTTTCGACTACGAAAAAGGTATTTATGTAAAGGGCAAGATCTTTGATGAAGAGAACAGGACTGCCGGCGGCTGGGGAGGCTGGGGCGGTATGCTCCGTCCATGGGAAATGGCTGCCAACTATACCCAGAAGGGCAGAGACTGGGAGCGCGTTGCTTCATTCGAGCTTTTCGACAACGGTAAGCCGGTTGTCGCTCAGGATATGGGCATCCGCATAAAGGGCGGTGCTACAAGAAACAATGCTCAGAAGAGCTTCAATGTATACGCCCGTCTCGATTACGGCAAGGAGAACTTCGAATACGATCTCTTTGACGGCAAGGCTGTAAAGGTGACAAACGGAAAGACTATCACTAAATTCGATTCTTTCACCCTCAGAAACGGCGGAAATGATTCATCTTATGCTTTCTTCCGCGACTGCATCAACCAGCAGCTCGCTTCTGACAGAGATTTCTCTATCCAGAACACCAGCGAGTGCATGGTATTCATCGACGGCGAATTCTGGGGCATCTATCAGCTCACTGAAAAGCTCAGCGATGATTATTTCAAGAATCACTACGACATCAAGAAGAGCAATGTCGTAATTGTCAAGAACAACGAACTCGAAGAGGGTACCGAAGAAGACCTCAGCGACTGGAAGTCCCTCGCTGAGATGTGCGCAAACTCGGATATGTCAAATGCAGAGAACTATGCTAAATTTACCGAGAAAGTCGATGTCCAGAGCTATATCGACTACTTCGCTGCACAGATCTACTGGAACAACTGGGACTGGCCGAACAATAACTTCGCCGTATGGAGGACGAATGTTACCGACGACACTAATCCCTATGCCGACGGTAAATGGCGCATGTTCCTGTTCGATACCGAATATTCTACAAACCTTTACGAAGGTCAGCAGACTTCACCGCAGACAGATGCTTTTGCACGCATCAAGCAGAATAAAGACAACGACAGCAGGATGTTCATATCCCTGCTCAATAATGCTGAGTTCAAGGAACAGTTCGCTCTGACGATGCTGGACCTCGGCAACTACAATCTGACCTCTGACAAGGCTGACAAGATTATTGAATACTATAAGAGTACTTACCGCACTCAGGTCCTCGATACATTCTCAAGATTCTATTCAGACTGGCTCGACGGCGCCAAGGGTGAACAACAGTTCGATAAGGAAATGTCCGCGGTTTCTCAGTTCTACAAGAGCCGCTTTGAGCCTGCTGCAAATTCTCTCAGCAAGGCGATCGGCGTGAACGGCGAACTCGGTCAGCTCTCGCTCTATAACGACAGCAATTCCGGTACTCTCACGCTCAATACTCTCACTTTTGATGAGTCCCTCAGCGGCTGGAACGGAAAGTATTTCGTTGGCAGCAAGCTCACTCTCAAGGCTGCTCCAAAGTCCGGTTCACGTTTCTCACACTGGGAAGTGAATGGAAAGGAAGTCACAGGAAGCACGCTTTCTCTCACTATGGAACGCAATACCGAAGTAAAAGCCGTTTACAACAAGTCTGTCAAGGGCGATTACAACGGTGACGGTTCAAGAGGCGTTGCTGACCTCGTTGCACTTCAGAATTTTGTTCTCGGCAAGGACGTTGAGATCGTAAATGCAGATGTCGTTGAAGACGGTCTTACGGATTCATTCGACCTCGCAGCCCTCAGACGTCTGCTCATAACTGGTTGATCCTGATATTCCTTAATAAACGCAGAAAGGTCTGCCGCACTACCGGTGCAGCAGACCTTTCGCTGTATGCTCTATCTCAATCAGTGAGAAAGATAGCTCTTACAAAATTGTAAAGATGTGCGTGTATTGAATTATCGCCGTGGTATCCGTTGTTTACATAGTGCCAGATATGCGGTACACCGTTCTTGGTGAATTCCTTGTCATAACCGCTGGGAATGTCATAGACGGTCTTGTCGTTTCCGCCTGCGGTGATGAAGACTATGTGAGGTGCGACCTCATCGCTCTCCCATTTGAATGCGCCGGTAACTCCGGGAGCCGGGCATATAGCACCAACGTATCCGAACAGGTCAGGCCGTTTCATGCCTATGAGCAGTGATTCTCTTCCGCCCATCGAGAATCCGGTTATAGCTGTATTCTCTCTGCCGGTCTTTACGCTGTATGTGCTCTCGATATGCGGCATGAGATCCTTGGTGAGATCGTTGATAAAGTTATCATATGCGGCATTGTTCGCGTCATCCATGTTGTTGCAATCTGCCTGAGTCGCACTGGAATAAATGTACGGGAACACTACTATCATGTCCTTGGCTTCACCGGACGCAATGGCATTTCCTATGATCTGACGGGTAGCCATAGTTCCGTTGCCCTTGATTATCATTCTGTCCTGATTCTCCCAGTAGCCGTGCATTACATAGAGAACAGGGTATTCCTTGCTTTCGTCGTAATCAGCAGGAAGAAGTATATTATAAGGCTTTGTGCGGTTGCATGTGGTGGAGTAATATGTTCCGCTCTTTACTGTGCCGTACTTTACTCCGCTTTTCTCGTTATGCGAATCATTCGGCTCGTTCTCAACTACGTTTGCCTGCACTTTTGCTGTGTACTCAGCCATTGTCAGCGTTGTTACATCGCTGACCGCCTTTTCAAACTCATTGATCCTGCCGAGAACGAAGTTCTGGAGCATTACGATATCGTTTATCTCCACCTTCCTGTTCCCGTCAACATCTGCGGCAAGTTCACTGTAGCGGCTGCTGAATCCGTTTATGAATCCTCTGCGGACTGAAGCGATATCAAAGGAGTCGATAACTCCGTCCAGATTCACATCTCCCGGGATAACCTTCGGTGCTTCGCCGGGACCGTCAATTATTGTGCCTTCTACTGCACCTATTGCCTCGTCTATATAGAAATTGCCTGAGCCGGTATCAGTTTCAACATAGAGATTCAGTTCGGTTGCTCCGTCAGGTATGTGATATGACGGATTTGCAAGCTGAATCCATTCGCCCTTTATAGCTGTGCCCTTCGCAACTTTGTCGTAGTAAACTTCGCCGTCCGTTGCCTTGTACTGAAGTGTCAGATAGAAGAGCTGCTGGTCAGGTCCGTCAAGGTATTCTACATCTGTGCTGAAGCTGTAATTCTCGCCGCCTTTGAATGCGCTGCTGAGCTTTCTGTTCACTCCGTTCCACGCAGCTGTTCTGTCCTGAACGAGCAGTGCCTCTTTTCCGGCATAAGCTGTTCTGCCGCTGGTGAGCACTGTCGCAGCTCCGCGTCCTGCCCATGAATCAGTATCGCCTTCAAATGTGCTGTGGAAGTAGTAGCCGTTCTCGTCAGGCTCTATGACGTGGCCGCCCTTTCCGTGAACTGCCTTGCTTCCGTTTGAACCATTCCACGAAGTGCGGTCGTACTCAAAGAAGTCGATATCGGCATAGCCGCCCGTACTCTTGGTGGGATAGCTGTATATCGCGCTCCTGTATCCGGTGAACAGCTTCAGGTCATAGGTCATGCTGAGTTCTTCACCAAGCTTTTTCCAGTTGCTGCCGTCATATGAATAGTAGAAATTCGCCTTGTCAACATTGTTGGATGCGCTCATATCAGAGCCAACATTGCTGAATTTGAAGTCAACTTTCAGATATACTTCGTCTCCGCTGAGATTCTCCTCGGCTATCTTTTTGTCTGAGCTTGTGGCTACATCGCTTCCGCCGTTTTTCGACATGTAGATCTTCTTTGCACCGCTGTCGGTCACATATACTCCTATGTTTCCGAAATTCAGCTGGAACGCTGACAGACCTGCATGGTCGCCGGGCTTCATGCCCTTGGTGTCAAGCTTGATATAGCTGCTGCATGCCGGACCTTCAGTTCGCATGGTCAGTGTATTCTTTGCATTCAGGATATGCGATGCCATGTTGTTGTTGTGAAGTCGCAGCCAGCCGTCACGCTCGGTCACTGACCATGAATTATTGTCCGGATTGTGGTTCCACTGCCATTCCAGCGCAAGATCGTTGGAGGTATACGAGAAGTCATCGTCGCCTGCAAGATCTGTACCTGTATAATTGCCGTCCATATTAAGTGTTATCGGTGCTTTGCCGTTCACACCCATCATCGGCCAGCCGTTTTCCCATGTAACAGGTACAAGTACCGGTATTCTTCCCACTGCTCCGTGGTCCTGGAACATCATTCCGTACCACTTGCCGTCCGGTGTATCAACTATTCCGCCCTGTGCTACACCGCTGCCGTATGTGCCTAAACCGGATTCGAGAACTGTCTTGCTCTCGTAATTGCCAAGCAGTTCCTTTGAACGGTAGCATATCTCAAGACGGCCGTGTCCCGAAGGCCATGCTATGATGAATATGTAGTAATAATCGCCTATTTTCTGGATGTGGGAACCTTCGCCGGTGACGTATCCGGTGATACCGGTCTTGAACAGTGTCTTGTCTACACCGCCCTGCTTGAATCCGGTCATCTCGGAATTCAGCTCCTTGATCTTGATCTCACCGCCGCCGTATACGAGATAGTTCCTGCCGTCATCATCAAATAGTAGCGAGGCATCGTGATACATTCCGTTTATCTCGCTTTTTGTCCATTCGCCGTTCTCGATGTCTGTAGTCTTGTAGATATAGGATTTTCCGGTTCCGTAGCTTCCGAAGAATACATAGTAGACTCCTTTATGGTAACGAAGGCTTGCTGCCCACTGACCATGCGAGTAGTCATGCTTTCCGTTCTTCAGATTCTGTACATCTCCGTCTGCGAGAGTGTCATAAACGTAGTTGCATATCTCCCACGAAACGAGATCTTTTGATTTCATTATGGGTGCTCCCGGACTGAAGAACATGGTAGTACTTACCATATAATATGTGTCCCCTACGCGGATAACGTCGTCATCAGGAACATCTGACCAGATCACCGGGTTGTTGACTGTTGATGCAGCATATGCTGTTGCTGCCGGCTGCTGTGATCCGCCGGACTCCGGGAGCAGTGAGCCTGTGCTCCAGAGTGCCATTGCCGCTGCTGCCGTAAACGATACCGCACTTTTTAATATCTCCATTTGTATCCTCCTTGTCAAACAGATGAATCGTTCAATTGTTATCAGTATTATTGTATTATTTTTGTCACATTATTACAACTCACAAAGTGCAGAAAAGGTTCACAATTTGTATATAATTTGTTTACACTATATGCCGATACTGGTGAATACGGACAAAAAAAATACAGCTATTTTTGGGAGGAACAGCTGTACTTTTTCATTATTATGCGGACGATCAGTCTGCTTTTTTTATTATATCATTGCTAAAATGATAGGTAAACCCACAATGCGTATCAAAGGTGGACAAAACGTTTATGAAAATCAGATTTTTTTCAAAAAATTATTGACATTGTCGTTGAATATGTATATAATTAGATTGTATGTTAAGGCAGTGTGTGCGTTTTATGAACAATCTAATTATCATAACTATTTCTGCCCTATTTTTGAAAAACGGAGGTGCAAATAATGAGTAAGCCAAAGCGCCCAATTTTAGGCGTTGTCGCAGCTGAGGCTAACAACATTGAGCAACGACAGATTCTGAGCGGTATCATCGAACAGGCTCAGAAATACGGATATGACACCGCTGTTATATCCAATGTCTATAACCCTAATGTTACCGAAGAACTTTTCGTATGTGAAAACAGGATCTACGATCTCATTCTTTCCAAGGAGATATCCGCCCTCATACTTATCTCCGAATCATTCGTCAATGAATCCCTGCGTCAGACTCTTGCTGACAATCTCCTGGAACGAGATGTACCTACTATTATAATAGGTACTTATATCAAGGAGTTTGATGTGCCCGGCTTCAGATTCATCAACACCAGCGATTCAAACGATATAGAAGCTGTGACTTCTCATCTGATAGAAGAACACAGTTTCACTGACATAGATCTGCTTACCGGTTTTCCCGAGCTCGAAGCTTCAAACATGCGTGTTGAAGGTTACAGAAATGCTCTCGAAAAACACGGCATACCGGTAGATCAGGATAAGATACACTTCGGCGATTTCTGGATGACTTCCGGCGAACAGCTCGCTGAAAAGTATATCAGCGGCGAACTGCATATGCCGCAGGCTATCGTTTGTGCCAACGACTATATGGCATACGGTATGCTCGATAAGTTCGCCAAGAACGGCGTGTCAGTCCCGGAAGAAGTCAGCATCGTAGGCTATGAATATATAGACCAGCGTATCTATCATGCCCCCCTGCTCACTACTTATCAGCGAAACCGCTACGAACTCGGCATGGAAGCTGTAAAAATGATACACGATCAGCGGACAGACTCCGGCGATTATGAATTCATCCCTCCGAAGGGAAAAATGATACGCGGCGAGAGCTGTCCTTGTGTCATGGACAGAAAACAGTACTATACCGAGCTGGACAATGTTAAGACCAAACAGGACTATCAGTTCTGGAACCTCTATTCTTCATTCGATCAGGAACTCACGGAATGCAGGAACCTCAATGACTTTGTCGATATACTCGGCAGATTCCACTGGCTTATCAGGGGCGTTTACAATACCTATCTCTGCCTTTATTCAAACTGGTACGACACTCAGGCAAAAATGTCCGACATCATGACATGCAGAACTATCATGCCGTGGCTCGACAGATCCCCGTTTGAAGCTCACAAATTCGATTTTGCCGAATTCTTCAACCGCGAAAGCGAACCTTCGGTCTATTACTTCAATCCCCTTTTCTTCGGCAGCCGGATGTTCGGTCATATCATCCTCAGATACGGTGTTCCGGATGCTTACGATGATATTTACAGGAACTGGATCAAGACTGTTTCAAACTGCCTCGAACTTTTGCGGATGAAGAATGATATGATCTATCTCGCAAGCTGTCAGAATCTCTCCGAACAGCGCGACACCCTTACAGGTCTCTATAACAGCAAGGGCATCGAAAATGCTTACCGCACTGCTGTTTCAAATGGCGGGAAAGAGCTGTATTTCGTCATGCTCAGGATATGCCTGTTCGACGAAACTATCTCTGTGCCGGACAGCAATAAACGTATCGACGCCGTCCTCGACGCCGCAAAAGCTGTGGGGAAACTCTGCGGCAACCACGATATCTGCGGAAGGATAAACGACAACACATTCGCCTGCATCGTGAGAAGTGCCGCTGACGCTGAGATACTTTCGGACGCCCTTGCGTCTATCCTCGTCCAGCATAAGAAATATATGGAATACTACGGCATGGATTCTTTCGTATGTACCGCTGAAAAGTGCAGCAGCAGCTCATACGCAGAGATATTCGATACTTGCAGCGAGAAGATCAACGCAGGTTGCAAAGAGATCGAAAAACGCCGTCTTATCAGCCACTACCGCCAGATGAACGAGATACGCAATTATGTCTACACTCACCCTAACGAGACTTTCGATACCGAATCGCTGCATGACAGATTCATCGGCAGCACCGGCTACCTTCGCAGTGTTTTCAAGCAGTGTTTCGGTGTCAGCTTCCATAAAGACTGCATTGCTGCCCGCATCTCAAAAGCAAAATACTACCTCGCAACAACGACAATGAACGTTATCGAGATCTCAGAAAAGTGCAGCTACATCGACAGCAAATACTTCCTCAGGCAATTCAATTCTATTACCGGTATCACTCCTATACAATATAGAAACCTGCTCAACGGATAAATTCATTCATTTTGTCCACCTCTTACACGTTTTATGGGTTGAATACAGGACAGAAAATGATATAATTAATACATAAGGAAAGCACAATTAATGCTTCTCTTCTTTCTCGGTTAATACCGGTACCACTAATCTGCACTATTATTGATATCGGTTTAATAATTCCAAAATTTTGTTGTAAGGGACAAATCAGAATCGAAGCAGCCGTACCTGTCGGGTACGGCTGCTTCGATCTTTATGCGCATAAAAATCCGGGGAAGCGCTCTTCAGGAACGCTCCCCCGTTTTCTGTTATTCTTTCCGTACAGGAACCGCCGTTATCCCAGCATCAGGTAGGTATCTTGTCGATAATACCGAGCTTGTATTCCTGGATAGTTACTGCATCGTTGATAGTGATGCCGCTGCCGTTCTCGTAAACGTCACCGTTGCGCTTGCCGTCATCTGTGATGCCGTCCTTCTTACCTGTGCCGTAAACATCAGGATTTGAGAGTGACTGCATTATCAGTACTGCGTCAGCCATATTTACCTGTCCGTCGCAGTTAGCGTCACCCCAGACGATACCGCTAGGTTCAGGATTTTCTTTTATATCATCCGGAGTTGTGCCGTCAGGCTCTACGCCCCAGACAAGCTTATCGTCTGCGTAAAGTGTGATCTTGTCTGTAATAGCTGCTGCATCGTTTACGTCAGCGAAAGATACGAGGTCATCATAGCTGTAGTCGTTCTTTGAGTCCCAGAGAACATCCTCATATGTTTCGAGATCCTGCTTGTATCCGAGTGCGAACTGGAATACACGGCTGCCGTAGAAGTCACAGTTCAGCCACTGCATCTCAACGTAGTAGTTGCCGTTGTCGTCGTACTTTGTAGGACCGGTGAACTTAACTGAATTCTTCTCGTTGGAGTATCCCTTCTCCTGATCGTAGTCGATACGGTAGAAGATGTAATCCTCCGGATCATATCCGGCATCTGTGAGTTCTTTGATATTGAAGTAATATCTTGCCTTGAGGTTGCTCTCAAAACGAGGAGGATCAATAGTTCTGTTGTATACAACGACCTTCAGCTGAACGCTGCCCTTCTGTTCCTGATTCTTTCCGCCTGCGCAGTAAAGACCTACAGGGAGCGGATTTCCGTCGAAATCCACCTGATCGTAGCCGTTTGCCGCATTCTTGGACATATCAAAGTCAGGATTGATGTAGTTATCTGCCTCGTGCTCCATGCCCTTTCTGCCGTAGTAGTGATAGAGACCGGCAAGGTCGCCGCAGAAGCCTGCATTGTAGTCGTCTGTTACTTCGTTGTAGATGTATTCCTTTGTTATATCTTCGTGGTAGTCTTTAAGATCAGGTCCGCCGACAAGAGCACCCCAGAGAGTATGCACCTGATTTACCTGAAGTTCCTGGCTCTGTTTGTCGTTACAGTGTGAAGCACGGTGGTGAGGCTGTGTTGCATAGCTGTAGCCGTAGCCGACTTCATATGCGTAACCCATGGGGTTTTTACCGAGGATGTATTCCATCTGAGCCTTTGCCCAGGGGAGGAAAGTTTCGTCGCCTGTTGTCTTTGCATATACACAAGCGCAGAGACCGGCAGCTGTATTGTAACGTGCAGAACCGTAGCCTGAAACTACTGCCCAGCCCTTGGGAGATTTTTTGATGAAGTCTCCGCTTGATTCGCTTTCGGGGAGATCAGGGATCTGATCGCAGGTCATAGGTGTGTTCCAGAGGAAGTCATCCATGCCGAAGTACTTATGACCGTGTACAGGCTCGTAGCCCCATTCAGAGGAGTCAACGGATTCTGCGCAGCCTGACCAGAATTCGAGATTGTAGCGGAAGATGTACCAGTCACGGGCAAGATTGGTAACAGGTGCGAGCTTTGCGAATACGCCGCCCCATACTGTATCCCAGCAGTGTACCCAGATGTTCTGCCAGCAGTTGCCGGTGTCTGTGATGATACGCTTCATGTAACCTGTGTAGGGATGTGCTCCCTTTGCATTTGTTGTAGTCTCGTCAACGTCTATGATTGCTCTGATGTACTTGTCGTATGCTGCATCCTTCTGTGTCTCGTCCTCTGCAACAGATGCGTAGTAGAGCCATACAGCAGCCCATGAAAGTTCATCGTAGTCGTAGCTTGAGTGATAGAAGCCGCCGTCATATCCGAGGACAAGCGAGCTCGGTGTTGAACCGGGAGTCCATTCTTCCTGATGTGTTGCTACTGCGAATTCATAGAGTGCCTTTGCATACTTGAGGTTCTCAGCGGCATATTCAGGATCTGTATCCTTGAAGTTGAGGTAGTTGATAGCCAGTGAAGCTGAAGCGCCGGCACACTGATCCGGTGCAGGCATTTCTGTAGTTGCGAAGTAAGCAGGACGCTTTACTGCACAGCTCGAAGACGCAACGACCGTATTGTCTACCTGAAGTTCGGGAGCACACCAGTAGTTATGGTCATTGTTTCCCTCACCTACCTGATAGCAGTAAGCTACGACGTTTCCGTCGTCATCGAGGAAAGTAGCCTTCATGAAGTAGTCATTGATCCAGCGCATCTCGTCTTCAATGTGCTTCTGGAGTCCCAGTTCGATGTAGTCGTCACGGAACTCATAGTAACCCCAGCCGACTGTTGAAGCAGAGTAGCTTCCCGGGAGACCGAACTTAACGTGGTCTCCTGCATCGTGCCAGCCGCCTGTGAGGTCAAGCGTACCGTTTCCGTCGGGATCGAGATACTTTCTGTTAGCATCAATGAATTCCTGCGACATGGTCACGCCTTCATACAGACCTTCTGCTGCACTCAGACCGCCGTCGCCGTCGCCTTCGCCTATAGGCTGCTTATCCTCTTTTTGCTCCTGATCCTTGCCGTTGTCAGAGCCGTCGTTCTTGGATTCACCATAGAGCTCAGGCATAGGATTCAGAGGCTGAAGCGGTATCTCGGCATCCTTTACATGGCAGTCTCCGCGCCATGAGTAGTAACCGTCTTCCCCTACCTTATCTCCGCACTTGTTAGCGTCGTAGAAACAGAGTGCAAGCTGGAGGGCTTCAGCAAAGTTATCGTAGTTGTTCTCATGCTCGGTGTCGATATATGCTGCATCGACAGCCGGGAATGGGATTGCCGTTATCATCATAGCTGCTGTAGAAGCAACGGCAATGGACTTTTTTATCAGTCCGATCTTCTTCATTTGAATCGATCCTTTCTCTAAAATAATATAACAGACCGTTTCCGGTCAAAAGAACCTGTATCAGAGAAGCCCTTTTTCCTTCAGGCGGTCGAATACGATATTGTATCCGTCATTGCCGTCCTTTAGCGAACGGTTCACGCGGCTTATGGTCGCTGTGCTCGCACCTGTTTCAGTGACTATGCTGTTATACACTCTGTGTTCATCGAGAAGTCTTGCGACATGAAGCCGCTGTGCGAACGATTTGAGTTCGATGCTTGTGCAGAGGTCGTCAAAGAATTTATAGCAGTCGTCTTTGGTCTCAAGTGTGAGGATCGCCTCAAAAAGGAGGTCCATATTATCTGATTTTATCTTGTCTATCATAATGATGCTCCTATCCGCCGTAAGGCTTAACGATTTCATACTTTACATTTTAACACATTATTACATGAAAGTAAAGAGATTTTTCAAAAATTGTACATGTATGACGTGCCATTACACAGACAGGTCAGGATATCATTACACCTATAAGTATATGATATCACATAATTAACTGATTGTAAAGTAATATTTTGCTATTTTTCAAAGTCCGCAAAAATTGGGCGATTTGCATAGTTAAGCGCAAAAATTCGTAGATATAAAGTCAGATGCCAACTTAATTTAAGCATTAATTAAGTAAGAATCCTGTAAAGTTTAATCCGGAATTCTTTCAGACATATCATTTTTTGCTGTAGCATATGTTTTCTTGCGAATATATTGCATATCACTCCCGGACTGCGTATTTTCCGGTTTTATACCGCCTCCGGCAGGACGCTCTTTCAGGTTTGACAAACAGCGTAAAACGTGGTATAATATGAGCAAAACATTTGTATATTTAAAGGTGGTAAAAATGGATAATAACGCACTCGCTCAGCTTCTCTTTCCGGATGTGACAGCTTCTCCGGATGATATGGAAAAAAGATTCCCCCCAAGACAGCTGCCGGAAGGCGCAAATGTCACAAGAATAGGTCCGAGCCCTACAGGTTTCGTTCACCTCGGAAACCTTTACAACGCCCTCATCGGTGAACGCATCGCTCATCAGTCAGGCGGTGTTTTCTACCTCAGGATCGAAGACACTGACAGCAAGCGCGAAGTAGAAGGCGCTGTAGATACTGTCATAAATGCCATGAATTATTTCGGCGTCCATTTCGACGAAGGCGCCGTTTCTGACGGTGATAACGGTGCTTACGGTCCTTACCGCCAGCGTCAGAGAAAAGATATCTATCATGTTTTCGCCAAGCATCTCGTTGAACGCGAGCTCGCTTATCCCTGCTTCATGACTGCTGAAGAGATCGACGAGATCCGCGAACAGCAGACTGCCAATAAGGAAAACCCGGGTATCTACGGCAAATACGCCAAGTGCCGTGATCTTACCATAGAGCAGATAAAAGAGAATATCGACGCCGGCAAGGAATGGGTGCTGCGTTTCCGCGGTACTGAAACGGATGAGTATATCTCCGTTGTGGACGCTGTACGCGGCAAACTCGAAATGCCAAGGAATAATATGGACTTCGTCCTCCTGAAGAGCGACGGTATCCCTACTTATCATTTCGCACATGTCGTTGACGATCATCTCATGCGCTCTACACATGTTATAAGAGGTGAAGAGTGGATCTCTTCTCTTCCCATGCACGTTGAGCTTTTCAACGTTCTCGGCTGGAAACAGCCCATTTACTGCCACACCGCTACTCTTATGAAGATAGACGAGGAAACAGGCGGCAAGAGAAAACTCTCAAAGAGAAAGGATCCGGAACTCGCCCTTTCATACTATCAGCAGGAGGGTATCAGCCCGGACGCTATCTGGGAGTTCCTGCTCACTCTGCTCAACTCCAACTTTGAGGAGTGGCGCATTGCTAATCCGGATGCTGATATCAACGAATTCCCCTACTCTCTTTCCAAAATGTCGATTTCCGGTGCTCTTGTGGATCTCGACAAGCTCCGCAGTATCTCCAAGGACGTTATAGGACGCATGCCGGCTGAGAAGATCTACAGCGAATGGCTGGGCTGGTGTGAAAAATACAATGCCGATTTCGCTGACCTCATCCGCAGATACCCCGAGCGCACTATCGCCGCTCTCAACGTGGGACGCAATGCCGCTAAGCCGAGAAAGGACCTCGAAACATGGAAACAGGCATGCGATTTCATGAGTTTCTATTACGATGAGACTTTCAAGATATCAGATGATATGCCCGCTGAGGTCGATGACGCTACACGAAAAGAGTTCTTCGCTGAATACCTCAGTTCTTACGATCACAGCGATGATTCCTCTGTTTGGTTCGATAAGGTAAAGGCTATAACCGACAAACTCGGTTTTGCTGTAAAACCCAAGGACTACAAGAAGAATCCGGATCAGTTCAAGGGAAGTATCGTTCACATCACGAATATGCTCAGGATAGCCCTTACCGGTCATGCAAATGCTCCCGATATCCACGAGGTCAGCCACGTCCTCGGTGAGGATATCGTCCGCGCTCGTCTCGAAAAATTCGTTTGAGCAGATAAATACTCCAAAGCTATTAATTGTTAAGAAGGTTAAGATATGTCAGACAAGAATGAAAAGAAGAATTTTGAGATACCGCGCCCGGTTTTCCCGAAGAGAGCTGTTGTCACCGGCGGTATGCCTTACGGCAACAAGGAGCTCCACTTCGGTCATGTGGGCGGTATGCTCGTTTTCGCTGATACATACGCTCGTTTTCTCCGTGACAGGATCGGCAAGGAAAACGTAATTTTCGTCAGCGGCACTGACTGCTATGGCTCTCCTATCGCTGAGGGCTGGCGCGTGAAAGTCGCTAAGGGCGAATTCGAAGGCTCACTTGAAGATTTCGTTGCACGCAATCACAATAAGCAGAAGGAAACTCTCGCTGCTTACGGTATCTCACCGAACCTTTTCGGTGCATCAGGTCTCGGACGTTCCAAGGAGATCCACGCCGATGTGACCGACTGGTTCATCAGTTCTCTCCACAAAAAAGGTCAGCTCAATCAGATCACTACCATGCAGTTCTTCGATGAGAAAGCAGGTGTATTTCTCAACGGCAGACAGGTCATCGGAAAATGTCCCGTGGAAGGATGCACCTCTGAAAAGGGTTACGCTGATGAATGTGACCTCGGACATCAGTACATGCCCGAGAATCTGCTCAATCCCGTCAGCACACTTACCGGCGAGACACCGACTATGAAGCCGGTAACAAACTGGTATTTCAAACTCCGTGACTATGAGCAGCTCATGAAGGATTGGGTGGAAGAACTCAAAAAGCGCAAGGATATCCGTCCGGTAGTATGGAAGACTATCGACGAGTTCCTCAAACCGCCTGTTATCTATATCAAGCGCGAATTCGAAGATAAGTATAACGAGCTCAGAGCTTCAATGCCAGAGCATGAATACCTCGAAGAAAAGAAAAAACCTTCATTCACTATCCAGTTCCAGAAGCTTCAGGACTGCGATGAGGCTTGCCGCATACTCACTGCCAACGGCATCCGCTACCGTACAGGTAAGACTCTCGTCCCCTTCAGACTTACAGGAAACATCGAATGGGGCGTTCCTGCGCCTGTTATGGACGGCGTTGAAGGTCTCACTGTATGGGTATGGCCTGAGTCTCTCTGGGCTCCTATCTCCTTCACTCAGACTTACCTCGAATCCGAAGGCAGACCGCGTGAAGAGTGGAAGGATTACTGGTGCAGCAAGGAATCAACTGTATATCAGTTCATAGGTCAGGACAATATCTACTTCTATGGCATCGCCGAGCCTGCTATGTGGATGGCTCAGCAGGAAGCCGATACAAAGACTGCCTCCCCGGCTGACGGTGAACTTCAGCTCCCAGTTATCGTGGCTAATCACCATATACTCTTCCTTGATAAGAAGGCTTCAAGCTCCGGTGCAGTCAAGCCTCCTATGGCTGACGACCTGCTCAATCACTATACACCTGAACAGCTCAGGATGCACTGGCTCGGTCTCGGTCTCGGTCAGAGATCTGTCAGCTTCATGCCCAAGCCTTATAATCCGGATGCCAAGCCGGATGATGCAGATCCTGTTGTAAAAGACGGTCTCCTGCTCTCTAATGTCTACAACCGTATGATACGCACTGCTTTCTATACAGCTCAGAAGGAGCTCGACGGTATCATGCCGGATATTGCTCCGGAAGAGAAATTCCTCGAAGATGCCAAGAAGGCTGTGCTCGAATATGAGCGCCATATGTCTAAATTCGCCTTCCACCAGTGTACCTATGTCCTCGACAGCTACATCCGCAACGGCAGCAAGTACATGGCTAAGGCACTCACCGGTGATTATCCCGATAAGGACGCTCTGAAACAGTCACTCGCCAACCTCTTCTACATGATCCGAATTGCCGGTGTGCTCCTTCATCCTATGGCTCCATTCGGCACCGAAAAACTCAGAGAATATCTCGATGTTGATGAGCGTATCTGGTCATGGGATACTATCCTCGAACCTCTGAATCACTTCACCGGTACTTCACATAAGCTGAAATTCTTACCTCCCAGAACTGATTTCTTTACCCGTCATGAGAGTCAGTTCGCTGCATCAGAAGAATAATCCATCGTCACCCGCAAAGGAGGCGTCAGCATGAATGAACAGTTATTCTCAAAGATCCAAAAGGATACCCTGTATAAGATAGCCGGAAAGAGCTATGCGCTCTATCTCGGTTATCCCGATTTCCAGAAGTTTCTGCAAAAGGCTTCCTATTTCCTTGCTGATCTGGATAATGATACTATCGAAGAGTATCACTTCTCAGATACCATGAGCAAGCTGTTCCCTGCTGATATGCCTTCATGCTACGAGAAATTCATCGGTATCATCCTGACGCCGTGGACTCCCCAGACTCAGGATAAGGATATCAGAGAATTCTTCGACAAGGATAATCTGCTGATGCTTTTCAGTGCCGGCGAATCTTTCATAAGCGAAGACTATACTTCAACTATCGACGGCAAAATGCAGCGAAAACAGGTGAACTGCCAGCTTTATAAAGACGAAAACGGCAGAAGCCTCGCTCTGTTCCTTTCATGCGATGTCACAAATATCTACGACGACAGCGTGAAGCTTCTCAGGCGCGTGGAATACGACGGTCTCACCGGGCTCTACAACCGTACCGCCGGTGATCTCAAGATAATTGATTACTTCCGTCAGTACCCTCAGGACAGTGCTGCCGTCGTTATTATCGACCTTGACTTTTTCAAGCGGTTCAACGATCAGTTCGGTCATGATGTGGGCGACAATGTCCTGCGCTCTGCTGCAAGGAATCTCGAAAAATATTTCGGAAGAGACAGCATCATCGTCCGCAACGGCGGTGACGAATTCCTTGTGCTCCTGAAAAACCGTTCTGCTTCCGAATGTGATGATGAGATACACCGTTTCTCGCTTGCTGCTCATACGATAGATATTAACGGCACTACCTACAGATACACTTTTTCTATAGGTTACGCTCTGTATCCCGAACAGGGCAGAGAATACCACGATCTCACCATGAAAGCTGACCTTGCGATGTACACTATCAAAATGAAACACAGGAACAGCTGCATTAAATATCACCCTCATATGCTGATGCAGAAACGCACTCAGCTGAGTTTCAACATGGCTGATATCGTTTCCGGCATCCCCGGTGCGATACTTGTGTACAAGGCTGATGAACGCGAAGAGATACTGTTCGCCAACGACCAGCTCTTTGAACTGTTCGAGTGCAGTTCAATGGAGGAACTGCTGCAATTCAGCGGAGATTCCTTCAAAAATATCGTTCATCCGGATGATCTGGACAGAGTCGAAGCATCAATCATGCGTCAGGTCTCCGATAACAGCGAAGGGCTCGATTATGTGAGCTACCGCATCATCACAAAGACCGGAAAGATAAAGTATATCGACGATATCGGTCACCTCGTAAAGACGCCTAAATACGGGGATATATTCTATGTATTCCTCTATGACAAGGAACAGAAGAACGATATCCTGCGAAAAGCCGGAGAGATTCCGGCAGATTAAAAGCTGTAAAATAATACCGCCTGCAAGGGATCTGCTTGCAGGCGGTCGTTTTGTTATATGTATCAGTCGAGGAAATCCTTGACCTTTTTGCTTCTGCTGGGATGACGGAGCTTACGGAGTGCTTTTGCCTCTATCTGACGGATACGCTCACGGGTAACGTCAAAACGCTGTCCTACTTCTTCAAGAGTGCGTGATTTGCCGTCTTCAAGACCGAAACGCAGTTTGAGTACCTTCGCTTCACGGTCAGTGAGTGTTGAAAGCACTTCATTGAGCTGCTCTTTGAGAAGAGTGTGTGAAGCTGCTTCAGCCGGTGCAGGTGCGTCATCATCGGGGATGAAGTCTCCGAGGTGGCTGTCTTCCTCCTCACCGATCGGTGTTTCCAGTGAGACAGGATCCTGCGCAACACGCATTATCTCGCGTACTTTGTCCACGGGCATACCAAGCTTCTCAGCGATATCCTCCGGGCTGGGATCGTGTCCGTTCTCATGAAGGAGCTGGCTCGATACCTTCTTGACTTTGGTTATAGTCTCGACCATGTGTACCGGGATACGGATAGTTCTCGCCTGGTCGGCTATGGCTCTTGTTATCGCCTGACGTATCCACCATGTCGCATATGTGGAGAACTTGAATCCCTTGGTGTAATCGAACTTTTCAACGGCTTTGATAAGTCCGAGATTTCCTTCCTGTATAAGATCAAGGAACTGCATTCCGCGGCCTACATACTTCTTTGCTATGGAAACTACAAGTCGGAGGTTTGCCTCGGAAAGACGCTTCTTTGCGTAAGGATCGCCCTTTGCCATTCTCTGGGCAAGCTCTATTTCCTCTTCGGTAGTGAGAAGCGGAACGCGGCCTATTTCCTTCAGGTATATCTTTACCGGATCGTCTATTGCGATGCCCTCTGTCGAAAGTGCCATTTCAAGGTCATCTGTCAGATTCGAATCCATGCCGATCTTCAGATCAGCATCAATATTCATATCTTCCACGATCTCGATATTCAGCGTTTCACAGGTGTCGTAAAAGGAATTGATCTGGTCAACATCAAAATCGAGTTCCTCCAGTGCATCGGTTATCTCTTTCGTGGTGAGCTTACCATTTGCTTTACCCTGTTCCATAAGGGCGTCAATAGTATTTTTTCTGTTTTCCATAATAATATCCTCCTGATTTTTCTTTTTCTGCTGAATATCAGAACGGCGTGCCGTTCAATATACTCATTTTCTTTTCGACTTGAACCTGCTCAGCAGTTCCTCATCGCTGATAGCTCCGTCTGAGGGCGGATGATATGCAGCGAGGACTGCCGCACAGTCTTCAACTACACTCATATTTATGTCAAAATCACGGTTCTTTGCAAATATACCGCATATCTTACCGACTTCGTCCGGCGAAAAATCGCCGTTCAGCATAGAGACTGCGAACTTGCCGTCTTCCTTTATTTTGTCCAGCATCGACTCATAGACTCGCCTGTTGAATGCTGTTACAAAATTTTCCGGCTTGATGAGCGTTGTGAGCTTTTCTGAATCTTCAGGCCGCATCATCAGATACGTCAGTATCGTCTCTTCTGCTTTCGCTTCTTTCCTGAAACGTGCTGATTCAGGGTTGATGTCGTCCCTGTGCGCTATCGTACCGGTCGTTATGCTGCGCCATTCGTTTTTTCTCTCGGAACGGCTGTTCCTGCGCAAAAGTCCGTCGATATGCGTTTTAAGCACTGATACCGGTATATCACACTTTTTCGATGTACGGGAAATATACACTTCCCTTTCAAGGGGCGATTCGATCCCGGCAAGGACCTTTGCCGAGCGTTTCAGCAATTCTACCCGTCCGGCTTCTGTACTGAGATCAAGTCCCTCTTCACACTTGTCAAGCATGAACGTATTTGCGTCAAATGACTGATCTATCAGCATCCTGAAACGGTTAGGTCCGAATTTTTTGATAAACTCATCAGGATCTTTTGCGCCTTCCATATGAAGTATCCTTGTGCGCAATCCAACGTCTGCAAAGTGATTTATCGCTTTCTGCGTTGCCCTCTGTCCTGCGCCGTCGCTGTCATAAGCTATTATGACTTCTTCGGCGTAATGACTTATGAGACGCGCCTGATCCGGTGTTATGGCTGTGCCGAGTGTTGCCACAACGTTTTCAAATCCTGCCTGATTAACGGCTATAACGTCCATATAACCTTCACAGAGGATCAGCCTTTTGACCGGTGCATCCTTCGCAAAGTTCATGGAGAAAAGATTTGAGCCTTTATCGAATACAGGCGTTTTTCCGGTGTTGAGATACTTGGGCTTGGAGTCATCGAGGACTCTTCCGCCGAAACCTATCACATTGCCGCGAAGGTCAACTATGGGGAACATGACGCGGTTGCGGAACATGTCGAATAGTCTGCCGTTCCTTCCGCGTCCGGCAAGCCATGCGTCGATGATCTCATCTTCCGAGTATCCCTTGGAACGAAGCAGGTCTGTAAGCTCGTTCCATGAATCGGATGAATAGCCGAGCCCGTATTTCTTTATGGTCTGTGGAGAAAGCCTGCGGTCCGCAAAATATTTAAGTCCGGCTTTGTTTTTCCCTGTGAGCAGATTTTTGTAGAAATAATTGGCGGCAAGACGGTTCATCTCGTATATCCGCGTCTTCCGCTTGGCATACTGCGCATCACGGGAATTATTCTCCGGTACTTCCATGCCTGCCCGCTGTGCCAGTATGCGGACGGCTTCTGTAAAACTGAGATTCTCGATCTTCATGATGAAGGTGATGACATCACCGCCTGCACCACAGCCAAAGCAATAAAAATGAGGGTTGTCGTCGAGATATATGTAGCATGAAGGCGTCTTTTCGGAATGGAACGGGCAATTACATACATAATTCCTGCCGCGTCTTGTCAGGTTCACATAGCCGCTCATTACCTCTTCGATAGGATTGGCGTGAACAAGGCGGTACAGGAACTCATCGTTTCTCTGCATACTGCCTCCTATTTCCAGAACTTCGGCACAAAGAGATCTGTGTAGAGATCAACTGCGTATCCGTCGCTCATCCCGGAAATATAATCGCATACTGCCCTGTCGGGATCAGTCGCCTTCATGATCCGCTTGTACTCATCAGGCAGCTTTTCCGGATGTTCGATAAAGTAGGAATAGAGTTTCCGCACAAGCAGCTCAGCCTTTGATTCCTCATGCTTTGCTGCCGGATTTGTATACACTCTTTCAAACATGAATCTCTTCAGATCATCATGTGCCTTCCTGATCTTCGGTGCGAAATCAATATCGTATACGCCGTGTTCTATGACGGATGCAATGAGCGTGGTGATACGCTTTGTCTTGGTATTGCCGAGAACGATGACACAATCCCGCGGAAGATCGTTCTGATGAAGGATACCGGCACGGATAGAATCCTCAATGTCGTGGTTAATGTAAGCTATTGTATCAGCAAGACGGACGATACAGCCTTCTTTCGTGGCTGCCGTCTTGTTTGTGTGGCATTCTATACCATTGCGGACTGCATAGGTCAGATTGAGACCTTTCCCGTTTTTTTCCAGATGCTCGACAACTCTCACGCTCTGCTCATAGTGTCTGAAACCATGGGGACAGATCTCGTTGAGAGTGCGTTCGCCGCAGTGTCCGAAAGGTGAATGACCGAGGTCATGTCCAAGAGCAATAGCTTCGGTAAGGTCTTCGTTGAGACGCATCCCTCTTGCAATTGTTCTGGCGATCTGAGCTACTTCCAGTGTATGTGTAAGTCGTGTGCGGTAATGGTCCCCGACCGGTGAAAGGAATACCTGCGTCTTTCTTTTCAGACGTCTGAACGAGTTGCAGTGGAGTATCCTGTCCCTGTCGCGCTGGAACTCTGTACGGAACGGGCATTTCTCTTCTATACGGTCACGCTTCGTTCCGACCGGATCTACACTTGTGCAGGCAAAACTGCTGAGTATCCCGACTTCTGTTATCTCCAGCTGTTCGCGTACAGTCATACATATCCCTCCAGACTTCTTTGGCAATATCAAAAAGATGACACACAACTATATACATATACTCTTTTAAGATAAAAAACCCTTTATTTTTTTAAAGATTTTTCAGCGAGCTGAAATCTTCGTAGCTTTCTCCGGTATCTGCCACCGAAGCAGTACCATTTGAGACATCAATTATGTCAGAGATCAGTGCGTCCTTTTTTTCACTCAGAACCAGTATGTCAAGTATGACATCGCTGCCAAACTCGGAATTGACCGTTATAGTGGAATAATTCGGAAGCATATATGAAAGCTTGCCGTACATTCCATAGTCTGTCACGATCCTCAGCTTATGACACAGCCGCATGTCCATTACTGATGCTGCATCACAGGCAAGAGATGCTGCATGTGAGTAGGCTCTCACAAGTCCACCGCCGCCGAGAAGTATGCCTCCGAAGTATCGTGTCACGACCACACATACGTCCGTAAGTCCGCGTTTTTTCAGCACGTCATACACAGGCATGCCGGCTGTTCCCTGCGGTTCTCCGTCATCTGAATATCTGGAAATATTGTCCTTCCGCAGTATATAAGCATATACATTGTGCTTTGCTTTCCTGTGTTCACTGCGTATCGAATCTATAAAAGCCACAGCTTCTTCGTTGGTGGTGACGGGAGCGATATAGCCGATGAATTCTGATCTTTTTTCTATGAATGAGTCCTTTGCAGGCGCAGAAATAGTAAGATAGTTCATAATTGTACCATAAAGCAGGAAAAAGCCGCTCAGCTGAGCGGCTTATGAATTACTTATCGAGATTGAAACGCTTCTTGAATCTGTCAACGCGTCCGCCTGTATCAACGAGCTTCTGCTTGCCTGTATAGAACGGATGGCACTTTGAGCAGATTTCAACCTTGATGTTCTCCTTTGTAGACAGTGTCTCCATTACGTTACCGCAGTGGCATGTAATAGTTGTCTTATAGAGTGTAGGATGGATTCCCTCTTTCACGATTGTCACCTCTTTCACAGATTTTTTGTATCCGTGCAGCCCATCAGTTCCTTTAGACAGTAGTGCCGTTATACATTACAGTTATATATTATATCACTAATATCCGTGCTTGTCAATAGCTCGGCTATTATTTTTATTATTTAACGATACTCACTGGAAGATCTTTGTGAAATCATCATGCAGCTTTGCTTCAAGTTCATTTGCTGCTTCACGGGTATCCGCCTTTGCAGTGATGTATGCCTTTATCTTCGGCTCAGTACCGGAAGGACGTACTATAGCCTTGCAGCCGTTCTCAAGATAGAATGCGAGCACATTGGACTTCGGAAGTGTGATCTCGGATTCTGTTCCGTTCACGATGTCCTTGGCAATGCTTGTCTTATAGTCCTCGAATCTCTCAACTTTGAGTCCGCCTATCTGTGCAGGATGAGCGTTCCTGAGCTGGCTCATGAGGTCTGCCATCTTGTTCATGCCGCTCTCGCCTTCGAAGGTGAAGCTGTAGAGTGTCTGATAGAACACGCCGTACTTCTTGTACATATTCTCGCGTGCCTGAAGGAGAGTTATGCCCTTTGTACGGTAATATGCAGCCATTTCACAGATGAGCATCGAAGCATTTACAGCATCCTTGTCGCGTACATATGAGCCTGAAAGATAGCCGTAGCTCTCCTCAAAGCCAAATATATAACGTGACTCTTCGCCTTCTGCTTCAAGAAGTCCTATCTGCTCACCGATGAACTTGAATCCTGTGAGGACGTTGCGTATCTCTACGCCGTACTCCTTGCCGATGAGGTCAACTATATCTGTAGTAACGATAGTCTTTACTGCTATAGGATCCTTGGGCATAGTGCCCTTTGCGATACGCTGCTGACAGATATATTCAAGGAGCATCGCGCCGACTTCGTTTCCTGTGAAGAGTGCATAGCCGTCGCCGTCAGGTACGGCTATGCCGACACGGTCACAGTCGGGATCGGTAGCAAGGAGAAGATCCGGCTTCACTTCGTTGCAGTATCTGAGTCCCACTTCAAGTGCTTCGCGTATCTCAGGGTTCGGATACGGGCATGTTGTGAAGTTGCCGTCAGGCATTTCCTGTTCCTTTACTACTGTAACATCTGATATGCCCAGTCTTCTGAGTATCTCACGGACAGGCTTGTTTCCTGTACCATTGAGCGGTGTGTAGACTACCTTGAGTCCGCTGGAGGCACAAAGATCAGAATTGATGCCTTCTGCGAGAACGTGCTTGTAGTAGTCTTCGATAATGTCATTTCCTATGTAGGAGATATTTCCCTTTTTGAGTTCTTCGTTGAAGTCGGAAGTCCTTACACCTGTGAATACATCAAGTGAATTGATCTTTTCGAGGATTATCTCAGCACCTCTGAGTGTGATCTGGCATCCGTCATCGCCGTAGACCTTATATCCGTTGTACTTTGCAGGGTTATGGCTTGCAGTTACCATTATACCGCCCTGGCATCCGAGTGCGCGTACAGCCCATGAAAGGCAGGGTGTCGGCATGAGTTCTGAATAGATGTGAACTTTTATACCGTTTGCAGCCAGTACTTCGGCAGCTGCCTTAGAGAATACATCCGACTTGATGCGGCTGTCAAATGAGATAGCAACTGAGGGAGAATCGTACTCCTGATTGAGATAATCTGCAAATCCCTGTGTTGCACGTCTTACTGTATAGATATTCATGCGGTTAGTACCGGCGCCGATAACGCCTCTGAGACCGCCTGTGCCAAATTCAAGATCGCGATAGAATCTGTCATTTATCGCTTCTTCATCATCTTTGATAGCTGCGAGTTCGGTCTGCAATTCCGGATCCTCAGTAGCATTTTTGCACCAAAGTGAATAAAGCTCTTTTTCGGTCATAATCAAATACCTCCTGGAAGAAATATAGTATTATTATAACACATTTTTGGATTTTTGAAAAGAGTTTTTCAATACAAACATAAAATGTTTATATTTTAATTAGTTCCGGATTCGTCACAAATCGCGTAAAACCGCGCTATGATAGCTGATATATCAATTTTATATGCGGGTATCAAATGGAATAAATTATCGAATCATTGTGTCGTTTTCGACATTTTTTCCTTAAATGACTTTTTTGCTTTGTAATAAATCGACGAAAGGCATACCGGAATGAAAATGCCAAGTATCAGCGACAGCAGCGTATCAGCTGTCCGGAGACCGCTGGTGTCGACAAAAAACAGGTCGTGGAGGAGATATATAAATAACGTATGCTTTCCGATATGTTCAACGAGTTTTTTTGCCGCTCCCCCACTGCGTGTGCTGTATATCATATCCGTCAGCAGACATACGAACGCTATGCCGCAAAGCGGTACTGCAAATTTGCTTATCAGGATGATCGCGGCTTTCAGAAGGCGGTTTCCTGCCGCGTCGATGCCTGTGATCTCTTCTATCCTCAGGAGCTGATTCTCTGTGCCGTGTGCATAAAGCGGCGTAAGTACGATAAACAGCACCGACATGATCGTCAGCGGCATATTCGGAGCACTTATCCTGTCTCTCTTTTCCGCTATAACAGTGCCAAGAACGTAGAACGGAAGAAAACTCATCATCTGGTCGGCTATGTTCACAGTCGCCGCAGCATTGATATGTATCAGTACGGCTGCTGTGTACAACGCTGCAAACGGTGTATATCCAAGTCTGTACTTTCTGTCGATATACAGAACGCTGTCGGTTATAAGTATGAACGGCAGATACCAGTACGGCAGCGAATGGATGATGTCCGAAAAAACATCGCGTCCAAGAACGGATACGCTCAGGATGAGCATGATTATATACGGTATGCCTATATTGCGCAGTCTCCTCAGAAGCCAGCCGATGTCCTTCTTCAATGTTTTACTGCATATATAACCGCTGATAAATACGAACAGAGGCATGTGAAAAGAATAGCAGAACCGGAAAACTATATTCTGTTCATAGCTGTATGGCGCCCATATCTGGCTTACCACATGACCTGTTACCACGAGTATGATAGCGATCCCTTTTAAGAAATCAAGCTGTGCAACGCGACCTTTCACAGTTCCCTCCTTGCATAAATATCAAAGGCTGCCGCAGATGCAGCAGCCTTGTGTCAGCGTCAATCGCCAAATGATACGCCGATATCACGGGCAGCTATGACAAGATGATTGTCTGTGTCAACGAACTTCGTCTTTCCTGCCACGTCATCAAGCTTATTGGATGTTATCTTGTTGCCTATCTTTGCAACTGTCCTGCCGTACTTCTCCTGTGCTATAAGGTATGCAGCATGTACTCCGAACTGAGTCGAGAGAACACGGTCATAAGCGCTCGGTGCACCGCCGCGGAGCATGTGTCCGGGAACACAGACTCTCGCTTCCATGCCTGTATTGGACTGTATCTGAGCCGCAATGCGTGAAGTTGCCGTGATTATTCCGGCTTCAGCACGCTTCTTGGCGCGTTCTTTCTTCTTCATCTTCGCCTCTTCGATATCGAACGCTCCTTCCGCAACTGCAAGTATGGAGAAGGTCTTTCCGGATGCGCTTCTTGCCATTACTGCATCACACACTTTGTCGATATCGTAAGGTATCTCAGGAATAATTATGATATCTGCTCCGCCTGCTATGCCGGCATTGAGAGTGAGCCAGCCTGCCTTGTTTCCCATTATTTCACATACGAGTATTCTGGAATGGCTGGCTGCTGTTGTGTGAAGACGGTCAATAACGTCTGTTGCGATGTCCACAGCTGTGTGGAAACCGAATGTAACATCTGTGCCGTATATGTCATTATCTATAGTTTTGGGAAGTCCTATGACGTTCAGACCTTCATCAGCAAGCAGCTTTGATGTCTTATGAGTACCGTTGCCTCCGAGGGTAAGAAGGCAGTCCAGCTTCTGCTTTTTATAGGTCTCCTTCATGTTCTTTACCTTATCGACATTGTCCTCGCCGATGACCTGCATCATCTTGAACGGCTGGCGCTTTGTTCCGAAGATAGTGCCGCCCTGTGTGAGAATGCCGGAAAAGGCTGTCGGTGACATGTCCTTGCAAAGATTGTTGATAAGTCCGTAGTAACCGTTGGATATGCCCACTATCTCAACATTGTCTTCACCAAAACGCTCATAGCACGCCTTTGCCACGCCTCTTATCGTTGCATTAAGTCCGGGACAGTCGCCGCCGCTTGTGAGAATTCCGATACGTCTTTTCATTGTGTGATACCTCCTGTAATTATTATATAAACGCAGTGTTGATACCGTATTTACGATCATCAGCCGCCATGTTCACGCATATTTTTCTCAAAGAACTCCTGAAGCTTGTCAGGCGGCATAGGTTTGCCGTAGAGGAAGCCCTGCGCATAGTCACATCCGGCTGTGCGGAGAATGGATTCCTGTATCTTGTCTTCTATGCCTTCAGCTATGGTCTTGATGCGTTTGGATTTCGCTATTCGTATCACCGCCGAGACTATCTCATAGGCGATATTGTCGTGTTCGATATCAGTGATGAACGATCTGTCCAGTTTCAGCAGAGTGATAGGCAATATCTGGAGATAGCTCAGTGATGAATAGCCCGTTCCGAAATCATCCATTGCCAGCTTCACTCCCAGATCACGGAGCTTGTTCATCTGATCTACCGCAAAATCTATATCGCTGAGGGCAAGAGTCTCTGTAAGCTCAACTTCCAGCCACTCGGGTTCAAGTCCGGCTTTTGCAAGTGCATCGAACACCTTTTCCTTCAGGTCCGACTGATAGAAGTCCGTTGATGTGAAATTTATCGACATCACTATCTTGGGATACCCCATTTTCTGCCAGAGACTGTTCTGGCGGCAGCCTTCATTGAGGACGAATTCGCTTATCTTTCCTATGAGATGTGAACTCTCGGCTATAGGCACGAACTGATCCGGCTTGACGATCGTTCCGTCCGGCTTTATCCAGCGTATCAGAGCTTCAACGCCCATTATCTTGCCGGTAGCAAGATCTATTTTCGGCTGATAGAACAGCTGTAATTCGTTGTTGTCGATAGCAAGCGCAAGTGCTTTTTCAAGTTCGGTCTTGCCTATGATAGAGTCGTGCATGCTCGGCTCATAGCCGCAGACATGTCCTTTTTCACCTTCACTCGACTTCAGGGCGAATTCTGCATGCTCCATGACATCAAGGAAGGAGCTTCCGTCCTCGGGAAGCTTTGAATATCCGGCAGAACAGCTGAGGCTGATAGCCGAAAAATCATCCACTGCAAGCTTCGCAAACTCTTCCTGTATGTTCTTTACCGTTCGTGTCGGGATGTCATCATCACCGTAATCGCGCAGTACAAGCGCGAAATTATCGCCGCTTATGCGGGCTGCAAGTCCTCCGGGAGTAACGAATTTATAGAGGATGTGTGCAAAATTGCGGAGGATATAGTTTCCGTTGTTATAACCGCAGGTATCGTTGATGATATGGAAGCGGTCTATATCAAGGATTATTATCCAGTAGGAATAGTCGAGTAGACGGCAGGTATCGTATATCCCCTGTCCTGCGTCAAGAAGCTTGTTGCGGTTGGCTATCTCGGTCACTTCGTCGATATAAGCCAGTCTCTCAATGAGCATGTCCTTCTCGTGTTCGTCATTGACGTCAAGTATGGCTCCTCCGAAAAGCGGGAGCGTATTGTCTGTGCCTGCGATAGACTTGTAACGGTACGAATACCAGCGGTACGGTCCTTCTGCGGATTTTATGCGCATATCCACACATCTGACTTCGGAAGAATCCTGAGAGCGCATGGCTGAATCGAACTGTATCCTGTCGTTCGGATGCACAAGATTTCTGAATTCTGCGGCAGTAATACTGCTCTTTTTCAGTCCGAGCATGCGCACCATTTCAGACGACGCACGGTAGTTCTGACGGTCAGTGCTCATGATAACGCCGATCTCGGCGAGTTCCATGGAGGAATTGAAAAAGTCATTGGCACTGGCAAGATTGACTTTCATCTTCCTTATCTCAGTAAGATTGAAGCCCGTGCTGAGGTAGAGCGAATTCTTTTTTCGCTTTTTGATGAGAGAAGTGCTCCACGCGATCGTCAGCACAGCACCGTTCTTGTCTCTGAACCTTGCTTCATAGGCATTGTTGTCCACTATATCGTTGACAGTGACGCGAGTCATCTTCTCTACGCCGAACGCTACGCGCATAACCTCCTTGCGGTCGTAGTTCCAGTCCACTATGCCAAAGTGCTCACGGAGCTTTTTATTCAGGAAAACATAGGAAAAATCGTCAGCCCACACGATCATTTCACAGTTCATATTTTCAGCAATGACTGCAAGATCTGTATCATCCACCGAAGACCGGTGCTTCCGGTAGATAAAGCTGGCGAATGCCATAAATATCGTCAGGAGTATAAGTGTAGAAATATATATTATGAGCGCACGCTGTGCGTCTTCAGGGAAGAAGTAGCAATATCCCAGTATAAGTGCAGTAGCGGCGGTTATCACAAGTGCCGAAGCAAGAAAATTCATTTTGTTCTTCATAGCGACCGCCTCCCTTCCGGTGTTTTTCATCGTCTAATCAATTATAGCAAATTTTACTGAAAATGTCAACTGATAATTTATCATTAATAACAACTATTATAAAATTGACCGAAAATTACTCAAATTTTTCACGCAATATACACTTTTACCATTTATAATGTTATAATATGAATACCGGACATACCGGAAACTATATCATACAGGAGGCTGCTTATGGCACATATACTTATAGTTGACGATGAGATAAACATCCGCAAGGTCGTAAGAGAATATGCGGAATTTGAAGGTTACGAAGTTACAGAAGCCGAAAACGGCATGGAAGCCGTCAATCTTTGTCATAATAATAACTATGACCTGATAATAATGGATGTTATGATGCCCCGTCTCGACGGTTACTCTGCATGCAAGGAAATACACAAGACCAAGAACATCCCGGTCATAATGCTCTCTGCAAGAGGCGAGGAATACGACAAACTCTTCGGATTCGAGATAGGTGTTGACGATTATGTGGTCAAGCCCTTCTCTCCCAAGGAACTCATGGCGAGAGTTAAGGTCGTTCTCAAGCGCAATGCTGCTTCCCGTGAAGCTCAGGTGCAGGACAGATATGTCTTCGAGGGACTTGAAGTGGATATATCCGGACGCGAAGTCTATGTTGACGGTGTAAAGGCTTCTATGACTCCCAAGGAATACGACCTGCTCTTCTATCTCGTCAAAAACAAGAATATCGCCCTCACAAGAGACAAGCTCCTTGAAGAGGTATGGGGATATGACTTCTTCGGTGATGACCGCACTGTCGATACTCATATCAAGATGCTCAGGAACAGTCTCGGCGAGTACAGGAAATTCATCGTGACTCTGAGAGGAATGGGATATAAGTTTGAAGCTAACTGAAAAGATACGCAGTGCCAATAACCGCATCCCTCTTAAATTCAAGGTGTGGATGTATTTTGTGCTCTTTACCATTATGGTATTCGTCCTGCTCTGGACTTTTCAGATACTCTTCCTTGAGAATTTCTACGAAAAGTCAAAGACCAAAAGCGCCTCAGACAGCGCTGCCCGCATCTCAGATGCCTATGACGAACTCAACAGTTCCGATTTCAGTTCGTACATACTGGAGATCAGCCGTGAGAACGATCTCTGCATCGAAGTGCTGGACAAATTCGGCAGAACGAGATATTCTGTCGAAGCTCTCGGCGACTGCCTGATACACGGCAGACAGAACAAGATAGACATGTACCGCAGAGCTATAGATGAGAGCTACGACAAGACTATCCGCTACAAAATGAAGAACCCGCGAAGCGGATACGATATGCTGCTGTACGGATGCCAGCTGGGTGATCCGGATGATCCGGAAGGCTACCTGCTCATCAATTCAGTTCTCGTTCCGGTAGGATCAACTGTGTCCATAATCAAACAGCAGCTCATGATAATTACCGTTGTGCTTGTTGTCATCGCATTCTTCATTTCGCTCTATCTTTCAAGAAGGATCGCTCAGCCCATCGCCGGCATTACCAGATCTGCCGAAAAACTCGCTCAGGGAGACTTCTCTGCACGATTCGACGGCAGAGGCTACTATGAAGCTAACAAACTGGCGGCTACTCTTACTTACGCGGAAAAAGAACTGTCGCGCGTCGATACGATGCAGCGTGATCTCATTGCCAATGTTTCACACGACCTGCGGACACCTCTGACTATGCTGAAAGCCTACGCCGAGATGATACGCGACCTTTCCGGCGATAATCCGGTAAAACGCAATGAGCATCTGGAGATAATCATCAATGAGACAGACAGGCTCGCTCTTCTCGTAAACGATATCCTCGACCTCTCAAAACTCGAAAGCGGAAAGCAGAAACTCAATCCCTCAGAATTCGAGATACGTGCAAAGCTGAGTGAGATCATTGACAGGTTCAAAGGTCTTTCGGACAAAAAGGGATACACTATCACTTTCACTCCCGATTCCGAAAGGACAGTTTACTGCGACGTTGTAAAGATAGAGCAGGTCATCTACAACCTTATCAACAATGCGATAAACTATACCGGCGCTGATAAGAAAGTATTCGTCCGCCAGATAAATCAGAATGACGGTGTGCTTATCGAAGTTGAGGATACGGGAGACGGTATCGAAGAGGATAAGATAAAGCTCATTTTCGACAAGTATTACCGGTCCGAAAACCATAAGCGCGAAGTCGTGGGAACCGGTCTCGGTCTCTCGATCGTCAAAGCTGTCCTGAAAATGCACAATTATGACTACGGTGTACGCAGCACGATAGGCAAGGGTTCCGTATTCTGGTTCAAAATAAACGAGAAAAGCAGCTTCAGCAGTGATGATGCACAATAATGTTGACTATTTGTTGATAATTTTCTCTTCAAATGATAGGCTGTTTTTCACAAAAAGTACATATTTTCCTGTTATAATATAAATGCTGAAGGAGATATCCGGAAGCAGATTTTCATGGTAGTTTAATGTTTACCCCAACATTAAATTATTAAATCCCCAATAATCCCTATATCATGGCAGGTGAGCTTCCTTCGCAGGAAGCTCATTTGTTTTTTATGTGTATTTTTCCTGCCCCATTGCCATAAAATGTATGGGGTGAGTTTATATGAAAGTATATAAGTGCATCAGGATAAGGAAAATGTATTGCATCGTTCTTCCGGCAGCTGTCATTTCTCTTCTCTGCGGACTGTTTTTGTCGTTTTCGCTCATATCCGGAAACGACAGCAACAGCGATGAGGGCATTGCTCTGCCCGTTATCATGTATCACAGCATATGTCCCGGCAAGAGCAGCGAGTATTCCGTCACGCCTGAACAAGCCGAAAATGATCTTGCATGGCTCAGGTCGCATGGGTACACATCCGTCACCGCCGGTCAGCTTATCGACTACGCATACGGGAAGGGCAGTCTGCCGGATAAACCGGTCCTCATAACCCTTGATGACGGCTTCTACAATAACCTCTCCTGCTTCCTCCCTCTGCTGGAAAAGTATGATATGCACGCTGTCGTTTCGATCGTCGGGAAATACACGTCTGAACTTGCAGCCGCTGATCCGCACTGTGATGCTTACTCCTATTTGACATGGGAGGACTGCGATGAGCTTTTGAAGTCCGGAAGATTTGAAATAGGAAATCACACTTTTGACATGCACGATGCTTCCGGTGCAAGAAAAGGCTGCGCCATAGCAGCCGGTGAATCGGCGGAGGACTACGCCTCTGCCCTCATGTCCGACGTTGGGCTGATGCAGTCTGAGATAACCGAACACACGGGCGTTTGTCCTGTGGTGTTTGCGTATCCATTCGGAAGCGTGTGCAGGGAGAGTATCCCTGTACTGAGAGATTCAGGCTTTATGATGACTCTTACTTGCAGAGAAAAAATCAACACTATTACCCGTGATCCAGACTGTCTGATCGGAATAGGAAGATTCAACCGCAGCGGTCTTTTGTCTACCGACGATTTTATGTCCCGCATTGATGACAGCTATTGAAATCTGTCTCTTTTTCTGTTATAATTATTTAAACACACCGGAAGGAGGAGTGGAATGATAAAACGCATCGGCATCATTATGGGCAAGGTCTACAAGAAAACTAATTCAAGACAGCTCAGCGGTATACTCAAACAGGCTTATTCGCTTGGCATCAGCGCTTATGTTTTCGCCCTGAATGAGGAATACTTCGACGAAAAAGTGAATAACGGCGAAAAGAACCTGCTCAGTCTCATAAACTTCTCCCTTCTCGACGGTATGATATACCTTCCGTATTCTTTTTCACAGGAAGATATAAAGCAGAGCATCTGCGAACTGCTTAAATATAAATGTCCGCTGCCTGTTATATGCCTAAGCAAAGATGATACCGGATTTGAGAATATCTGGTTTGATGACGACGCTCATATCGAAGAAGTCACCTCTCATCTTATCAGTGTACACGGATGCAGGAAAATCATGTGCCTGACAGGCCCCGAATCCATGCAGGTCGCTCAGCACAGGCTTGCAGGTTTCAGAAGAGCTGTCAGAAAACACGGTCTCGAAGACAGCGATGAGAACATCGTTTACGGCGACTTCTGGATAAACTCGGCAGTCAGCTTAGGCGACGATATCGCGGAAGGCCGCTGTCCTGTGCCGGATGCCGTGGTTTGCACAAATGACAGCATGGCGATCGCTCTATGCAATTGTCTCGCTGCACACGGCATATCAGTGCCGGCTGACCTTCGTGTGACCGGATACGACGGTGCTGCTGAGGCTTACATGCACTCACCGAGCATCACAACTTACAGTGCTTCATGGGAAAAACTCGGTGCAGAAGCAATGTGCAGACTGTATGAGCTCATTACAGGCTCTCCTGCCGGCTTATGCGATGTGGACGGCGGAGGCCTCGTATGCGGAGAAAGCTGCGGCTGCGGTCATGCAGAATTCAACAGAACTGATACTGAATCAGATTTTGAGAAAATGGAAGCAGGATACATGGACAGCAGTATTTCCACACGCCTGCTGTCGGCGAAAAGTCTCAACACTTTCCTGCATGAACTCTACTGCCTGACTTATGCTTTTGCAACGCCTGAATACTATGACAACTACGATTTCTGCCTCTGTCTCTGTGAGGACTGGGACAAGCTCAGTATGGACAGATATTCACGCACCTATCGCACTTCCGGATACTCGGACAAAATGCTGATGACCAACATCGACCTTGCCGATGTGCAGTTCGAAACTGAGGGAATGGTGCCGCCATGGTATAATGAAGGCGGACCTTCAGTCATATTCTTTACAGCTTCTCATTTCCGGGACAGGTGTTTCGGATACTTTCTTCTCAGGCTCAGAGGTGCTGCTGTAGGTTACAGTATCTATTATCAGCGATTCTGCCTTGAAGTCAATAATGCTCTCGCCTTCCTCAGCTTGCAGAATGATTTCAGAAGTGTTGCTTACAGGAACTATATCTCACGCAGCAGAGACGAACTTACCGGTCTGTACCTGCTGGGAAATGCGCCGCAGATGTGGGAAGAAACTGCGGAACTCGCCAGGCTCTACGGTGAGGATATCTATATGATCTGCCTTTCCGTCGGCGGATTAAAACAACTCACTGAAACTGAAGGCAGCGTCGAAAGAGACAAGGTCGTACTGCTTTTTGCGGATATACTGAAAAGCTGCTGTGCCAGCAGAGAGAAAGTCTTCCGTGCCGGAGACGCAGATTTTGCAGTGATCGGCTCTGAGCTTGCGCCCTGTGCCCGTCCTGCTGAACTTATAAAAAAGATCAACGCTCTTTTCAAAGAACAGAATATGCTGCTCGGCAATCCCCATTTCATGTTCATACGAAGCTGCACTAAGACTATCCCCGTCACTGCTTTATGCGGTGCAGAGGAAGCTGAAAAGATCATACTCGGCATGCTCGAATCCCCTGCCGAACAGCTCCAGCCGTCTCATATGGAACAGATGCACTACAGTGAGCTTATCGCTCTCAGGCGTGATATTTTTGAATGTCCGGAACTGAACTGGAATCTCGATGAATGCTGCCGGAGACTCAGCATCAGCCGATCGCATTTCCAGAAACTGTACAAAAGGACTTTTGATGTGAATTGTCAGCAGGATATCAAACAGAGCAAACTCAACTACGCAAAAAAACTGCTCGTCGGTACTAATGACACTTTGCAGGATATAGCCGAAAAATGCGGATATGACTACTCCCATTTCATGCGCCTTTTCAATAAGGAAGTAGGCATGACGCCAACTCAGTACAGGAGAGGTAAAGATAAAATGCAATAAAGTCAGCTTATTATGCAATTGATTAGCAGACTGTCTTGTGTTACATTTATAATAGTATTGAAGACTGATATCATTTATGATACCAGAATACGAAAGGATGATAAAATATGACTATCAACAAGGCCGCTGCTTTCTTATTGGCTGCTGCGATGTCCGTGACTGCTTTTACGGGATGTTCAGACAGCAAGAGCAGTTCGGAAGATGCTTCCGGCAGTTCAGCTGCTTCTGACAACGGAACTGACGAGGAGACAAATGCTACTATCTCGCTCTCGGAGATCACCGATGTTCTCGGTGCAGGCTGGAATTACGGCAACACCCTCGAAGCCAACACCGGCGGCACTCCGAATGAAACTGTCTGGGGAAATCCGGCGGCTTCTCAGGAAATGATAAACGCTGTAGCCGCTGCCGGATTCAGCACTGTCCGCGTACCGGTATCCTACCTCAGCAAGATAGATGATGCCAATGGATACAAAGTGGATGAAGACTGGCTCAACAGAGTGGCAGAGGTAGTTGACTACTGCTACAATGCTGACCTGAACGTTATAATCAATGTTCACGGCGACGGTTATAACTCGATCTACGGCGGTTGGCTGCTCTGCAACGGCTCGGATCAGGAATATATCAAGGAGAAGTACGGTGCTCTCTGGAAACAGATCGCTGAGAGATTCGCCGATTACGATGAGCATCTCATATTCGAGAGCATGAACGAAGAGTTCGACGGCGAATATCACGATCCGGTAAGAGAATACTATCAGAATATCAACGACTATAACCAGATATTCATTGATACGGTCCGCAGTACCGGTTCAAACAATTCTCACCGCTGGCTCATGATCCCCGGCTGGAATACGGATATCAACTACACTGTTGGTGATTACGGCTTCCAGCTGCCGACTGACGATTCAAATACTGCCGGCGAAGGAAGAGTCATCGTGTCCGTACACTGCTACGATCCGTGGGATTACTGCGGTGAAGAGGGCAAAAAGACTTTCATCTGGGGCGAACGCGGCAAGGAGATCATCGAGATCAACGGCGCTAATGTCAGAAGTCTCGCAAGCTGGGGAAATGAAGACCACATCCAGGGACAGATGAAAAAACTCAAGGAAGCTTTCGTTGACAAGGGATATCCGGTAGTTATCGGTGAATTCGGCTGTATCGACAAAACTACTGCAAATGCCGGCATCCCGAATCAGATCGCTGAAAATCGTGTATATTACGACGGATATCTTGCAGGTACTGCTGCACAGTACGGCATAACTCCCGTGTACTGGGACAACGGCTATAACGGTCAGTACGGCTTCGGTCTCTTTGACAGAAATACCTGCGAACAGACACAGCCGGAGATCATTGAAGCTATCGTCAAGGCGGTCGCAGAAAAGGATCCTGATGTCGGTCACAAGATGACTGTAAACAGATACACTTCTCAGTCTGCTCCCGCAAAAAAAGACTACATCGGCGCATACATCGGTGTACAGACTCAGGTCTACACTTTCAGGAACGCTTATTCTGACGGCGACTACGGCGCTGAGACTGAATGGTTCAATACTCTTATAAAGTGGGACGATACCGACGGCGACGGTAAAGGCGATATCAATGACACCGGTGCAGTATTCACCGACGCTCAGATCAGAGAAGACGGAAATTACACCGTTGAAGTTTCGGGATACGATTTCTCCGCTGACAGTGAAGGTCTCAATATGCTCTTTGTCAGCTTCGATATCCCGTACAGCAACGCCCTCAGATTCAGCGATGTCAAGCTTTACTGCGACGATCAGGAATACGCTGTGAATAACCCGATAGTTATCGAGGACAGCTCCGGAAATCTCTATATCGAGATCATCAACAAATACAACACCGAGACTTCTCAGATGGAGTACACTATGCCCAAGGACAGCTTAAAAGTAAGCTTCAACGTTGAAGGCGTCAGCAGAGTGCTGAAGTAATCGGCAAATAATAACGGCAACAGCCCGGAAGTGCGTTATATGCGCAGCTTCCGGGCTGTTTTTTTATTTTTCTTCATTCAGCCGCTTCTTCAGTTCCCGGCTGAGATAAAGGTAACGTTCGTATTTTTCTTCGGATGCAAAGTGCTTTTCCCTTGACTGCTCGTTCTCGCAGGGGTATGTCAGCTTTTCATTGCCGAACTGTTCACTGGTCAGGTCAAACACTGCTCCGCCTGCGGCGTTGTAACAGTGATAGTTTCCGCCGGGACGAAGTATCCCGTAAACCTTTCCGCCGAATATGTCCTGAACAAGAAATGCAGTCACCGAACACTGTCCCAGCGTCTTATTCTCCATGCTCCACTTTTCCCTGAGCCTCGGGGCACATGTGTACTCGCACCATATATCCGAAAGGATATCGTACAGTTCCCTCGGTGACGATATGCCTTTGTATCCGGCATTTACCGGCTGCACATCTGCCGTTTCCCAGCCGTAAAATCCATATTCCATATTTTTCTCCTTCATATCAGCGGCGCTATTATCTTTACAAGCTTGCCTACTACTTTATAATACAGCTTCTCGCGCTTTATCGTCTCATACGTCACTTCGCGGCACTCTTTCAGGGTTTTGAGAAAATCTGATTCGATATCGTGGATACACTCTGTTCCGTACATGTATGCGGCACATTCAAAATGATGATAGAGACTGCGGTAATCAAGGTTTATTGTTCCGACTACAGCTTTTTCATCATCGCTTACACAGACCTTTGAATGCACAAACCCCGGCGTGTACTCGAATATCTTTACTCCTGCGCCGAGAAGAGAGCGGTAATGGGATTTTGCCAGCGAATAAGCCACCTTTTTATCAGGTATCCCCGGCAGTATGAGTTTTACGTCTATTCCGCGCTCAGCAGCGAATTTCAGCGCTGTCTCCAGTTCGCCGTCAAGTATCAGATACGGCGACATGAAATGAACGTACTCCGTCGCACGGTTGAGGATGTCCATATATACGTTCTCACCTACTTTGTAATCATCAAAGGGATTGTCTCCGTAGGGCATCACAAATCCGCGTGCAGTCAGTTCGTCGGGCTTTGCTTCAAGATATTCTTCCCATTTTCTGTCGCGTTCATATACGTTCCACATTTGCAGGAACATGAGCGTGAAACTCCGGACGGCTTCCCCTTTTACCATTATCGCCGCATCTTTCCAGTGTCCGAAACGTTTCTTGACATTGATATACTCATCTGCAAGATTCACTCCGCCGGTGAACGCTGTCCTGCCGTCTATAACCGTGATCTTCCGGTGATCGCGGTAATTGTAATGTGTGGAGATAAATGGCTGGATCGGCGAGAATGAACGGCACTTTATACCGAGTCTTGCCATTCTCTGCGCATAATCATAGGAGAGTGTGGATATTTCGCACATCCCGTCGTACATAACCCGTACTTCAACGCCCTGTGCCGCTTTTTTCTCCAGTATGCTCAGTATGCGTCCCCACATGTACCCCTCATCTATGATGAAGTATTCCATGAAGATGAAATGCTCTGCCTTTTCCAGCTCAGCAATTAGTGCATCGAATTTATCTTCTCCTGTGGGGAAATATTTTACCGCTGTATTTCTGAATATCGGATAGCAGCCGGTCTTGTTCAGATAACGGCAGAGGTCATCAGCTCCGGAACTCACGATCTCCGCAGACCTGAATGTCTCCTCATCCTGAAGCAGCTTTCCCCTGCTCTCCTCTATCATCTGAAATACCCGTTTCTTTGCCGCCCATTGTCCGGTGTCTACCTTTGTATAAAACAGCATAAGCACCGCAGGCAGCGGAAACATCATTATCATGGCAAGCCATGTGAGTTTGGCTGAGGAATCCATTCCGCAGTTGAACAGATATATCAGCATGGAAAACGAAAATATCGCTTCCACTACTGCAAAATTAGGAAAATATTCCCTGAACCAAAGGTAAGTGCCGAGAAATATGAATACCTGTATGACTATGAGCGTAAATATCAGAAGCGAACGGCTGAACACTATCCGCTTATATTTCTTGTTCCGCTTGTCAAGCAGCTTTATCACTCTTTCTTCATCCTGCATGGCGTTCCTCCTTTTCAAATAATTTCATTATGCAGATGCCTGTAATAGAAACACAGCTCCCGGACGGGAGCTATAATAAAGCTTAAATTAAGACTACTTTAAGACTTTTTTAAGATTAATGAGTATAATTACTATCAGAAGGAAAGAAGGAGGTATCCTTATGAGAAAACTGCTGATTACGCTCTCTGGTGCAGCTGCATGCTACATGATAGTATTATGCTCTCCGTCCTTCACTTCATACGCTCAGACCAGCGTTCAGGAAGAGGAGTCTGAACAGGAAACTGTTCAGATAACGATTATACCTGACCGCTCTGAAGATACCGCTCATTTATTCGGTATCGCTGCTGCCGGCGGACTGTTTGCCGCTGCCGGCGGAGGCACTTATTATATCCACAAGAAAAAAAAGAAATGATCCCTCCCTGATCTCTCTTTTATTACGCTGTTATAAGCTATGGACAAGCACTTCTGCTATGCAGAGGTGCTTATTCATTTATATATGATATCAGCAGAACTCTGCGGATCATTCATCCCGGCGTATTTGTCCTCTGCCGGGAAGTATCTGTCTTCATACTTTCTGAGTATGGCTTCTGTATCACCTATATATCCGTCACGTCTGAGGACTCTTTCAAGCCGCACTTCCTTAGGGATATCCATGTAGACCATTAGGTCAAATGCGCCTCTTAGTTCCTCGCGCTGGAGGAATACTCCTTCTGTTATGACGATGCTGCCTCTGCGTATATCCGCGCTTTTAAGAAGATAGCTGTCGTTCTCTTTGTCATACAGCTCAACCACTCTGCTGAGCTCACCGTCTCTGCGAAGTGGCAGTGCCACATTCTCCATGAAGTAGTCATACCGCCACTGAAGATAATAGTACTGCTCCCACTGTGGATATTCGTCATTGTATCGCACTGCTCTTGGATGTATGAAATCATCTATGTGGAAGATCTCGCAGTCTGTCCCATTTGCAGAGATCATACTGCACAGTTCCTCGGACAAGGTGCTTTTTCCTGAACCGCCTGCTCCGTCGATGCCCACCATATAAACAGCGTCTTCACTGCGATGAGCAAGGATGTACTCTGTTAATTCTCTTGCACTGTTCATGTTACACCTCACGGTTTCGGTACATAAGGAAAGAATTCCTCAGTAAAGAGCTTGTCCTGACCGCGAAGCACGAAAAATGCTATGAGCGCAGCTATTATGACTACAGCTGTTACTGCAACAGATGTGCGAAATGATCTGCGCGCCTTTGCTCTCTCGGTCTTTGTTGCAGTCTTTATTTTGGATGCGTTCGGTACTACCCATAACTGTATCATCATTACGATGCCTATGAATACTGCTATGACCAGCACCATTGCCAGGTCTTCCTGCCAGCTTCCCATATATTTACCCATATTCTTTCTCCTTTTATCAAAGTCCTGTCTGCCAGTTCCAGTTGCGGACTTCCAGTTCATCAAGATTGTACGGTGTCTTCTGGTATACACAGTAATTCAGCCAGTTGGAAAACATGAGATTAGCTGTGCACCGCCATGAAAACAGCGGCACATTATCCGGATCATCATCCGGGAAATAATTGTAAGGTACCTGTATGTCGATACCCTTGGAAACATCACGGCGGTATTCATTGGCAAGAGTATCCCTGTCATACTCGGAATGTCCTGTTATGAAGTACTGTCTGCCGTTCTTGTTTGCTACGATATGGACTCCGGATATGTCAGATGATGTCAGTATCTCAAGCTGTGGTATCTTCTCGATGTCTGCACGTCTCACTTCCGTGTTCCTCGAATGCGGGACATAGAATATATCATCAAATCCACGGAGGAGCTGACAGTTGCTGACCTCTGCTCTGTGAGGGAACACTCCGAACATCTTATGTTCCAGCGGATACTTAGGTATGCCGAAATGATAGTACAGTCCAGCCTGTGCAGCCCAGCATATATACAGAGTTGAGAATACATGTGTCTTGGACCATTCCATTATCCGGGTTATCTCGTCCCAGTAATCCACGTCCTTGTATTCAAGGAGTTCAACGGGAGCTCCGGTTATTATCATTCCGTCGTATCTTTCATCTTTCACTTCATCAAATGTCTTGTAAAAAGATGCAAGATGATTGCTCGATGTATTGCGCGACACATGCGAAGCCATCTGAAGAAGATCTATATCCACCTGAAGAGGCGTATTGCTCAGCAGTCTCATCAGCTGGCACTCCGTCTCTATCTTCTTTGGCATTATGTTCACGAGCATCACCTTCAGAGGACGGATGTCCTGATGTTCGGCACGTTCCCGTGACATAACGAATATGTTTTCATCTCCAAGCGTTTTGAATGCCGGAAGCTCCGATGATATCCTGATAGGCATTTCAAAATGCTCCTTTCTATTATTATCGCTTATTCTTCCGAATGTTTGCAGTCCTTGCAGCCGTTCATGAACCGGTCAAGGTCCTCCGCAGTTGTGCTGTCACCTTCAAGAAATGACAGCCTGCGGAGATCGCTGTACTTTTCCTTGTCGTCAAGGCGGTATTCGGCTTTGCTGATGCCTTTAAGGCAGCTCTTGAATATAACCGACCTGACAAGTCCGTCGCAGAGAAGCAGGTCACCGCCGGCGTCGTAATCATACACTACAGTCCTGTCATTTTCGTAGGAATACGCAATGTAGCCGATAACTTCGCCTTTATCTACTGCTTCGGTTATATGCAGCTGAACACTGCCCACAAGGTCTGAAAGCTTTTCGTAGCCGAAAGTATCGAATCTCTCCTGTATCTCAAGCATTTCAGTTCTCCTTGCCTATGGCACTGCGGATAGCACGAAGTTCATCTGCTGTGAGTTCGCGCCATCTGCCGGGTTTCAGCATCCCAAGACGCAGAGGTCCTATGCTTATCCTTCGCAGACGTGCTACGTCAAGCCCTACTGCTTCGCACATCTTTCGTATCTGTCTGTTTCTGCCTTCGCGTATAGTTATGAGCAGCACTACTCTGCCCGGCTCTTTGTCCTTTACTACGACATTTGCCGGAAGTGTCTTCTTGCCGTCGATCACTACGCCGTCGGAAAGATCAACAAGCTGCTGATCGGTTATGTCAGGACGGACTGTGACGCGGTAGGTCTTTGCAACATGACGGCTGGGGTGCATTATGCTGTTTGCAAATTCACCGTCATTGGTGAAAAGCAGCAAACCCTCGGAATTGCGGTCAAGTCTGCCTATGGGGTATACTCTTTCCTCAACATCTTCCAGCAGATCCATTACGCACTTTCTGTCCAGCTCGTCTGAAACTGTCGTAACATAGCCTCTCGGCTTGTTCATCATTATATAAACAAAGTTCTTTTTGCGCGGAAGAACGAGTCTTTCGCCGTCGATCGTTATCAGATCCTTGTATCCGCACTTGTCGCCCAGCTTTACCGCTCTTCCGTTGAGTTTTACCCTTCCGTCAGATATGAGCGATTCAGCACGGCGGCGCGAACAGTATCCGCTGTCTGCGATCATTTTCTGTATCCTTATCTTATCCACTTTTATTCCTTCCCTCAGGATATTATTTTCCCGAGCAGTTTTATTATTCCAGATATTATGCCGTGTCCTTCGTCAGGTTCTTCTTCCGGACACAATATCTCTGCATCAGCTGACGCATAGAGCGGTAAGCGCTCTATTTCCCTGCCTTTATAGCTTACGGCAAGCGATGCAAGTTCGTCGCCCTTGTTTACAGGCGCGTATATGAACGGCGGTGATATGACTGTGTACTCCAGCTCTTCTTCACTTGCGCCGCGGACAGTTATGCTGAAGTTCCTTCCCCCGGCATCTACAGGGATGCTTTCGCTCTCAGCTCCCGCAAGTTCAAGTTCGATATCAGCGGGCAGTTCAGGTTCAAGCAGACCGGTCTCTCCGAAACAATAGTCGTACATTGCCATGTGGTCTTCCCAGTCGCGCCTGTCATTGAGAGTGACGCATATGAGGTCCTTTCCGTCCCTTTCACAAGCCGTAACAAGACACCTTCCGGCTTCATCCGTGAATCCGGTCTTGACTCCGTACACGCCTTCGTACATCCCAAGCAGCTTGTTGGTATTGGTCAGCCAGCGCTTGTAGGGCGGCATCCCGAATTCCGTCTGTATCTTGCGGCAGGAACAGATACTGCGGAAAAGCTCGTTCCTAAGCGCTTCCCGCGCAAGCAGAGCCATATCATATGCAGATGAACCGTGTCCCTCGCCTTCAAGTCCGGACGGAGTAACAAAATACGTTCTCGACATCCCGATTTGACGCGCCCGGTCATTCATCATTTCCGCAAAATCCGGTATACTTCCTGCTAACTTGACGGCAGCTGCATTCGCTGCATCGTTACCCGACGGCAGAAGCATACCGCAGCAAAGAGCGTACTTTGTAACAACATCGCCTTCCTGAAGCCCCATGGATGAGCCTTCGACTTTTATGGCGTCGCTGTCAACTATGAATTCCTCATATAATCCGCCGCTTTCAAGGCATAGAAGTGCTGTCATTATCTTTGTAGTGCTCGCCATGGGCAGTTTTTCATTCTCATTGAATGAATAGATCACTTCACCTGTATCTGCTGAAATGACCACTGCGCCTTTTGCCGATATCTCAGGCTCACCGGCACATACCGCTGTTAATGCAGACTGCGGCAGAGTTCCCATGATGAGGACCGCCGCAGCTGTTGGATATATCATACCTTTCATCCGCTTACCTCCGTGTTCCTTTCACGGTTACAGGATATGCGGATATACGACATTATATTACTTTTTCTGGTTCTTGGATCCCTCTAAAACAGCCTCTGCTGCTTCTACTGCTTCGTCCGCGCTGCCTGCCTTATCAGCCTTCTTCTTGTTCATGAAACCTGATACCTTGTCGATGATGCCGGGCACCTTTTCAATGGCAGTGCTTATGGGATCGCTCGATGCTTCCATGGGTACCATCTTTGCTGTGCCGTCAGGTGAGATCACCAGAAAGCCCTCGGGCTTGATAGAGATGCCTGCACCAGCCCCGCCTCCGAAAAGATCCTTGTCGTACTTTGAAGGCAGATCTGAGCCGCCTGATGCAAAGCCGTAGGATACCTTTGATACAGGGATTATTGTCGTACCGTCATCAAGCTTTATAGGGTTTCCTATTATTGCGTTCACATCAGCCATTTCCTTGACTTTTTCCATTGAGATGCCAAGAAGCTCACTTACAGGTTTGTTGCTCATACTCATATTAATTTACCTCACTTCTATTATTTCTGCACTGCGGCAGATGCTTTCATTTTTCTGGCTTTTCTTTTCTTCAGTTTCCCGGGAATAAATACCCGGAATACAAATGTCATCAGGAACCAGAGTCCTGCTATAACTATTGTTCCGACACTGAACCTGAGTTTCACCGCTGTATCCCAGCGTCCCTTTTTCAGTGAGAATCCCGGCTGGATATCTATAGTCCTGAGCCGGACTGTGAATATGCGGCTGAACGTCGCAAGTCCGTTATATATGATGCCGCTCATCCTGCCGTATTTTATGGCGCATTTATACGCATCTTCATCGGCGATTATATAGTCCATATATACATCCTGAAACTTGAACGCCTTGAAGATCTTACGGATAGGATGCTTTGCGCTGTTCCAGACGTCGATGAGGAATTCTATCTTGTCTGTGAGGCTCTTTCCTTCCTCAGTTTCATCCTTTTCTTCCTCATCTTCATCTTTCTTTTTCTTCTTCTTTTCCTTTTTGGAGCTCTTTTCATCCTCAACGGGGACTACAAGTTCCTGCTCAGCAAAAGGCTTGTCATCATCTTCTGCGGCATTATTGTCAGCTTCTGCCTGTACCGGTGCTGTGTCAGTTACAGCATCCTGTGCCGTCTCAGTCGGGCTATCTGCCGGTGATACGTCTGATCCCGTGCTTTCAGCCACACTGTTTTCAGATGATATCTCCTCTTCAACAAGCTGATCCGCAAACTCCTCGGCTATCTCGTCAGGTTCTTTCTTACTGCCGGACTTTTTCTTCTTCTTTTTCCGCCTCTTCAGCCAGCCGAGTATGCCTCCGCCTTCTGAATCCAGTATCGGTATAAGGGAGAACTTGACCTTGTACTTCAGCTTTCCTCCGATGTAGCTCGCTTCCGCTTTGACCGGAAGGATAAGCACAAGAAGTATCAGTCCGATTATTCCAAGGAGTATCCACAGGAGTATTTTAAGTATTATCATCCCTGCTGCTCCTTTCGTCAGATATCGCTGTTATCTTCATCATTCACCTCTGATCCGTCTGCTGCTGCATGTTCAGGAAGCGGCGGAAGTTCCATTATCGAACTAAGACCGAAACTCCTGAGAAATACAGGCGTAGTGCGGTAAACTATCGGCTTGCCCGGCACATCGAGCCTGCCTGCTTCTTCAACAAGTCCTTTTTCCACCAGATTGTTTATAACAGATGAACTGTCTATGCCTCGCACATTCTCCACGAAGCCTTTGGATACCGGCTGGTTATATGCGATTATCGTAAGGGCTTCCATTGCTGCATTGGAAAGCGGCGCTGAGCGCTTTGTCTCAAGCGCAGCTCTTATCTGCGGCGCATACTGCTCACGGGTACACATCTGGTAACTGCTGTCGAGCTTTTTGATACATACGCCGCTCCCCCAGTCATCGTAACGCTCATTGAGCAGGTCGATCAGGGGCGGAAGTCCGCCGGCTTCTATGCCGCTCGCCTCTGAAAGGCGATATATCTCGATAGGCTCGCCGCTGGCAAAGAGTATTGCTTCTATTGCTCCGAGCTTTTCTTTGATCTCCAAGATCTTTTCACTCCGTTCTTTCTTCCTTTGAAGAAGATCATCATGTTATCATCACTTATGGTTATGCGTCCCGAACGTGTGAGTTCAAGTACTGCAAGGAATGTTGCCACCCTTTCCGAGCGGTCTGTCACTCCGTCATAGAGCTTGTCCATGTACATCTCACCGGTATCGTAAAGCCCTCGCAGGACATGCACAACTTTGGATATTACCGATACTATCCTGCGCTTTACCACTGAGTTTATCTTGTTTTCAACATGCTGACGCGACGCTTCCGTGCGGATGCTCTTGGTCGATATGTTGCTGTAAGCCTGAACAAGTCTTTCAGGTTCGTGGATAAGGCTGTAGGTCATATCAGCTTTTATCTTCATCGGTTCGCGGACGAATATCTCGCCTCCGCGGTAGGAATCAGCAAGCATGCCGGCTGCTATCTTGCAGAGCGAATACTCTATGAGTGCTCCTTCAAGTTCCTTTTTCATCTGCTCAGCCTCTTCAGGACGAGGCAGGAGGAATGCAGTCTTGATATATATAAGACGTGCAGCCATTTCAAGGAATTCGCCGGCAAGTTCAAGATCCTGCTCGTGTGCCTGCTCAATGTAAAGCAGATACTGTTCAAGCAGTTTCGATATCTCGATATCGCATATATTCAGCTTATGCTTTGCTATGAGATTCAGCAGCAGGTCCAGCGGTCCTTCAAACACTTCGAGTTTAAACGATATGTTCTCCATGTCAGATCATCTTATCCAGAGCGTATCAGGATTAATGCCAACTATCCGCCAGATCACGTTGTCTACTATAAATTCCCTTGCTATATAGAGCACGTTGTACTTTGAAGGGATATAGCTGAGAAGTATCAGCAGCGCAAGGAAACCATACTGTATCTCTCTCTGGTGCTGATAGAACCAGCGGTCGAATTTTTCAGATGTGAAATATCTCAGTACATTGAATCCGTCCAGAGGCGGCAGCGGTATCAGGTTGAAGACCGCAAGTCCTACGTTTACATGCACAAGGAAGAAACACAGCACCATGAAACTGTATATCGGTGTGACACTGTCCTTGAAGAAATAGTCAAGGACTGCTTCTTTTCCTGAATCCGAACTGTTCATGAGCCTGAACGCAAAGGCTGCTGCCAGTGCGGCAAGGAGATTCGAAACAGGTCCTGCAAGTGCTGTGACAGATATCCCGGCACGATACTTCTTCATCCTCAGCGGATTTATCGGTACAGGTTTTGCCCATCCGAAACCGGTGAAAAGCATAAGCAGTCCGCCTATGGGATCAATGTGCGCTACAGGATTCAGTGTTATGCGGCCCTGTCTCTCTGCGGTGTCATCGCCGAACCACTTTGCAACGAGTGCATGAGCACATTCATGAAGCGGAAGCACCAGAAACATCGTTATCAGACGCGACAGGTATTTGAGCAAAGTATTAAATGTATCTCTGTCCATATTGAATAAATGTATCCTTTCTAAACTTTATCAGGAAATTATACATTTATTATTATACTACAACTGAGAAGATATTTCAAGAGAAATGAGAAAATTTTCCGTTATTTTTGTAAACAAGCACAGCATATTATGTTAAAATAAAAAAATTATATTTTTTCGTTAAAAAGGGCTTGCATTTTATTGACCTTTGTGATAAAATAATCATGTTGTATTTTTATGTCCGTCTTCTGAGGCGGTACATATTACATATTTTTATGATTATTAAGGAGGTGCAGCCTGATGGCAAAATGTGATATCTGCGGTAAGGGAGTTACTTTCGGTATTAAGGTTTCTCACTCTCACAGAAGAACAAACAGAACATGGAAGCCTAACGTAAAGCGTGTTAAGGCTATCGTCAAGGGTACTCCTTGTCATATCTACGCTTGCTCAAGATGCCTGCGTTCTGGTAAGGTCGAGAGAGCTAACTAAGCGGTAAAGTAAAAATACAGAGCGTTCCGTTTTGGAACGCTCTTATTTTTTTGTCTTGTGTGCATAATAGTCTTCTTCATCTCAACATCGAGCGCACTATAATGCACTCGCTTTTCAGGTGATACTGAAAATATCATATATTATTGATAAAAACGCACTAATAATCATATTGACTTTGAGTCAGCTTTGTGATATAATTAAATCAGATAAAAAGTACGCATTTTATTACCAATTTTATTTTTACAGGAGGAATCGAAATGGATCTGAAAAAAATCGTCAGCGGCATCACCTCTCTCGCCTTGTCACTGACAGCATTCACTGGCATCAGCTATGTGAAATCCCCCTCTCAGCTCAACGCGGCTGCGGCAACCGCTAACTGGAAGTTCGACTTCGGAGGAAACGGTGCTGCCAGCGGTTACACCGGGGTTTCTGCTTCAGATGGTTACAGCGCTTCCAAAGGCTACGGCTTCTCAGGCAGCGTCTCAAATGTAACTGCCGGCGGATCAGGCGCTCTCAGCGATGCTGTAAGCTTCACAGGAGGTTCTTTTACAGTTGACCTTCCCAAGGGCCTTTATCAGGTCACTGTCACTACCGGAAACGTCTCAAGGACCACTATCATGATCGAGGGCATGCCTCAGATGATGAACCTCACCGGCAATAATGCTGTTGAGTCGATACAGGTCCCCATAACAGACGGTCAGCTCAACCTTCAGGCTGTCGCAGGAAGAGCAAACACTCAGTTCTCTGTCTCTGCGGTCGAGATCACTCAGCTCAATGATACCGGTGTCACTAACCCGACTATCTGGATATGCGGAGATTCGACCGTAGCCAACTATTACAATACTGCCGATACTTCACAGCACGGCTGGGGACAGTTCTTCGGCGATCATGTCGGTACGCAGTTCCAGATCAGAAATCAGGCTACAAGCGGTCAGTATGCCAAAGGCTTCGTTGACGCAGGTCAGTTCAAGCCTATAGAGGCATACGGAAAAGCGGGTGACAAATACATCATTTCTATCGGTATCAACGACACCAACTACTCCAACGCCGATGAGTACTACACTGTTGTGACCGATATGGTCAAGCGTGCAAAGGCCAAGGGCATGGAAGTCATCCTCGTTAAACAGCAGGGCAGACACGGTGACCTCATCAGGACCAACAGTGCCGGCTCCTACGTTCTCCTTTCCGGACGCTGGTTCGGCGGTCAGCTCGATCAGATAGGTCAGGAACAGAATGTGGAAGTCATCGACCTTTTCAAAGCATGGCAGGACTTCGGCCTTTCTCTCGGCTCAACGAATCAGGCTGCATATGACGCTATGACTGAATATTATGCTGCCGGCGACGATCTTCACCAGAGCAAGAAGGGCGCTCAGAAGATCGCTGAACTCATGGCTGGTCTTACAGGTCTCGGCAGAGAGCCTGTAACTATGGACACTTCCAAGGCTTATCGCTTCAAAAATGTAAACAGCGGTCTTTATCTCGAAGTCAAGAATGCCGAGGCTGCCGCAGGCGCAAATGTTCAGCAGTGGAACGGCGATACTCTCGGTGACTGGAACATCTGGAGACTAAAGCACAAAGGATATAATTACTACGAAGTGTGGTCATATCTTGACGGCGGCAGCACTTATCTCCTTAACGTCACTAACGGAAGCAAGGAAAACGGCGCTAATATCACTATCAACACAAATTCCAATTCAGGCGCTCAGTGGTTCAGATTCTTCAGGAACAACGACGGCAGCTACACTCTCATTTCAAGGTGTTCGGGCGACTCCGGTGCTGTTGAAGTCGGAAGTGCTCTCATGAACGAAGGCGCTAACGTTCAGCAGTGGGTAGAAAACGGTCATAACTGCCAGAAGTGGATACTCGAAGAAGTTGAGTGGCCGGTACAGTCCACCACAACTACCACAACAACTACGACAACCTCTACTACAACCACTACCACCGTTACTACTGTTACTACTGCTCCGAGAATAAAGAAATATCCCGGAAATGCAAACTGTGATAATGAAGTCAATATGGCTGATGCCGTACTCATTATGCAGGCTCTCTCAAATCCCGATATATATGGTCAGGGCAAGCCGGACGGCATCACCGATGACGGCGTTGCCAACGCTGATGTTTACGGTGACGGCGACGGTATGACTATACTTGATGCTCAGTATATCCAGTCTTACAAACTCGGTCTCAATGATATCCCGCCTATAGAGTACTATCCCCCTGAGACCGAAACCACCACAACTACTACGACTACCGCCCCATTCGCCGGATACTACTTCGCTGTAGATCAGACATGGGAGAACGGTGTCACTGAAGAAGTACATCCCGGATTCACAAAGACTGACGCCTCTTACGGAAGCACTTCAAATATCGGCTATGTGAATCTTGATAACATGGTTGGCAGCAATATCACTTTCAATGTGAACGCTGACAAAGCCGGCAACTACATGACGCACATCCGTTTCGCAAACGGCACTGATATCGACAGAAAGATGAACATCTTCGTAAACGGCGATACCAAGAATTACTGGCAGCAGTCATTCCCGGGTACAGGAAACTGGGATACATGGCAGGAACACAGTGTGGTCCTCTCACTCAAAGCCGGCGCAAATACTATCAGGTTCGAATCTGTAGTCGAGCAGGGCGGTCCTAATCTTGACTATATCAACATCAGGATAACTGATGAGCCGGTAGAGGCATTCTACGATCCGAATTCTCAGCCCGAGATCATCGACGACTCAAAGCCGGCTATTTATCTTGCCGGTGATTCAACATGCCAGTACTACAACGCAAGCAAACAGAGCCAGAACGGCGGTCCGATACAGGGCTGGGGCTACTATTTCCAGAACTACTTTGCTGACGGCATAAACGTCTCTAACAGAGCAGTCGCCGGAAGAAGTTCCAAGAAATTCTATGACGACGGCAATTTTAATTCAATAGTTGATTCACTCAAAGCCGGAGACTTCGTTATCATCCAGTTTGCTATCAATGATGCTGACTACACGCACACCGACAGATACGCTCCCACATGCGGAAATGTCGACAATCCCACTGACGGCTCTTATGAGTGGTATATGACTCAGTTCATAAAATCTACACAGGCAAAGGGCGCAACTCCCATTCTCATGTCGTGCACACTCAGCGCAAAGTCATATTCAAACGGCAAATTCGTTGCAAGCTACACAAATTATACTGACGCATGCAAGAAGCTGGCTGCTAAGTACAATTGTCCTTTCATTGATGTGAATGGCGCTATGGTAGATCACTATAATTCGATCGGTTACGATAAAGCGATCACATATCATATGGCAAGTGTGGTTGCCGGCTCAACTGATCTGACACATTTCAACGAAAGCGGCGCAAACACTATCGCAGGTCTCATTGCAAGTAAGGTGAAATCTGCAAATATCGCCGGTCTTTCTCAGTATGTAAAATAATAGTTCTTAATGTGTTCATAACTATACAGGAACAGTACCTCTCCAATACGGACGAGGTGCTGTTCTTTTTTATTGACAAATCCACACGGAAAGTGTATAATAGTTGTTATTATATTCTGAAGGAGGAACAATTATGAATGTACTTATCATCAATTGCAGCCCGGTCAAAAACGGCGCCACTGCCGAGATAGCGAGGATAACTGCTGAGGCTCTGACAGAGGGAAACAGCATACGCAGCATCTGTATCGACGACTATTCCTTCGGTTTCTGCAAGGGATGCCGGAGCTGTCACAAAACTGCCGTGTGTGTGCAGAAAAACGATGATATACCGCGTATCATCAGCGAATTTGAATGGGCTGATACTATCATATCCGTCTCCCCTTCTTACTGGGCGGATATCCCCGGTCAGTTCAAAGCTTTTATCGACAGATGCACCCCGTGGTGCAACACCCATGAACCTCATGCCTCTATAAGCAAAGGCAAGAAAGGCTATGCCATAGCACTGCGGACCGGTCCGGGAATGAAGGAATGTGAAAGGATAATACAGAGCATTATGCACTTCTACGGGCATCTTGAAATAGAATGCTGCGGCAGTATCGGACTTTGCTCTGTCGAGTACAGGTCAGATGTCGCTCAGCATTTGCAGGAGTTGACCGACTTCTGCGATGCTATAAGGAATAGCGGCATATGAAGATGCCGTTCGGTTGACACAAGTACGAACATATGTTATAATATAAGGTACTGATAATTCCGGAATGTGAGGCGATAAGCATGTCTGATACAAAGAAGATCCTTTCTCAGATACTCAGCGATGAAAAGCTGCTGAACAGCAAAGCATTCAGGAACAAGGTGTATACCGATGAGCCTATAATCCGTACTGCTTCTCAGCTGCGCAGACCGGAACTTCCCCAGAAGATACGCGATATGAGAAGTCTCGCTCATACTCAGGAGGCTTACTGGAAGACTTCTGCATGGCTCTTTTGCAAACAGGGCGAATTCATGAAAGACTATGACGATCTGTTCGATCTGCCTGAGCCTTTCAGTATGGAATACCCGACATACCGTGACTTTTCCAACGAACAGCTGAGAGCCTATTTCTCATGGCGTTCGCTTGTACGGAATGGCGATGTGCGCGAGGCTTGCCTGCCTTTCGCCATGATGTACATGTATGAACTGCTGAATCTTATAGGCGTTGACAGTCCGGAAGATGCCCTTGATAAACTCCGGCACTTTGGCAATGTCTACTCCGGATTCTCGCCGGAAATCAATCTGCCGCTGAGAAAATGGACGCTCGACATGCTCGCTTACTACAGGATGCCAGTCAGCCTTGCCGAAAATGAGCCGGATATTCTCTACGACAGAATGATCCTCGGACTCATGGACCTCAACAGCATTGATGATGATGTGCTGTTCAGTAATCTTGAAGGGCTTTCTTCTTATAAGAGTTCGCAGTCAGGCTTCGTAACTGCATTTCCGGAAGATTTCAAAGCTGCTGCATGCCGTAGTTTCAGAGTGCTTGCGGATAAGTACGACCGCTCCCACAAATCTACTATGTGTGAAAAATTCTTCGGAAAGCTGGTTGACATGAAACACCGCATGTTCGACGGCGCTGTATTTATGGATAAGAGTATTCATGAGCCTTTCGAGTATGTTTTCAATGAGATACACAGCATTTCTTTCGACGGCAGTCAGTGGAAGGAAAAGAAGCTTTACAACAGCCGCGGACGCAGCAGCAGTGTCGGAAATTTTATGAAGGCAGTCGACTTCGTTCTCCGTGAACTTACCGGCTACCGTTTCAGACTCGGCACTCCTGAAGTCAGCAAAATGGTCCTGAATATCATAAAGAACGAATCCTCCGCTTATCTCAGTGAGAAAAAGGCAAAAGAGATAGTAAGGATAGATATCGACCTTTCCGCACTCGGAAGCATCCGCCGCTCTTCTGATATCATCCGCGAAAAACTGCTCGTTGATGAGGATGAAGGAACAGCAGAAGAGACCGATACGGTACAGTCCGATGATCCCGCTGAAGAAAAATCCGAAGACTGCTCCGCTTCACTTCTTAACGCAGAAGAACTCGCATTCCTCGCCGCGCTTATAAACAATGAAGACTGGAAGAAAGCAGCTTCCGATTCAGGCAGCATGCCGTCACTCATGGCAGATTCGATAAATGATAAGCTTTTCGACAGTTTCGGCGACACGGTCATAGACTATTCTTCCGACCAGCCTGAGGTCATCTCCGATTATGAAGACGAACTCAGACAGCTATTCAATATATGAAGGTGTTATTATGAAAATCCCCAGAAGGATCGCTTCAGCGGTCATCAATTCCCTTAAAGGCGGAGTTGTCCCGAGGACAGGTCTCCCATATATCACTGTCGGCAGAACGGACGAGATAAACGCTCTGCTCCACGACGTTGAGATCATCTCTGAGGGCGGTGCTGCTTTCAGATTCATCGTCGGCAAATACGGCAGCGGAAAGAGCTTCATGCTCCAGACTATCCGAAGTCATGTCATGGATAGGAATTTCGTCGTGGTAGATGCCGACCTCTCGCCTGAACGCCGTTTGCAGGGAACAAAAGGTCAGGGACTTGCTACATATAAAGAACTGATCCGCAATATGTCTACTAAAACCCGTCCTGACGGCGGCGCACTTACTCTTATACTCGACCGCTGGATAAGCAGCGTGCAGTCCGAAACTGCTGCTGAGACAGGTCTTTCAACTGATTCTGCTGAATTCAGCAAGGCTGTTGAGAAGAAAATATTCGAAGTCATAAATGCACTCAGCGAAATGGTACACGGTTTCGATTTCGCAAGGCTCCTGACGATCTATTACCGCGCCTGCATAAGCGGATGCGATGAGGAAAAATCCAAGGTCGTAAAATGGTTCAGAGGTGAATATACTACCAAGACGGAAGCCAAAAACGACTTAGGTATCAATATCATCATCTCGGATGATGACTGGTACGAATATATAAAGCTGTTCGCCGCATTCCTGAAAAAAGCCGGCTACAGCGGTCTGCTCGTGCTCATAGACGAACTTGTGAATATCTACAAAATACCAAACTCTATCACAAGACAGTACAATTACGAAAAGATCCTCACTATGTATAATGACACCCTTCAGGGAAAGGCAAAATACCTCGGTATCATAATGGGCGGCACTCCTCAGTGCATTGAGGATACGCGAAGAGGCGTCTACAGCTACGAGGCTCTCCGTTCGCGTCTCGCTGAGGGCAGATTCGGCAGAGAAGGCATGAAGGATATGCTTGCCCCTGTCATCCACCTCGTCCCGCTGACCTATGAAGAGATGCTGGTGCTTATCGAAAAACTCACCGACATCCATTCTCAGCTATTCGGATATGAACCTAAGATCAGTCAGGAGGACATGATCGGCTTCATTCAGCTTGAATTCGGACGCATCGGTTCAGACAGCCATATCACTCCCCGTGAAGTCATACGCGATTATATCGAGCTGCTTGATATCGTTTATCAGCAGCCGTCAATTGACGTCAGTGACCTTATCTCATCTGTCTGCGGCAATGCAGTTTCCGATGCAGGCAATGAGGAAACTGACGACGATTTCGCTGAATTCGAGGTCTGACAATGAGTATATTCGACCGCTATGCGCCTTTCATACAGGACTATATATACAGCCACAACTGGGAATCGCTGAGGGCTGTACAGGCTGCTGCCGGTGACGCGATATTCAACACTGACGAAAATGTCCTGCTGACGGCTTCTACTGCATCCGGCAAGACAGAAGCTGCTTTCTTCCCGATACTTACTCTTTTTTCCGAGGACATGCCGCGCTCTGTGGGGGCTATATACATCGGACCTCTCAAAGCACTGATAAATGATCAGTTCATGAGGCTCAATGAGCTCTGCGAGGAAGCTGATATCCCCGTCTGGCACTGGCACGGCGATGTGGCGCAGTCTCACAAAAACAAAATGATGAAGTCTCCTTCCGGCATATTGCAGATAACGCCCGAATCACTGGAAGCTATGCTCCTGCGGAAACACTCGGCGATCAGCAGGCTGTTCGGTGATCTGCGGTTCATCGTTATTGACGAAGTTCACTCGCTCATGCGCGGTGACCGCGGAGGTCAGACACTCTGCCTCATCGAAAGACTTTCAAAGCTCGCAGGTGTCAATCCGAGACGCATCGGTCTTTCCGCTACTATCGGTGATCCGGAAGCTGCCGGCGAGTTCCTTGCTGCCGGCACAGGAAGAGGGACTGTGATCCCGAAAATACAGGCAAAAGGCGTCAAATGGCGTATATCTGCCGAGCATTTCTATATCTCTCAGCAGGATATGAAAGATGAGAAAAAGGATGTTGAGGCGCTGCCTGTGCTCGACAGCAGTACAGATACTGCTCCTGAACACGCTGATGCCGGTATGGCATATATATTCGAACACACCAAAGGCAAGAAATGTCTTGTATTCGTTAATTCGCGAGAAGAATGCGAAGCTGTGACCACTACTCTCAGGTCTTACTGTGAGGCAAAACACGAACCTGACAGGTTCCTGATACACCACGGCAATCTCTCTGCTGCTTACCGTGAAACTGCTGAGGCTGCTATGAAGGATGAGGATGTCTTCATGACCACCTGCACCACTGCTACTCTTGAACTCGGCATTGACATTGGCAGACTTGAACGGGCGTTCCAGATAGATGCGCCTTTCACTGTATCCTCATTTCTCCAGCGTATGGGCAGAACAGGCAGACGTGATCTTCCGCCTGAGATGTGGTTCGTTATCAGAGAGGAAATGCCCGAGCCCCGTTCAATGCTTCCGGAAACTATGCCGTGGAAGCTGATGCAGGCAATAGCACTCATACAGGTGTACCTTGAAGAAAAATGGGTGGAGCCTCCGAAACTCGACCGTCTCCCCTACTCACTGCTTTATCATCAGACTATGAGCACGCTGGCTTCATGCGGTGAACTCACTGCTGCTCAGCTTGCTTCTAAAGTCCTTACTCTGAAATACTTTCACAGGATCAGCAAGGAGGATTATAAATGTCTCCTCCTGCATCTTATTGATAATGAGCACATCCAGCGTACCGAAGAAGGCGGTCTGATCGTAGGTCTTGCAGGCGAGAGAATAATCAACAGCTTCAAATTCTATGCAGTCTTTCAGGAGAATGAAGAATATACCGTGCGCTGGGGAAGTCAGGAACTGGGAACTATCGTAATGCCGCCTCCGGTGGGAGAAAAAGTCGCCATTGCAGGACATGTATGGATAGTCGAAGAAGTTGACCACAAGCGCAGACTGGTCTACTGTGAACAGATAAAAGGCAAAGTGCCGGCATACTTCGGTGAGTGTCCGGGAGACATAAACACAAAGATACTTCTGAGAATGCGCGAAGTCCTGAGGGAAGACAAGAGCTACCATTACCTGATGAAAAATGCCGTGCTGAGACTCGGTCAGGCACGAAATACTGCGAGAAATTCGGGCATAACCGACGATCCGCTGATCTGTCTCGGCGGAAGTATGTGGTGCCTGCTGCCGTGGCTGGGTACTTATGCCTTCCTCGCTCTGGAAAGATTTCTCAAAATTAAGTGCGGTGACCGGCTCGGTCTCAAAGGCATGGACTCCTCAAGGCCTTATTTCATACAGTTCACTATGAAGGTCTCTCCGGAAGAATTCTACAGGATAGTGACAGAAGAAGCCGAAAAAGAATTTGATCCGCTGGAACTCGTTTATCCGGGCGAAGTTCCCGTATTTGAAAAATACGATGAATACCTCCCGGAAGAACTTGTCCGCAAAGGCTTTGCCTACGGTATCCTCGATACTGACGGCATGAAGCAAAGAATACTTGAATGGAAAAAATTTGCAGGTCAGGACCATTGAACTGACCGGAAAAGGAATTCGCTATGAGATACGACTTTGATTCTTTCACTGACAGAAAAGGTACTTACGCTCTTAAATGGGATGTCAGAAAAGGCGAGCTCCCGATGTGGGTGGCTGATATGGATTTCAATACTGCTCCGGCTGTTACCGAAGCTCTCGTTATGCGTGCATGGCATGGCATATACGGGTATACTACTATTCCTGACAAATGGTACGACGCCTACATAAACTGGTGGAAAGATCGCCATAATGTCGAATACAAAAGGCACGAACTGTTATTCAGTACAGGCGTGATACCCACCATTTCAAGCTGCATACGCAAACTCACTACTCCCGGAGAAAATGTGCTCATTATGACTCCGGTGTACAATATATTCTATAACTGCATTCGCAATAACGGAAGGAACGTACTGGAAGTCCCTCTTGTGTATGAAAAAGACAGCTGCTTTCCAGACTGGACTGCACTGGAAAAAGCTCTTTCCGATCCGCAGACATCTCTCATGCTCCTTTGCAATCCGCATAACCCCGTGGGACGCATATGGAACAGACAGGAACTGGAACGCATCGGTGAACTGGCAGAGAAATATGGTGTAACTGTACTCAGTGACGAGATACACTGCGATATCACCGATCCCGGAAAAGATTATGTCCCATACGCTTCAGTATCGGAGAAATGCCGCAAGAACTGCATAATATGCGTGTCTCCGACTAAAGCGTTCAATCTCGCAGGCATACAGACTTCGGCTGTCGTTATTCCGGATGTCCGTCTCAGGCACAAAGTATGGCGTGCTCTGAATACTGACGAAGTCGCTGAACCGAATGTATTCGCGGTCGATGCTGCTGTTGCTGCCTTTACCAAAGGCGGTGACTGGCTGGATGAACTGAGAGAATACCTGCTCAGGAATAAGAAACGCACTGCTGAGTTCCTCGAAAAAGAGATACCGGCTGTTAAACTGATGCCTTCTGATGCAACTTATCTGCTGTGGCTCGACTGTTCAGATATCGGGCTCACATCTTCTGAACTTGCAAAACGCATCCGTCAGAAAACCGGGCTGTACCTTTCAGACGGCAGACAATACGGTGAACGCGGCTGCTTTCTGAGAATGAACATAGCCTGCCCTGCATCTCTTCTTGAAGACGGTCTCAGAAGGCTGAAAAAAGCTGTCGATGCTATCATGCTGTAAGCAGCGTGAACTTTACCGCCGGATTTACTATTTCATGACTTCCGGGCGGCGGAATGCCGTCCCTGCTCCACTACATAAAAACTCCCGGTCAGCGATCCTGCTGCTCCGGGAGTTTACTTTTATCAGCTGCTCTTTCTGAAATTGTTGTCTGTGAGTATTCGCGCAAATACAAGTCCAAGGGGAAGTGAGGCTACGATGAGTATCGCTTTTGTAAGCCACATAGAACCGCTTGTTATATCGTTCTGCACCATGAAATACACGCCTTTATACATGAACATGCCGGGTACCATGATGACTATGGAAGGCACTGTCAGGGTTATTCTCGGCCAGCCGATCTTCTTTTTGATCGCAGATGCCATGAGTCCTGCCGAGAGGGCTCCGATAAATGCGGCAGCTCCTGCCGGAAGTTCTGCAAGATCTATAAGTTCAAGCCGAAGAGTATTTGCTATCATGCCTATAATGCCTGCTGTGACTGCCATTTTGCGTGTGCTGTTGAACATGAGAGAGAATCCGTATACGCCGCAGAAGCTGGTTATCAGCCTGAATGCTATCAACAGCGGTTCGTCGATCTCCAGTGCCGCAAAATCACCGGGTTCAAATCTGAATACCGATGCTGCTGCCCAGCCTGTCACCGTCGCCATGAATATTATCAGCAGAGCATATGTCACTCGTTCAAGTCCCGAACGGATATCCAGCTTTGACAGGTCTATCCCTCCGGTTATCAGCGGGAATCCGGGAATGACGAACAGCATTGAGCATATGTAGCCCGCCTGATGCAGGTCGGATACCCCGAACAGCATTTCTGCCAGCTTTATGCACAGTACATACACGCTGCATGCTGCTGCAACTCCGGCGGTAACATTGGCGAAAAGCGTTATGTGACGTTCAAGAAGAAGCTTGCGGACAAAATTGCCTATGCCTGCTCCGAAGAATGCGCATATCATCTCAACCGGTCCTCCGCCAAGAAGGAAGGTAAATGCACAGCACGCAAGTCCGGATGCAAGCCCGAGATCCCAGCTCTTATAGTTGCCTGACATTGAGCCTATCTTGTCCAGTATGCGGTGGAACTGTTCCATTGAATAGCGTTCTGCACGCTCTTTGAAACCGTCTGCAAAAAACTCAAGCGCACTGAGCTTGTCAGTGTTTACTCCTGTCGTTGACAGTGATATCGCATTGGTGAACGTCTCGCCTTTTTCCATGCAGGTGTACTCTATGGAAAGCAGTCCGATATCTGCTACGCAAGTGATGCCAAGTGCGCGGGATATCTTGTTCATAGACGCCCTTACCCTCCATGCGCATGTACCTACGGAAAGCATCATAAGTCCTACTCTTCCCACGAGGGCTGCTTTCTCTTTCAGCGTTGCTTCAACTGCCGGCTGTATATTATCGGTATCTATCATGTCGTGCCATTCGATCGCCATATGCTGTTTTCGGAATTTACTCATTATCACATCTCCATATATTATTAGCAATGATAATTCTACCACATCCGGATAGAAAATGCAATACCTGTTTGTGAATTTTTTCACATTTTTGTTTCATTCAACTATCCCGAAAAAGCGTCTCGTATTCTCACGAAGCTTTACTTTCAGTTCCTTTTCATCTGTCCCCATGCACTCTGCAAGCGCCGATACAACGTATTTCACGTTCTGCGGTAAATTTGTCCGGCTAAGCCCCGGAATGTTCCTCGGAGTAAGATAGGGCGCGTCCGTCTCTGCCATTACTCTGTCAGCCGGTATTATTCGGACGGCTTCACTGAGCGGTCCTCCGCGTCTTTCATCACATATCCAGCCGGTGATACCTATGCTGAATCCCATTTGCAGATACTTTTCAAGTACGTTCCTGTCACCTGTAAAGCAGTGGACTACAGAACGGCGGCATATTTCCCTGTGTTCCGAAAAACAGGCTATGAAATCCTCAGAGGCTTCCCTTTCGTGCAGGAACAACGGCTTGTTCAATTCCTCCGCGAGAATGATGTGTGATTCAAAACAGCGCAGCTGGTTCTCTTTCTTCGAGAACATACGGTCATAGTCAAGTCCGCACTCTCCTATGGCTGCTATCCTGCTGTTCGTGAGGACGAGTTCGCGTATCCTCTCAAAGTCCTCCGGCTTTGCACTGTCAGCAGAATGTGGATGTATGCCGCATGTACACAGACAGTCATGACTTTCACAGAAGGCAGCACTCTCCTCGCTGCTCTTCATGTCAGAACCTGTGAGGATGCAGCTCACTCCCTGTTCCGCTGCCTCGCTTATCACTCTTTCCTTGTCCTTATACTGCTTACAGAACAGGTTTAGCCCTATATCGTAATACTCAGTCATATTTTCTCCTTTATACCATTTCTCCGCGCGCTATACGCTCTGCAAGGTCGTTGAGGTACACCCACCGCTCCATTTTTTCTTCAAGTTCTGATTCAAGCTCCTGCTTCTTCTCTGTGAGTTCCTGTAATTTCACATAATCCGAAAGATTTGCTGCTATCTCTTTTTCAGCCGCTGATATCTGGTCTTCAAGGGAGGCTATGTCGTCGTCGATAGTATCATACTCTCTCTGCTCCTTGAATGAAAAACGCAGCTTTGTCTTTCCGGTATACACCCTCGCCTTTTTCTCAGTTTTTTTCTTTGGCTTGTCTTCCGTATCATGCACTGATGCTGCCTTCCCGGCATAATCTGTATAGTTGCCGTTATATCTTATGCAGTTTCCGTCACGGAATTCGAATATCTCATCTGCCATTTTATCAAGGAAGTATCTGTCATGAGATACGGCTATGACTGCTCCGCTGAAATCTTCAAGATAGTCTTCCAGTATGGTCAGCGTTGCGATATCAAGATCATTGGTCGGCTCGTCCAGAAGGAGGACATTTGGCGCTGTCATGAGTATCTTCAGCAGGTACAGTCTTTTCCTTTCGCCGCCTGACAGCTTCTCGATCCGGTTCCATTGAAGTTCGGGAGTGAACAGGAAACGCTCCAGCATCTGCGACGCCGTCACAGTGCCGTCGGGAGTCTGGACTCTGTCTGCCGTTTCGCGTATGTATTCTATCACGCGCATGCCGGGATCCATTTTTTCACATTCCTGCGAGAAGTAGCCGATATTCACCGTATCGCCGATAATTATGCTTCCGGAATCCGGGCTGACCTCTCCCATTATCATCTTCAGGAACGTGCTTTTGCCTGCTCCGTTGCGTCCGACTATGCCTATGCGTGCATCTCGCGATATGATATAGGAAAAGTCGGTCATAAGCTGTTTGCCGTCTATCGACTTGCTGATATTTTCCAGCTCTATGGTCTTTTTTCCAAGCCTTGATGACACTGAACGAAGCTGGAGTTTCTCAGGTGCTATCGGGATGTCCCGGTTCTTCAGTGCCTCAAAGCGCTCTATCCTGTCCTTGGATTTTGTGCCACGCGCCCGCGCTCCTCTGCTTATCCATTCAAGTTCGCGTCTGTACAGGGACTTGTTCTTCCTCTCAGCAGCTTCTTCATCAGCCTCTCTCTGCGCTTTTACCAACAGATAATCGCTGTAGCTTCCGTCACATGAATAGAGTTTTCCTCTGTCGATCTCAACTATCCTGCTGCATACTTTGTTCAGGAAGTATCTGTCATGCGTCACCATTACGATAGCTCCGCGGTATTTCATAAGCAGATCTTCCAGAAGCTGTGCTGTCTCGTTGTCGATATGGTTTGTAGGTTCGTCAAGAAGGAGCACATCACTGGGCTGTATAAGGGCAGCGGCTATTCCAGCACGGCGCTTCTCTCCGCCTGACAGTGTACTTATATCACGGTTATAGTCCGATATGCCGAGTTTGTCCAGCACAGACTTTGCCTCAAATTCCTTTGAATCCTTCATGTCCGCCGGAAGATGTGAGAGCACCTGTTCAAGTACACTTCCGCTGCTGCCGAATTCAGGCACCTGTGGCAGATATGACAGTCTAACGCCGTTAGTCCTGACCACATTTCCTGCATCTGTCTCCTCTGTCCCTGCAAGTATCCTCAGCAGAGTGGATTTGCCTGTTCCGTTTATTCCTATGATGCCGACTTTGTCCCCTTCATTCAGAAAGAACGATACATCGTCCAGCACCTTTCGCTCCATATATGTCTTTGAAATATTCTGAGCCGACAGCAGTATCAACTCTATCACTCCTCACTGTTTTATCCTTTTTAGTTTATCATATTAATCGGAGATTGTCAATTATTTCTCATTCATCACAGGTCAGCAGCTATAGAAAAAAGCGGTCAGTTGAATGCTGACCGCTCTGTATATCAGTTGTTCTTTCCGCGCTGGAATGCTTTTACCGTCTCAACTATCGGGATTATTGCAGCTGAGATAAGTATCGCCCATAAGTAATTCAGTGCATCAAGTTTTACAAGCGAGAAAATGCTGCGCATTGCCGGTACAAAGAGTATCGGAATGAGTATCAGGAATGAAAGGATTATCGAACCAAAGAGAAGCTTGTTTCCGGTCTTGATCGAGAATATCGAATCCTTGAGGCTGCGCATGTTCCATGCGTGGAACATCTCACAGGCTGAAAGTGTGATGAATGCCATTGTTGTTCCTGCTTCTGCTGAGATCTGTGCACCTATCACATAGGACACAAGCGTGAGGACAGCTATCACGATTCCCTGCCAGAGAAGGTTTACACCGAGTCCGTCCGAGAATATATGTGCATCACTGCTTCTTGGCTTGCGCTGCATTATTCCGTGTTCTGCTGATTCCATACCAAGCGCTACTGCCGGGAAACAGTCGGATACAAGGTTTATCCAGAGAAGATGTACAGGTCCGAAGATCACGAATGAACCGCCTGTAAGACTTCCCAGTCCGATAGTTGCTATCAGTATGCAGAGCACCTCACTGAGATTGCTCGAAAGCAGGAACTGGATAGCTTTGCGTATGTTGTCGTAGATACGTCTTCCCTCTTCTACAGCTCCGACTATAGTTGCGAAGTTGTCGTCTGTAAGCACCATGTCTGCTACGTTCTTTGTAACGTCAGTACCTGTGATACCCATGCCAACACCGATATCGGCACTCTTGATAGAAGGTGCATCGTTTACGCCGTCACCAGTCATGGCTGTTGTCATATTCTTCTTGCGCCATGCATTTACTATGCGTACCTTATGTTCAGGCTGTACTCTTGCATATACGCTGTAATCCTGAACGTGGGCATCGAATTCGTCATCAGGTATCTTTGAGAGCTCAGCACCTGTAATTGCCTGCTGACCTTCTCCGAGGATGCCGAGTTCCTTTGCGATCGCTACTGCTGTATCGCGGTGATCGCCGGTTATCATTACCGGACGGATGCCGGCTGTGCGGCAGAGACCGATAGCGTCCTTTACCTCAGGACGAACAGGATCTATCATTCCTGTCATACCGATGTATATGAGATCGTTTTCAAGTGCCTCCGGTGATGTATCCTCCGGGAGCTTGTCATATTCACGGTATGCTGCAAGGAGAACTCTCAGCGCCTGATCTGCAAGTTCCTTATTGCGGCGCAGTATCTCCATGCGGTCTGATTCGCTCATAGTGCGTACATCGCCGTCTACAAGGATGCGTGTGCAGCGTCTGAGTACTTCATCAGGTGCACCCTTTGTGTACTGCACATAGCCTTTTTCTGTCTTGTGGACCGTTGACATCATCTTGCGGAGTGAATCAAACGGAGCTTCTGCTACTCTCGGTGTAGCAGCTTCCATGTCATATTTCTTCAGTCCGCACTTGTCTGCATATGCTACAAGTGCTGCTTCTGTAGGCTCACCTGTCACTGAACCGTCGGGATTCAGTACTGCGTCACAGCAGAGTCCCATTGCTCTTGCAAGGAGTTCCTTGTCATCTGTGATCTCGTGAACGACTGTCATTTTATTCTGAGTAAGTGTACCTGTCTTGTCTGAACAGATTACCTGTGCGCATCCGAGTGCTTCAACAGCGGTGAGTCGTCGGATAACCGCGCCTCTCTTTGACATATTCGTTACGCCTATGGAAAGAACGACTGTTACTACTGCTGCGAGGCCTTCCGGGATAGCTGCTACCGCTAAGCTGACCGCTATCATGAATGCGTCAAGGAAGCCGGGAAGTGTGATGCCTTTTTCATTTACGAGCATCTGTACAATATTGAGCAGAAGTATGAACAGACATATTATCAGTACGGCTACAGAAAGTATCTTGCTGAGCTGATTGAGGCTCTTCTGGAGAGGTGTCTCATCTTCCTCTGCATTTGCGATAGCACCGGCTATCTTACCCATTTCGGTGTTCATTCCGGTGGCTACGACTACTGCTTCAGCGCGTCCGTATGCGATACTGCTTCCCATATACAGCATGTTCTTTCTGTCGCCGAGAGGCACTTCTTCACCGCTGAGCACTTCGGCTGTTTTGTCAGAAGGAACGCTCTCGCCGGTGAGCGCAGACTCTTCAGCCTTGAGAGCTGCTGCTTCAAGTATCCTACAGTCAGCAGGTACGTTGTCGCCTGCTTCCAGAGTTATGATGTCTCCGGGAACGAGTTCTGAACTGTGTACGACTATAAGTTCGCCGGAACGGTATACCTTGCTCTGGGCGGCACTCATCGCCTGCAATGCTTCGATCGCAGATTCTGCTTTGTTTTCCTGGTATACTCCGAGCACTGCATTTGCTATAACTACGAAAAGTATGATGAACACGTCTGCTTCAAGCTTGCCTTCTGATATTATGCCGGTGACAGCGGATATCAGTGCAGCTGCAAGCAGAACAAGTATCATCGGATTCTTGAACTGCTCAATGAATCGTTGCAGTAACGTGGGCTTCGGCGGCTCATCAAGTTTATTCTCTCCGAACTTTGCAAGCCGCTGTGCAGCCTCATCTGTTGTAAGACCGGCTTTAGTGCTGCCGACTTCTTTGAGTACTGCATCGGTGGATTCAAGATAATGCTTCATTTTCAGACCTCCGATTATAATTATGATTATAACATTTGAATTTTATCACTTACAGCAGAATATGTCAAGTCTTTAGGTGTTGAATCTGTGATAACAAGGTGTTCATTTGATGAATTGCATCTGATTTTACACAGATTTTACACTTCTTGTCATTTGCACTGCATATCACAATAATTCCCCTTCTGGCTATCGCAAAAGGGGAATATTTCAAGTATCTTTTCTCTGTCAGCTTGTAAAAGCTGCAAATCCCAGCAGTGTCAGCACTGTGATTATGACTGCCGCCAGCATTACACCGCATGTTACCGCAAGTATGCTCTTCTTGAAGTCAAGATCAAGTATGCTCGCTGCAAGAGTGCCTGTCCATGCTCCTGTACCGGGAAGCGGGATACCTACAAACAGAAGAAGTGCCCAGAACATGCCCTTTCCGGCTTTCTCCTGAAGCTTTTCTCCGCCGTGCTGTCCCTTTACCAGACACCATGTGAAGAATTTGCCGATCACGGGCTTGTCCTTTCCCCATTCAAGTATCTTTCTTGCAAAGAAGTATATGAAGGGTACGGGCAGCATATTGCCTATCATACATATTGCTACCGCTGCCTTCCAGTCAACGCCCATGCCTACGCCTATGGGGATGCCGCCTCTTAATTCGACGATCGGTACCATTGATATAAGAAATGTAAGTATGTATTTTTTCATATTATCCTCTCTTTCGGGTTTTTACTCACCTGTTTATTATCTCACATATTCCAGATTATGTCAAGTGCCTGAAGAAAAAACCTCTGTCACGCTGAAGTGCAGAGGTTTCAGTAATTCCCGGATAAGTTACTGTATCACGCCAGTTTTACTACGAGCACTGCGCTGAAGCATCCGTCTTTTACTGACGCATACACATCTCCGCCCATAAGTCCCATAAGTTTCCGGCATATGTACAGACCAAGTCCGCTGCCCTGTATCTTGTCGGAATTGCTTCCGCGGTGAAAGCTTTCAAAGATCTGTGTGAGTTCGGTCGCTTCAAGAGTACAGCCTGTATTCGACACTGTTATCAGTTCACATCCGTCAACAATATCAAAATCTATACTGATGCGGCAGCCGTCGCCGTACTTCATGGCGTTCTCTATCAGATTCTGTATGCACTCCGCCAGTCTGTCAGCATCACACGCCAGCAGTCGGTCAGAGTATTCACCGATCACAAATTCAGTACCGGCATCTGCAAGCTGCACAGAATACCTTGCGCTTATCCTTTCGATGATACGGCTGAGAAATTCTTCTCCCTGTACAACATTGAACTCCATGAAATCTTCACTTGCCGCATGGGTTATCTGTCCCATAAGCGTTTCGATCTCGTCAGCACGCTTATTTATGCTCTCGGCTGCTTCACGGCGTTTTGCTTCATCGCGGTACAGTCCTCTCGAAAGTGCCTGCGCGTTCAGCTTTATGGCAGAAAGCGGAGTTTTTATGTCATGCGAAAGGGAAAGCAGCAGCAGTTTCTTATCACGCTGTACCGAGAGCTCTCTTTTTCTGCCTTCCTCTATGTTCTCTCTCAGAAGATTTATCCCCCATGTGAACCGCCCGAAGAATCTGCTTTTTTCTTCCGGTATGGGGACGGCAAGGTTGCCTTTTGCAAGTTCCTGAGGCACTTTGTTTATCCTTCCGAACGGAAGTACGATATGCTTCCAGAGATAGTACATCAGCAATGCAAGCAGTACTGCAAGTGTCAGGAATATGCCGTTTATCGTTTTTTTTATCCAGCCGTTATCATGGGCGCTCTTGTATTCTACGCGGTAAAGCTCCCCTGAGGCTTCAATTATGAGATACGGATTATTCGTATGATACAGTTCATCGCCGTCTTCCCGGAATACCCCTGTGATATGGTGGTAGTTCGAAAGGTCGGCTTCGCCTTTTTCCTCTATCTCTTCCGCTATCCTTTTGGCTTCCACACGGTATTCGCCTTCTGCTTCATCAATATGCCTGTTTATATAAATGTTTACCCCGAAAAATGCTGCCAGCAGTACGGCGATAATGAATATGCACATCCTCCTGAAAGTGTTCATATGTATTTATACCCCACGCCCCAGACGGTGATGAGATGTTTCGGATTCTTAGGATCTTCGCCCAGTTTTGAACGGAGATGATTGATGTGTACATGCAGCGTCTGGAGTTCAGAATCGCTGTCACTTCCCCAAATGCTGTTGAACAGGTACTCCTTTTTCAGTGCTTTTCCCCTGTTCCCGATCAGCAGTGCCAGCAGGTCGAATTCCTTGGCTGTTATATCTACGCTTTCACCGTCTATAACGGCTGTCCTTTCGGCAAGATTCAGTTCGACTCCGTCTGCTGACAGTATATCGCGCTGATAGCGCCTTTTGAATATTCCTTTTATCTTGGCGAGCAGGATATCTATATCGTAGGGCTTTTCGATATAGTCATCAGCTCCCAGTGAAAGTCCGCTCAGCTTATCTTCCTTCTCGGTACGGCAGCTCACTATCAGTATCGGTGTATCTGTGTCCTCTCTCAGACGGGAACACACTGCAAATCCGTCCATCCCCGGAAGATTCACATCGAGCACCACCAGTTTCGCTCCATAGCGTTCGAAAAGTTCAACTGCCCTTTCTCCGCTGTCAACCGTGGAAACCATGTATCCTTCTGCCCGAAGAAAATCCGTCAGCAGATCTGCAAGTTCTTTATTATCCTCAACTATGAGTATATCTGTCATTATTATCACCACCAGATACTATTCTATCATACTCGCCGCCATTTTTCAATAGCGGCGCGGATATTTACCAGCCCAGATCAAACAGCCAGTTATTGAGTTCCCTCTCGCGGTCACGGAGTGCTGACGGATCACCGCTGAAATGTCCCATTTCCTTTCTGCCTACTATGCCTCCGTCCACAAGATAGAGCACTCTGCTGCATTTAGCTGCCACTTTCGGATCGTGTGTCACACAGAGGACTGTCGTTCCGCCGCTGTTCAGTTTTATGAGTTCATCCATCACTTCATCTGAACTTGTACGGTTCAGCGCACCTGTCGGTTCGTCTGCGAATATCATCTTTGGGGTGTTTATCATGCTCCGGCAGATACACGCCCTCTGGAGTTGTCCGCCGGATACCTCGTTTATGTCGTTGCCTACGATATCGTCTATCCCCAGCTTCCGCATCATCATCCTGCCTCGTTCTTCGATCTCCTTGCGGCTCTCCTTATTCTTGCCTGAATGTACTGCCGGGAGGATTATATTGTCAAGGACTGACAGATTCTTCATCATATACATCTGCTGGAAAATGAAGCCCATTTCGTCAAGGCGCAGTTTTGAGAGCTGCTTATTGCTGAGTTTTGAGATGTCGTTGCCGTTGAATATGACATCTCCGGCTGTCGCTCTGTCCATTCCCGAGATACAGTAGAGCAGTGTGCTCTTTCCGGAACCTGACGGTCCCATTACTGCTATCATCTCGCCTTCGCCTATTTTCAGGTCTATATTCTTCAGCACGTTTATCTGCCGCTTGTTCACAACGTATGTCTTGCAAAGTCCTTTTGCCTCTAAAACTGTATTCATGATGATCCTCCTTAGTCTATGCTTGCCGTATCGGACGGCTTGATCTTTTTAGTGTAAAGTGCAGTAAGAAATGCTCCGGTCAATGTGGAAAGCAGTATCACTGCCGGGTATACGATGCATACCTCAACAGGTGCCAGCTCGTATTCAACACCTTCTATGGCTCCCATAAAGACGAATACCGGATCGATCACCAGCTTGGTCACCGGCATACATATCAGTGATGCTGTAACAGCTGAAACAAATACCGTTATACCGAACCTGAGCGTATGATAGAATACCACATCTCCGTTGGTGAATCCTGTTGCCTTCAGCAGAGCTATCTGCGTCTTCTCCTTTGTGATGAACGAACGCTCCATAAGAACACTTATCATTATAACGATAATTGCCGAAAGAACAAGTGAAAGGTTTTTGAGCGCTTTGATCGCATCGCCTGCTCCTGTTGATTCATATACAATCTCGCCTGTTGTCTGCACTTCAAGTATGCCGTCAATCTCCTTTATCTTTTCCAGTCTTTCACTTATTTCCTCCTGACTTGGTGAATCAGTGAAGTATACCTGATAAGCAAGCGCTCCCATTATATATTCATCCGCAATATCTGCATCCTGGTGGAACCTTCCGGACCAGCCCAGTGAATTCATATCCTGATAGAATGCAGTGACGATGAATTCTCTGTCCTCGCCGCCTATCGTTATCAGTACTCTGTCGCCTATGCTTATATCAAGCTTCTCAGCTACCTGTTTGGTGATCGCGATCTCATCTGCTGCCTGAGGCGGCGTGCCCTCTGTATAATGGTAATCAGCCGCATCTGTCTCGCGGTCACGCATCATCTGCGTCTTTCTCTTTTTATCGCCTGATTTTATTGTGAATGAGTAAACGCATTCAAGGTGTACTTCCGCCGGCATTCCGTTTTCAGCAAGCTTTTCTTCGAGCTCTTTCACTGATCTCTGCTCATCGAATTCCTTATTCATTACCTCAACAGATCTTGATTCAACTGTTACGAACGCATCACAGGGAAGTGCCCCGAAAAGCCCTATCAGTTTTTCGCTTTTAAGCGTATTTACCGAGATCGCAAGTATCTGAACTATGAGTATACATATGGTGAATACTACAGTTATCAGTCCGTACTGCTTTGGTGAACTGAGTATATCATTTGATGCAAGGAAGCCTCTGCTGCCGAGATGACTCTTCCCGAGCCGCATGATACTGCGCTTTTTGAATCGCTCTCCGGTCTGACCGCTGCGTACAGCATCTATCGGCGAAAGTTTCTTTATCCTGCGTGTACAGCTCCAGCAGAATATCAGTACCAGAAGTACTACAGCAGCGCAGCAGATGATGCTGACCGGTACAAGGCTTTCCCTGTTGAGCACCATACTGGTCTCAGCCTGCGATATGAGCATATCGGCAAACGGGATGCCTCCGAAAAATCCTATCACAGCTCCTATCACTGCTATGGCAACGTACTTCACAAGATACAGCGCCCTTATGCTGGTATTTGAAAGTCCGAGTGCCTTCATAACTCCTATCTCGCGGAATTCTTCGGATATGGTGAATCCGATCGTGAATCGGAGTACTACGAAGGATACTATCAGCATACCTACGCTTACTACGAGCAATATGCCGGCGATCATCATTTTTAAAACATATGATTTTTTGATGAGCTCTCTGTCGCCGCTGAAGATCACATTCTCTGACTCGGAGAATTCTTCTTCAAGGGCACTGGCATTATCTGTATCTATGAATACCATGCAGCCAAGATAATTCTTTCTGACTTTTTCATTTGCTACAAGCCTGGCATAGTCTTTATCGTTGATTATCACTCTCGGTGTTCCCATGAACTCAGAACCTAAAAAGGCGTCTTTTGCTCTGCCGATGTACTCAACGTCCAATACTGTTTCATCGAACTTTATCTGGAAGTGTTCTCCTTCACCGACATCAAGCGTATCTGAAATAACGTCCGATGAGACATACGCCTTTCCTTCCGGCACTTCTGTTATAACTCTGTTATCAGAATCGAAATAATTCAGCTGTGCCTCTCCTACAGGCGTTATGCAGACATAGTTGCCGAATTCCTTCATGTTCTCGTCGCCATTGTAAACATAATCCCCTATGGCGGTTATGCCCGGCTCTATGTGCAATTCTTTGACGTTTTCGCTTTTCCTTAGCTGATCCAGTATTTCATTTTCACCGTCAGGAAGCATTACTATCATTGCATAATCAGTCAGCTTTGCCTTGTCGCAGAAGTAGTCGATGCCTCCCACAACTGCCGTGATATTGTTCGCACTTGCCGAAGCAAACATTGCTGCCATGGCTATGAACAGCAGAAGTATTACGTTCATTGTCTTTTTGCGTTTTAAGTCGCGTTTCAGTATTCTCCGGAACATATTGATTACCTCCGTCCTTTCTATGCTCTGATTATATCATGGCAATTCTTAACAAGTCTTTAAGTTTTTCAGATCAGCAAAAAACTCCGGAACACATCATGCTCCGGAGCTGATTCTGTCTTATTCAGTTTTCCAATGCTTTGCGGTCATGCCGGATTGATTCATCCGTGTCCGTAAGTCCGAGTTCACGGTATGTCTTTATTATCAGGTACATTGCCGCTGCAAATGTCAGTATATCTGAAAGCGGCATAGAATACAGCACGCCGTCCAGTCCGAAAAAACGGGAAGGAGCAGTGCAAATCCAACACCGAACACTATCTCCCGTATCATGGAAAGAACTGTGGATTCCGCTGCTTTTCCCATAGCCTGAAGGAAAATGAAGCAGGCTTTGTTCACGCATGCGAATACTATCATGCAAAGGTATATCCTGAAAGCACGCACAGCGAATTCAGTGTAGTACGCGCTCTCGTTGGATGCGCCGAATATGCTTATAAGCTGTTTCGGGAACAGTTCAACTATGATAAGCGCTGCAAGTCCCACTGCTGCTTGTTCATGCCAAGACTTATGCTCACAAATGCACAGCATCCGTCGCCTATCATAACTGCTGCCGCAAGCGCTATTACTGTCAGTGGGAATACAACTGTATTTGCTGCGTTTCCGTATGATCCAAGATATGAAGCATTGGCTATGAATATCTGGTCCACTATATTGTAAAGCGCACCTACAAGAAGCGAGATGATACACGGCAGAGCGTATTTTCTCATCAGCCTGCCGACCGGTTCTCTGCCTAAAAAGAGTTCTGATGTCTGTTCCATAAAAAACCTCCATAAAAAAATAAACGTGCAGCGACCAACTGGATTTACGCAGTGATCGCTACACGTCTGTTTATATTATAGCATTTTTAGGAAGGATTTGCAAATGGTATTTTTGCACAAATATCGCATTTCCGGATCAGCCTCCCATGTACTCCCCTATCTCTTTCATTCTCGTCATCTGATCTACACGGAAAGGACAGTGAGTATTGCAATGTCCGCAGGAAATGCAGTCTGAAGCATGCTTTTCAAGATTCCGGTAATGACTGACTGCCATTTCGTCACCGACCTTTGCAAGGTCAAAGTACTTGTTGACAAGTCCCACGTTTATGCCGGCTGGACATGGGGCACAGTGATTGCAGTACACGCAGTTGCCTGCCATTTCCTTAGGCGTTGCCTTAGAGATAATGCTGTAATCCTTCTCTTCATCGGTCGCATCAAGAAGATGCAGCACCTTATCCAGCTGCTCTATGCTCGATACTCCCGGCAGAACTGTCAGCACTCCGGGTTTGTCAAGTGCATATTTCAGACACTGCACTTCCGTAAGCGCCTTTCCGAATATGCTCTGACGATCGCTGAGCAGCTGTCCGCCGGAATAGGGCTTCATTACCGATATGCCTATGCCGTCTCTCTGGCATCTCCGGTAGAGATGCTCACGCTCTTCGCTGGTTCCGTTGGCAAAGTTTCCGTGGTGATAATCGTATGCGGGATTTATGCTGAACATCAGCATGTTCACCCCTGCTTCTTCGATTATTTTCTCAGCCACTACAGGTGTATGGGATGAGAGTCCGATATTCCGCACCACTCCCTGTTCATGCAGCTCTTTAAGATAACTGAATATGCCTCTCTTCTTGTACATCTCCCAGACAGTGAGCTCGTCAAGGCAATGGATGAAACCAAAGTCTATGTAGTCTGTGCCAAGCAGTCCGAGTTCTCTTTCTACATTCCGCTTTATGGCGTCTGCATTGAGGGACCAGCCATATTTTCCCTTGTCATACACTGCTCCGAAATGCAGCTGGTAGTGTACGTCCCTGCGTTTTTCTGCGGAAAAAACTTTTCCGAACACCTCAAAGAGTTCTCCTTTTCCGCCGGCAAGGTCAAAATAATTCACTCCGTTTTCGTACGCCTTTTCAAGTATGCGCACTCCTTCGTCTATGCCGTTGTCGCTGATAGCAGATGTGCCGAGTCCGATAATGCTTATCTTATCACCGGTCCTCCTGTTTAGCCTGTATTCCATACAGAGCTCTCCTTTCAGATAACTTCCATAAAAAGTTCCGATTTCCTTTAATCAGATAAAGGGAACCGAACTTGTGATATTATAGTATCAGGTCATTCTCTGTTGTCCTTCAGGCTCTCTGACATCTCAACTTTTCCGACCTTGCGTCCAAGTATCACGAGTGACACTGCATAGCTGAGGAATACGAGGATGAAGTACTTTATTACTGTAAGCACTGAGAAATGAGCTTCTACATATGTGTTGTATGCCGCGGTGTTCGCTATGAAGAAGAACTTGATGAACAGATATCCTGCCACAAGTCCGAGAAGTGCAGCTGCGGGGATAACAAAATGGTAGACATTTATTACGATGCGGTTTATCTCCTTGTCCTTGTATCCAAGCACCTTCAGCATGGATATCGAAGACTTGTTCTCGGATATGAGCATGTTTACCATGATGTAGATAACGAATACACAGATAACTACGCCGAAAGGTATCATTATGCCTACCTCTGATTTTACGAGCTCATATACTTCTTCTATCTGCTCACGCAGTGAGGACTTTGTTATTATCTGACGCAGTTCTCCGTCTGCATATCCCATATCATCTTCCGAAAGCAGCAGATTGTAGCAGCCCTCCGGCAGACCGGTTATTTCGTATACGTTCTCCGGCGATGTGTAGATAGCGTTCTGAGAATCGTTATCTATCAGTCCTTCTATCTTTATCGTCGTTTTCTCCAGTGATGCTATATTCTTGAGTACAAGCTCATCGCCTTCGTCTACGCCGTAGATAGTCGCGCCCATTCTTGTGATGTAGTATCCGCCGCTTTCAAGATCAGCTTCTCCTCCGGATACAAGCTTGCAGCTGAGAAGGTCGTTCGTCTCCATTCCCATGAGAGTTACGGCGATATCGTCCTTTCCGCACTCGAAATTGGAGTATACTACCTTGACGCCGTCTTCCGGCTCGTCAGTCCTGAGTTCGTTGAAGTAATACTGGTACTCAAGGTCACCCATCTTGTTTATGGAGTCGTCTACATATACTTTAAGAGAATCCACAACTCCGTATGTATAGAGGAAAACAAGGCTTCCTATGCACACTCCGGCAAGGATTATGAAGGTTCTCGCCGGCTTGCCGAATATGGAACGTATCCTGTACTTGGCTGCAAAACCGAGTTTAGACTTCTCCATTCTGAATGCTGTCTTGCGCTTTCTGTCATCTGTACCGTTTATCATGGAGATAGTTTCCTTGCGCATTACTGCCATTGCTGTGAGGAATACCGTCACTGTAAAGCAGAGAAGAGGAACTATGAACGCTACTGCGACATTTGCAGCGCTGAGTCCGTATTCCACAGGGAAGGATTCAAGTTTTACAAATGCCATCGGGATGAGCACGTTCTCCATCGGTATCGCACATATAACACCGAGGATGCTTCCGAGAAGAGCTGCAAATGCTCCGAATACGCTGTAATGGAGCGCAAGCTGTGTCTTGGTGTATCCAAGCGCTGAAAGGATTCCTATGAGTTTCTGTTCAGACTTTATCTTTCTCTCAAGTACTACTGCTATGATGATTATTATAAGTACAAATATGATCGGTATGATAACATCCTTGATATCTCTTGTCATGTCAAGTGTGGCATCGGCTGTGCTTATACGGTTGTTGTTCTCGTTGTTCACATAGGCTGATACCATTACAGTGTCGTTGAGTTCACGGCGGAATGCGTCTACGTCGCTTCCGTGATACTTGACGCTGTAATATGACACCTCGTCATCTGCAAGCTTTGAATATACATTGCTGTATTCGCTTTCAGTCAGCATTGCTATGCCGAATGTCTCGGGTGTTGCGAAGCTGCCCTTCAGTTCTTTCAGGATGTAAAGGTAATCCGGACGGTCATAGGTACCGGTTATCTTGTACTCCTTGCCGCCAAGCGTGTAGCTGTCGCCTATCTCGATATCGTTGTTTTCCATGTATGACGCGGACAGAAGTATCTCGTCATCTGCCGCAACATCGTCGCCGTCTGTTACACGGTAGATGTTCACTTTCTCAGATGCTTTGAACAGTCTTATGGTATCGCCGTCATTTTCAATGTCGATGTATGACTGTTTTTCAAGCAGCAGATCATACTTTTCTTCAAACCCGGATATCTGGCTGTCATCCAGCGGAAGATATGATGTGAACTGCGCATCCTCTGCAACACACTCTTTCTTGAAGTCGTCAAGATAGCCTTCCATGCCTTCAAGTCCGCATGCCATTGTCAGATATACCATGATGCTTACCGCTGTGAGCACCATTACGCTGATATAGAATCCGAGATTGCTTTTTATATTCCTTTTATACCTTTTTCTTAATACCATGATATTCGCTTCTCCTATTAAAGAACAAGATCCTTAGCAGACTTGCGGCCGGCATTCTCAGTAACAGAATCTATCTTTCCGTCGTGTATCCTGATAATAGTGTCTGACATCTCAGCTATGCCTTCATTATGTGTTACGATAATGATCGTTGTACCGTATTTCTCATGTATCTTTTCAACGAATTCAAGCACCATACGCGAGGACTTTGTGTCAAGGGCACCTGTCAGCTCGTCGCAGAGAAGGATCTTGGGATTCTTGACAAGTGCTCTTGCGATAGCAACTCTCTGCTGCTGTCCGCCTGAGAGCTCACGGGGGAATCTGTCCGCATACTCCTTTATTCCAAGTGCATCGAGCATATCGTCTATCTCAAAGGGCTTGTCGGATATATCGCGTACCGCTTCAACGTTTTCCTTTACCGTAAGGTCGGGGATGAGGTTGTAGAACTGGAATACGAAACCGACTGACTTTCTTCTGTATTCCGTAGTCTCCTTCTTTGAGAGGCCTGTCAGCTCTGTGCCGTCAACGGTTATCTTTCCGGAATCAAGCCTGTCAAGTCCGCCGAGCATGTTCAGAAGAGTACTCTTTCCTGAACCGGACGGTCCCAGTATAACGTATATCTTTCCCTTGTCAAGAGAAAGGTCTATCGAATTGAGAGCGTGTACTCTCAGTTCGTCCTGACCATAATATCTTACTGCATTCTTCACTTCAATAAACATGGCACTTTTCCTTTCCTTCAAATCTCAGCCTACGAGACCGTCAATGGTCTCTCTGTCATAAAAGTCTGATATCTCGATAGTGTTTCCTGTCTTCTCTTCGTAGATAAGGCACACTTTTGAAGCTATGAACGAATTGCCTCCCAGATCAAAAAACGATTCATCTGTCTTCGGCAGTGTATCAAGCTGCAAGGCTTCCTTCCATATCTCCTGCATGATCTTCTTTTCTTCCATTTCTTATATCCTCGCTTTCCTTATCATTCCTCACTGAGGTAGGGTTCTATCAATTCCGCAACGCTCCTTACGTTGGGATCATTGAGCATGACTGTGAGTATCTCATAGAACGGCACTTTTTCTTCAAAACGGTTCCTTACCTTAGATGCGGCCTTTCCCATTATGAGCGAATCTGCCCCGAGATCATAGAAATCGTCGTCCGGTGAAACACTTGCCGTTCCCAGTGCTTCTGCCATTATCTCCGCTATTATCTTCTCGGTCTCCGTCATATCAGCAGGTGCTTCGGTCTCAGTTTCGGCGGATGCTGCTTTTTCAAGCTCTGCGATTATCGTCCTGCGGTCGATCTTTCCGTTTGATGTGAGAGGCATCGCATCTGTGAATACTATCTTCGCCGGGATCATGTACTTCGGAAGTTTGTTCCTGAGTTCTTCTCTCAGTTTCTCTTCATCATCCGGTCTTATCTCAGATGTTTCAACACAGGTATACAGTTTCTTTGCACTGCCGTTCACCTCTATCGCCGCTGTAACAGAGTTCCTGACGCCTTCAAATTTTGATATGACACTGTCTATCTCCCCGAGTTCAATCCTGAATCCGAGGATCTTGACCTGTGTATCCGCTCTGCCAAGAAATTCGATATTTCCGTCCGGCATCATTCTGCCAAGATCACCTGTGCGGTAGTATCTCTTGCCGGTCTTGGCATCAGTAATGAAATGCGCAGCATTCTCTTCCGGTGCATTCAGATAGCCTGAAGCCAGACCGTCACCGCCTATATAAAGTTCGCCCTCAGCCATTACCGGGCATATATCCATTGCACTGTCCATGACATAGAATTCCTGATTTGCAAGCGCTTTGCCGTAGGGAATGCTCTTCCACGACGGATCAAGTCCGTTATAGTCATAATAGATAGACCATATGGAAGCTTCTGTTGCTCCGCCAAGGCTAATGCACTTTGTTTCCGGACTCATTTCCTTTATCTTCGGGAAGAGATCAAGCGGTATCCAGTCTCCTGACAGCATCACTGCCTTCAGCGGAGGATATTCTGCGCCGTTCAGTCCGATATAATCAACGAACATCTTCATGAATGCCGGTACGCTGTTCCATACAGTTATGCCGTTTTCGCGGATGAGTTCATGCCAGTATGAAGGATCCATATACCTTTCTGCACCGGGATACACCAGCGTTCCTCCAACGGAGAGAAGTCCGAATATATCGTATACCGAAAGGTCAAAGTACAGCTGTGAAAGTCCTATGGCGGTATCCGCTGATGTGATGCCGTATCTTCTGTTGATGTCTTCTATGGTATTGACTGCTCCTGCATGGGAGATTATTACTCCCTTAGGCACTCCGGTAGAACCGGATGTGTGTATGATGTAAGCAGCAGAATCCTTTCCGCCATTTTCCGAAAGCGTACACTCCGCCGCTTTTTCCGCCTTATCTGCATATATCACACTGCATCCTTCATAGCTCTCACTATTTTCCGAAAGCATTACGATGTTTCTTATGCCTGCATTCTTTATTATGAAGCTCTTGCGCTCTGTGTCACTTCCGGTGTCTACCGGGACATATACACAGCCTGCACCAAGTATTCCAAGCACTGCGTATACCTGATATACCGACTTAGGCAGCATCACTGCTACGCACTCGCCTTCCTTCACTCCGTTCGCTCTCAGCTTATCTGCGATGTCAGATGCTCTAAGGACTATGTCAGAATATGTATACCTGCCGTTTTCATCGACAACTGCTGTCTTCTCCGGGAAGTTCCTGTAGGAATCCAGCACCTTGCTGTGGAGCATATGCTCCGGCAGAGATGTGCGGGTATCATTTGCACTTCTGACTATCTCAGGATAACTGTACTCAACTATGCTGTGCCGCTCTGCATCCCACAGGCTGTCATCTTCCACAAGGCGTTCAAGTGTGTCTGTATAGGCTGTGCAGAGTTCGTTTATCATCCCTTCCGGGAAGCGCTCTTTCAGATGATCCCATACAAGCACCAGTGTACCATTCTCCTCGGATACCTGATGATCCAGCCATACCTGCGGAGTTTCCGAACTGCTGTACATGCGGTCTGTGAACATGCTGCCATCTGCGTTCAGTCCGAGAGCACTCGTGAATACATACGGGAACGCCGGACCGGTTATGCTGTTGCGCTTTATAAGTTCACGCTCAACCTCTACTCCGTCGTAGCTCGCATTGTCCAGATCGTTCCATAACTGCTGCTGAAGTGCGCGGCAGCGTTCCCTGAACGTGGGATAACCGGAAACATCTGATTCAAGCATGGTCAGCGATGTGAAATCGCCTATGACGCTGTCGATGTCATCGTGTATCTTCTCACGGTTGAAATGCGTGAGATTTACAGTGAATCTCTTGTTCTTGCTCCAGCGGCAAAGCACTTCGGAATAAAGCGCTATAAGGAAGCCTGTAGGCGTTATGCCTCCGATCGCCGAGATCTTGTCTTTCAGCTTCTTCCAGCTTGCTGCGTCAAGTATGTATTCAAGATGAGTGAACCGATTGTTCATGGTATCGCTCATGGGAACTACGGGAAGATCGGGTGCCAGCGGCATATCATCTATCCTGTCTGTCCAGTACTTCCTGCTCTTCTCATATCTGCTTCCGTTCCTGATATCTCCGAGGCTCATGACATAGTCCCTGAATGATATTGCCGGAACAGCAGGTGCTGTGCTTTCATCCTTATATGCCTTCGTCACACAACTGAAGAAAAGAAATATACTGTAGCCGTCAAAGATGATATTGTCAAAGCAGAAGTTCACCTGACTCGTCTCTGCTCCCCTGATGACTCTGATATCGAACAGCGGGAGCTCGGAACTGTTGAAAAGCTTATGCTCCATTTCTTCGCGGACACTGAGTATCGTGTTGTTTTCATCTGCTTCAGATACGTCATACACGCGAACAACATACCGGGGATAGTCCTTCAGCACTCTCTGTGTGCTGCCGTCATCTGAAAATACGCAGTGCAGCATATCCTGCGAGTCGATAACTCTGTTCACTGCTCTCTCAAAGCGCTCAGTATCAAGACCGGGCACTCGTATCTCAAAATAATAATGAGTTGAGATACCGCCGTACTCGTATATGTTCTTCTCGCCCATGAGATATGCCTTCTGAACATTTGTCAGCGGGAATGGCTCATATCTTGCGGACTCGTCATGCTCTGCTGTCACCTTTGCATCATCCGTTACCTTGCCGCTGCCGAGGATGAAATCCGCCTGATCTGAAAGCACAGGTATGTCAAATATATCGTTGAGGTGGAAGTCTGTGCCGAAAGTCTCACGGATAGCGTTGTTCAGTCTGACTGCCGAAAGACTGTCTCCGCCGAGATCAAAGAAATCGTCATCACAGCTTATCTCAGAAATGCCGAGGGTATCCTTCCATATCTCCATGAGCCTGCTCTCAGTTTCATTTGACGGCGCTATATATACCTTTCCGGCTGCAAGTTCGCTCTCGATATCGAAACTGCGCAGCTTCTTCCTGTCAACTTTTCCGTTGGCTGTCAGCGGAAGTTCGTCGCAGAATATACATATCTCAGGTATCATATAATCCGGGACTGCCGATGCAAGATATGTTCGTATATCAGCCTTCAGTGTCTCCTTTTCTTCAGGTGTCAGCAGTTCATCTGCTGCCGGTACTATGAATGATACAAGATGATTGGTGCCGTTTTTGTCGCGGTATGTATCCACAGCACTGTTTCTGGCTGTCGGGCAGCCTTTGAGCGCTGTCTCTATCTCGCCGAGTTCGATCCTGTGTCCGCGGACTTTCACCTGGAAGTCCTTTCTTCCGAGGAATTCTATTATGCCGTTCTCACGGAATCTTCCGAGATCGCCCGTCCTGTACCAGCGTTCGCCGTTTTCATCGGTAAAGAAGTGCGCGTCTGTCTGGACAGGATCGTTGCAGTATTCCTTGGCAAGTCCCTTTCCGCCGATGACCAGTTCTCCTGTCACCCATTCCGGGCAGCCTCTGAGATTGTCATCAAGGATATTGTATTTCTGGTTGGTGAGAGGCATTCCGTAAGGTATAGAGTTCCATTCACTGTCCAGTGGAAGAGTTACATCGTACCAGTTCGACCATATTGAAGCTTCTGTTGCTCCTCCCATGGAAGTGAGTTCAGATGCAGGAGCTGCATTTTTAAGCTTTGCCGGGATATCAAGTCCTATCCAGTCTCCTGAAAGGAATACCCTGCGCAGAGATGTCAGTTCGCGGCATTTCATATCAGCGGACACGAGCAGCATATCAAGTATCGCCGGTACAGAATTCCACATCGTTATACTGTACTCGCTGACAGCTTCAAGCCACTTCTCGGAATCGCGCTTGGAAGCTTCATCTATCGTGATGATCGTTCCGCCTGCATTCAGCATGCCGAATATGTCGTATACCGAGAGGTCGAAATCAAGTGCGGAAACTGCAAGTATACTGTCTCCGTTTCCGACATTGCAGCGCGAGTTGATGTCTGCAATGGTATTATATGCACACTTGTGCTGTATCACTACGCCCTTGGGTTCTCCTGTGGAACCGGATGTGAATATTATGTATGCCTCAGAATCAGGACTGCTGAGCACCGGCTTGAAACCGGCTGCTTCAGCTGATGCAGCTTTCTCTGCACATATCCTCGTTATTCCTTCGTACTGTCCTCCGTCAGCTGTATCACTGCCGACTATCGCAAATCTTATGCCTGCGGTGTTGAAAATCTTGCGCTGCCTCTCTGCCGGCTGTTTTACACCTACGGGAACATAGCAGCCGCCTGCCATATGTACGCCAAGTACAGCCGCTATCTGTAAATTGCCCTTTGGAAGTGTGACCGCAACACGCTCTTCGGGCTCCATGCCTGAGTTTACAAGTTCTGCTGCGATATTCCGTGCCATTCCGTACAGCTGCTGATACGTTATCTTTTCTCCTGTCACGCAGTTTATGAGAGCTGCCGCTTCCGGTGTCCTGTCAGCATTCTCTATGAAACCGTCTATGAGGTTCTTTTCCGGGATATCCTTTTCCTCAACGTGCATCTCAGCAAGCCTGCGGTTCTCAGCATCAGCTCCGCTCACTACAGGCACTTTTTTCCATTCAGCAGGATCTGCTGCAAGTCGGCTCAGATACTCAAGGTAAGCATCGAACATCCTGTCAAGTACTCCGTCAGGGAATATCTCATCTACACTGTCCCATTTGAGGAGAACTGCTCCGTCAGTCTGGTCATACATCTGGAAGTCTATCCATACCTGCGGAGTCTGTGAGAGCATGTAATTGAGTTCACCGAAATTGCTGCGCACACTGTCGCTTATGATAGGATAGCCGAGATTGCAGGCAAAAACTACCGGTGCAGGGCAGCTTTCAGCGCTGTTGTCAGCTGCAAGCTTTCTCACAACGTCAACTCCGGAATAGCAGGAGTGCTTCATGCTCTCATGGAAATTCTGCTGTATGCCTGCTGCATATTCCGCAAATCCACGGGGAGATGTGAGGTCGAAATCAAGGATGAGGATATTCGAGAAATCCGCAACTGCTTCATCTGCTCCCGGATAGCCGGTGTTTCTGTTGAATATGGGAAGATTGATGACGAATTTCGAATTGGCGCTCCATCTTTCAAGTATGATAGAATATACAGCCAGAAGTCCCATTGCAGGCGTGATATTCATGCTCTCCGCTATCTTCTTGAAATTGCTCCATTCATTCTCCGGAACTGTCCTGCGGCGTGTATTGAAGCGCACGTTCTTTATGTCCTCAGGACGTACTTTTACCGGAAGTTCCAGCTTGCCGGGCATTTCTGCCGCCTTTTCGCTCCAGAACTTTTCGGCTTCCAGATATTCCTCAGATCCGCGGGAATTATTCTCTGAAAGGTACTGCGCAAAATTCCATTCCGCTGATACCGCCGGGAGTTCTCCGCCGGAATACAGCAGTGCAAGGTCATCAAGCACTTTCTGGAAACTCTGGACATCAGCTGCGAGCAGGTCGATATCGTAGTGCATTATCTTTCTGCCGTCCGGCATGAAGGTAAGTGTGACAGCTGCATTTCTGCCGTGGAGTATGTCAAACACCCTGTGCGAGATAGTGTCGCGTATCTCGGCAAACTTCTTCTCCGCTTCATCTTCGTTCATATGGCGGAGATCGTTGATAGTGATGTCTTCCGGCTCATAATCCTTGACCAGCTGCTGCTGTCCGTTCTCATTGTAAGCTGTGTGAAGCATCGGATGATGCAGCACAAGTTTCTTCCATGCTGTGTTCAGGCGGTCTGCGTCTATGTCTTTGCAGAGTATCTCAAGATACGCATGGCAGCCTACTCCGCCAAGCACCTGATTCTTCTTTCTGCCTATCCAGTAGGAATACTGAACGTCTGTCATATCATACGGAGCAAATCTGTCGATAACTTTCTTCTGACGTGCAGCACCTGCCTTTTTCCCGGCTTTTCTCGGTATGTTCACCAGTTTCAGCCAGCCTTCAAGACGGGGTTCGGATATCAGCTTTGCAAATGTTACCGATGATCCCTCCTTGCGCCATTTGTTCGCAAGGCGCATTACATGCAGTGAACCAAGTCCGGTCTCGATGAGATTGACGCCGCCGTCTGTTATCTTTATGCCGCTGACTTCAAAAATGTCATTTATCAGATCGTCAAGTGAGTATGTTTTTGTTTCCATATTGCTCCCCTTATGCTTTCGCCTGTTCTTCAAGTGCTTTTTTATCAACTTTTCCCACCTTTGTCAGCGGGAAGTCGGATATCTGATAAACTGAATCAGGCATCTTGTAATCCGCCATTCCAAGTGATTTGAGAAAAGCTCTGACCTCTTCGAGGGTGGTCTCCCTGTCAGATATTATAAAGGCGCATATCCTGCTCCCCATTACTTCATCCGGTACTCCGACTACTGCTGCGTCGCGTATGAAATCAGCTTTGCAGAGGTTTTCTTCGACCTCTGAGGGCATTATCTTCTCTCCGCCTTTGTTTATCTGCTCCTTTATCCTTCCGACTACTACAAGATTGCCGTTTTCGTCGATCTTCGCCTTATCTCCGGTGCGGTAGAATCCGGAAGGCGTGAATGCGGCAGAATTGACTTCGTCAGACGCCATGTAGTAGTTGTGTATCGTGTAAGCTCCGCGCTCAATGAATTCGCCGAGTTCGCCCTGCGGAAGGTCGTTGAGTCCCTCATCCACTATGCGTATCTCATCGAATTCCGATATGGGCTTTCCCTGGCAGGAGGCCGAAACTTCGTAGCTGTCATCAAGAGATGTCATGCAGATTATGCCCTCTGCCGTTCCGAATACCTGTACCAGTTTGCAGTCAAGTTCCGGTTCGACTTTCATCGCAAGTTCCTTTTCAAATACCGATCCGCCTACAACTATTATCCTCAGTGAACTGATGTCACAGGAATCGTCCCAGCTGACCGTATCAATAAGTGCGGATACAAGCACAGGAACGAGCTGAAGTGCAGTCACGCCCCAGTCCTCTATCATCGGCAGCATCTCATCAACTGAAGGATACGGACAAAGCACCACAGTTCCTCCGTTCAGGAACACGCCGAGTATGCCGAATGCTGAAAGGGAAAAATTGTGTGAGACCGGTATAGCTATGAGCAGAACATCGTCCTCCGTAACCCCGCATCTCTCAGCTGCTTTCTCTGAGTTGTAAAGATACTCAGCATGGCAGCGCGGTATGAGTTTCGGTGTTCCTGTCGTGCCCCCCGAGAGAAGAAGATGTGCGATATCATTGTACGCCGGCTTTTCATATTCAGGTGCTGCACCTTCAAGGAACAGGCTGCTGAAACGGACCGTATCTTCCATTTCTCCGTCGCAGATGATATAGCGCAGTGAAGGTGTGATCTCCTTCATCTGCTTCGCCATTTCGCTGTAATTGTAGCCCAGATAGCTCTCAGGTATTATGTATGTGACCGGTGATACTGTCTCAAATATGCCTCTGAGATCAGACACACGCTGTGCAGGCAGAGTCATGACCGGCAATGCGCCTATCTTTTCAAGCGCGAACATGGTGTATATGAATGACGCCGTATTCGGGAGCTGTACGATGACGTGATCGCCTTTTTTTATTCCCAGCGAAAGGAATCCTTTGACAAGAAGATCGGTCTTCGCAGACATCTCATTGTAGGATATCTCTTCATCATCGGCGACAAATGCAGTCCTGCTGCCGAACTTCTCCGCCCATATTGCAGGCATTTCTCCTATCGTGCGCTTTTCAGGGGCGTTCTCAAGTGTAAAATAGTATTCACTGTCTCTCTTGATGTAATCGGTTTCTCTCATTATTTATCCTTTCAGGTGTGGTTTGTGTTATGAATTCTGTCGGAATGCTTTTTCTACTGCCGCGCAGTATTCGCTGTAGGTCATATCTTTTCCGGAAAGACACTTCTCTCCGATCTCAAACGCCGTCTTCATCTTTCTCATCGTGTCGGGAGAGAACAACGTTTCATCAACTCCAGCCATATAGGAGATCCTTTCCTCCATTTCATATGCGTCTATGCAGAGTCCCTTCCAGTAAAATGCCTTCATGTACTTTTCCTGATCTTCATAGGGCTTTGCACTCGCTTTTCCCATGATGATCTTCTTTTCGTCTTCAGAGAAATTCTGGTACGCTATGGTGAACAGCGTTCCCTTTCTGAACGAATTATAGAGTGCGTAGTCCCTTTTGCTCTCCCTGAGGAACTGATCCTTGCATTTCACAGCCATATCGTGCATCATGTCGCTGTCCTTGAATGTGAGCCTGTCAAGGAATCCGCTGAGATATTCGCCGATCGAGAACATGTGCTTCAGCTTTCGCACTCCCACTGCAACTCCTATCATTGTATCAGGCTTTCCGAAAGTCACTGAAAGTGCCGCATGGTAAAGGAAAAGCGACGCATGGAAAAGGCTCATCTTGTTGCTGCGTGCAAATCTCTTCATGCCTTCTGTAGGTAATGACGATACTTCCTTGTAAAAACCTTCCGTATTTCCGATACCTGCACTGCTGATCGGCTGTCTGTAGTCTTTTACGCTTGCTACAAAATCGCGTCTCAGCTGGAGGCACTCAGGATCCTTTTCAAGCTTGTACTGCTCCTTGATGTAGTCTATATACTTCGCCATAGGAGGCAGCGGTATATTGTTGTAGCGAAGAACTATCCTTGTTATGGCGTTCGAAACACTGAGTCCGTCCGATACAAGGTGATTGATTATGAACCAGAGTCCGTACTCTTCATCGCTGAAACGGTACAGCACACACTTCCACTTAACATCGTCGTCAAGCAGGTATTCGACCTGCTTCATGACCTTCTGTACATCCTTCGTCATGAATTCATGCTTTTCTTCATAAGTGCTGCCGATGCAGTCCCTGACATCAAGCTTGTATTTGTATTTGTCAAGAATGGACTGGTATATCCTTCCCGATTCTGCATCGCGGTGAAATACAAAGCGCATAGCATCGCTCTCATCCGCCAGCTTCTGTATTGACTTTTCAAGCTTCTGAAAGTTGAGTTCACCGTTGATATGCAGTCCGCCGGGATTTATGATGCAGTTGTCATCTCCTGCCGTCATATTTATCATGAGTTCCTGCATACCGAATAATCTGTATCTGTTAGCCATTTGTCTTACCTCTGCCTTTCATCGAATTCATTATAGCTTTCTCCAGCTTTTCAACTGTCATTTCCTTCCGGGATGTGATATAGAAATGACCTCCGGGGCATGTATCCGAATAGAGTGTCCCGGTTGTGTAGTTCTTCCAGTCCTGCTGTCCGTTCTCAGTTATAAAATCATCTTCGTCGCCGTGAAGAGTATATATATCGCAGTCCAGCTTATCCCGTGATGAGGCATCCGATCTTCCGAGCATCAGCAAGTCATTGCGGTATATCGGCATGTAATAGTTTATGAAGTTGCTGTCCTTGACAAAATCCGGAGTAACTATGCCTATCTTCACCATGCGGTGAGCAAGTTCTTCATCCGATACCTCACAGCCATTCTCATCTTTCAGGATGCTTGTCAGATCAGTTATCCCGGGTGAATCTGATCCGGATGCAATGAACGCCACCGGCGATCTTCCATATTTCTCCTGCACATACCTCGCAGTCTCATATGCGATGAAAGCACCTGTGCAATGTCCGAAAAATGCAAAACTGCCTGAAAACAGTTTCTCATTCTCTTCAACAAAGCTCTTCACCAGTTCTCTCACGTTCTCAGGCATAGGCTCATTTTTCCTCAGTTCTCTTCCCGGATAAAGCACGGGATCTATATTTACCGAACTGCTGAAAAGTTTTTTCCACGGTGCAAACACGCTCGGGCTGCCTCCTGCATATGTGAACAGGATGAGTTCGACTTCTGCATTCTCGTTTTTCGTCCCGTGAACGATCCATTTATTCTTCATGCAATTACTCCTTAATGTACTTTTAATGTCATTATCTCTCCGGAGATAGTTTTCAGCACCTTGCTGTCCTGATAAGGGAAGAAATGACCGCCCGGAAATTCGTATATGCTGAAATCGCTGTCAGTCATATCCCCCCACCCCTTCATGAGAGACATATCCGCATCCGTATCCTCACTGCCGCATAATGCTGTTATCGGATATCTTACAGCTGTGCCGCTGTAGGCATATTCCTCACTTATCTTATAATCGCTGTATATCACCGGCAGCAGATTCTCATTGAAGTATCTGTCTTCCAGTACTTCTTCCGGAGTCGCGCCTATCCTTTTGAGTTCAGCTTTCAGTGCATCAAGCCCCATTGAACATCTGTAAGGCGAAGGCTCGGGATGATCCGGTGCAGCACGTCCGGCGGCAAACAGTCTCTGAACTTCTATCCCCATGTCCGAGAGTCGGTTGGCTGTCTCAAACGCGATAACCGAACCGAGACTGTGGCCGTATATGTATATATTCCTGTCCCCGAACACTTCTGCTATGGCTGATGCAGAATCCTCAGCTGCTTCATTTACCGAACCGGCTATTTTTTCTCCGCTTCTGGTCCCCCTGCCAGATATCTCGACCGGCACGATATCAAATGACAGATCATACTTAGTCCATGGTCTGAATATCAATGCGCTGCCGCCTGCGTGATGAAAACACAGCAGTATGTCTCTGCCGATGTTTATTGATCTGCACAGCGGAAAATGCCGCCTGATCTCTGAATCCGTCATTTTTCGTGTCCTCCAAAGTCCAAGAATATAAAATAGTTAGTTAACGCTAACGATTAAAGTATATCACCCTGTTTTACATTTGTCAATCTGAGTGATTTTCCTTTGTATACTTCAACACAATTATTCCTATCTGTTGTTTGAATTTTGTTCACACTTATTCCGGATGCCGCTCATTTCTGCTGTCGTTCATCATCCGTTAAACGGTGTCACACTTAAAAAAGTTAACTGTAGCTAACTAATATACGAATTGACATCACGCTTCAATGATGCTATAATCTATTCTGTATTTACGGAGGAACGACTATGATATATCTTTTATATGATCCTTGCAGCTGCATCTGGAACAGCGAATCCGAATTTGACCATCTGCTCCCTGATGCGCGACTTGCGAAAGCCGTCAGGTACAAACGGCTTTCAGACAGACTTCTGAGCCGCACTGCTTATTTTCTGCTGTGCTGCGGTCTAATGCGTGAGTACGGAACAAGAGTGTTCCCGGAACTCTCAATACGAGCAGGAGGCAAGCCATACATCTGCGGAAATCCGGACGTTCACTTCAGCTTTTCACACTGCTCAGGCGGCGTCATATGCAGCATTTCAAAAAATGAGACGGGTGCGGATATCGAAACTGTAAACAGCTATCAGAAAGAACTGTTCTCCAATGTCCTCTCTGAAAATGAAATTGCGCACATCGAAAATTCTTCTGATCCGGATGCAGAATTCACCGCTGTGTGGACCATGAAGGAGGCTTACGGGAAAATGTCCGGCACCGGTCTTGTGTATGACCTGAAAAACACGTCTTTCGTCCCTGTCTATGAAAAGTGGTATACCAAGAACGGTCTCAGCTATTTCAGCCGGATGAATTACCGGACCGTCTTCTCTGTGTGCAGACAGGATATTTCTGATATATGCGAGATAAGTCACGCTGAATTGCTCGCGTTCCTGCGGGATGAATAGTCTTCTGTTAAACCCGCTTTTCTGCGATCCCGGACGGCGGAACGCCGCCCCTACATATGATCGCGGTCGAGTTTTTCATTCGGCATATATTTTCCCGCGCCTCTTGCCATTTTCGGACTTATATGATATAACCAAACCAATTTCACACTGAGTACCACC